>DAOUKO010000031.1:0-23441 GCA_034421215.1 Dehalococcoidia bacterium
CCCTCCCGACCAACACCAGGCCCGACAAACCGTCCCACAGGCGCTTTCCGTCAGCCAGATAAACCTCTGCAGCAACAGAATCCGAAAAAGTTCACAGGCTTTCGGGATGACATTGAACGATGTGTGGGATTGGCAGTAAGCGGGTAGCCGCGCCCGTCCCGCGCCCCACCATGGGTACCGGCCCCGCATCGGAGTGCGGGGCGACGATGGAGGGCACGACGGGTGAGGTGTGTGTGCATGGCGGTTGGAGGGGGTAGCCGCGCTCCCCTGGGTCCCCGATCGGAGTCGGGGAAGACGGGGTACGGAGGTCGGGGAAGACGGTAAGTGAAAGGGTGGTAGCCGCGCCGCCCATGCCCCACCGTGGGTACCGAGTTACCCCGGCACGACGAGGGAGTGGGAGCCCCACCTTGGGTACCGGCCCCGCATCGGAGTGCGGGGCGACGATGGAGGGCACGACGGGGGAGGTGTGTGTGGTTGTGTGGCAGGTTGGTGGGGGTAGAGCCGCGCCGCCCGTCCGCCCCGGCGGGTGCCCACGAGAGGCACCCCTACCGAGGGGTCAGGCCAGCGTCGGGGTGTGGTTGTGCCACAGGCAGGTTGGCTGGGCTAACGCCGCGGCACGGGGCACCCGGGCGTGGTCATCCTGACCCGGTATACGGATGTCCTGGAGGTGATGTACAGCGTTTTGTTGTCGGCGTCGCCAAATGCGCAGTTGGCAGGCAGTTCCGGGGTTGTGATGATGCCGAGGTGGGCGCCATCCGACTCCCAGACCCAGGTCCCGGCTGGGCCGGTGCAGTAGACCCTGCCTTCCACGTCCACCTTTATGCCGTCAGGCACGCCGGCCGCCTCGTGGGCAGGGCGCGGCTTGGCGCTAACGGTGTGAGTGAACGGCGCGGCCGACAAAGACGGAACGTAAGGCATGTCTGCGAATCGACGGGTGTTCGCGAACATACCGTCCGATGTTACGTCGTACACCTTTACGTGTGGATCGGGGCGCGTGTCGACCACATAGGCCAGGGACTCGTCCGGGGAGAAGGCGATGCCGTTCGGGTAGGCGACATCGTCGGCGATCATCGTCAGTTCGCCGTCCAGCGTCAGCTTGAAGAGGGCGTTCGTGCCGATTTCCTTCTGGTCGTCGGTCAGTTGAGCCTCCGGATCTGAGAAGTAGAGCGTTCCGTCCGACTTGCCCACGACGTCGTTGCACATGTTCATCTTCTTGCCCTGGTAACCGTCTACCAGGACTTCGATTTCGCCGCTTTCGTAGTCGACGACCACCACCTTGCGTCCTGCCTGGTCGCAGGTCACCAGCCGGCCGTCGATATCCAGGGTGGCGCCATCGGGGCTTTCGCCCTCGCGGATGAGGGTCGCGTTTTCTCCGGGCGTAACTCGGTACTGCCGGTTGCCGCCGGGGTCTGAAAAGATCAGGAATCCGTCCGGGTGCCATACCGGCCCCTCGGTGAACGTAAACCCGGTCGCTACAAGCTCAACCTCGCCATCCACGATATCCGAAACGTTTGTTGCCCTGGCCATTGATTTTATTCTCCCTGTTGAAGATGGATTTCGATTTATTGGGTAGCGCTACACTATGCCCGCCCGAAAACGGTGTCAATCTTCGGGCCGCTTTCGCACCGGCCGGTCATCTTCCCGCGACCTGCCTGATCAAGCCTTCGTAGAGACCAAACGGCCCGGCCAGGAGCAGCGCGAGCAGCGCCGACCCAATGACCAAAGAGAGCGCGGCTGGCCTGTAATTGAGCGCAGTGTCTGCGCCTCGACCAGTTGCCAGCACGCTCGAGAATGAGACCACGGCTACCACGAGACCAGTCACTACCCCGGTGTAAAGGCCCTGCGCCCAGTAGATGAACAGCAGTCCAGGGGTCCCGAATACGGCTGCGAGCAGATCGTCGACGAGTTCCTCGCCGGACCTGAAATTCGTGGTCACTTCGACAAGTAAGAGATTGACCGGAAGCACCAGCGCGGTCGCCAGCGGTACGAACAGGCCGAAAAAGACGCCGACCAACAAGAACGTGAAGAGAAGCCGCGCCGGGCTGCGGGGGACGCCAAGGAGATCGGTCGCCGCGTAGGTCAGCGCCGAGCCCAACATGGCTCCAACGATTGGCACAACCACGGCGGCCCGCATGAACTCACCCAACGGCGGGCGAGCAATCTCCGAGTAGACGTACCGCTCCGCAAACGTTGAGGGAACGGTGACGTACAGCACCGCCAGGGCCATGGCGGCGCTCACGGGGGCGACAGCAAGGACCAGGGTGAACCGGTACCGGCGTTCCTCGGCCAGCCGTTCGGACTCCTGCCGCCTCAGTTCACCGAGACTGCTGTTCCCCGTACTCACAGAAGGGTCTTGTGGGGCTTCCGCCAAACCAATTCGTAGTGGCGGGTTTCAAACCCGCTTTCGGCGTTGCACGGCGGCAAAGTTGTCATCATTACGCAATGTCCAGAGGCGGCTTGGGGGGCCACAGTGGGGTCAGGGTGGGTTTGAAACTCACCCCTACAAGTGTGGTATTGCTTGGCACAACCAAGACGAATTCGTGTAACTGTCTGCTTCGGCCGTTGTGCTCTTTAGGTGGATACCACAACGCAGTTACCTATGGCCCGCCTGCGGCCTCCAGGAGCACTTCGCGCAGCCGCTCCGCAACCACCTCGTGCTGCCCCTCTTCGAGGTTCATGGGATCGACGTACAACTCTCCTGAGGAACCTATGACCTGGATGTACACGCGGGGAGAGCCATCAAGGAGACGGCGTTGGACCTCCATCCTGTCGGGACCCTTCCAATCGTCGGTGAAGTAGACCACTGCGTGCGGGATGCGATGGTCCGGTGGATCGTGCTCTACTCGCGCCAGGATTCCCGGAATCTCGGCGATGCGGTCCACCACGCCTGCCATCTTCCGCCGGTAATCCGCGGTCTCCTGCTCCTCGTCGCCTGCCAGGAAGGCCTCGACTGCGGCAATCAGCCCGAATATCTCCTCCCGGGATACCTTCTGACCCCGCGCAATGCCGCTGTTAGGCGCATTGTTCAACCGTGCGTACTCCACCCACTCCTCGTTGCCCAGCAGCAGTCCGGAACTTTGTATCCCCCGGATGGTCTTGCCGCCGCTGAAGCTCACGAGGTCGGCACCCTGTTCCACGAAGCGCGTCAAGTTGGCCCGCGGCGGAAGCACGGAGGCGGCGTCGCACAGGACGGGCAGACCGCGTGAGTGTGCAATCTCGGCCAGTTCGGGAAGGGGCACCAGGTTGTTCGGCAGGAATGCAGATTCCAGGTGGATTATGCCTGCGGTCCGATCGGTGATCGCCTCTTCGACTTGCTCCCCGGTACAGCCGTCGGCGTCGCCCACTTCTACGAACCTGGTACCCGGAACGAGGTAGAGCCTCTCGTAACCAAAGTGGTGCCCCCGCTGGAGGATCAACTCGTTCGGCATCCCCTCCGTATCGGGAAGCCTGGCGATACGGTCCTGGTCGTCCCGCGCCACGGCTGCGGCGGCCTGCACCACCAGCCCTGCGCCCGCCCCGGCGGTTACCGTGGCCGCAGGCACGCCGATCATGTTGGCGATGTCCTTTCCCGCCGCGATCAGTAGCTCATCCATCTGAAAGAAGTGTTGGGAGGCGAATTCCATCGCGGCCCAGGCTTCGGGGCGCGGGCTTGAGCCTGAGTGCTTGGTGTTGGGTCCGCCGGCCTGGACTATCGGCTCGATGCCGAGGCGGTCGAGGATCGCTTGACCGATGCTGTCGTGTGAGGCTCCCATGACTATCTCCTGACTCAAGGAATCCTGTGCGCCCATCTTACGGGAGTCGGCCCAAAATTGACCGCCAAATGGGTTTTCTTCCCGCCCTGGAGGCATGGAGAGACTGGAAAGGATCAAGAATATTGGCGGCGTGACCAAATTCGACCAGCCCCCTACAATGCCCGCGTCCCGAATTTGTCACCAGGCAAAGTCTTGCGAGTATCGTGATCGGTTAAGTCCTCGACATGAAGATAAAGAGCATCGAAGTACTGACCCTGGAACTCGAGCGGCAATACGGGCGCTACAGCGCACAGCACGGCGTGTTGATGGTGCACACCGACGGCGGGCCGACGGGAATCAGCAGGTGCCTCGCCGCGACCAGGAGCATCATCGAGAACCGACTGGCGCCGATGCTGATCGGACAGGACGCACTTGAGACCGAACGACTCTGGCAGGCCATGTACCGGAGTATCGGCAACCTGGACGCCGACCGGCGAGGGACCGTGACGGCCATAGGGTCGCTCGACATCGCACTGTGGGACCTGAAGGGCAAGATACTCGAAGCCCCGGCGCACCGCCTGCTGGGAGGTTACCGTGACTCCATTCCCGCCTACGCGGACGGCGCGATGTTCTACCGCGGTCCCGACGGTATGGCGGAGTGGGCGGCGCGCTACGTCGACGAGGGGTATCGCGCAATCAAGTACCACGTGATGGATGAGGGGCCTGACGTGGTGGTCGAGACGGTGCGCCGGATTCGTCGCGCCGTTGGGCCGGACGTCCAGATCATGGTCGACGTGCACAAGCGGTGGAGGCCGCGGATTGCCGTCCACACCGCCCGGCAGATGGAAGAATACGACGTGACGTGGCTGGAGGAGCCCGTGGCCTGGGACGACGAGGTTGGCGGAATGCAGTACCTGTCGGCCGGTACCCGCATCGCCGTGGCGGCAGGGGAAAGCGAATACAACCTGTACCGCTGTCGAGACCTGCTCCAACGGGGCCGGATCAAGGTCCTGCAGACCGACATCCTCACCGCAGGCGGCTTCACGGCGTGGTTGAAGATGGCCGGGCTCGCAGAGGCTTACCATGCCCTGATCTCTCCGCATGGCGCATCGTTCCCGGAACTGGCCGCGCCGCTGATCGCCGCTGTCCCAAACGGGATGATCGTCTCCGCGTTTCCAAAGGGCCAGGTGCCGGAGATCTGGTCCAGGCTCTACTGTGAACCGATTGAAATCCGCGACGGCGTCATCGAACTGAGCGACCGGCCCGGGCTTGGCCTGGAGTTCGACGAAGAATTCCTGGCTCGCTACGCAGCCTGAGGGCCAACGATTGATGGTCAAACACGATCTTCGGCAGACCAGGCGCATACCGGCTCACCTACAGATAACCAGTAACGGGGGAGGACAAAATGAAAATCACCGAGGTCGAATTCATCCCGCTGACCGCCACCACCCGGACGGGCTACAACAGCTCGGCCCACGCCGGCCTCAAGGTCCACACAGACGAGGGCTTAACCGGCATCTGCCACGTGCTGGAACACCACGGCCCAGCCATCAACGAGTTGGGGCCGTTGATCGTCGGCCAAAACCCGATGAATAACGAGCGGATTTGGCACTCGATGTACAAGTCCATCGGCAATCTGCGGCGCGACCAGCGGGAACTGGTCAACGGCATGGGCGCGCTGGACATAGCGGTCTGGGACTTAAAGGGCAAGATGCTGGATACGCCTGTGCATCGTCTCCTCGGCGGCTTCCGCAACGAGATACCGGCTTACGCCGACGGCCGCATGGCCCTCCGCACCCCCGAGCAGCACGCTGAGTGGTCGGCGCACTTCATCCACGACATGGGCTATCGAGCGACGAAATACCACGTGATGGGTGAGCCGCCCGACCAGATAGTCCTCACGGCCAAACTCATCCGGGAGGCGATCGGCCCCGAGCCCCTGCTGATGATCGACGTGCACAAGATATGGGACCCCTGGACCGCCGTCGAAACGGCGCGGAGGTTGGAGGAGCACAACGTCTACTGGCTGGAGGAGCCGGTGTTGTGGGACGACGAGGTAGGCGGAATGGCGTTCCTGGCGGCGAACACTCGAATCTCCGTTGCCGCCGGGGAGAGCGAGTGCACCATCTACGCCTGTCGGGACCTGGTCGAGCGCGGCGGCATAAAGATCCTCCAGACGGACATACTTGGGGCCGGAGGTTATACGCCGTGGCTCAAGATGGCGGCGCTCGCCGAGGCGTTTCACGTGAAGGCCGCCCCGCACGGCGCTTCGTTCCCGGAACTTCTGGCGCCCCTCATAGCGGCGTTGCCGAACGGCCTCATCGTCTCTGCCGGGCCGGCTGGCGAAGAGACGGAACTCTGGTCGAAGCTATACGCTGAGACGCTGGACCTGCGCGACGGTACCTGTTACCTGCGGGAACAACCCGGGCTGGGACTGGAGTTCGACGAGGACTTCTTCGCCGCGCACCGGGCGTGAGCCGCACGCTGAGCAACTCAGTCGGACTGCGACCTCGGCTTATGGCCCCTGGCCGTTGCCGACGGCCTGAGACGGAGGCGCAAACGTGGCGGCAAGGTCGCGGTCCGTTAGCATCGGGGCTTCCTTGTACAGGAAGCAGCTTGCGGCGCGACTCTCGTCGGACTTGTACAGCTCTGGAATGGTTGTCCAGCATTCGTCCATGACGGCGGGGCACCGGTCGGCGAACTTGCAACCTTGTGTCTGTCTGGATTCCGCGACCGAGCCGATGTTGTACTCATCCCATCGCCGCTTTGGATCGGGCTGCGGGATGGACTCCACCAGTAGTTGCGTGTACGGGTGTTTGGGGTCCTTGATCACCTGTTCCACGTTGCCGGCCTCTGCAACAGAACCCCGGTAGAGGATGACGATATTTTCCGCTACCTGGTATGCGGTTGTGAGGTCGTGGGTGATATAGACGACGGCGATGCCGAGCTCGCGATTGAGTTGCCTGATGCTGTCGAGGATGGTGGCGCGTATGGACGCGTCAACCATCGAAACGGGCTCGTCAGCGAGGATAATCCGCGGCTTCAACATCAGCGCCCTTGCGACCATGGCTCTCTGCCGCTGGCCTCCGCTCAGTTGATGCGGGAAGCGTCCCAGGGTCTCATCCGGGCGCAGGCCCACCGACTCCAGAGCCCCTTCGATCAGCTTCCGGCCCTCCGCCTTCGAACCTGCCAGCTTGAACTTCGAGACAGGTGTCGTGAATATGTGGTCGATCTTGTAGAACGGGTTATAGACCTCGAACGGGTCCTGGAAGATCGGCTGTATCTCGCGCCGGTACTCCGAACGTTCGGAGCGCGACATCTTCGTAACATTTTTGCCGTTGTACAGGACCTCGCCCGAGGTCGGGGCGACGATGCCCATCAGCAGCCGCGCTATCGTCGTCTTGCCGCTCCCGCTTTCGCCGGCAATGGCGGTAATTCCGGGCTGGTCGGATGAGATCGACAGTGATATGTCATCGACGGCTACGGTCACGTCCTTGTTGAAGTAGCCGCCTCCGAACTCCTTCGTGACCCTGCGTAGCTCCAGCCCGGCGTTCCCGGTGGTCATGATCGCGCCCCCGTCTCCTGGTACAGGTGGCATGCGACGTGGCGACCCGCCCGGGCTTCTTCGAAAACCGGGGAGATCTCCGCGCAGTGGTCCATGGCGGAGGGGCACCGGGGGTAGAAGACACACCCCGGCGGAAGATTGATTAGAGGCGGCGGCAGGCCCGGAATGCCTTCCAACCGCTCACGCTTTTCACGTAAGTTCGGCAGGCTCTCGATCAGGAGGCTTGTGTAGGGGTGGAGCGGTTCCTCGAATATCTGCTCAACCGGGCCAACCTCCACCAGTTTTCCGGCGTACATCACGCCCACTGTGTCGGCGAACTGCGCCACCAGTCCCATGTCGTGCCCGACCAGTATCACCGCCGCCTCCAGGCCCTGCTGCAGGCGGCCGAGCGTGACCATTACCTGTCTCTGCACGACGACGTCCAGGGCGCTGGTGGGCTCGTCGGCCACGATCACCCTCGGGTCCAGGGACGTCGCGGTGGCGATGCCGACTCTCTGTTTCATGCCGCCGCTCAGTTCGTGCGGGTACATTCGGGCTACTTCGCGCCTCAGGCCCACTCGTTCCAGCAGGTCGCCCACCCGCTCCCGAAGCTGTTCCTTTGCCCCCTGCACGCCGTGGTCCTGCAGGGCGTCGATCATCTGATCCTGCACCCGAAGGACCGGGTTGAGCGAATTCATAGCGCCCTGCTGCACCAGGGCTATTCCGGCGAGGCGGGTCTCTCGCATCTCCTGGTCGTTTAGCTGCAACAGGTCTTTGCCGTCGAGAAGCACCTGCCCGTCGGTCACCTGCCCGGGCGGACGCGTAAGGCGCATCAGGGCCATTGCCAGGGTTGTCTTTCCGCAACCGGACTCACCCACCAACGCGAGGCGTTCGCCCCGCCGTAACATGAAGGTGGCGCCGTCGACGGCCTGGACCTGCCCCTCGTCCGTGCCGTATTCGACGCAGACGCCGCGAACGTCCAGGACCACCTCGCGTTCGTCGGCCGGCCCGGGCGTTGTGCGTGTGTCGGACTGGGTCAGGGTCATACGCGTCGTCTCAGCCTGGGATTCGCCCATTCATCGAGGCCAGCCGTGACCAGGAACAGCCCGACAAAGAGGAGGACGATGATTATTATCGGCGGCGCCCACCACCACCACAGGCCAAGCAGCAGGGACCCGAAGTAGATATTCCAGTAGATCGTCATCCCCAGCGTTGGCGACTCGAGGGGTCCGAGACCGAGCGCTTCGAGGCCTATCGACGCCAGTATTGCCGAAGCGACGGCCAGTACGAAGCTGGCCACCATGTATGGCATAAGGTTCGGCATGAGTTCTTTGAAGATTATCTCCAGGCCGCTCATG
Organism: Dehalococcoidia bacterium; assembly: GCA_034421215.1. Classification (GTDB taxonomy): domain Bacteria; phylum Chloroflexota; class Dehalococcoidia; order Lucifugimonadales; family Lucifugimonadaceae. The sequence continues at coordinate 8,634 of DAOUKO010000031.1, forward strand.
CCGGATTGCCGCGCAATATCGATGTAAGTCCTCTCTCTCAGCGTCAGGACCTGGGCGCGGATTGTCCGGGCGGGCGTTATCCAGGCAAGCGTCGCGATGATCAACGCCATCTGGTCGACGTTCAACCCGCTACGGACCGAGGCGGCGATGATGATCAGGATCAGGAGTTGGGGCACGGTCTGCAGGGTGTCCACCGTCCCGCGAATTACGGTATCCGCGATTCCGCCGTAGTAACCCGCGACGAATGCGATGATCGCGCCGATGGCCAGTCCAACCGCTCCGGCTATGAGGCCGATGCGGAGCGTCAATGCGGTCCCTGAGACCATCACCGCAAAGATGTTGCGTCCGACCTCGTCCGTGCCCAACGGGAACTCCATCGACGGCTTCTGGCGCGGGATGGCCGCAAGCGGGCGAGTCTCTTCGGGAGATACGATCAGCGATCCGATCGCCCAGAAAAGAAACAGGGCCAGCAGGATCGCAAGGCCGCCCAGCAGCAACGGATTGCGCCGCATATAGCGGTACGTGAGCAGCGCGTTGCCGCTCAGGAATCGCTCTATCCCGAATCGGGTGCTTTCAGCCGCCAACGCCATCATCAAGCCTGCTGGTATGTGATACGCGGGTCGATCAACGGGTAAACCAGGTCTATCACCATCATCGCCAGCGCGATTGCGACAATCACTATCAGGACGATCCCGGATATCACGAAGTAGTCGAATTCGCGTATGGCCAGGAACAGGAGACTGCCTATCCCCGGGTAGCCAAATATGACTTCGACCAATACGGCCCCGGAGACTACGTGGCCGAGGGAAAGCGCGAACGCAGTTGATTGGGGCAGGATGGCGTTGCGGACGGCGTACTTCCAGAAGATCCGCCTGTCCTTCAGGCCCAGCGCGTCCGCCTGCACCATGTAGTCCTCACCCTGCATGGTGACCATCATGGCGCGCATTCCAAGGGCCCAGAACCCGATCCCGGCCAGCACGATGGAAAGCGCGGGTAGGAACGAGTGCCTGAGGATGTTGGTAATGAAGCTGACGCTCCACTCCGGGAAAGTCCCGGCGTCATAGCCTCCGAATATCGGGAACCAGGACAACGAGAAGGCGAATATGTACAGGAGGACCAGCCCCAGGAGGTAATACGGAATTGCCGATATCGTAAACAGGGCCGGGACCATGGCCTTGACGTAGTTGGGGGCCCCGCGCCACGAAATGTACGCGCCGAGGAACGACCCAACTCCAAAGGCCATCACGGTCGCCGTTCCCAGCATGCCGATCGTCCACGGCATTGCGTTCAAGAGGAGCTCATTTACCGTCACGGGGAATTGCGAGATAGAACTGCCCAGCTTCAACTGAGCCGTATCTCTGAGAAACGTGAAGTACTGAAATATCAGAGGTTGATCAAGGCCGAATTTCTTCTGGTACTCCTCGGCCATCTGCTGGTAGCCCGTCTGCAAGAATCCCTGGTTGAGCGCGGCCTCACTTATCAGTTTCTCGAGGACGGGGTCTCGACCGCCGATCCTAGGAATGAAGAAGTTAATGGTCGCGGCGAGCCAAACAACCGCGACAAACAGCAGCACTCGTTTTATTACGTAGTCGGCCTTCACGGTAAATTTTTAGTCGATATGCCTTTGTGAGTCCGGCGACAGGGTAGGGAAGTGCGCGGAGCCCATTTTGACCCTCTCCGAAGACCGTGTGCGCCGGGTGAGCGAAGTAACCGTTCGACGGGCAGGTTTCCTGGCATGGCGCAAAGCGCCGGGGCGCTGTTCGCCCGGAGGCGGCATCGTAACACACCGCTCCATGAGCGAAGGACCCGCGGCACACCGGTCCGGATTTTGACCGTCATCTTCAAGGCGTCTGAGAGAGGGCACGGTCCCCCGTGCCCTCTCTCCTGCTCAACTCCGCCGGGCGCATCGGCCTGACAGGGCTCGATCTTTCACTGTCGGTTACTAGCAGCCGCCGGTGTGTTCCAACTCGTACAGCGCCAGGTTGTAGGTCAGGTGTCCTGTGCCGGACATGCCCTGTCTGCCATTGGCGTACGTGGGCCAGTTCTCCCAGTAGCAGGTGTTGATAGCCGGCGCCTGGTAGAAGTCATGCAACTGGACGTCCGGCAACTCGTCCAGCCATATCTCCATGGCCTTGACGGTCAACCTCTTTAGCTCTTCCTGGTCCGTGTTGGGTACCTCGGCCATCTCCTCGATGATGGCGTCGAATTCGGGGTTCGAGTAGCGGTAGACGTTTACGTTTCCTGTGCCGGCCGTTGAGTGTTGCGACAGGTACAGCCTGAAGGTGAAGTACGGGTCATCACCCACGCTTCCGCCGTGTCCTGCCGTGGCGCAACTGTAGTCGCCGGTCGCCCGCCTGGTGCCGAAGTCGGGCGGCATGCTGTACGAAGCGTCGATGCCCTCTTGCCTCAGCAGTTCGGCTATCACCGGGCCCTGGGCGGCGAAGCTCGCGTAGCCGATGATGTCACAGGTGATGAGTTCTCCGTCCTTCTCCCACATACCGTCCGAGTTTTTCTCCCAGCCGGACTCACGGAGCCTTGCAGCCCCGGCCTCGGGATCGTATGCGTCGGTCGGGTAGTCACCCTGGAGCAGGTGTTCAATTGCCTCCGTGAACGGCTGCAAGCCCGCGAACGCCGGCCACGGCACGCGGGAGATGCTCCCGGCGCCCTTGAAGGCCGTGTCGATCATCTTCTCGCGGTCCAGGAACAGGCTGATGGCCCACCGGACGTTCTTGTCGTCGAACGGCGGTCTCTCGTTATTGATCTCGATGTTGGCCGTGTACCAGTTCAGGAACCCGTAGGGCTTCTCCCGCAGGTTGTGGGTGATGATCTTCGGGTTCTGTGCCTGGACCTCTTCGTGCAAAGCCACTGAGAGCAGTCCACCAGGGCCGGCGGTGTCGACCTCGTTCTTGACCAGCGACTGTGCGGCCTGCGTGGCGCCGCCAACGAGCGGCAACTGGATGAAGCGCTCGACCTGAGGGAACTTCCAGTAACCCTGTCTTGAGGCCCACCAGTCGTCTTCGGACGCTACGCGGTCGAACACGATTTGTTCCGGTGAAGCAGCTACGACGCTCCACGGGCCTGTGCTGAGGGGCCAGCCCTTGTCCAGGTCGAAGTCTCTGAACTCGGTCCAGTCCCCGGCCGCACTGTAGACGTGCTCCGGCACGAGGTGGATCCCGATGTCGAACTTGTAGCTAATGAAGTGGTGCCACTTGGGCGCTGGGCGCTTGAATGTGAACACCGCGGTCAAATCGTCCGTGCACTCGACCTTCTCTACGAACTGCTCGGCGTCAGTGCCCCATCGAACTTTAGGGCCAAGTTCGGTCAACGTGTTGTACGTGTAGGCCACGTCGTCGCAGTTGAACGCCTCACCGTCGCTCCACGTCACGCCGTCGCGTAGCTTGTACGTGAGACCCAGGAAGTCGTCTGTGTACTCCCAGTCCGTCGCCAGCCATGGGATCTCTTTGTTTTCAAAAGCAGAGAAGTAGTAGAGCGGCTCACGAATGAGCACCCGCGCTACGGTCTCTCCGGCCGACGTGCTGTAGGGGTTGTGTATTTCGTGGCCGACGTACTTGCCCTCACGTCCGCCGATGATGTGCTTGACCGTCCGGTCCCTCGGCACATCCTTGACCTCGCCGGGCATGGCGGCGGCCGGCGCAGTGGTTGCCGTCGGGTCCGGAGCGGGCGCCGTCGTGGCCGTGGGCTGGACTGCTGGGGCAGTGGTAGCGGTGGGCTCGGCTTCTTCGCTGGCGCAGGCCACCGCGATTGCAACCGAGAAGGCAACTAACAGACCTAACCAGTAGATCGTTGTTTTTCGCATCACGGCAGCCTCCTTGTGTGACTAGTATTCGCTTGAATTTATGTGTGACGCAGCGTTTTCTGCATACCGGAGGCATCATACATCATGCAATACAAGTTGTTACCCCTGAAGGGATTGTGAAAAACGGCACACACTCCGGCGCCATCGAAAAACCACGAATATCGCCGCGGATTTACGATTCGCGGAGCGGATCAGCCTGACGGGCCGGGCTAGCTGCCGGCCAGTTCGTCTTTAACGCACTGGATCGACTCACGGATCCCGTGGGCCGTCGGAGTGAAGCGGGTCGTTCCCTGCTGGGACCCGCCCAGCAACTCGGTGTTGTCCCGGGCTTCTGAATTGACCCAGGACAAGGTTGCGTCTGTGCCCTGGATCTCTCCGGACGCCCAGACACCTATGTCGTCCGGCCCGTCCAGACCGGGGCCCTGGATGTCCGCCGCCACCATGTAAATATTGTTGTAGAGCTTCGAACGCACCTGGAAGGCGGCCCTTATGCTGCCGCCTTCGACAGTCAGAGAATTGGTGATCTGCGTTAACGTGCTGTCCGGCACCTGTTCGCACTCACCCGTGGCGGAGAGCCTATCCTGCTCTTTTTGCTCTCGCTCGCTGGTCTCTCCTCCACAAGCGGCAACTGCCAATATGACGACCGCGATCAAGAACAAGGCCTTTTCTGCACTGAGGGCGTTTTTCATGGTGCACGTCACTTTGATTTCAATGGGAATTGAGGTCCCGGAGTCCGTCCAACATACCCAGAATACGTGGACGGGTCAACGACGGTCCCGTGAATTCGTCTCGTAGCTGCAACCCGGCCGGCTCAGCCCGGCGGCAGACCATGAAGACCTGTATTGGCCACTCGAAACACTTCGCCGCCGCCGAACGTCACGTAGAGCACGTCCCTGTTCGCACCGCCGAACGAACAGTTGGTCGGCCTGTCTGCCGGAGCCGGATGTGTGGACATCACTCGGCCCCTCGGACCGAAAATGTAAATCATCGGTCCCGGGCCGCCTGCGAAGTGTCCGGCGGTGGCGATGATCTGCCCTTCCGAATCGAGGCACATGCCATCGATGCCGCGCCCCGGCCCGAAGTCGTGCAGGACGTTGAAGTCGTCCAGCGCTCCATTGGCCAGCACGCCATACGAGTAGAGTTGGCGCGGGGCATCCCGTGCTATTTCGCCGTAGTAGTTGCCGGGCGCGTGCGGGCTGTCTGCGACATAAAGCTCACTTTCGTCCCTGGAAAGCAGCACGCCATTCGGCCGTTCGGTATCGAACGCCACGCGGGTCACGGAGTATGAGCCGTCGGACTGCGGGTCCGCCCTGTAGACCGATTCGCTTTCCAACTCCATGGGGCGTCCGCCGTAATTGGGGTCCGAGAACCAGATCCGGCCGTGGCTGTCCACCGCCAGGTCGTTCGGTTCGTTGAAACACTTTCCGCCGATCTGATCGGCGATGACAATCGTCGCGTCGCCGTCATATTGGACAACCCTCCTACCGGCGCCTTCGCAGGCGAACAGACGCCCATCGCGGTCGAAAATCAAACCGTTGGCGGCGTTTGTCCCATCGCGCCAGACTTCGCTCCGTCCGGTCGCAGGGTCGAAACGATAGGTCGTGCTTGCCGCGCATTCGTTGTAGAGGAGCCCGGAACCGTCCCATGCCGGACCCTCGGTCAGGCTGTCGTGGTCGGCAATTTGCTCCCACTCCCAATTGCTCCACCGGTCAGAAGACATCTTCCATTCGCCTTTCGTTTCGCGTCGGGGTTTGGTCGTTCAACTACGGAAATAGCATGTAGCCCTGGTGTCCGGTATCCCGGACCCGGTCAACGGTGCCCTGGATGCTCGTGACGTACAACTCACTCATGTCGGGTCCGGCGAAGCAGGCGTTCGTGGGCCTGGCCGAGGGCGTCGGGTGGGTTTCCAGGATGCGGCCCTTTGGATCGAAAATGTAGATCATCCCGCCGGGGCCGGTGGATGCCCAACCTGCGACTCCCAGGATATTGCCTTCAGTCGTGAGGCACATGCCGTCTATGCCGCGGTGGGGCCCGAAGTCGTGCAGCACGGTGTGAGGGCCCAGGCTGCCGTCGTCGTTGACCGGATACGACCGCAGTTCCCGCCGCGCGTAACCGGTGTAGTCCAACTGGGTCGCATAGAGCGTCTTTTCGTCTTGTGACAGGACCATCCCGTTAGGTCCCGTCATGTCGAAGGTCACCCGGCTGCAGACGTAACTCCCATCCGGTTGCGGGTCGGCGCGCAACAGCGACGAGTGCGTGAGTTGTTGGGGTTTCGTGTTTGGCCCGAGGCGGCGCGGCACTTCCGAAATTTCCGATACGGGGTCAGAGAACCAGACCCGGCCCTTCGAGTCCACTATCAGGTCATTGGGCCCATTGAGACGTCGACCATTCAAACGATCCGTGATAGTTGTCCTGGTGCCGTCTTTCTCATAGCGAGCAATGCGCCGTATGGCGGAGTGATCGATCAGCGGAGGACGCGTTCCTCCTTCGGCGCCGTACAGCCGGCCTTCGGCGTCGAAGGTCAAGCCGCCGCACCCGTTCGAGTGGTAGTAGACGACTTCGTACTCGCCGTTCTGCGGGTCGAACCGCATGATCCCGTCGATCGCCGTGTAGACGAACCACAGGTAACGCCCATCCCAGGCAGGCCCTTCGGTTATCGGGCTCAGTTCCGGAACCGCCGTCTCCCACTTCCATTCGGCGACCATTCGACACCTTCCTGACCGTTTGCGCACATTCCTATTCGATGTGCATGGGTGGAGCGTAGAGTTTAGTCGATCACACGCCTACAGTACGACCATTGCCCGGAAATTGCATGCCAGGGAGGTCTCCCACCCCCGTCGTGCCGGACTCCCCCTGCATCGTCTTCCCCAACCCCGATCGGGGACCCGTGTGCGGTGCGCGGCTGCCACCTAAACCCACAACACCACCAAGTCCCACCGCAATCCAATACCCCGTGTAAGGTGCGTTGGGATGTGGGCGCCCCTCGGGGGAGGCATGGTGCGGCTACCCCCTGAACCCATGGCCATCACCAAAACATGTTCACATCAAGTCCGGTAAGGGTCCCGCACTGCACGATGTGTCACCGGTGCCTTCGGGTCTCACGGATCCCCGATGAGGATCACGTCAAAGATCTTTAACTTCCAGATCGTGGCAGGAAGTTAGCGGCTGCGATTGCTATCCCTGCACCGGCTCCCACGGCCGCGAGGAGCACTGCCAACACTTGCCATGCAATGTTCCAGAGCTTCCTAAAGCTGACATAGTGCTCCTGGAGTTGGTGCTCAAGGTCATTCTTAAGGCCTTTGATTTCAGCGTCGGTGTAATCGCGAGATGCTAAGAGCGTACCCTCGCCGACCACAGGTTCCGGTCGGGTCACTACGCAGCCCCGTGTCTCGCTAGCCAACTCCAGAGACCAGGTTGGTGGAATCCCGAATAGGACCCATTTAGGCTGAACACGACACCTGAGAACTCGGATGACCACTCTGGGGTGACTTCGTGGGGCTGCAATCCAAGGTCGATGGCTACTTGGGTGTTGGATTTATGGCTCGACAGGACGTAGGCATTATTCGACAGCGGGAACATGTCAGGAAACAAGGCCCGCAATTTCTTCTCGAAGGCATCGAGCCCTTGAGGGTTTGAGGGGCTAAGAACGACGCAATAAACAGGCATGGCGGTGGGACGCGATGGTTGAATTGTACACGCGGGCGTATGTATTTTGAACCATCTCCGATGTTCCGCCGGGCCGTTTTGTGCCCGCGATTTGGCGTGCTCCTCGAACTGGCCCGCAGCGTGTAGGACGCGGTATAAATCCCCGGCAGGCCGGATTGACCGGCAATTTGCCCCTCCCTATACTGCCGCGAGTGCAGATGTGCCGCGGGCCGCAAGGCCCACCGCTTTGGGAAGTGAGTGATGGCTCTGTCGATCGATCAGATGGACCTGACCAACGACGGGTTCGACGTCGGGATAGTGATGCAGCGAGACACGGTGCGGCGGCCGGTTGGGGACGTCGGGAACGCCAAGTCCTTCCCATTCCCGGTCCTGTACCACCAGGTACAAGACGCCACGGTGTGGGACCTCTTCGATCCCGGCATCGCGCTCGCCGCGCCGGAACCCTGGGTACAGGCCGCCTGCGAACTTGAGCGGGCCGGGGTGAAGGGCATAGGCGGCGGATGCGGTTTCATGGCAATTCACCAACCGGCGATGGCGGCCGCCGTCGATGTGCCGGTGTTCACCTCGGCCCTGCTGTGGGTTCCCATCGTGGCGAACCTGCTGGGGCGGGACCGGCGCATCGGCATCATGACCGTAAACAAACAGTTGTTGAGCGAAGAGTACTACCGGGGTTCAGGGTGGTCGTCGGAGGATATTCCGGTACTCACCGCCGGTGTCGAGGACACCGACTTCGGCGACATCCTGCGGGGGCAGCAGGGTCGCCACCTGTTACCAGAAGACCAGGAACGGCTCGAGGCGATCATCGTCAACCGTGCTGAGGAGTTCGTGGCGTCGCATCCGGAAGTCGGCGCCATAGTGCTGGAATGCACGAACTTCCCTCCGTACGCAGACGCCATAAGGGCGGCGACCGGCAGGCCGGTATTCCACATCGTCAACCTGATCAAGTCAGTTCATCAGACGCTTTGACGGAGGCTCATCCGCAGCCTGTCCCGTCGCAAATGCTGCCGATCACACCTCGATCCGGTGATCCCTCACGAATTCGTCGTTGAGCGACAGGCCCATGCCGGGCGCCTCCGTGAGTTCCAACGTCGGGCTGTCGACGACGAACGGCGGGTCGTATAGCCGGCTCCAAATCTGGAACGGTTCGATGGCGGGCGTGGCCGGGATCATCAACAGATTCGGGATAGCGGCGCCGATCTGGCAGTTGATCTCCGGGATCTGACTGCCATGTGGCGCCAGTAGGGCGTTGTGAGCATTGCAGACCGCCGCGACGCGCATCAGGCCGGTGTATCCGCCCACGGAAACCGGGTCTGTCTGAATGACCTGCACGCCGCCCAGTGTGATGAGCCGCGCGACTCCTGACAGCGTGTTTTCGCCCTCTCCGGCCGCCAGGTAACAGTCCGTGTCGGCGGCGATCATTGCGTCCCGCACCATGCGCAGGTAGCCGAGTTCGTCGTCCATCCGCACCGGCTCTTCGACCCAGAAGAGGTCGTAGTCCAGGAGCCGCCTGACCACCCTTGCGGCCGTCCTTCCGTCCCAGTGACGGAAGGCGTCCAGCAACAGTTTCTTGTCCGGTCCCAACGCTTCCCGTGACCGCCGGACCTTTTCCACATTCTCGTCCGGGTCCGGCCCGGGCAGATGTATCTTGACGTGGCTGAATCCCAGATCGGCGTGCAGGGCCACCTTCTCTGCCATGCGGTCTGCGTCCTCGTCTTCATAGCCGATGCCGTCCGCGTACACCGGGACCGCGTTGCTGTGCCCGCCAAGCAGCCGCCACACCGGCAGGCCCGCCGACTGGCCGAGGAGGTCCCAGAGCGCGACGTCGATACCGCAGATGGAGGTCATGGCGTCCCGCCCAGGTCCGCGGAACCGCCACGCCTTGTCGAACATCCGCTGCCAATGCAGTGAAATGCGCGCCGGGTCCTGTCCAACGAGCAGCTCCTCGAACTCGGCCCGTATAAGGCGGGCGTCCCCACCGCGGCCCATTCCGACGCGACCGTCGTCGGTGTGAATCCTGACAACTGGCCACTCTCGAAATTCGCCCCAGTCGTCCGGCCCCCAGTGGACTTTCAGCGTGATTACCTCGACCCGCTTGATACGCATCTCTTTCACCTCTTTACTTCGCCGCCACCCAAGACCTGGGCACACTAATAAACACAACTACAGTCGGCGCGTACATTATCCTGAGTCGCCAGTAACGGCAATCGTCGTCTCAGACCCCAGCCCTTTGAGAACCAATGCCCCGCAACCATCCCGAGCGAACAGACCACAGACTCCTATCCCGGCCTGACAAACAGTACGAATCTCACCTGGACGGGCTTCCCCTGCGCATGAGCGACGGGGTCACGCTGGCGGCCGACCTCTATCTGCCGTCGGGGCCCGGACCGTGGCCCGTGCTGCTCGAACGCACCCCGTACAACAAGGAGGCTTCTGTAGAGGTAAGCCAGGTTGGATCGCCGGAGTACTTCGCATCTCGCGGCTATGCCGTAGTAATCCAGGACACGCGCGGCAGGTTCAAGTCGGAGGGGGAGTTCTACCCGTTTCGCGACGACGGCTGGGGCGAACGCCGTGATGGCTACGACACTGTGGAAGCGATAGCCAAACAGAAGTGGTGCAACGGCAGAGTGGGCACATTGGGTGGCTCATATGCGGGGCACACCCAGTACGCCATGGCGCCCACCGCTCCGCCTCACCTGTCGGCCCAGTTCGTGCGCCACTCGATCGACGACTTCCACGATGGGTGGATATTCCGGGGCGGATCGTTCGAGCTCAAATTCAATCTCGATTGGGCGCTCGTCCAGTCGGCAAACCTGGTGGAGCGGGAGATTTCCGACGCCGCGGAACGGGCGCGGCGCAAGCGGGAGATCGCGGACGCGCTGGAACGGCGTTCGGATTGGTACGAATTCCTTCCGCTCTCCGAGTTTCCCGTCGTGGGCGGCATTGCGCCCTGGTACTACGACTGGCTGGAACACCCGGCCCAGGGTGAGTACTGGCAGCAGTGGAACGTAGCGACGGGGTACGAGCAGGTCGATGCGCCCATGTGCCACTTCGGAAGCTGGTTCGACACGTTCCTGAAGGGGACCATCAACAACTTCAACGGCATATCGTCGCGGGCCCGTTCCCCGCGCGCCCGGAACAACCAGCGCATGATCCTTGGGCCGTGGTTCCATGGTCCCACGACGACGCAGAGGACGAAGTTCGGAGACTTCGAGTTCGGGCCGGACGCCGGCGTGGACTTCAACTCGCTGCGCCTGCCCTGGTTCGATCACTGGCTGAAGGGCATGAATACCACGTCGGACTGGCCGGCGGTCCAGTACTTCGTCATGGGACGTAATGAGTGGCAGTCGGCAGACTCCTGGCCGCCCAGCGACACCGAGCCGCTGGACCTTTACCTGGCGCCGGGGCCGAGCGATACCGCAGATTCGTTAAACGACGGACGGCTCGCCGATTCACCGCCTCCTGTCGGCGGCGCCGACGGCTACGTCTACGATCCTGAAGACCCGGTAAGGACGCTCGGCGGAACGATGATCGGGTACCCGTGGTTCGGGCCGGAGTACGAGGGCTTCAGCGGGCCATTCGATCAACGGCCCGTCGAACCGCGCTGCCTGACGTACACGGGCGCCCCGCTGGAGCGCGATTTCGAGGCGTCAGGCCCGGTCAAGGCGACCCTGTTCGTGTCTTCGTCGGCACCCGACACGGACTGGGTTGTCAGGCTTTCCGACGTCTCTCCCGACGGCGCAGTCCGGCCCATCGCCGAAGGCATCTTAAGGGCCCGCTATCGAGAATCGCCGTCGGCCGAATGCCTGGCGGAACCCGGCAAGGTCTACAAAGTGGAAGTCGATCTGTGGTCTACAAGCAACCTGTTCCGGAGGGGTCACCGCATCAGGGTCCTGGTTACGAGTAGCTGGTTTCCAAGGTGGGACAGGAACCTCAACACCGGCGGCCCGTTCGCGAGGGAGTCCGAAGGCGTCCCGGCCGAGAACAAGGTCCACTTCGGCAGCGGCCGACCTTCGCACATCACGCTGACCGCGCGGCTGGGCTGAGGCCGGCCGCTTAAGCGCGCCGCGGTGACAACAGGGTGGTGTTGAAACGTACACTGTCGTTCTAGCAGGCCACAGGATAGGGAGGAGCACTCGGTGGACGTAGAACAGATCAGATCGCAGGTCCCGGCGCTGTCCAATTTCGTCTGGTTCCAGAACGGGTTCGTCAGCCTGACGCCAACCCCGATCGCCGAGGAACACGCCCGCCTTATGCGGGAACTCTACGAAAACGGGCCGATGCACCTCCTGCACCCAGACGTGGAGGTGCCGCGACGGGCCGCCAGCGTGGAACGCATCGCCGATTTCCTGCACGTGGACTCAGATGAGGTTGCCCTCAAGTTGGCCGTGAGCGATGGCTTCAACACCGTCGTCAACGGCCTCGAATGGCGTCAGGGCGACCAGATCATCGTTACCGAGGAAGAGGCGGCGGCCATCCTTGGTCCTTCGCTACACCTCGGCCAGACACGCGGCGTCGAGACGCTCAAGGCCCCTCTTGTTGACGACATCGAGGGCCAGGTGAGCGCCATCGCAGACCTGATCACCAACCGGACACGCCTGATCGCCTTCAGCCACGTGACCACCGAGACCGGTTTTCGCGTGCCCGCAACCCAGATATGCCGGGTCGCCAGGGAACGCGGTGTCCTCACCTTTAACGACATGGCGCACTCGGTCGGCTTGTACGACATCGACGTGCACGAAATGGACTGCGACTTCGCCGGGGTCTCAAACTATAAGTGGACCTATTCTCCCTACGCCTGCGGTGTCCTTTACGTCCGGCGGGACAGCATGGGAGAGCTACAGTACGCGGCGTCTCCGAACCGCGGTCTAAACCTGATAGACCCTGTTGACGACGTTCTCGAGGTGCCGGACTCGGCGATGAGGCTTCAGTCGGGCCCGTGGTGCTGGCCGCTGGTGCACACCTGGGCGTTCGCACTCGACTGGCTGACCGAGATCGGATTGGAATCCATCTGGGACCGCACCGTAGCGCTGACCAGCCGCCTGAAGCGCGGCCTCCTGGAGATACCGGGCATTACGCTGTTCACGCCGCAATCACCGGACCTTTCGGCCGCGCTCGTGACGTTTCATCTCGAAGGCTGGGACAGCGACGATCTCGTGAGCCAACTCAAACAACGCTGGAACATCGAAATCAAGTCGGTCCCCATGACCTGGTCCCGGACCCCGGAACGCAGCGGCGTGCCTTCTCACGCGGTGCGCGCCAGCGTGGCGTTTTTTCTGAAAGAAGAGGAGATAGACCTGCTGGTGGACGCTGTTGGTCAATTGGCGTCGGAGCGGGAGTGAGCGTGGCCCTAACCGCACATTAGTAGATGCCCGCGGCACCAACTGTTTGGAACCTCACAAGCTGGCGGTTCGCAAGATTCGGCTGGATCCTTGGGCCCGATCTAAGTTCATCAACGTCGATCGCGTGGATTGAGCGTTCCGGTTCCTGGGCAGTGTCTGCCATACCGTACGTTTGCGACTGCGGACCAATTGTCGCGCCTAAAGTCCCCTTCACAGGCTGTACGGTATATCGTACATTGTAGTCATGTTCACAATTCTGCGAAGCGGGACTTTCGACCGATGGTTGAGAAGGTTGCGAGATCGGCAGGGGGTGAACCGGATCGTCGCCAGGTTACTGGCAGCCGAGGATGGACATCTCGGAGACGTGCGATCTGTTGGCGGTGGCGTGTCTGAGATGAGGATTCATCATGGGCCCGGATACCGAATCTACTTTATAACCAGGGGTAGTGACTTAATCGTCTTGCTATGTGGCGGTGACAAGGGCAGCCAGCGGCGAGATATACAGAGGGCCAAGAAAATGGCGGCGGAGTGGAGGGACTGATGTCTGAGAAGTATCGAAAATTCGATGCAGCGGACTACATAAGGACCGAGGAGGATGCTCGAGGGCTTCTCAGGGCGGCTTCGGATGAGGACCTTGGGGACGGGGTGGTGATTCGCGCTGCACTAAAGCACGTCGCTCGAACACAAAACATGAGTGCCCTCGCTCGGGCCACCGGGCTAAACCGTGGCAATCTCTACGAAGCGCTGTCTGAAGACGGCAACCCGACCCTTTCAACGCTGCTGAAGGTAACCCGTGCTTTGGGGTTGAGGCTGCGTCTTGAGCCCGTGGAGGACGATCCAAGGGACGCACAGTCGGCCAGCACTACGACCCCTTCAGCAGTGATAGACCTCGACGTAAACCAGTCTGGGGCCGATGCGTTGACGTTGCGGCAAGTGGGCCGAACTGGACGGTAGATGGCACCGTCTTCGAGTTATGGGTGCGACTGTAATTCCATATGGGGAGTGATCCGTACGTTTTCAGGCAGGTGACCGACATTCAAAAACCACATGGAGAGTATGAATGAATCTCAGGGGCCGCTCATTCGAAGAACTTCCGGGCTAGACCCGATTGCCGGATAATCGACATCAGTGGCCCAGTGCGGAGTTCCCTGTGGTCCGGCACCGGCACAGTCGTCGTGTCACCGGCTTCGACCTTTTGCATCACAATGTGGCTGCCTCTTCGACGAACCTCGGAGAATCTTGCGCTGCGAGAATCGCACAAACCTCCTTGCCCGATAGCACACGAAGTCTAGCCTACCGTCACCTCGACCTGCGTCACGTAGATTTCATCATGAAGCCGACGTTGGATTTCGTTGGCAGATGCAGTCTCGTAGAAGAGTTCCAGCGCTTCCTTCAGGTTGGAGCGGGCCTCCGACACACTTGCGCCTTGACTTGCAATGTCCAGTTCGGGGCACAGCGCGACATAGGACTCGCCTTCGCGCTCGATGATCGCGGTCATCTGCCTAATCATCTCCAACCTCCGTATCTAGCAAACTGGGTTGCCAAGACCCTCTTCACAAACCTATATGCCTGGTGGGCCTGACCGTACTGTACTGTGAACTTTTCGCTGGGAGGTTTGGATTTGAGTTGGGTCTAGGTGACTGATGGAATACGCCGTTACCTGCATCACCCAGGAGGCGGCCTGTTGTCGGAAGTCAACGGGCACTGTTCTGTCCACCGCTAGCCGCTCACCTCAATGTCTATGCCCACCGGGCAGTGATCGCTCCCCATGACCTCCGGCAGGATGAAGGCGTTCGTCACCTTGTCCGCCAGCGCGCTGCTCACATAGAAGTAGTCGATGCGCCAACCCACGTTGCGGTCCCGGGCGCGGCTGATCATGTCCCAGTATGTGTAGTTGCCCGGCTCATTGTTGAACATGCGGAAGGTGTCCAGGTGCCCGTGGGCCAGCAGCTTGTCGATCCACTCCCGCTCGATCTCCAGGAACCC
>DAOUKO010000032.1:0-13286 GCA_034421215.1 Dehalococcoidia bacterium
ACCCATTTCACGGTGCATGAGACCCTCCTGAAAGGTTCGGATTGGCTCACGTCATGATCCACTTACCCCATAAGGTTGTGCAAAGGTCTCACTCCGATCGGGGACCCAGGGGACGGGCGCGGCTACCCCCAACAACCCCTTTACCCGCGGCCACCTTCGACCACGAAAATGTCATTCCTCAGAAAATAGCCCCACCCGACCAGCGTCCTATTACGGTTGCTCGTCCTCCCATTCGTCATCCCCGACCCGACCGGAGGCCAGCCACGGTGTCATTCCGAGCGCAGCCGAGGAATCTGAGACGGTCTTCTCCACCAACGCTGGAAGCTCCAGCCCAACCCTTGCGACCACCTACCGGCAGACCGCACTTTCATGAGCGGTGGCGCCGGTGGCAACCGGTATGGATGATTGTTACGAAAATAAGCCGGTCAACGCCCACATCGTCGTGCCGGCCCCCTTCGTCTTACCGGGGTAACCCGGTACCCACGGTGGGGCGCGGAGGTGGGTACGCCCGACATGTACAACCCCAATACGACTGGCAACCCCCCATTTTCATACCTCGTGCGACCTAATCAAGGCACCGTATTCCGAGCGCAGCCGAGGAATCTGAACCACCCTTCTACAACACCGGTCATCCTGCCCTACAACCGCATACCGCCCCTTCCAGATTAACCTGCCGACTCACCCATATTCTGGCCCATCGCCTGCACGACAAGCTCCCGGTAGGCATCGAGGCCTACAGACTCAGGCAACTCGTCGGCCGAATACCAACCGATATCGGTGTGCTCATCCGGAGCGGCGTTCACCGGCTCACCCTTCCACGCCGTAACTGCGAACACCATCACCTGAGCCGGCTCAACAGGGTCGTAAATCGTGCCGAGCATATGAAACGACTCGATCTCCACCCCCAACTCCTCCATCGCCTCCCTGCGCAGCGCATCCTCCGGCGACTCATCCCCGTCGATATGCCCTCCAAAAAGGTCCCACACATCCGGATAGAACCGCATCCGCGGCGCCCTCTTCACGAGCAACACCTTCCCGTCCCGCACCAACGCCCCGGTCACACACCGCGCGATGGGGGCTTGTCCTACACGCAGCTCTTTGCTCATTTGCTCAACTTACCGGGGAACTACCCCGGCACATCCATAGTAGGCGGCCTCACGTGGTGATCCGTGCGGCCGGGGTACTCTCGGGCGTGGAACTCATCGCCCCACTCCGTTAGCCTCGTCACTGCTTCCTCGAAAAGCAGGTCCCCTTTATCCTTTGTCGCCAGTTCGGGGGACCCGCACACGCCCGAATCCGTGTACGTGCTCGTCCAGTTGGTCACCGCCACTGGCCCGAAGCCGAACAGGTCCACCGACTCGAACTTCGATCCCTGAGCGTTGGTCCACGTTTGATGGTTCTTCACCTGGTCTTTTCTTACCGCCGACTCGTCGATGCCCATCGCCATCGCTGTTTCGACCTCGCAGGCGTGCGCGCAACCGCCGGGAAAGTGCGACTCCCGCCATCGGGCCGTGAAACCAGGGTCGACCTGGATCAGCGACCACCAGTTCGTCAATGCCACGATGGCGTCGGTCTCGATCATCACGCGCCGGGCGACGAGGTCCAGCGGTGGCACGTTGGAACCGTGGCCGTTGATCATGATCACCTTCTTGAAACCGTGGTAGACCACGCTTTTGACCACGTCGATCACATATCGCATGAAAGTCTCGTGGTGGACCGTGATGCTGCCCGGAAAGTCCATCACATGAGTGGTGTAGCCGTACGGGATCACAGGCATCGCCAGCAGCCGGTCGGGCCTGCGACGTGCGGCCTCGTTCGCCACCGAGTCGGCCGTCCACAGGTCCATCTTGATCGGCAGGTGCGGGCCGTGTTGCTCCACCGTGCCCACAGGCAAAACCGGTATCAGGCCCTTTTCGACCGCTTCGTTGACCTCCGGCCAGGTCAGGTTTTCGAATCTGTGAGTGTTCTTCACGTGTCGTAGCTCCGGGCTTTGGGTTGTTCGCTGGGCGCGCACGCCGTACGCGATTATGGACTGTGGACCGCCCGCGCGGGGTCGCCCGAAATAACCCCGGCGAGACGCGTGAAGGGCCCCTCCAAACTGCTAGACTTCCCGAACACGTCAGCCCCCTATGCGACCGCGGCCTGACATGGCCGGACGGAGGATTTGCGAGGAATCGATGAAGAGCAAGGCAGCCATTCACCTCGAACATGGGCAACCGTTGGTGGTCGACGAGGTTGAGATCCCGGACCCCGCGGCCGATCAGGTGTTGGTCAAGCTTTATTCCAGCGGTGTTTGCCATTCTCAGCTGCACCAGATGCATAACTCCGGAATGCCCCGGCCAATGCTGCTGGGACACGAAGGGACCGGCGTCGTTGTCAAGACCGGAAAGGACGTGGATCACGTCGCAGAGGGCGACCTCGCCATCGTGACATGGGTCCCGCGCCTGCCCATTAGAGGAAGGTGGGCCCCGCCGAACGCAGGCATTACCTATCGCGAACAGGAGCTAAACGCCACCACCTACACCTGGGGTGAGGATGCCCTCGTATGGGGCGGTTATGCCGTAAAGATTCCGGACGACTCCCCGAAGGACCTCAGTTGCATCGTCGGCTGCGCAGTGTTGACCGGGGCCGGGGCCGTGCTCCACACCGCCAATGTCCGGCCCGAGGACTCGGTAGCGATATACGGTGTAGGCGGTGTCGGGATGTCGGCATTGGCCATGGCCTCGCTCCTCGATGCCTACCCGATCATCGCCGTGGACATCAGCGAAGAAAAGCTGGAGTTCGCAAAGGACTTCGGCGCAACGCATACCGTCAACGCCACGGAGACGGATCCGATAGAGGCGATCATCGAAATCACCGGCGGAGGGGCCGACTATGCGTTCGACGCCATAGGGCTGCGCGTTACAAACGAGCAGATTTTGCCTTCGACGCGCGGCGGCGGGCCCGGCGCAGACAACCACGGCGGAATGGCGGTAATGATCGGGATGCCGGGGCCTGAGAAGATGCAACTCGACCCCGCGCACTTCTTCTACCACCAGCGGACTTACCGGTCGAGCCTCGGCGCGACTTACCCCGACCGCGATTTCACCATGTACCTCCGGCTGCACAAGGAGGGGAAATTCCCCCTCGACAAGCTGGTGACGAAGAGGTATTCCCTCGACGAAATCAACGATGCATGCAACTCCCTGGAGGCCGGCGAAATAAAAGGCCGCGCCATCCTCGAGTACGTGTAGCCCGAATCGGCCGCTCCGGCGCACGCGCCTGCTGGACTTAACTCGCGGCCAGGGTCTGATACCCACTCTCAAATTGAACCCGACCATCAAAAAGTGAACGCCAGGTGGGCCAGTCCGGGGAGGACCGAGCGTTGACCTCATCACGCGCCAACGACAACGTACGCTACGAGCCGAACGACAATCCTCCCCGTCTCATAACCGTTGGCGCCGGACTCCAGGCCGCCATGATCATCGTGGCGCCCGTGGTGCTGACGGTCGTCATCGTGGCCAGGATCGCTGACCAGCCGGAGTCTTACATCACATGGGGCGTGTTTGCGGCCCTCCTGATCAGCGGAATCACCACCGTCCTGCAAGCCGTTCGAGTCGGGCGGGTAGGTGCCGGACACGTGTTGATCATGGGCACGTCAGGGGCGTTCATCGCCGTCTGCGTCACCGCCCTGGCACAGGGCGGCCCTGCCATGATGGCCAGCCTCATCATCGTGTCATCGCTATTCCAGTTCGTCCTCGCGGCGCGCCTGTCGTTGCTCCGGCGGATTTTCACACCCGTCGTAACCGGCACGGTGATCATGCTGATCGCCGTAACCGTAATGCCGATAGTGTTCGACACGGCGGCGGACGTGCCAGAAGATGCATCGAGCGCTGCCGCGCCCGTAGTGGCCCTGGTGACGTTGGTAACCGTAGCCGCGCTAGTCCTGCGCGCCCCGCCCGCTTGGCGGCTTTGGTCTCCGCTGATAGGCATAGTGGTGGGCTGTGCGGTGGCTGCGGCGTACGGGATATATGACGTGCAATTCGTGCTGGATGCGCCCTGGGTTGGCGCTCCGGTCAGTTCGTGGCCGGGACTCAATTTCACACCCGGCGTGGAGTTCTGGGCCCTCCTGCCCGCGTTCATAGTGGTGACGCTGGTTGGGGCCATTGAAACCGTCGGCGACGGGGTCGCCATTCAACGCGTCTCTCAACGCAATCCGAGGGCGACCGACTTTCGGGTCGTCCAGGGCGCTCTTAATACGGACGGCGTGGGCAATCTGCTTTCGGGAATCGCGGGGACTTTGCCCAACACGACCTACTCATCGAGCGTGTCGCTTGCCGAGGTGACGGGAATCGCTGCGCGGCGAGTTGGCGTCGTCATCGGTGTCGTCTTCGTGGCAGTGGCGTTCTTCCCCAAGGTCTCTGCCCTGATGATCGCCATACCCGGACCGGTGGCGGCTGCCTACCTGACCGTTCTCATCGGGCTGCTCTTCTTGCAGGGCATGAAGATCATCATCCAGGACGGTGTCGATCACCGCAAAGCGGCCGTGGTCGGGCTGGCCTTCTGGATCGGCACGGGCTTCCAGAACCAGTGGATCTTCCCAGACCTGCTCGGCGACGGATTCCTGGGAGTGCTCCTCGGCAACGGCATGACGGCTGGCGCAATAGTCGCGATCCTGATGATGTTGTTAATCGAACTGACCGGACCGCGCCGCAGACGCCTGGAAACTGCGCTGGACGGCGAAGCTCTGCCGAAGATGGAAGAGTTTCTGCGCGGGTTCGCGTCAAATCGCGGCTGGCAGGCTGAGTCGACCGAACGCCTCGTTCTCGTGGGTGAGGAAACGTTGTCGAACCTGGTAGCTGAAGCAGAAGGTGATGAGTCAGACGCGGGCCAGGCGCGGCGCCTGGTAATCATCGCCCGTCCCGAGGGCCATGGCGCCGAGTTGGAGTTCATTTCGGCTGCGGGCGGAGAAAACCTGGAGGACCGGCTGGCATACGTCGGAGAAACTCCGGATATTCCGGACGAGCGGGAGATATCCTTCCGCCTGTTGCGGCACTACGCGTCGTCCGTGCGCCACCAGAAGTACCACGGCGTGGACATCGTCACCGTAAACGTCGAGGGAACGCGCTAACTCTGTCCACATTAAAAAAGGCGAGAGGCCCCGGTTACCCGCCATCGAGCATGTCGACCAGCGGCTGCAGGTTCTCGGGTCTCGGCTTGAAGCCGACACCCAGTTCGTGCACGATTTCGACGATGCGGTCGTTGAACGGCGTTTGGACCCCGACTTCCCTGCCCTTGCGCGACACGTAACCGTTCAAGTCGTCGATCTCAGTACTGCGGCCTTTCAATACGTCCTGGCCGAACGAAGGCCGACCACCCGCCACGAGCCTTGCCGACTCCATGATCGCCGTCTCTGTTTCCTCGACGTTTTGTCCATTGACCGCGTCTATCAAATTTGCGGCAGTTACGCCCATCACCGGTTGAAGCTTGTGACCGCACGCCTCCGCAACCTGCGCCGTCTCGGCGCCAAGGTGGATACTCACCCGCCGCGGCTCTGAATTGGTCCGGACCTCGGCCGCCCCGAGGCCGGTCAGCCCGGCAATGGCGTTGTTCATGTTGTTGATGATCAGCTTCGACCACCGTTCGCCCATCAGGTCGGTGGTGACCTCGGTGTTCTCGACGTGGTTCATGATGGACGCCAGTTCGTGCGCTCGTTCGCTGTCGCTGCCGTCCAACTCGTCCACCTTGAACCCGAGCGCGTTGGAGTCTGTGCGCACCACCCGGCCGGGCTCGTAGCAGCCGGCGCCGATTGTGATAACCGCGCCCATCGTACGTTCGGCCCCCGCGACAGTCGCCACGCGTTCGTCATTGATGCCGTTCTGAAAGTCGACCACCGTGCCATCGTCGGCCAGGTACGGCATCATGAGCATCGTCGACCACTCCGTATCGCGCGCCTTCACGGCCACAAACACCCAGTCGAACGGCGTCGTAACGAACTGGAGTTCGTGTATGTGGAGCGCAGTTGGATGAGTTACCAACTCCTCGTCGCGCCGTTCGACGATCAGGCCGTTTTCCTTGATCGCCACGACGTGCTCAGGCCACTGTTCCACGAGGGTCACGTCGTACCCGGCGTGCGCAAGCATCCCTCCGACGTTCCCGCCAATCGCCCCGGCGCCCACAATTCCTATTCTCACGGAAGACCTGCTGTTTTCGTCAGTCATTGTCGTGACTCCTTAACTGTTCGCGATTGGGCTAGATCGAAATTGATCGGTTAACAGAAACACTGCAATCGGTTGTTTATGTCGATTCACCGAATCACGGCAACACTTACCCGGCATCCGCGAACCGCCCGGGATCGAGTGCACTGAAATCGTGCTCGCTCTCCCCATCTACGATCATGTCCGCTATCCACTTGCCCGTGACCGGAGCGAAGTGAATACCCTCTGACCAGTGACCGGTCGCCAGGTAGACGTCTTCCCACCCCGGCACGGCCCCGACGAGAGGCACCCCGTCAATCGGCTTTGGCCTGAGACACGCGGTGTGGTCCACGATGTCCGATGCGTCGATACGGTCGGTGAGCCGGGACGCGACGGCCAGGATTTCGTCGCGCGCGTCGCATGTGGGCGTCACGTCGAATCCCGCCTCTTCCCTCGTGGACCCAACGATAGTGCCTGTGAGCCGCTTTGGCAGGACCACTCCGCCCCTGGTAATCGCTCCAAAACTGACCGGCGGTTCGCCGTCCTGCGCCGGAGCAAGGTGGAGCAGTTGGCCTTTCTGCGGTGTCACCGGCACCGGTACGCCCAGCCAGTCGCCGGCTTCCCCCGCCCACGGTCCGCTTGCGATGACCACGTACCCGGCGTGTACGGACGAGCCGTCGTCCAGATTCACGCCGGCCGCGCGCCGTCCATTTTCAGCCAACAGCCCAGTCACGCGCCCCTGGACCAGCCGCGCTCCGCCCTTCTCGGCGGCGGCCCACACCGACGTGGTGAATGCGTGCGCATCGACTGTAGGTTCAAAATCGCACTCGATTGCCGCGACGATGTCTTCCGTCAACCAGTCTGTGATTGACTTCGCCTCGCCGGGTTCGAGCCATCTCGATTCGAAGCCCTCAGCCCGGCGGCTCGAACGCCAATCTGCGAGCGGCTCGATATCTTCTTCATCGATGGCAACGCGCAGGTGAGGCCGTTCGTCGTACCCGTGATCGACTCCGGTGATTGCCGGCAGTGACTTTGCCAACTCCGCGTGCAGGGCGAGAGTGGTTGGCGAAAGCGCCAGCAGCCCCGGGTCGCAACTGCCGGAATATGGAGTCAAGATCCCGGCCGCCTTGCCGCTTGCGCCGGAAGCGACCCCGTTCATCTCTACCACCGACGCGCTCACACCTCGTCGGGCCAGGTAAAGGGCCGTCGCGCAGCCAATCACCCCACCGCCAACGATCACAACGTCAGTCGAGTTGGTCGCCACTGACCCCTACTTCCACGCGCCGAATCGATGAAAACGGCTAAAACAACGGGTGCGTCGCACTGCTGGACCTCGCCCGGATTCAATCCCCGGTACGGGCGAGCAAGGCGGCCTCGTAGACGCCAAATCTTGAGGCCATGCGGCTGTTCACGAATCCAAGGGCGTCCTTGATCGCAAAGATAACGACGCCCCTCAGCCCTGCCCTATGCCTGTGCACGGCAAGCGACGGGTTGACCGTGATCTGTTCAAGCACCTTCAGATCGCATGACTGGACCAGGTGGCGGAACGAGCGCGGCGAATAGAAGTTCACGTGCCCGCCCGGGCTCCGCTTGAAATCCCAACCGAGCCAAAGGGTGTCTTCGAGCGGGACCTGCATAACAACGTTCCTGGCCACCCTCGCCGCCTCTCGAATCATGCGGCGGGGATTGTCCAGGTGTTCGGCCACGTGGTTCAACATCGCCAGGTCAAATTCCCGGTCTTCGTGTGGGATTGTCTCGCCGTCAAAGACGGATGCGCTCAGGAGGCCTGGAATGTGACGGTCAGCCAGCTGGTCGATGGCCTTTTGAGAAACGTCGATGGCCCGATACGACTTGCCAAAGCCGCGGGCGGCGAGCTCCACCAGCATAGCTCCGTCTCCCGCGCCGATCTCGATGATCGAATCGTGAGGCACGTGATCTGCCAGCCGGATTACGCTGTCGACCTTGCCGCGGGCGGCCAACCGGCGGCGCAGCGGTATATCCGGGTCCTCGTAAACCTTGTCGTAAAACGACTTTGCGTCAAGCACCACGAGCGCGCCCTCAGAGAGAATTCCATCGGCTCAGCATGCGCCCAATCCTAGCACCGAAACATGGCCTTTCCACTGAGTCTCCACGTTTGTCCCCGGGACCGCGGCATTCACACAAGTTTCACTGCCAAGCCGGTTATTTTCTCGCGGCTGGCCTTACAGCAGACTGCCAGAGAGACTCGCGTCCGCAGGTAGTGCGTCCAGGATGACCTGGTCCTTGCGCGACTTCAGTCGATCCATTGCGTCTTTTGGGTCGCAGTCCAGGGATTCGGCCAATCCGGCAAGCCCCGTGTCCGGACCGACGCCGGTAAGCCTGGCCACGAGGTCCCAACACGGTTCGAAGCGGTCCTTGGGCGTCGCCCGGACCTCCACGGACATGTCTGACCGATCAAAAATCATAGTCATGTAGTCGCCGAGACGCGCATCGACGTGCTCCGCCAACGAACGGATCGAACCTAACGAGGGGCCCAGGAAGGAAGACTCCGGAAACGTAATCGTCACCGTGTGGCTCCCCGGACCGGCAAAAACCAGGTGGTCATTGACAGCCACTTTAAGCCAAAATCCAACGCCCGATGGCAGGTTCCTTCCACTGCCCCTCAAGACGTTGCGGTCCACTTCCAATAGGAGCGAAACGCGGCTGGGTCCGAGCCGAAACACCCCCGGGGAGTTGTTGGGAGAATGCCGGGCATAAAAGTACGGCTCTTCATCCCTGCGCATCCGCATCCGGCCGTTTTCGGTGACGAACATCGCGGCGTTGCAGTATGCCCTCGTAGAGGACTCGACGATGCCGAAATCCGCATGCATGCGTTCGACGACGTCTTTGACATGCATCGGTTTGCCGTGTTTTTCGAGGAGTTGGCGAATGGACTGGGCGATGCCCAGGTAAACCGGATGGTCCCAGGATGCCAGTGCCCACTTCGACCTGCTGGCCCGCACTATCCTTGGATCGGATGACAGCGCATTGACTGCTGAGTTTCTAGTCCGTTCCTCCCTGATGTGGTCCATCAGCGTCTCAACCGTCGCTGGCTTACCAATATCGGCGAGGGCGAACGTCAACCTGTCGGATATGGAGCCCTGCCACCGCACCAGTTGACCGTTGATGCTCCTGATCGAACCGTCTCTCGTAAGCCAAGCCTCATGAAGGGACCGTTGTAAACCCCATAAGCTCAGCAGAGCTGAGACGCGGTCGCGATCGATACGGCCATATTCGTCCGCGGAGCCTTTGATAGCAGCAGTGGGATCATTGGCGACTTCGGTCGCCAATACGCACCAATTGTTGTCAAGAACGTACGGCCCGGCGAATCGGAGCAACAGAGATTTGAACCGGGTATCACCGCCGTCTGTCTTCAGCAGCCGGTCCACGCGGGCCTCCGGCATTGCAACGCTAATTCGGCGCCTTAGGGACTGCAGGCGCCACCGTATCGGCAGACCTTCCGGGGTCTCGACGAACCCGGAAAACTTACGTTGCAACCGGCTTCCGAGTTGACGGACCCTTTCCCTGGTAATTCCGAATTCGTCCGCCAGTTGCTGTAAAGTCAGCCCCCCTCCAATGCCGGCGATCCTGTAGTTGAAAATGCGTTTCTCTCGAGCGGGCAATCGGTCGACCCAGTCATCGATGACATCGTATGGGTGCCTGGGCTGTTCGGAAAACCGGTCAAGATCAAGTCGGGCATAGTCTCGCCATTCTTCAACATCCTGGTCTCCGCTGACCACGTACGAGACCGCCTCGCCAATAGTGGTCGCGTCCGTTTCTGCCAAGGCCCATGCGGCGAATCGACGTACGGCGCTGTCATGTTCTGAAGTCGAGCCTTTTGGTGTGCCCGTCGGTTCGTCAGGCTCATTCAGGAGAGATTGAATGGAACTCAACCCTTGGGACTCGGGAGTGAGTTCTGAATACACCATGTTGAAATCTGTTCTTGCCCCGTGATAGGCCCTTCCAAAGGACCCAGGGCGTCGCCGCAAACCATCTCGGTAGATCGCTCACGAGCGCCCTCCACGAAAACGCGTACTGGGGCCCGGGATGCCGAAATGTTACCCCGAAATTGACAGATTTCAATGACTGCCTGGAGGCACATGCCAGCAGCGCGGCGCTGACCGGCAAAGTTGGCTGCCAACCCGCGGTGACCCGACTGCCGGAGCAGTCATTCGCGAAGATTACGAGGTAAGTGGAGCCCCTGGCGAGAATCGAACTCGCGACACGCGGTTTAGGAAACCGCTGCTCTATCCTCTGAGCTACAGGGGCCTTTCCCCATGATATGAAATTTCGCCCCCTCAAACAGAATGCCGTTCAACAAGACGTTGGCGGATCAAGACAATATTGTGGGCTCAAAGTCGGTCGGCAACCAACGGAGAGCAGCCAGATGGGCCAAAAATTTGGTGGAGACGGGGGGGCTCGAACCGGAATACGAAATTGGGAATTTTGTCAAATATTCCCACATATGTTCCCACAAAACTGATGTCCCCTACGGAAAGCTGCGGTTCCAACGGACATCAGGATAAGTGCATCGCGGAGGGCAAGGTATGTTCGCGTGTCTCGAATTCGAGTCTCCTTCAGTGGGCCCAAGGCGAAACGAATTGCGAACTTTTCGTTGGGAGGCTCCTTTCTGAGTGGAACAGTCAACACCAGAAAAATGCCTCCAGAGTCTCCAGCCCACAGGTTGGAGGCTGATGCCTCCAAAAGCAGAAGGAACTTGCTACCCGATAGAGTCGTCGATGTATTCAGCAAGCATCAGACAGAATTGAAACAAGTCATAGCCCGCGATCTCAGCCCGCCAATTGGGGTTTCGGCCTCTTGATGGCGCGTCCTCCACAATGAGCTTGACTTCAGAAACGTGTCGAGAGTTTGACTCTCCTCCAAATGTAAATCGGCCGTGGGCGGTAGCATTCCGCAGGTGTCTAATAAGGTCGCCAAGGGTTACCGTATTGGAGCCCTTCTTCTTCGGCTCGTCAATTGTGACGTCCCATTTTGGCCAACCTCGCCTTGTGAGCTCCTCCAGTCTGATCGACCAGAAGCTCTCCTCAAGGTACCGCTCCTTCGGCACAATTGCGACGCCTAGGAGTGAATTCACGACGTGAGTGACGACATGGACATCCTCGCCGCGGTCGAAAGCACCCCTCATGTACTCCAGGTTCTTACGAGTACGCAGGGCGAAGCCAACGGCTTCACACCTTGTGACATACATGCCGTACTATCCCCTTGAATAGCGGAATACTTGGCAACTCAACTATTGGCCGATTGTCGCTGATCTCAGTTTGGAATCAGGTATGAAGGACTGTAGCCCTTGGTTGGGCCGAGGTCCTCGTAAAGTTGTGTGGCTGGCATGCGGTCCCATAGGTGGCCCAGCAAGAGCTTCGCGCCATGCGGCCCAGCGAGGAACAGGTGAATGCGTTTGGGTCTGTATTCTTGAACGATACGCCGAACTGAGTCACGAACTTCATAGGCCCAACTTCTAGCCTCGGCAGCACCGCGGATTGCTTGGTTGTTCGCACCGCCCGCTGGCTGAAGACAAACGTAATGGGCGACGTCCATCCGCTGGTCTCGAAGGTAGGCCAGCACACCCGGCGAGAGATCAAATGCCAAAGCTAGACCTATCGCAATGTCCCTACCAAGTCCTAATCTCGTAGCGACCTGCTCGATTGCGATGTCGGAGAGCGTTCCTTCCGAGGACCACGGAGTCTGACCCTGAAACGACGCGACCTGAAAGCCAGCGGTCCTGTTCAGTTCTACTCCCACAGCGAACCATGTGGGCAAGCGCATGTAACCGAGAACAAGAACATTTGACTGCCCCTGCCCCCTCAACTCCTGCGCTGCCCTTCGGAGCTCAGGCCGGAATTTGTCGTTCCACAGCGCTTGGTCATGCGGCAGGCGGCGAACTCTCGCCTCATCCCCAGGGAATGAGTTCGTCCAGTCTAGGACGGTGGTGGAGGCCTCTGGCATAGGGTCCCGATCAATGGCCTGAATGAGAAGCGAAGCTGCCGGCAGGTCATCCGGGCGCTTCAGGTGCTCAACGGTTTCCCGCAACTCGGCCGTCGTCAGCTTCCTCTGGCCCCCGGTAACCCAATCTCGCACAAATCTCATGCCTTCAGTAACTGCACCTTCATCATGGCGAAGGCCTGCCGCGAACATAAGTGGCTTTGCCAGTTCCATCCAGTCGTCATTGGTCTTGCCTACGTTAAAGGATAGGTCATCGAGAAAAAGGAGCACTTCCTCCTCACGGACCTGTAGATGATCAGCAAGTCTCTTGCGGGCAATGCCAGTCTCTGACTTGGGTGCTGCCAGTTTCGCCCCACGTGCGACTGTGCCATCGCGCCCGTCTCTTCTGCTCAAGATCGGGTCGCCGTCCACGGCTAGTCGGTTGGTCACGAGACTCAGCTTCGGCTTACAGCCGTCCCCTTCACTCGCCCATAAACTGTAGAATCCCTGCAGTATGCTAGGTCCGCCTGCCCGGCTGGGGTTCATCAACCACTTGACGCCAGCAGCTTCCCGCGTCTCGACTGAAGACTTAACCTGATAGTATTCGCGGCCTCCGCCATCCCTGTACACTGTTACGTCGTCGACATTGCCCGCTTCGGGGTCTTCTATTCCGATTTCGACGATATCACTGCCTACCTGAATTGCCCTGAGCACCTGAATCCATGCGAACAGATGCTGGTAGTCGTCGCCCCTGATTCGGGCGCCGCTCGCGCTCAATACGGTCGTCATTGTTTCACTCGGCCTTCCATGGCAACGAACGGAGCTGTAGGTTCCATTTGGTTGAGAACCGACCTCGCCAACTCAATTGTCACAGGGCGGTCCGGAAAAGCCTCGAGGAGCAGATTAGATACAAATCGCTGTGCCACGTCCGAGAAGGTGTAGCCGTACTCCCGTCCATTTTGGTCTCGACCGGTTAGTCGAACAAGCTCACCATACTGGGCGGCGTCGAATGTGTTCCCAAGAGCCTCGCGCAAAAGCAATTCCCTCTGCTCATCGCTCGGCCGCTTGAACTCATGGTGAACAGCTGCCCGACGCATGACTGCCGGGTCGAGTGATTCGACTCGATTCGTGCAGAGCACAACTAGGCCGGGC
>DAOUKO010000033.1:0-70636 GCA_034421215.1 Dehalococcoidia bacterium
CAATCCTCCATGCCGGCTGCGGCCAGCGCCCCAAGGTATGAAAATGGGGTGGGGCCTGCCCGTCTGTGGTTGTACATGTCGGGCGTACCCACCTCCGCACCCCACCGTGGGTACCGGGTTACCCCGGTAAGACGAAGGGGGCCGGCACGACGATGTGGTGTGTGATCCCCATGGCGGGCTATTTTCGTACCAATCACTCGCCGAGCTTCGGGATCAGTGGTAGCCCACAATATCGACCTGCCAGGCGTCATCCTGAGGTTACTCAGGTCGGAGGCGTTGTAATGAATCCCGCCAGCGGTAGTGCGGCCGACAATTTTAACCGTTCAGGAATCCGGCCTACGGTTCCGTAACGGGAAGGTACAGCACGAACTCATTGTGCCGGCGATAGAACTCAATAGCCGGTCTTGAGGGGTCGACGTTGTACCGCGCGCCCATTTCTTCGAACGTAGGAGCGATCAAGCCGATCAGATCGTCATAATCCCCGCGCAGCCGTTTAGACGCGTACAAACCTCCGCCAATCGTGCAAGTTCTGAGGCCAATACCGGCTGGGTCGTCCTTCTCACCACGCTGGACACACGCCCGGTACCTCCCCGCATCTTCGTCGAAGACCCCATAGAAGCGCCTGCCCATTAGACCCACGATTGCTTCCAGCTCTGCGAATGCCTCTGCGTCGGGTTTCTCAAACTCCCGCACGTACATCACGTCTATCGGATCGAGTCGAATGATATTGGCAGGCATCGATGTCCTATCTCGCGGTGCTGAATATCATCCTGCACCGTTGCCTTTACGGCCTGAACCCTGGGCCGGTCCCATCACCTACACCCCGTTGCCCGTCAGCACGGTCTTGGGCATTTCTTTCGTGGGGTCGAAGAACGGGACCTTTACCACCACTGCGTCAACGAGGCCGTCCCCAGGGAGTTGTGCCATGACCCGCGTGCTTCGCCTCCAGTGCGTGCGCGGCATGACGGCCAGGGCGATGTTCGACCCGACGTTTGGCGACCAGAACGCGCTGGTGATGTAGCCCACGTCGTCGCCGGTGTCCACGTCCTTTACCAGGTAGAAGTCCTCGTTGTACCAGGTGATCGGCTCGCCCCCGATCTTTAATCCCACCAGGCGCTGCGTGACGCCTTCCGCCTTGATCCGGGACAGCGCCTCTTTGCCAATGAAGTTGCCCTTGTCCAGGTCCACCTGCCAGCCGAGCCGGACTTCGTAGGGGTTGTTCTCTATGTCCAGGTCCTGGCCGTACGACAGGATCCCCGCCTCCAGCCGCCGGATGTGGCTGGGAGCTATGACGCGCAGGTTGAACTCCTCGCCCTGCTCGAGGATGTACGGCCAGACGTCGTCCGAGTGGCGCATGGCGTCGTGCAGGTAAATCTCGAAGCCGACCTCGGCGGAGAAGCCCGTTCGGGAAATCGTCACCGCATGGCCGTTCAGCGTGTCGTGGATGATGTGGTAGTACGGGATCTCTCTCACCCGCGGGCCGAAAATCTTTTCCATCAGCAACACAGACTTTGGCCCCTGAATCTGCACCGGCGCCACGTCGATCTCGTTGATATCCACGTTGAAGCCTGCGTGGGAGTTGACCCCTTGCGCCCACAGCAGGACGTCTGAATCGGAGATGCTGAACCAGAACTCGTCGTCCGCCACCCTGAGCAGCACCGGATCGTTTATGACACCGCCGTACTGGTTGCACAGGATCACGTAGCGCGCCGTCATGGTCGGCATCAGGGAGTGGACGTCGCGGGTGATCAGCAGGTCGACGAACTCGGCGGCATCGGGGCCCTTGACCTGGATCTGCCGTTCGACTGCCACGTCCCACATGCTGACGTGTTCGGTGAGGTACCTGTACTCCTCCAGCAGCCCGCCATCCTCGGGTTTAACGTACGCGCGCGGGTGGTACAGGTGGTTGTACACGGTGTACGCCCAGCACCCCGCTGCTTTCGACATGTGCCACCACGGTGACTTCCTGACGCGGGTCGAAATGAGCATCCGCGCGTCGCTGTTCCCGCTCTGGCGAAGATTGATCGGCACGCGTCGCCTCTTCAGGCCGTCGATCACCAGTGTCTGCGCCATTTCAACACCTCCTGGCTAATGAGGTTGTGCTACCGGTTTTTCTTGCCGCCAACGCGCAGGCGGCCGTTGCGACTCACACTTTCATCCGACTGCCATCAGGATCGAACAGGGCCTCTTTTGCCACGGTGGCCGGGAGGCGCTCGCCGAAGTAGAGGACCTCGACCTTCGTTCCCGGCTCGGAATACTCGATGGGCAGGTATCCGTACACGATGCCCCGGCCAATGGAATGGCCGTAGTTCGCGCTCGTCACATAGCCGATTGCGCGGTCGCCGTCGAAGATGGGCTCCTTGCCCATGACAACGCTTTTGGGGTCGTCGAACGTCATGCAGCACAGTTTGCGCGTCAAGCCCCGCGCCCGCGCCTCGACGAGCGCGTCCCTGCCAATAAAGTCGCCCTTCCTCATCCTCACCGCGAAGCCTATGCCGGCCTCGTACGGGTTGTACTCGGTGTGGATATCGTTGCCCCACAGCCGGTAGCCCTTTTCGAGCCGCAGCGAGTCGAACGCGCCCCCACCCGCGGCGATGACGCCGTACGGCCGGCCGGCCTCCCAAAGCGTGTCCCACAGTCTCAGACCTTGTTCGACTGAAGTGTAGACCTCCCAGCCGAGCTCGCCGACGTATGAGATGCGCAGGGCCGTGACTGGGACATCACCGATCGTCATCGGCTTCGCGGTCATGTACGGGAACCCGTCGTTGCTCACGTCGTCCTCGGTGACGCGGCTGAGCACGTCTCTCGCCCTCGGTCCCCACAGGCCGATGCAGCACCGCCCTGCCGACACGTCTGCCACGTCCACCGAGCGGTCGTCGGGCAGATGCGAGCGTATCCAGTCCAGGTCGTGCAGTCCCATCGCTCCGCCGGTGACCACGAGGAAGCGTTCATCGCCCAGCCGCGTGACCGTGAGGTCGCACTTGATTCCGCCGCTGGGCGTGAGCATCGATGTGTACGTGATCGAACCGATCGGCTTATCCATCTGGTTGGTGGCGAGTCGCTGTAGAGCTTCGAGCGCGCCGGGGCCGGTCACCTCGAACTGTGCGAACGGGGTGAGATCGAACATGGCCACGCGTTCGCGGGTAGCTGCATGCTCGGCCGCAACGGTCGGCGACCACTCGCGCGCCTCCCAGCCGCCGCGAGACGCCCCTTTGACGTCGAGTTCCTCCAGCAGATGCCGGTTGGCGTCGTGCCACTGCGGACGTTCCCACCCCGCGTTCTCGAAGAAGGTGGCGCCTTGCTCCTGTTGCCGCACGAAGAAAGGGGTCAGGCGGATGTTGCGTGGACTGCTCGGCTGCTGCAGCGGGTGGACGATGTCGTACACCTCACGGTAAAGCTGGGCGGCCCGTTCCCGCACATACGGGCGGCTGTACGCGTGCCGGTGGAAGCGGCGTATGTCGCACTCCCTCAAATCCACGGTCGGCTCGCCGTTCACGATCCACTCGGCGACCGCCTTGCCGACGCCGGCGGCGTGGGTTATCCACACAGCCTGGGCCGACCAGAATCCGGGCACCTGGGGCGACTCGCCGAGCACGGGGAAGCCGTCCTGGTTGAAGGAGAACAGGCCGTTGAACTTGCGCGTCAGACCCGCTCCCCGAATGCCGGGCAGCAGTTCCTGCGCCGCCGTCATCGCCGGTTCGAAGTGTTCAGGAGTGAATGGCATCTCGGCAGGAGCGATGGGAGCTTCCTCTAAGTCGAGGATGTCATTCGATTCCACGAGCAAGGGTTCGTGACGGTATGAGCCGATTCCCAGGGAGTCACCCACCTGCCGGAAGTACATCGACGAGTCCTGGTGGCGCATGAACGGCAGCGATATGTCTTCCGTTGCGCCGGCCAGGTCTGAGAGCGGGGTGGTGACTGCGTAGAGGTGCTGCATCGGTGACAGCGGTATGGACACGCCGGCTTTGGCACACAGCGCGGGCGCCCAGATGCCGACGGCTGAGACCACGAGTTCGGTCTCGATGTCGCCGTGGTCGGTGCGGACCCCGCTGATGCGGCCGCCGTTGATATTGAAGCCGGTGACCTTGACGCCGCCGAAGAACGCCGCGCCGTTTTGCTCAGCCTCTCTCGCCATCGCCTCGGCCGGCCGTGTCGCCGGTGTCTGGATATCCGACGGGACGTAGATCGCGCCCAGAATCCGTTCGGACACCATCGGAAATAGTTCGCGCGTTTCGGCGGTGCTGATCACATGGGCCTCGACGCCCCAACTCGTTGCGTGCCCCGCCTTTCGTTTCAGATCGGCGAGTCGCTCAGGCGTCCAGGCCACCTCGAGGCTGCCCACGGACTTGGCGCACGGGACGCCGTTTAGTTCCAGCCGTGACCACAGGTCGACGGTGTAGCGAGCGAACCCCGTCATCGTCCTGGACGGGTTGATCTGGAAGACGAGGCCCGGAGCGTGTGACGTGGAGCCGCCGGTCTCGAAGAGCGGGCCCTGGTCGACGACGACTATGTCCCGCCACCCAAGCTGTGTCAGGTGGTATGCGACGCTGCAACCGGCGATCCCCGCGCCAACGACGACCGCCCGTGCGTGCTTCGGCACCGTACCGCCAGGCATCTCGCACGCTCCCTAGACGAGACCAGGCCAAATTAAGTGGCGTGATGCTAACACGGGGTGGGGGCGAGTGCGGTTGTTGGATGGGCGGGAGGTCCTTCGCTTTGCTCGAGGACGATATGAAGGGGAGGTGGGAGGTGTCATGGGGGGTAGTAGAGAGGGGAAGGCCCGGCCCGTGCCCCACCGTGGGTGCCGGGCTGCCCCGGCATGACGGGGGAGTGGGTGCCGGCGGGGGTGGAGCCCCGCATCGGGGAGCCTGTCTTAATAGTCCCCTCTCCCCCAGGAGAGGAGGCAAGCTAGCCCGATAGACTTCTGAGACAGGCTGCGAAGTGCGGGGCGACGATGGAGGGCGCGACGAGTGGGGGGTGTGTGACTGGGTGGCAGGTTGGTGGGGACAGCCGCGTTGCCCGTCCACCCCGGCGGGCGCCCACAAGAGACGCCCCTACAGGGCGTGGTTGACCGGCGTGCGGGGGTGTGGATGCGTAACAGGTTGGTGGGTATAACCCCGCCCGTGCCCCGCGCCATGGGTACCGGATCGGAGTCCGGCACGACGAAGTTGTATGGCCGCGCCGTGGGTACCGGATCGGGGTCCGGCACGACGAAGTTGTATGGCCCCGCCGTGGGTACCGGGTTACCCCGTTCACGACGAAGGGGTGTGGTCCCACTATTGTTGGAAGAAGACCGTGTCCAGGTCCTCGATTTCTTCGTCTTGGGTAAACCGCCAGGTCCCTATGTAGCCGCTGCTGAGGTCACCGTTCTCATCCCAGTCCAGGGTGTTGGCTGCGCCCTCGTAGTTGATCTCGCGGCCTTCATCGAGCAGGACGAGGCCCTCGGCCACCCCTTCCGGGGTGGCGGGGATGGCCTGCCCAGGCGCGCTGGCGATTGCTCGGAGATGGTCGCGGATGGCCGCGCCTTCGACGCTGCCTGCGGATTGGGCGGCAAGGGCAATGGCGACCGTCGCGTCATACGTCTCTTTTACGTAAGTAAAATCGGGCAGCTCGCCGTACTTGTCCATAAAGGCGCTATCCCACTCGGCAGTGGCGGCGCTGTCCGGCGACGGCGCTCCCGCCGTACCGTACATGCCGCCCAACCGGTCGCCGCCGATCTCGCGGACTAAACTCTTCCGCTTGGCGGCGTCACCAAAGACGAATTGGTCGAAAACGCCTTCGTCGAGGGCCTCACGCACGATGGACAGGGCCTGGTCCTCGAAGGTAATGACCACCAACGCCTGGGCCCCCTCCTCCGCGCTCCGTCGCAAGTCGGGAGCGAAGGTCGTCTGGTCCGCGGTCACGGAAATGGTCTGCAGACCTCCCTCCCAGGACTCTTCGAAGCTGCGGGCCAGCCCCCGGCCGTAGGGGTCGTCCCGGTAGATCACGGCGACGTGATCGAAGCCTCTTTCCCGGGTCACGCGGGCGAGGACAGGGCCCTGGACGGTATCGGAAAGCGCGGCCCGAAAGAAGTAGCCGTTGTCTTCGGCCTCGGTCAATTGAGGGGAGGTGGCCGAAGGGCTGATGGTCGGGATACCAGCCGGGCCGGTGACAATTTCCGACACCGGCAGAGCGGCGACGCTGGCGCTGGGACCGACGATGGCGTGGACTTTCTCGACCTCCACCAACCGCCGTGCCGCTTCGACCGCCAGATCCGGGTCGACCGGAACATCGGCGGAGACGCCTTGAACGGGCCGGCCGAGTACGCCTCCGGCATTGTTGACCTGCTCTATCGCCAGGTTGAAGGCGCGCTTCCTGTCCAGGGCGGTATCCGGGGAATTAGAGAAGTTGAGCAGCAGCCCGATCTTCAGCGGCGTCGGGGTCTCCGGCTTTCCCTGGCCCCCGCCGCACGCGGAGCCGATCACCAGCAATACGACCGCCGCGGCCAGTGTTAAGAGGGTTGACTTGAGGGCCAATGAGTTTTCCCGGTGGTTTCGAGGTCCGGAGCTAGGGGTGTGGCTGCGCCGGTCTCTAACTGGGGTACTGGCCGACTCTACGATGATGTTATGCCAGCCTGGTTGATTCAAGTGAAGAGGTGCTAACGCGGGGGTGGGGGATGGGGAATCCCTTTCTGCTCGTGCGAAAAGACGTAAAGGAGTTTGGCAATCTCACCTTGAATTTTGAGGGATAGCCTGATTGGGGGAGCAAAACGAACCGCGGCTAGCCGTGTATTTGCTCTGCCACCTCATATTTTTGTAGACCGCTCCATTCCGCGTGCAGTGAACGAAGTGACTAAGATCACGAAACCCACATTGTCGCAATCCTTTGTTTGTGGTCAACAGTTGCATAGGCTTTAGGCTTGGTCAATGCGATGGGATTGCGCTAGTGCCATAAAGAGGTTCATTATGGGCACGAATTGACAATCACACCAGCGGTGGTTCCCAATAGCGAATCTTGGGCAGAATGCGACCTCACGACAGATGGGTAGACTAAACGCGGAGAAGGCTCGCTCTGATGGCCGGCGATAACGGTAATATCCCTTTCCGTTGCCTCTCCCTGGACCTTGAAGTCGGCAGGCGGGATGGCCGCATCCACGCATTTGCCGGGGTACGCCCGGATACTGGCCAGACCCTGGTATACCCGGCGGCTAGCGGGGGCTTGGCGACGGGGCTCGCGAGGCTGGACGACCTTTCCGACGGTGCGGATTTCCTGCTGGGCCACAATCTGATCGCATTCGATTTGCCACATCTGAGAGCTGCGAATCCGGGACTACGACTACTACGGCTGCCTGCGGTGGATACGCTCAGACTCAATCCACTCGCCTTTCCTCGCAATCCCTACCATCACCTCGTTAAGCACTACCAGGATGGACAACTCAAGAGAGGCCGTATCAACGACCCGGAACTGGATGCCAGGCTCACTCTTGAAGTTTTCGAAAATCAACTGAAAGCCCTGCGAGATACGCCGTCGGACCTGATGACGGCGTGGCATTGGCTGACCGCGATGGATGACGGTGGGGGCTTCGACGGCGTGTTTGAGGCTCTACGTTGCTCCAAGAGGCCAGGCGATGCTGAGGCGAATGACGCGATTGAAGAGCTGCTGGCCGGCGACTCATGCCAGTCTCAAATCCGCGTGGTCATGAAGCATGCCTCACGCCTTGGTTGGTCTCTCGCCTATGCGCTGGCATGGCTGTCGGTCTCCGGGGGTAACTCGGTGATGCCGCCCTGGGTCCGGCATCAATTCCCAGAGGCCGGACGATTGGTGCGCGACCTTCGAGATACCGCTTGTGCCGAACCAACTTGCGAATGGTGTCGGGAGCGTCACGACGCCCGCAAGGAGTTGACCCGATGGTTTGGCTTCGGTGACTTTCGTCCAGAACCAACCGACGCGGATGGGCGACCAATGCAACAGTCCATCGTCGAAGCCGCGATGACTGGGAATCATGTGCTGGGCATCCTCCCAACGGGGACCGGGAAATCCATTTGTTATCAGGTTCCAGCCTTGTCTCGTTATGACAAAACAGGTGCCCTGACTGTGGTCATTTCGCCACTGGTGGCTCTAATGGCAGACCAAGTCAAAGGACTCGAGGCCAGGGGCATCGGCTCATGCGTGACCATCAATGGGCTGTTGTCCATGCCGGAACGAGCAGATGCCCTGGAAAGAGTGAGGCTGGGGGATGCAGGCATCCTCATTGTCGCACCGGAACAGCTGCGCAGCGTCTCCGTACGTCGTGTTTTGGGACAACGGGAAATTGGTGCGTGGGTCCTCGACGAAGCCCACTGTCTCTCGAAGTGGGGGCACGACTTCCGGCCTGATTATCGATACATCGGCCGCTTCATACGAGAGAGGGCGGGAGACGACCCGCCGCCGCCGGTGCTTTGTTTGACCGCTACCGCGAAGCCCGACGTCATATTTGAGATCGTGGACTACTTTCAAAAAGAGCTTGATATCAGCATCAAGGTCTTCGATGGTGGCGCCCGACGCACCAACCTGGAATTTGTGGTCGTACAAACAAGTACCGCTGAGAAACGCGCTCATATCCACCAGATTCTCATGGACTATTTGCCCCCGAATGAAGAAGGCGGCGCCATCGTTTACTGCGCGACGCGACGGCAAACACAAGAGATCGCGGAGTTTCTACAGGCACAAGGAATTGAAGCCAATTACTTTCATGCCGGGCTGCCCCCGGAGACAAAGAAGAACGTCCAGGAAAGATTCATCCGTGGCGAATTGAGGGCGATCGTCGCCACGAACGCCTTTGGCATGGGCATCGACAAGCCTGATGTACGTCTCGTGATCCATGCTGACATCCCGGGCTCTCTTGAGAACTACCTGCAGGAGGCAGGTCGGGCTGGGCGAGATCAGCAGACCGCACGCTGCGTACTCCTCTACACCATAGAAGATGTCGAACGCCAGTTCGGAATGTCGGCCCGTTCGCGACTCACGCGGCGCGAGATTCACGGTGTTTTGAGAGCGTTGCGGAACCTGGACCGCAAAAGGCGTCTGGGTGGTGAGGTGGTGGCGACACCGGGCGAAATCCTGAGCGAGGACGAAGAGAGGGCGTTCGAGCGGGACTCGATGACGGACGACAACCGTGTGCGTACCGCTGTGGCCTGGTTGGAAGACGCTGTGCTCCTAACGAGGGAACATAACCGCGTACAGGTGTTCCCGTCCTCACTCCGCGTGAGTTCAGTTGGCCAGGTAAAAGACAAGCTCAACAACGCCCAAATCAGTAGTTCCTATCGCCGACAGTTGCTGGCCATCTCGGAGGACTTGATCGGTGCCGACCCCGACACAGGCATTTCAACCGACGCCTTGATGGTCGTATCGGGCCTGAATTCAGATGGGGTGAGGGCCGCTCTTTACGATCTGGAGAGATTGGGCATAGCCAGTAACGACACTGCGTTAACGGCGTTCGTCCACACAGGAGTACGTAGAGGCTCGAAGCAACGCCTCGAGGAGGCCACAACACTTGAGGAAGCGCTGATAGACCTCTTACGCGAGCTGTCGTCAGACATGGAAAAGGGCGATTCGTCCACGCTGCACCTCCGCCGCGCCACGCAACGGCTTAAGGATGATGGACACAGTTACGCTTTGCCTGAACTCGTTCGTCGAATCGTCCGCAGCATCGCCGCCGACGGACGGGGTGAAGGCGGGGGCGGAGGGAGCCTGGGTGTACGCGGACGCGATGGAGAGACCATGCTGGTGACATTGCAGCGTGACTGGAGTGCGTTGATGAGGGTCGCCAAACTCCGTCGCACGGCTGCATCCCGGTTGCTGGATCATCTGTTATCCAGTCTGCCATCTGGCGTACGCGGCACGGACCTGCTGGCGGAGACGACCCTTGGCAAGCTGCTGGCGGCCATCAATTCCGACATGGTCCTGGTCAGCGAAGTCAGGAACCCAACAGCTCTGATGGACCGCGCCCTGCTGTGGCTGCACGAGCAGGAGGTCATCCGGTTGAACCGGGGTCTGACGGTGTTTCGACCGGCGATGACGATACAGCTTAAGCCGGAAAGACGCGGTTTTGCGCGAGCTGACTTCGAGTCCCTAAAGCTCCATTACGACGAACAGATTCTCCAGATTCACGTGATGGCCGAATATGTACAAAAGGGCTTGGGCGCGATGGCCGACGCACTTGGGTTGGCCATGGACTACTTCAGCCTTCGCCGAGACGAATTTCTGGGACGCTGGCTATCAGATCGGGACAGGGAGATCTCGCGCCAAACCACGCCGGAGTCGTGGCAGACCATAGTCGAAAGCCTGAGGAACCCCGTCCAGCGACGGATCGTGGCGGACGACAGGGAACAGACGAATGTACTGGTGCTCGCAGGTCCAGGTTCCGGTAAGACGCGCGTCCTTGTGCATCGAATTGCCTATCTGATTCGCGCCAGGCGCGAAAAACCGCGTGGGGTCCTGGCTCTCGCCTACAACAGGCACGCCGCGATAGAAATCCGCCGTCGCCTTGGAGACCTCATCGGCGATGACGCCCGCGGGGTCGTGGTGCTCACCTGCCACGCGCTCGCCATGCGACTGGTCGGCGCGAGTTTCTCGGGGCGGGCGAACCGAGTAGATGACATTGATTTCAAAGGCATTCTCCGAGATGCAGTGGATTTACTGCGCGGAAAAGATCAACCTCCCGACGAAGCGGACGAGTATCGGGCACGCTTGTTGAGGGGTTTTCGCTGGATTCTAGTTGACGAATACCAGGACATTGGCCGTGACGAGTACGAACTGATTTCGGCTCTTGCGGGCAGAACTCTTGCCGACGAGGACGACAAGCTGAGTCTATTTGCGGTGGGTGATGACGATCAAAACATCTATTCCTTTAGAGGTTCGTCTGTGGAATTCATTCGGCGGTTCGAATCGGATTACGGGGCCAGACCAGCCTTCCTGACCGACAACTATCGCTCCACCGGCAACATCATTTCCGCCTCCAATGCGGTTATCGATCCAGCACGACAGCGGATGAAATCGGGGCATCCGATTCACGTCGATAGGGAGCGCGCAAAAGAAGAGCGCGGAGGCGCCTGGACCAAGATGGATCCGGTCGCCCGAGGCAAAGTTCAGATTCTACAGGTCGGTAGTACCCCGATTACCCAGGCTCAGTCGGTCGTCGCCGAGTTAAAGCGTCTGTCCGGGCTCACACCGAACTGGGATTGGTCTGCCTGTGCGGTGGTGGCGCGGGAATGGAGCCTTCTGGACCCGGTCCGCAGCCTCTGTGACCTTGAGGGGATACCCGTTCAGATGGCCAGCGAGGAGTTCACTGGTGTCTGGCACCTCAGGGAAACTAAGGCCCTCCTCCACTGGCTGCGCGGGCGGGACTCGCTATTGGTTTCAAGTAAGGATCTGAACAGGTGGTTAGCCAATCAAACCCCCGGTCCGTGGATCGAGCTACTTTCGGAGGCTGCAGCCGAATTCGAATTAGAGACCAGTAGAACGGAAGCATCGTCGGATCACTTCGTTGAGTGGCTCGCCGAGTGGGCACGGGAAGCTCGGCGTCAACCACGCGGGCTTCTGTTGCTGACTGCCCACCGTGCCAAGGGGCTGGAGTTTGACCACGTGATCGTTTTGGACGGGGGCTGGAATCGCCTTGGGCAGGGCGAGGACCGCGATTCACCCCGCAGGCTTTACTACGTGGCCATGACGCGCGCTCGGCAGACCCTGACTCTCGCGCGATTTCCAGGTCCGCATCCGTTTCAAGATGCCTTGATGAAAGCTTCCTCAGTGCACCGGCGTCAAGAAACGGTCAATCTACCCGCGCCTGCGCCGGAGCTTGCCCGTCAATACCGCCGGCTCAGCCTGCGAGACGTTTTCCTGAGTTTCGCTGGGTACAGGGCGTCCGGCCATCTGACGCATCGCGCCATCGCCGCCCTATCCCCAGGCGATCTGTTGCAGGTGCACGCGGGCCCAAACCGCTGGGAACTCCTGGATCACAGCGGTACGGTCGTTGGGCAGCTTGCTGGCAATTTCGATGCTCCCAAAGGCATGCGCTGCGCTTTCGCCACCGTACTGGCCATAGTGGCGTGGGACAAGGAGCGGTCGGAACCCCATTACCACGATCGTCTTCGCTGCGACGAATGGGAAGTCGTAGTACCCGAACTGGTATTCGAGCCAGATTCTTGACGTTATTCGCAGCTTAAGCACTCGGAGAATGCTGGTACGTAATGGCCCGCGAATGAGTCCGCAGGCTACTACGGCCGCACCCCAACCCCATACTCCAACGCCGCGTCATTCAGCCAACTCGCGGTGTACTCGGCGAAGCTGCGGCGGACGATTAGCTCGAAGGTGGGCGAGTTGTCGACGCAGTGGATGATTGCGTTGGCTTTTGCCAGGAGGGTTTGGGCGCAGGTGGCGGGTTTGAAGACCGTGGGGTGGAGGTCGAGTGGGCAGCCCTTGGTCAGGACGTCGCGGGAACGGGGGCCGCTGATGGTTATCACCGTCTGGCCGCCGGTTAGGTCTGTGACGGCGAAGTGTGTGCCGTGGAGTGCGGTTTCGAGCGATGCCAAAAGCGGGGTGTGAGCATCCGGAGGGGTGACTACGTGCCATTCATCCGGCCCGAGCCATAGTGCAAGCAGATCGTCTTTGGCGGTCACCGTGTTGGGCTCCGTCGGCAGGGCGAATCCCAGGACAGACTCTGTAGCTTTCATGAAACCTGCGTCTTGCGGGTCGCCCCGCAGGTTCAGGTGGCCCAGGAACGGCCGCTCGGAGATGATGACCGCGTCGCCGTCAGTACGACTCCCGGCTGCCGCAGCGCCGAAGAAGTTACTCAATGCGGACTGGCGTCCTGTCCATCCTGTCCCTTCAGGCGACATTCTGCCTCTCCCCTTTTGGATCGTAGAACACCGGACTCGCGATCCGGGCCGCGATCGAGCGCCCGTCGGCCAGAGGCACGTGGACCAGGTCGCCTTTTCGGGCCCGCCCGCCTTTGACGATGCCCAACGCGATGGAGCGCCCGAGGTTGGCGCTGTAGTAGCTGGAGGTCACGTGGCCCAGCATGGGGACCGGGGTGGGCGCAGACGGGTCGTCGACGATCTGCCCTCCCTCGGGCAGCACCTCCTGGTCCTCTTCCGTGAGCAGGCCGACGAATTGCTTACGGTCGTCCCGGACGAGGTCCTCCATCGCGAGCGACCGCTTGCCCAGGAAGTCCTTGCGCCGCGACACCATGTGCCCGACGCCGATATCGACCGGCGACACCGAGCCGTCCGTGTCCTGGCCCACGATCACGTAGCCCTTTTCCGCTCTCAGGACGTGCATCGCCTCCGTGCCGTAGGGCGTGATGTCGAACTCCTCGCCTGCCTCCATCACCGCCTCCCAGACCTGTCGTCCGTAGTTGGCGTCGACGTTGACCTCGAATGACAACTCGCCGGCGAAGCTGATCCGGAAGATACGCGCGGGGACCCCCGCCACTGTGCCGGCGCGGGCCGACATGAAGGGAAACGCCTCGCCGGAGAGGTCCACGTCGCTGCACAGCTTCTCCAGGACTCGACGGGCGCGCGGCCCGTTGACCGACACGGTCGCCCAGTGGTCGGTAACCGACGTCAGGAACACCTTGAGGTCCGGCCACTCGGTCTGCAGCCACTGCTCGAGCCACGCCATAACGGTTGCTGCGCCGGAGGTGGTCGTGTGCATCAGGAAGTGGTGCTCGGATAGCCGGGCGGTCACGCCGTCGTCGAGCACCATGCCCTCTTCGTTGAGCATGAAACCGTAGCGGCAGCGGCCTATACCCAACTTCGTCCACCCGTTGATATAGACGCGGTTCAGGAACTTCGCCGCGTCCGGTCCCCTGACATCGATTTTGCCGAGCGTGGACGCGTCGAGGACCCCGACCGAGTTCCGTACGGCGAGGCACTCCCGGTCGACCGCGTCGCGCATCGTCTCGCCGGGCCGCGGGTAGTACCAGGCGCGCTTCCACTGGCCGACGTCCTCGAACTTCGCCCCGGCCTGGACGTGCCATTCGTGCATTGGCGTTTTCCGAATGGGGTCGAACAGGTCGGCAAGGTCGCGGCCCGCCATGGCGCCGAAAGTGACCGGCGTGTATGGCTGACGGAATGTCGTCGTCCCAATCTCCGAGACCGGCCTGTCGAGTATTTCGGAGAGCGCGCCGATGCCGTTGACATTGCCGGTCCGGCCCTGGTCCGTGCCCATCCCCAGGGTGGTGTACCGCTTGACGTGCTCGATCATCTCGTACCCCTCACGGGCGGAGATGGCCAAGTCGGACACGGTCGTGTCGGTCTGGAAGTCGACGAAATACTTGCGGTCCTTCCCCATAGGTTTGGTTCCCGGAACGACCCAGCAGGCTCTCGTCGGGCCTTCGGCGTGGTCGTCGGTTGGCGGGACAGATGCTATTGGCAAACCGTCGCCGAACCCGGCTAGCCCGGCCGCTTCTGCGCCCGCGGCGTGACCCTGTGCGAGGCACTCCCCAAGACCGGCGGCGCCGTTGCAAGAGCCGGCTGAACGTTCCGCCTGGGCGGAGGGTCCGGGGACGAAACACGACCTGGAGTCGTCGAATCGGGGCTTTCCGCCCGACTGTGAGTGCAGGTTCAGCGTCGGGTTCCAGCCTCCCGACATGGCCACCAGGTCACACTTGATAACCCGGGACCCGCCGCCAACCGACCCTCGGTCGAGCCGTCTCACCTCGACCGCCTTGACGCCTTTGGTGCCGCGAACGTCGGTCAAAACGTGGCCGGGGAGCACCTCGATCCCTCTGTTAACGGCCATGCGCGGCAATTCGCCGTCGGTCTCGGGCCGTGCGTCGACGACCGCCTGCACGTCCACTCCGGCGTCGACCAGGTCGAGCGCGGTGAGGTACGCGCTGTCGTTGTTCGTGAAGACCACTGCCCGGCGGCCCGGGGTCACTCCATAGCGGTTGACGTAGGTGGATACGGCCGAAGCGAGCATGACGCCTGGGCGGTCGTTGTTTCGGAACACCAGTGGGCGTTCGATGGCGCCCGTCGCCAGCACGACCTGCTTTGCCCTGATTCGCCAGATACGCTGGCGCGGCGCGTTGCCGCCGGTCGGCCCAATGTGGTCCGTGAGCCGTTCCAGCACGGCGACGAAGTTGTGGTCGTAGTAGCCGAACGCCGTGCTGCGCGACAGGAGGCGGATCTCGTCCATGCCGCGCAGGTCTGCCAGCGACGACGCGAGCCACTCTGCCGCCGTGGCGTCTCCGACGCTTTGCCGGCTTGCCAGCAGGCTGCCACCGAACTCCTGCTGCTCGTCGACAACGATCACTCTCGCCCCGGCGCGACCGGCCTCGAGGGCGGCGGCGATGCCGGCCGGTCCTGCGCCGACCACCAGGACGTCGCAGTGGGCGTGCATCTTGTCGTATCGGTCCGTGTCGGGCCCGGATGGTGCGACCCCGAACCCTCCGGCCTTTCGGAGCTGTCGCTCGTAGAAGGGCCACAGCGACCTGGGCCACATGAAGGTCTTGTAGTAGAAGCCGGGCGGGAGGAAGCGCGAGAAGAGCCCGTGGACGGCGCGCAGGTCGTATTCGACCGACGGCCAGCAATTGACGCTGGCCGCCTGCAGGCCGTCATACAACTCGATCTGGGTGGCTACGTGGTTGGGCAGCGTCTGGGCGCCCGTCCCGAGTTGGACCAACGCGTTGGGCTCCTCGACGCCGCTGCCGATGATGCCCCGGGGCCGGTGGTACTTGAAGCTGCGGGCCACAAGGCGGACCCCGTTCGCCAACAGCGCGGAGGCGAGCGTGTCCCCACGGAACCCCGCATACTTCCTGCCGTTGAACGTGAACTCGAGCGTCCGGCCGCGGTCGACGCGCCCTCCATCAGGCAGCCTGTTGGGCTGGGTCATGGCTCGCCTCGCGCCGGCGTCTCACCGCTGCGGTAGACCTGCTTGATCTCGTAGGTCAGGGTGTCGCGCTCCACATTGAACCAGCGCCTGCAGCCTGCGGTGTGGCACCACTGCTCCAGGTGGTCGCCCTTCGGGTTCCTGCGGTAGAAGAGGTAGTCGGCCCACTCTTCGTCCGAAACG
The DNA here is from genome assembly GCA_034421215.1 of Dehalococcoidia bacterium. Classification (GTDB taxonomy): domain Bacteria; phylum Chloroflexota; class Dehalococcoidia; order Lucifugimonadales; family Lucifugimonadaceae. The sequence goes on from DAOUKO010000033.1 coordinate 16,033, forward strand.
CTTTCCGGATTTTCGGGGCGGATGACGTGGGCCTCACCGCCGTAGTTGAATTCGGACTCGTCTCTGGCCCCGCACCAGGGACACTCGATTAACAGCATGTATCTCCGGCTTTCCGTTGGCGGCTAGTGGGCGACTCCGGCCGCTCCGTGTTCGTCGATGAGGCGGCCGGTCCTGAACCGGTCAAGCGAGAACGGCGCGGCGAGTTCGTGCGCCTGTCCAGTGGCCAGCATGTGGGCGAACACCCACCCCGAGCCCGGTATCGACTTGTACCCGCCGGTGCCCCAGCCGCAGTTGAAGTAGAGGCCGTCCACCGGCGTGGCGCTGATTATCGGGCAGGCGTCCGGACACGTATCGACGATGCCTCCCCACTGCCGCATCATCCGGAGCCTGCTGAAGATCGGGAACAACTCGATAATGGCGGCGATGGCGTGCTCCGGCACGCTGAAACTGCCGCGCTGCCCGTAGCCGGTGTACGAGTCGATGCCGGCTCCCGACAGCAGTTCGCCGCGGTCCGTCTGGCTGATGTAGGCGTGGACCGCGTTCGACATGACGACTGAGTGCAGCACCGGCTTGATCGGCTCGGACACCCACGCCTGCAAGGGATGACTCTCGATGGGCAACCGGAAGCCCGCCATGTCGGCCATGACGCCCGAGTTGCCGGCGGTGACCACGGCCACTTTCTGCGCGCCTATGTACCCCTGCGTGGTGTCGACGCCTACGACCCTGCCGTTCTCCTGGCGGAACCCGGTGACCTCGCACTGCTGGATTATGTCCACACCGCGTGCGTCCGCCGCCCGCGCGAAGCCCCACGAGACGGCATCGTGCCTTGCGGTCCCTCCCCTGCGCTGGTAGGAGGCGCCGAGAATCGGATACCGGACGTCCTTCGAGATGTTGATGATCGGCACGATCTCCTTGACCTCCTCAGGGTTCAGAAGCTCGCTGTCGATGCCGTTCAGCCGGTTGGCGTGTACGCGCCGGGCGATGTCGCGCATTTCCTGGAGGCTGTGGCCCAGGCTCAGGAGACCACGTTGGCTGAACATCAGGTTGAAATTGAGGTCGCGGCTGAGGCCCTCCCACAACTTCAGCGAAAACTCGTACAGGTGGGCAGCCTCATCCCAAAGGTAGTTGGAGCGGACTACCTCCGTGTTCCTGCCCGTGTTTCCGCCTCCCACGTACCCCTTCTCCAGGACGGCCACGTCGGTGACGCCGTGCTCTTTGGCCAGGTAGTAGGCGGTTGCGAGACCGTGTCCGCCCGCGCCGACGACAATCACTTCGTAATTGCGCCTGGGCTTGGGGTGACGCCACGCCCGCGGCCATTTTTCGTGGTTGCTCAGTCCGTTACGGACCAGGCTGAACAGCGAGTACTTCACGCGGCCTCCAGAGGCGTTGACCCTACGGTGCGGGCTACATCATAGCGAAACGGCTGGCGCCGGCTTTTTAGACGAGCGACTGGACGCTACCTGGGGCTGGGCCGCGCAAAGATATCCGGTGAGGAGACCTCGAAGAAAGGCTGAACGATCTTGGCGTTGACTGTCGCCGCTTTCCTACGCCCCACCAGACGGCGCCGCGCCCGCCAAACTCCCCACCCACAACCACATCTCCCGTCCGTCCTCGCTGACCGGGTAATCGACCCGCTCCACCGCGAACCCCGCCTCCGTCAGCAGGCGCTGCCATGTGGCGATAGGGAACAGGCCGGTGACGTGTTTGTCCGCCTCCACCTGTAGCTTGCCGTTTCGCTTGATGAAGTAGACGTACGTCGTCTCGATGGCCGTGTCGTCCGGGTCGAGGTCTGTTGAGTATTCGACGTAGGTGAGTTCGGTTTCGTCATTGCGTGTGGTGCGGTGTTCGACGCTGGGTGGTGTGAACGTCTCGGTGTAGTCGTCGGGGGCGACGATTAGCAGGCCGCCGGGGTATAGGTGGGCACGGGCCGTGGCGAAGACGGCCTGGAGGTCGGCCTCCGTCGTCATGTAGGAGATGGCGTCGTGGATGAGGACGGCGTCGAACGATTGTCCGAGCCGGATAGTCCGCATGTCCCCGACATGATGGACCACGCCGGGATTCAGCCGGCGCGAGTGGGCGAGCATCGCTTCAGACAGGTCCACCGCGGTCGCGTCGAACTCGGATGTCAGGGGGTGGAGGTGGTGGCCGCCGCCGGAACCGAGGTCGAGAATTCGCCGCCTGCCTGGCGGCAATCGCGACCGCAGTTCGCGCAGCCAGTACCGGGCCTCGTCCTCGTAACGGTCGGGAGGGCTCATCAGGGGCCACAGGTAGGCGAGGTCGCCGTAGAGGCGGTTATGTCCGTCCAACGCGAGTCTTCTTTCGGCCAATTCGAAACTCGGTCCATTCACTTTCAAGTAGGAATCTTGAATCTATAGTGGGCTGCCGCGACTCCCCAGGCTAGTGGTCGGGCAGCCGGCTACAGCACCGCGAGTTCGGCCTCAGCGGTCCTCCATCATCGAATCCAAGTGACCTTGGCGGCGACGCGGTTTGTTGGGAAGAAGAGACAAATCCGCATTCCGGGTTGCAAGAGCTTCAGCGAGTTCGAAGAATTGGTTGATTTGCCTTGCCGCTTTGGTGGGAACGGTCACGCCTTGAGCGACGAGTTGGCTGTCCAACGCGTCCGCATGCTTGGTGAGCCTCATCAGCGCGATTAACTGCTCAGGGGCCGTCGTCGATTCTCGGATTGCAGGCGATTGTGAGTCGCCATCCGAGGGGACCTCGGAGTCGCCGCACAATGCTTCGGCCTCCAACAGGGTGCAGGCTGCAACACCGGTCATCCTTGCCGCGGCTTCTCGGTTCCGCCTCGCGATGTATTTCGCTGCAATGAAGCTCATCGACCAGAAAAAGGCAATCTTGTGTTCCAGAAGATCATTGCGAGAGGGGTTTGGACCGAGTGGAAGGCCGGATGAACGCTGTCCTTCCCCGCGCCGCTTTACGCCTGGCGCAATTGCGAGGCCAGCCCGGTCGAACACGATCTTCCCGTCATCCGGACGACGTGCCTCCGACTCCGGCTGCCAGAACCAGTCGACGTGTTGCGGTCCAGCGCTTCCCTCGTACAGCGCGAGCAGATAGGCGCCGCCAATCGGCGCATTGGCAAAATTGTCCATCAAGAGTATGGGCCTGGCCGGCTTCGCTGCATGCACCTTTCGGTGGCACACAAAGTCGTCAATGGCATCGTCGGCAACGACCACGTACAGGTCTAGGTCGCTTAGAGCGTCATCGTCGCCGCGAGCCGTTGATCCGCTTACCCAGGCGCCTCGCACGCGGCAATCTCTACGCAATAGGCGGTCGATTCGGTTTAGCAATTGCGCGCGTTCTCGCCACCGGACCAAGAGCATGTTTTCGGTACTCATACGTAGAGGCTACCGTGGAGCGCACAGCCAGTAACGGGCCTCGTCCTCGTAATGGTCGGGAGGGCTCATCAGGGGCCACAGGTAGGCGAGGTCGCCGTAGAGGCGGTTATGTCCGTCCAACGCGAGTCTCCTCTCAACTCCTGCCGATTCAGCCTGCCCGTTGTCGGTCCCGGGCTGCTCTCAGCGGCGCATCACTAACTAGAATTTAAGCATCGCCGCGGAGCTATAGCCCAGTCACGTCACAGAAGCACATGGCCCGACCAGAAACAATTCTTGTAACCGGCGCCACCGGCTACATTGGCGGACGGCTTGTCCCCAGGCTCATCAGCGAAGGCCGCCGCGTCCGCGTGCTCGTACGAAGCCGCGCCAGGGCGCTCTCCCGTGCGTGGTCTGACCAGGTGGAGATTGCGGTGGGGGACGTACTTAACCCTCAGACCCTGCCCGACGTTCTGGACGGCGTGGACACGGCTTACTACCTGGTCCACAGCATGTCCCGTGGCGGCGACTTCCACGAACTGGACATCGAGGCGGCGCGTACGTTTGGCAGGGCAGCAGCAAAGGCAGGAGTGAAGCGCATCATCTACCTGGGCGGCCTGGGAGTAGCTGACGCAAGCCTTTCGCCCCACTTGCGGTCCCGGCAAGAGACTGGGCGGGCGTTGCGCGAAAGCGGTGTCAGCGTTACCGAATTCCGTTCCGCCATTGTGATTGGAACGGGCAGCATCTCGTTCGAGATGATCAGATACCTGGTGGAACGGCTGCCCGTCATGGTCTGCCCGAAGTGGGTCTACTCCCGGATACAGCCCATCGCCGTGGATGACCTCCTCGAATACCTGGTGTCCGCCCTCGACACGCCGGAAAGCCGGGACAGGACTATCGAGATCGGCGGGAAGGATGTGACGACATACAAAGGCCTGATGCTCGGCTATGCCGAAGCGAGGGGCCTGAGTCGGTTGCTGCTGCCTGTTCCGGTCCTGACTCCTCGCCTGTCGTCTTACTGGGTGCACTGGTTCACACCAATTCCCGCCGGAATTACCGTGGCCCTCGTCGAAGGACTCCGTAACGACGTCGTAGTTACGAATGACATCGCCCGGTCGCTGTTTCCGCACGTTCAGCCACAGGACTACGCGTCATCGATCGACAGGGTGCTCGAAGACCTCGACGATGGACGCATCGACACGTCGTGGAGTGACACCGCGGGCGGCGCCGCAGATATGACGGGCCCCGTCCGCCTGGAATCACGGCACGGAATGATCATCGAGCGCCGGCGGCGAAGAGTCGAAGCTCCAGCCCGGGACGTCTACCGTACTTTCACAGGTATCGGCGCCGGTCGGGGATGGTATTTCGCCAACTGGGCATGGCGATTGCGTGGGATGATCGACCGCGCGTTGGGCGGCACCGGCCTGCGCCGGGGGAGACGCCATCCTGATGACCTGCGAACCGGCGACGCGCTGGACTTCTGGCGGGTGGAGGACCTGCAGGAAGGCCGTTCGGTCCGGCTCAGGGCCGAGATGAAGCTTCCCGGCCGGGCCTGGCTGAACTACGAAGTGCGGGAAGCTGAGGATGGCACGACCCACCTGGAGCAGACTGCGGCGTTCATACCCAGGGGACTCACGGGCCTCGTCTACTGGTACGCGCTGTACCCCATTCACTCCTGGGTCTTCCGCGGGCAGATAAAGGCCATCGCCCGCCGCGCGGAATCGATGCGAGGCCCGGTCGCCTGAAGCGAACCGCGGATGGCGAAAGTCGACTCAGATTCATCGGCTTCATTCGGAATCACTATGGCCATGTCCAAGCTGCACGGGGTGATGAAATCGGGGCGTAGCTTGTCTGATGGGAGTCGTACAAGTTGGGCGTACCTACCCCCGCACCCCACCGTGGGTACCGGGTTACCCCGGTAAGACGAAGAGGGCCGGCACGACGATGTGGGGGCTGACCGGTTTGTTTTCATACCAATGGTCCATGCCGACTGCGGCCGGCGGCCCAGGGTATGAAAATGGTGTGGCGCCTGCCGGTTTGTGGTTGTACATGTCGGGCGTGCCCACCTCCGCGCCCCACCGTGGGTTCCGGATCGGGGTCCGGAAAGACGAATGAAAGGGGCACCCAGAACCTAGGGGGTGGCCTCCTTGGCGGGGCAGTTTTAGTAACACCGACACACCGGTTGACCGCGTTTGGGCATATGAGAAGGGGCCGGTCTGATCGACCGGCCCCTTGCTGCCGTTTCGCCTATAGGACCCTCATCCCTACCTGCTGTACCCCGAGTTGTCCGGCGAAACGTACGGAACGTTCTCCAGCAGCGTTTCCTGCACGAATGCGAAGTCGTTGTATGACGCCAGGTGGCCAAGGTCGCTCTGCAGGTCCACCGTGAGGTCACGCAAGCGCCACAGTTGCTGGGCCAGCCCGCGACTGGGCTCATCGTAATCACCCACCACGCTGTACCTGTCCGCCGTCAGAGCCACGACTGCGCCGAACTCGAGCATCGGGTCGTCCACCAGGTGAGTGAATTGCCCCGTGCTTACGATGTCGGTGCTCTGGCTCCAACTGCGCCCGCTTACCGGTTCCACCCAACGCAGTTCCACCTGCCCAAGGCCGCCGTTCAGCCGGACGTTGTCGTGCAGTTCCAACTCGTAGAAGACCGTGGTGGAGGCTCCCGAGTAGATCTCGGCGAACTCCTTGCGGTCCTGCGTGAACGACTCCGCTGACGTGACGCGGTTCTCGTATCCGACGATCCGCCACGCCTTCACCACGTCCGGGTCCCACACAACCTGGGCACGCGTCTGGTCGGCGACCGGTGAGGCGAGCGCGAGCCAGTTGTCTCGTCGGAACGTTTGACGGGCCTGCTCCTCGCTGAACAGGTAGCGGTACCAGCCGTTGCCGTGCTGGGCGAGTTGCTCCAGCAGCGTGTCGTTGTAGTTCTCGATGCCCACACCTATCGTGATGAGCCTCAGCGGGTTGGCGCCGTCCGGCGCAGACGTGGCTGCAAGGATGGCGAACGGATCTGTGGCGTCCACGTTTGCAACACCGTCCGACATCAGGATGACGTAGTTGAGCGCATCCGGGCGTTCCCATCGCATCCTGTCCGCCAGTTGTACTCCCAGGTCCAGTCCCGCCTGCACATTGGTGCTCCCGTGCGGCGCAAGCTGGGCAATGGAGTCGGTCACCGCGCGGTCGTCGGGCGAAGCGTTTCGGACGGTGAGGTTGTCTATTACGAAGGTTGTGAAGTGGACCACCGATACCCGGTCGTCACGGTCCATGCTCCGCCGTATTGCCTCAGCCGCCTCTCTGGCGATTGCCACACGGTTGCCGTTCGCCATCGAGCCGGATGCGTCCAGCACCAGCGTCACGTTCAGCGGGCCGTCGTTCACCACTTCCGGCGCCTTGAAGGCGACCCGCGCCATGTGCCTGCTGCCGTCGAGCGGGTGCTCGAAAACGTCGGACATGATGGCGAAACGGTCGTCGACCGATGGCGGTTCGTAACCGTAATCGAACGCGTTCACCCACTCCTCGGCCCGCACCGACGCCGGGTCCACGTCGTAGCCGGACCTGGCCCAGTTCAACGCCAGTTGGAACGACGTGCGGTCGGTGTCCAGGCTAAACGTGGAAACGGCGTCTTCGGCGGTTTCTGTGAGGGGCTGACGCTCGTAGTCCTCAAACGTTGTCGCGCCCGGTTGATTGGGAAGCGCCCTCTGTTCACCCTGCGGAGGAGTGAGCGCACCCGGAGGGGCCGGTGTGCCCGTGGGGGCGGGGGCGGCAGCGGCAGTAGGGGCTGGCGTCGCTGCGGGCGCGGTGACCACCTTTTCGACCACCTTCTCAACTACGACGGTCTCTATCACCTTTTCCGTGACGGTCACGGGTTTTTCCACAATCACCGTTTCCACGACTACAACCACCTCGCCCACCCCCGACCTTTCAACAACGACGGTCTCGACCACCTTTTCGGTCACGGTAACCGGCTTTTCCACGATCACAGTCTCAAAGCGTGTGACTTCTTTTTCTACTACCACGGTTTCGACGACGCGTGCGGTTACAACCCTTGGCGTTGCTGTCGGAGCCACGGCCATCGTGGTCGGCTGAAGTGTGGGGGCGGGCTCTGATTCACTTCCGAGGTCTCTCCCTACGATGAACCCCACAGAACCCGCTATCGCTATCACGACCACCGCCGCAGCCGCGGCCGCAACCGGCGGCACGCCAGTGAATCCGCCCGGCGGAAGCACAAAGTCGCGGATACCTGCCCAAAACGGCTTGGGGTCTTGCTTCCCCAGCCGGCCTTCCAGCGAAGCCCACAGGTCCGGGGTGGGAGGTACCTTGTCGGCGCCGGAGGCGAAATGCTGCTCCAGCCGCTGTTCCATGTCGCGGTCGTTCGTATCGTTAGTTTTCATCTCTCACCTCTGCCACTGCTGCGCGCCAGCCAACTGCTGCCGCAACGCCCGGTGCGCCCGATGCAGCCGGGACTTCACCGTGCCTTCTGTCAGCCCGGCCGCCCGGGCCAGTTCCGGCACCGTCATTTCAGAGAAGTAGCGCAACACGACCACCTGGCGATGGTCCGGACTCAACTCCCCGATCGCCCGCTGCAACGCCTGTTGCTCAGACCTGGACTCGGCAAGGTCCTCGGGGCCTTCGGCGTCGTCTTCCCCTTCCACCTCGGAGCCTTCGATTGGAGTGGTCTCGACCGTCCTCTTGCGGCGGTGCGCCATCACTGTGTTGACCAGGATGCGCATCAGCCACGGCTTGAACGGCCGGCCGCGCCTGAAGCTGCGGATACCTCTCCACGCCGCCAGGAATGCGTCCTGGGCCATTTCCTCGGCCAGCGCGCGGTTTCGTGTCATGTTGTAGGCCGTGCCGAACACGATGTCCTGGTAACGCTCCACCAGGTATCGGAACGCATCGCGTTCGCCATGCTGGCAACGCATTACGGCCTGATCTTCGGTCATACCTGCATCCTCCCTGCCTGAGACGTAAGCCTCTCTACCGGATACTATGCAGTTGCCGCCCGAATCGTTCCCTCGATTCCAAATAGAAGGACTGGCAGCAAGGAAAAGTGTGTTAACCGTGGATTTCGACCCCGGCGCCATAAGGCGTTCCGTGTCGTGGCTGGAGCGCGCCGGACGATCTGCCAGCGCGGTCACTCTTTCACGCAGCTACGCGACCTCGCGCGAAAACCTGTGGGATGCCGTGACGAACTGCGAGCGTATTTCGAGCTGGTTTCTGACAGTCAACGGCGAATTGGAACCTGGCGGTCGTTACCAACTCGAAGGCAATGCCGGCGGCGTCATTACGGCCTGCGAACCACTCTCCCACTTCGCCATCACGTGGGAGTTCGCAGGAGACGTAAGCTGGGTGGATGTCTACGTTTCGGATGATGGGCGCGGCCGAACAAAACTCACCCTCACGCACACCTCACTACTTTCTCCCCACTGGGACGAGTACGGGCCGGGCGCGGCCGGCGTTGGATGGGAACTGACACTCCTGGGCCTGGCGATCCACGCCGAGCAGTCGAGCGAGACTCTGTCTGACGAAGCCGCGTTCGTCACCTCACCGGAAGGAAGGGCGTTCATCGCCGGTAGCAGCGAGGGATGGGGGGATGCGGCAGTCGCAGCCGGAACGCCGCCTGCTGACGCACGCGCGGCCGCAAGACGCACGACCGCGTTCTACACGGGTGGACTGGCCGATCCTGCCTGATGGCCGATCTTACATTTGCGAATTCGACCCTTCGCCAATTCGTTTACATTCATCCCACAGCGAACCGGCGAAGCCGCATAATGTTATGAACTGATGCATCTATGGTATGCTATGCATAATGAGAACGACTATTTCACTCAACGACCAACTTTCACGACGAGTCCGCCGCGAGGCTTCGATTCAAGGCTTGAGCGTGAGCGGTTTTATCGCCAGGACGCTGGACGATGCCCTGAAGCGTCGGGAGCCACCGGATCATCCGCCGTTTCGGCTCATCACGGTACGCGGGGGTCGGCCGCGTAGCGGTGTGGATCTCAACCGACCGCGCTCGCTTGAGATCTATGAAGACGAGCAGAAGTACGGGACCCGGAATTCTTGACGGCGGATGTTGCTTCCCGATGTCAACGTCCTGATCTATGCCCACTTTGAGGATTCAACTCCCGATCACCCTGAATATGCAGACTGGTTGACCCGCCTGGCCACAGGGCCGGAACCCTTTGCCCTTTCCGTCTTGGTACTAGCGGGATTCATCCGAATTGCCACTAATCCCCGGATCTTTGAAAGGCCATCGACAATAGATACGGCGTTTTCGTTCGTATCGTCTCTGGTGGAGCGCCCAACCGCACGGCTCGTGGGCCCCGGCCCGGACCATTTCGTCATTTTGGAGCAACTGTGCAGGGAATCGGGGGCAACTGGAAAGCTGGTGGCGGACGCCCAACACGCGGCCGTGGCAATAGAACATGGGTGCACAATGGTCTCTGCCGATGCCGATTTCAGCCGTTTTCAGGCTTTGCGTTGGCAGCATCCACTGCGTCGGTCAGGCACTTAGAAACTGAACATTCTGCCCGCAGTGCAACCGGTGAATCCCGCGTTTGCCTTATGATCGTCGCCGGCAACGCCAGTCTCAGTTGCGGACTTCACCTTTAACCAGGTCCGCCGCCCGTTCCGCCATGGCGATTACGTTCAGGTTGAGGTTCGCCCGCACCGTGTCCGGCATGATCGATGCGTCGATGACGCGCAGCCCGTCCACGCCGTGGACCTTGCCGTACTGGTCCACGACGGCGAGCGGGTCACTCGACGGCCCCATCTTGCAGGTACTTGAGACGTGATGAGCGGTGATCACCTCCCGCTTCATCCACGAATCCAGCGCGTCGTCGTCGTCCAAAATGTCGTCTGACGGCGCGACACGCTCCTCGACTATGGGCTCGAACGCCGCATGCCTGAACAGACCGGCGCACATCCTGACGCCTTCGCGAAGCCGCGACCGGTCGAAAGAATCGTCGAGGAGGTTGAAGTCGAGGTAAGGCGGTACCTCGGGGTCACTGGACCGGACTCGTAGTTCGCCCTCGCTGAGCGCCAGGTAAAGACACTGGCTCACGCCGACACCCGCCGGGGTCTCGTGGTCCAGGCCGCGCATCGGTCTCTCCGACGCGTAGTTGCCCATGTAGATGACCATGTCGTTTTCGAAAGGCGAACCGGACGCCGTATGCCGCAGGGTAACCGTCCCCGTCGCAACCTGGTCGACATCGAGCTGAAAACCCTCGCGGGTGCGCCAGGCCATCGGCACGTCGGGGTGGTCGCGGAGATTGCGCCCGATGCCGGGCAGGTCCTGCACAACGGGTATGCCCAACTCGCGCAGTTGATCCCCGGGCCCAATGCCCGACAGGCCCAGGATGTGCGGCGATCCTATTGCGCCGGCGCAGAGGATGACCTCGTCGCCATACACGTAATCCGCATTGCCGCCGCTTGCCACCCGCAACCCGACCGCCCGGCGCCCCTCGAAGATGATCCCATGTACGAGGCTGTCTGGCCGGATGGTCAGACCCGGCCGACCGCGCGCCGGGTCGAGGTAGGCGATGGCGGTGCTCACCCGCACGCGGCCGTCGACGTTGAAGGGCAACGGCCCGACTCCCGTCGACCCGGGGTGGTTGTGGTCCGGGCAGTCGGGGAACCCGGCGTCGCGACATGCCCTGTAGAAGGCGTGCTGATGGGGTCCCCATTCCTCGGGAGCGTATCTGCGGCTGGGGATCGGACCGTCCGCGCCATGGAACTCGTCCTGGAAGTCCTGGTCCTCTTCCAGCTTTCGCATGTACGGGAGGACCTTTTCGAAGGCCCATTCCGGGTTGCCCCAGTCCGCCCACCGGTCGAAGTCATTGGGCATCCCTCGCAGGAACTGGGCGTCGTTGACTGCGCTGGAGCCGCCGGCGACCCTGCCGCGGGGGATGTCAATGCACGCCTGGTCCGTGGCCCTGGCGCGGTAATTCCACAGGTGGCCGCTGTCCCAGATCGTCCCGCCGGTACCGTAGGCGTACTTCGCCGAATCGGGCATCAGTTGCGGCGCGGGATAGTCCGGTCCGGCTTCGACGAGGAGCACCGACCGGTGACGATCTTCCGTCAACCGCGCCGCCAGGACGGCGCCCGCCGATCCGGCGCCAACGATTATGTGGTCGTATCGTTTATCCATCCCGACTCGATGTCGAGCATGCCAACGCGATCACCCTGCCTGCAGTCTGCCCGCCCGATTACGTGTCGTGGCCGGTTACGCACCGTCCACAGGCGCGCAAGCCGAAGATGCAGCCGCCGCAAAAGCAGACCGGGGGCTCGTCCTCGTCGTCCTCATGCCCGTTATTGAAGAAATTCTCCCTGCCCTCTTTCACGAAGAAGTAAACCAGGAGTAGCGCCGCCACCGGGTCTGCCCACCACCATGAGAGCAAGCTGTTGAGGCCGATCCCCACCAGGATGGTCAGGTCCTGGATATCGCAGAACAGGGTCTCCATGGCTTCCGCCCTCAACGAACGGGACTGCAGCCGGGTGGCGATGCGCATCTTGCCGACGTACAGAACGGTCATCACGACTGCGCTTGCAGCGACTATCGCGATACCCACGATGCTCGGCTCCGGCGCGGGCAAAAGTCCAAGCAGGTTTGCGCCGGAATGGAGGACTACGTACGCTGCCAGGAGGAAGAAGGTCAGGCCGATTAGACGTTGCGCCTTGCGCTCCGAGGCCTCCGCGTCCTCCTCGTCTTTATCCGCCGTCAGCCGCCACACGAGGACCCCGCCGGCGAATAGTTCGACGAGGCTGTCGAGCCCGAACGCCAGGATGGCCACGCTGCCGGCGTGGAGACCCGCCCACAAGCCGAACCCGGCTTCTACCAGGTTCCACGCCAGCCCGGCGATTACCAGAATCAGAGCTGTTCTGCGAAGGGCGTGCGCTTCAAGGGTCAAGGAAGACTTTTCCTGAAATCGGGGAAGACTGCCCCTGAGAGGTCGAACCGTTCGGAAGTTACCGGACTCTAACTTGCTTCGCGGTTTTGCCCGTTCAGCCAAGTCTGGCCGAACAGGATGCCTCCAGTATAAATGCGGCCGCATCAGGGGCGATAGCCGCGCTCGAAATTCCAGGCTCTGTGAGGAAGATCACGCAAGGCGGCCCCCACCAACTGCTCCAAACAGCCAGGCACTGACTTCAAATACGCAGACCGGCGCGTTTTGCCCGTACCGCGAATGTAAACTTGGCAGATGGTTCCGGCGCGCGACGCCGGAAGTTCGAACAACCTGGGCGCATGGAGCGGTACTCTTGAGCAATCCGGTGGTAGGCGTGATTATGGGAAGCCGGTCTGACCTGGAAACCATGCAGCACGCAGCCGACGTCCTCGAAGAACTCGGCATTGACCACGAAGTGCGCATCGTCTCCGCACATCGCACCCCTGACGCCATGTTCGAGTACGCCGAGACGGCTGTTGAACGCGGCCTCGAGGTGATCATTGCGGGCGCCGGCGGCGCGGCCCACCTGCCCGGTATGACCGCTTCCAAAACCGTGTTGCCCGTGATCGGAGTTCCGGTGGAGTCCGCCGCCCTGAACGGCCTCGACTCCCTCCTGTCGATAGTCCAGATGCCCCGCGGGGTGCCCGTCGCAACCGTGGCGATCGGCCGTTCCGGCGCAGTCAACGCCGGCCTGTTGGCCGCCGAGATCGTCGCAACCAGCCGGCCCGAACTTCGGGCGCGGCTCGAAGACCGCCGCCGTGCAACCGCCGAAGAGGTCCTCGCCGACAGCGAGGTCAAGACCGCGGGCTGATGTCACCGTCAGCGCCGCTGCCGCCCGGCTCGCGCATAGGCATCATCGGCGGAGGCCAACTCGGCCGCATGACCGCCATCGCCGCGGCGCACATGGGCTACCGCGTCACCATCCTGGACCCCGATCCCGGCTGCCCGGCAGCGCAGGTGGCCGACGACCACATCGTGTCGCCCTATGAAGACCGCGACGCGGGCCGGGAACTCGGCAACCGCTCGGATGTCGTCACGTACGAGTTCGAAAACGTAGACGCCGGCGCAGCAGACGCGGCGGGAGAGTTTGCTCCGGTCAACCCGTCGAGCAACGTCCTTCGCACCGCCCAGGACAGGGTCCTTGAAAAAGCCGCTCTCACTTCTGCCGGATTTCCTGTGGCGCCGTACCGGCCGGTCAATAACCCCGGCGAATTCCAGGCGGCCATCAATGCCGTCGGGCTGCCGGCCGTCCTAAAGACGGCGCGCATGGGGTACGACGGCAAAGGGCAGGCGGTCATCAAGTCGGCGGACGGCGGGGGTGACGCCTACTCCGATCTGGGCGGAGCGGGAGAGTTGGTCCTGGAACAGTTCGTTGCCTTCGAAAAGGAACTATCGGTTGTCTGCGCCCGCGACGCCACCGGGAACACCCGCCCCTTCCCGTGCGGAGAAAACGTCCACGTAAACGGGATACTCGACCTCACAATAGCCCCCGCTCGCGTGGACGAAGCCGTTGCGGCAGCCGCGGAGGACCTTGCTGCAGGCATCGCATCCTACCTCGACGTCGTGGGCCTTATCGCGGTCGAGATGTTTCTGACGAACGAGGGCGACCTGTTGGTAAACGAACTCGCGCCGAGGCCGCACAACTCGGGCCACCACACGATCGAGGCGTGCCGGACCTCGCAGTACGAACAACTGGTACGCGCGCTTTGCGGTCTCCCGCTCGGCGACGTTTCGATGCCGCAGCCCGCGGCGATGGCCAACCTGCTGGGCGATGTCTGGATCGAAGCCGGCGGCCACCCTGACTTCGCCGGCGCTCTGACCGTGCCCGGCGTATCCCTTCACCTCTACGGCAAGTCGGATGTCCGTACCGGCCGCAAAATGGGCCACCTCACCGCCGTCGCAGACGACGTGGAGCAGGCGCGGTCGCGGGCGCTGAACGCGCGGGATATTGCGCGGCGCAGGGTGCCTGGGTAGAAGCAGGTCAACCCCCAGCGCCCTTAGAGGGTGTCTGGAAAGTCCCTAACCGATCACGAACTGGCGTCGCGTCAGTTGCCGCGCCCCACCCCATCGGGCGCCCACAAGAGACGCCCCTACGAGTGGTTTTCCGAGACCGCGCCTGGGAGAAGTTGCGCGGGTCAGCGCATCCCAATGCCCTTTTTGGACACCTTTTCAGTCCAATGCGGGCGTGAATCCCCGCCGGTGTTCCCCCGCAGCATCCACCCCTAACTCTGCTGAATGAGCTCAATTCGTATGTCGTCCGGGGCCTTGATGAAGGCGATCTTGCGGCCGTCGTCCGTGGCGATGGGTCCGTCGGCCAGGACGGCGCCGAGGCCTTCCAGGCGTTTGATCTCCGCGTCCATGTCCACCACGTCGAAGCCGAAGTGTTCCAGGCCGTAGTGCGGGTCGGCGTCTCCCTGTCCCATCTCCTCGCCGGTCCGGGCGCCGGAGATGTTGACACGCATCCCGTCCTCCGAATCGCAGGCGATGAAGCGGTCGCCGAAGACGCGCACCGTGTCGCTGACGATGGTGAGGTTGAACGCGTCACCGAACCAGTCGGCCAATGCCTTGGGGTCCGGTGACTTGAGGTGAATGTGGTTGATTCGGAACATGGCGGAAGACCTCCCGACTGTCTTGTCCTGCTCAGTATCGAGCCCGGAGATTAGGTGCGTATCGCCGAATCGTCAAATCCGCCGTGCCGTCTAACAAGCCCGCACGGGCTTATGACGCGGCCAGGGAATGACTAAACTGTCTCCGCCGTGCTGTCGAGCCTGAATTTCACGAATTTCGCGGGTGAACCGTCGAGGGCGCGCGCGTGACGGACCTTAACTGGGTCGCCGCGGCCCTGGCGAGCACGATCATCTATGCTGGCGTGACGGTGGGCGACAAGCTGATCCTGACCCGCATCGGGATTCGTCTGCCGGCCTTTTACATGTTCACCGGCGTGAGCCAGGGCATCGTCTCGGTGTTCATCTTGGCGATCGATCCGCCGCAAGGTGTGCCCGTGTATGCGGCCTTGGCGGGATTCGGCGGAGGCGCATTCTGGGGGACGGGGCTCACGCTCATGTTCTGGGGACTTACGCGGGAACAGGTGTCACGGGTGGCTCCGGTCTGGCACACCTCGCCCATATTCGTCGCCATCATGGCGGTGTTGTTCCTTGGCGAGTCTCTCTGGTGGCTGCAATGGCTCGCCATCGCGCTCGTGGTGTTCGGCGCGATAGCCATATCGATGCGCAGCAGCGACCTCGGCATAGGGTTCGGGATCCGGCCCACGTTCCTGGTGATCCTCTTTGGCGCCATCCTGATCGGCTCCGGCCAGCTACTCCTGAAGGAGGGATCGGCCGACCAATCGGTATGGAGCCTCATGGCGTTCCGCGGGCTGGGCCTGTTCACCGCGATGTTCTTCCCGTATGCCAGGCCCAGCACGTTCGCTGAACTGTACCGCTACATGAAATCGGCCTCCAGGGCCGGAGCGATCGTACTGAACGACGGAATAGGTCCGTTCGTGGGCAACCTGTTGCTCCTCTGGGCCATCGCCATCGGGCCAATCTCACTGGTGAGCGGCGTAGTGGCGTCCCGACCGGTTTTCGTCTTGCTCATCACCGTGGGTATCGGCCTGCTGGCCAGTAGACTCCTGCCGGATGAGGAGATGACGCGGTCGGACCTGGCCCTGAAGGTGATGGCGACCGCCGCAGTGGTGGCTGGCGTTGTGATGATTGCCGTGGCCTGAGGGGAAATCGCGTATTCTCGTGGAGGCGCCCAGGATTGACCGCGCAGATGGGCAGCACTATGTTGCCGCCTTCCCCCGAGAGATAACATCCGGCCCAATGACACGCGAAAAAACCCCCACCTGACATGACCGCCGACATCAGCGTCATACTGACGATGGACTGCGAGCCGGCCCTGTTCGAGTGCTCTCCACTGGCGATCGAGCTGTCCGGCAGCGGGCCAGCGACACACGAATACGGCGAACGTTCGATCAGGGCATACGTGGAATCGGCTGACCGGGAAGGCTACCCGGTGACGCTGTTCGCCCATCCCGAGGTCGCCGTCGCCCAGACTGCGCTGTTGCTCGAACTCCAGGACGCCGGGGCCTGCCTGGGGATGCACCTGCACCCATACAAATTCGACACTGTTGGTTATCCGAAAGACCTGGGCGCCTTCACTGCAGAACAACAGACCGAACTTATTTCCGCCGCATCCAAGGTTTGGTCGGACGCCCTGGGCCAGCACCCGCGGTTCTTTCGAGGCGGCGTCTTCTCAGCCAACGACGCAACTTTCGGCGTCCTCGAAGAACTTGGCTTCGAGGGTGGCAGCGTCTCCTGCCCCGGGAGGGTCCTGCCGGAGGCGATGGCGATCTGGGCGGGCGCGGACCTATACCCGCACCGGGCGAACCTGTCGTTCCGTCACATCGAGGGCGAAAGCGATTTCATCGAGGTCCCAATATCGTCGGACCCCGATAGGCCAATGGAGCGAGGGGACAGGGGTGAAGCCGGTTACGAATGGCCGTACGTTGCTTCGCGTATGTACGACCACAGCGCCGTCGCACGCAACGTCATCGCGCGCAGCGTCAGGGACGCCGCCGCGTTCCCCACGTACGTTACCAACACCCACCAGGACCAGGACTACGCCGATCCCGAGCATCCGGCGAGCATAAACCTGCAGACGATCTTCAGCACACTCCGGGAGGCGGCTTCAGAGCAGGGGGCCGGACTGACCGGCCGCACAATCGCCGAAATGTGCGACCTCGTCCGCGATGACCGTCCCGCGGAGTAACGTTTACCGGGTATCGCGCCCGATCAAGGACATAACGAAAAAGGACAAACACATGATCATCGTGAGACGAACGTATTTGCCGCTTCCGGGCAAGGGCGGCCAACTGCTTGCCCTTGTGAAGCAGGCGTCCGACGCCATGGCCGAGGCAGGATTCGAACGGCCGATCATCCTGCGGGGCTGGCACGGAATGCACGGCGCCCTGCAGACTGAACAGGAATGGCAGGACATCGCCGCATACGAGGCGTCCCGAAGCGTGGTGCGGCGCACGCCCGGCATCACGAATGTGTTCGGGGAGATATACCCGCTGCTGGCGGAGACTCACACGACGGACATATTCGAAGTCGTGGAATGACGCCGACCCGGTCCCCCCACTAAGAACCCGGCAAAATCATGCCGTTGCCGGCCGGGAGGTCCCACTCAGGGTCTTGCAGCCCGCGCAGGAAGTCGACCTGGCCGTGGTGGTTGTTCTTGTGGGTGATCATGTGCCGGAGGGCCTGTCCGACCGTAGCGCCCCGCGGATACGTCGGCGGTATCTCGGCTAATCGGTCCTCGGAAAGCGTGGCGATGTAGCCGCTCGTTTTTTGATGCGCGGCGCCCAGGTACCCGATGAGCGTTTCCAGGGACGGGATGGCAAGACTCCGCAGGCCCATCCGGTCGCCGGGGTCGGGCATCTCGACCGGCTGGCCAAATCGCTCGTACCAGCCCTCCGACTCCCACAGGTCAACGCCACCGCCGCTTAACTGGCCGATCATGCGGTCTTCGCCCCGGGCCACGTGCCACAGGATGAAGCCGATGTTGTTGGCGTACGGCGCGGGCCGCCACACGACCTGCTCCTGTGTCAGCCCGTCACACGTTCCTATCAGGCGCAACTGCACCTGGTCCAGGCTGTCCCTGATGAAAGTTATCGTGTCCATGCGACCTCCGCGCCAAGTCCTGCGGCGATCAGCCACCGGACCAGTCGCCGCGTTCCGACGTCCGGGCTAAGCCCCGGTCCTAGCCGTATCCGGCCCGTTCCAGCACGCGGCCGACTGCGCCGACGAATCCGTCGAGTTCGGACGGCTCGTGAACGGTCGACACGTTGCCGGCGCAGCTCTTCGAAACGACGTACCCTTCGTTTAGCAGGCCGACGAACATGGTGCGGGCGAACTCGTGGTCGTTGGTGGCGAAGGTCCTGTAGTTGGAGACGGGCGTCGTTGTGAACTGGATCCCGAACAGGGAGCCGATTCCGGTCACGCCGATGGGCGCTTCCACCTCGGTCACGAGCTTACTCAGCTTGTCCCGGACGTACTCGCCCTTCTCGTCGAGTTCCCTGTAGGCGTCGGGCGTCAGTTCCTTTAGCGTGCCGATGCCGGCGGCGGCGGTCATTGGGTTGCCGTTGAATGTGCCTGCGTGCTGGACGCGCGGGCTGCCGTTGCTTGGGTCGTAGAGCGACATCACGTCTTCCCGGCCTCCGAACGCTCCCACCGGCATGCCGCCCCCGACGATCTTTCCGAACGCCGTCATGTCCGGGATCACCCCGTAGTACTCCTGCGCGCCGCCGCGGGACAGCCGGAATGTGATGACCTCGTCGAATATCAGGATGATGCCTAGTTCGGTCGTAAGAGCCCTGAGGCCAGCCAGGAATTCCGGCTCGGCCGGAATGAATCCGCTCTGGCCGTTAACCGGCTCGACGATGACCGCGGCAAGCTGGTCGGCGTTGGCGCGGATGATCCTCTCGCAGTTGGGCAGGTCGTTGTACGGCATGATGACGATGTCATCGACGACCCGCGACGGGATGCCCTCGAAACCGATAACCGGGTCGGGGTTGAGCGCGTCCCCGGCGCTTTCGAGAGGCGGCTGGACACTGACCGAGACGGCGTCGTGGTTGCCGTGGTACGCGCCCTCGCACTTGGCGATCACATCCTTGCCGGTAAACGCCCTCGCCGCCCGGATTGCGTTCAACGTGGCTTCCGTGCCGGAGTTGACGAACCGCACCATGTCCACCGACGGGACGCGGTCGACCATGATCTCAGCCCACTCTATGACCGGCGGGCTGGGCGCAGGGAACGACACGCCGCTGTCCAGTTGGTCCCTCATGGCCTTGACGACCGAGGGGTGCCGGTGGCCGAGGATGAGCGTGGTCATGTTGTTGACCATGTCGACGCGCTCGTTGCCGTCCACGTCGTAGAGCTTCGATCCGTCGCCCCTCGCGACATAGACGGGGAACGGAGGCCACCAGATGGAGTTGCGTGAATCGCCGCCAGGCATGACCTTCGCGGCGCGTTCGTGCAGGCCCAGTGACTGCTGGTTGCTCGTTACATAGCGGTCGAGTTCGACCTGTAGAGATTCGGGCATTTTCGTCTTCCCCGGCGACCGCGGCCGCCATTTTTATCCGGGCTACTGGTTGTTGGCTGCCGTCATGCTAACCGCGCGGCCGCCGCTGGTAAATCCCGCCCCCGCCCGGCCTGTTGCGTGGGCATGAGACGTGAGACGGCTCGGGCGAGCATGGGTACGGCCGCGCTCGCCTTCCCACGGACGGCGAGGTCGACAATCGGCGTCAGCTTGGTCTCATTCGGGTTGATCTCGATGATGCGCGCGCCATTAGCCTGGGCGATCCAGAGCAGCCCGCTTGCGGGCCGAACCGTGGCGGACGTCCCGATGGCGACCATGCAGTCTGCCAGGTCCGTCTGCCTGCGGGCCTCCCGCATCGTGTCTTCAGGCACGGGCTCCCCGAACATCACCGTGTCGTACTTGACCGCGCCGCCGCACGCGCGGCAGGCCTCGGGCGGGCCGTCCAGCACGAATCCGCCGAGCGGACTCCTGGCGCTGCACCCGGTACACCTGAGCCGGCTCCGGTTTCCGTGGATTTCGGTGAGCCGGGTGATACCGGCGCGTTCGTCCAGCCCGTCGATGTTCTGCGTGATTACGCTTTTAAGCGCGCCGACCCGGACCATCCTGGCGAGTGCGTGATGACCGGCATGCGGCTCCGCGGCCGCGAGCGCGGTCCGCAGTTCCAGGATGTGCTCGTCAATCTCGCGGTTCATCTCACGATGCCAGTAACCCTGCGGGTCGGCCTTGAACCGGCTGTAGGCGTCCATCGGCGGCGTGCCGTAGCGGGTCCACAGTCCGTCAGCGCCACGAAACGGCGGTATGCCGCTCTCCACCGACATGCCGGCGCCGGTCATCGCCACGGCGTAATCGCTGGAGGCGATCATCCCGGCGGCCCGGTCGATCGAATCGACGAACTGCGACTTTTGACCGGCTACGGTTTCGTGGTCTGTGTATTCACGCTGCATGTTGTGAGACCGTGCCGTCACGCACCGCAAACTTGATTGCGTTCGCCAGGTAGGTGTCGTCGATTAACCCGAAATCGGCCGTGGTCAGCAGGACCTGGTCGTATCCGCACACCCCGTCAAGGACCAGCCTCCTCCGTGTGGCGTCGAGTTCGGACAGTACGTCGTCGAGGGCCAGTATAGGTTTTCTACCTGCCGACCCGGTGACGACGGCCGCCTCGGCGAGCTTGAGGGCAAGGGCGATGGAACGTGCCTGTCCACGAGACGCGAACGCCCCGGCAGGCTGTCCGTCCAGGGCGATGTCAAGGTCGTCGCGGTGCGGCCCGATGACGGTGACACCCTGTGCGACCTCGCGTGCGCGCACCGCGCGCAAGGCGTTGAGTATGTTGTCGGCAATGGACACAGTGCCGAAATCGCCGCCGGTAGGTTGTTCCCTGCCACTGCCCGACACCCGCGGCCTGTAGTCCAGTCCCAGCGCGCCGCCGGAACTGAGGGCCTCATGGACCGGGGTAGCGTGTGTGACGAGATCAGCAACCGCCTTCTGCCTCCGCTCGACGATGGCGGACCCCTCATGGGCCAGCCGGCTGTCCCAGAACTCCAGTTCGTCCATGGACGCCAGGCCTTCCCGGATGCGCCGCAACAATTGGTTCCTCTGCATGACGACGCGGGAGTACCGCTGCTGGTTCTTGAGATAGGCGGCGTCTGCTTGAGAAATGAGGATGTCCAGGTATCGCCGCCGGACGGACGGGGGTCCGGTGACGAGTTCGAGGTCGTCCGCCTGGAAGAACACGATGTTGACTGCGCCCACGAATTCGGCGGCGGTGCGCACGACGCCATTCACCCGCAGCGACTTCTGAAACGACGTTGGACCCAGCGGGGAGGGCGGCGACACCTCGACGTCCAGTTGGGCCTGGACCGTCAGGTCTTGCTGTCGTGCAACACCGAGCACCTGTACGTGCCCGCCCGACGCGGCGACTTCCCAGTTGACGAGTTCGCGGTCGTTCGATGCCCTCGGCGATTTGGCGATTGCGAGCAGGTACGCGGCCTCGAGCAGGTTGCTCTTGCCGTGACCGTTCTCGCCCTCGAAGACGCTCAGGCCGGGCTCCAGCGTCAATTCGGCGGAGGTGTAGTTGCGGAATCCCGCGAGGGCGAGCCTTGAAAGATGGATGGCTTACACCTCGTACGGTGGTCTGGAGTGGCGGTTCTGCCCCGAGTTACCGTTTCAGCGCACGGGAACTGAATAGTAGCACCGGACCGGAGCATCCCGACGACGCCAGTTTCATCAAACTTAATGTGAGGCCATGAAGCGAAGGCGCTCATCGGCGGAGGAAAAATGACTTGTCGAAACTAATCGTTGCTATCGCGACCGGCGTGGTTACTTTGACAGTCGCTGCTGTCGCCGCCGCCGCGGGCATGGCCGGCCAACTGGTGAAAGCAGCCGCGTCTACACTGTTCATCGGCTTACTCGCGGCCGTATTGGTGATCGTCGCAGTCGCGGCCATCATCCTGCTCTCAGGATGCGGGTCAACCGCCGGGCCGGGTCAGGACGTGACGGCGACTGCAACTCCTTCGCCGGCCGCTACGGCCATCGCACCGACCGCGACTACTGCGCCGCAGGTGGATTCGCCGAGCCCGGCAACGGCTACCAGCGCTCCGCAGGCCGAGACAACGGCGGGTCCCGAATACCGGATAGTCACACTCCTGCCGCCCGACGCCATTCCGGCCATCTCCGATCCTTCGTTCGTGTCGGCCGAGGAGGCGGACGATCAGTACGACCACGATGAACTTGTGCTGGGCGTTGAAATCGAAGGGGACGCGCGGGCGTACTCCATCCCCCTGCTCAGCAGGCATGAAATCGTTAACGACGTGGTGGGAGGGAAGCCGATTGCGGTCACCTGGTGACCCCTCTGCTTCACTGGAGTCGGGTACTCCAGAGAGGTAAACGGCCAGATACTGGACTTTGGCGTTTCAGGCAAGCTCATCATGAACGCACTCGTCATGTTCGACCGCGAGACCGGTTCGCTGTGGAGCCACTTCCTGTCGAAAGCCGTATCCGGCGCGCTTGAGGGGACTAAGCTTGAAAACGTGCCTCTCACGCTCACGCCGTGGTCGAAGTGGGTCGAGACATACCCGGACACGCTGGCGCTCGACAAAGGTTTTGCCGGCTCCAGCGACCCTTACGATCGCTACTACCAGGACCGGAACCCCGGTGTCATAGGCGAGGCCAACAAGGACGATCGCCTCCCGACTAAGGAACTGGTACTCGGAGTCGGATTCGAAAGCCAACCCAAGGCTTTCCCGCACTCGGTCCTGGCGGAATCAGGCCTGGTAAACGATTCCTTGGCGGGGGAGCCCGTCCTCGTCTACTTCGACCCAATTACGGCAACCGCGCTGGCGTTCGACCGCACGTTGGGCGGGCAGGAACTCACGTTCGAGTTGCTCGAAACCGAGGACGGAGTCTATCTCGTCGATGCTCAGACCGGCACGAAGTGGGTCCCATTCACGGGACAAGCCATCGACGGAGAGTTGGCTGGAAAGGCCCTGAAGAGGGTCCACGCCATAAACGTTTTCTGGTTCGCCTGGACAGACTTCTTCCCTGATTCAGAGGTCTTTGGGGTTTCGTAATCCGTCCCGATCAACTGTCATTCTCGAGCGGGGCGAAGAATCTCCCGTGCACAACACGTCTACGCCAATGACTCGAGGCGTCGAGGGAACGGGACGCAAGTTGCCATTGACCGCGAGCACCACGAGTTTGCAACCCCTGAACATCCGCCCGGCCACGTCAGCCGATGTCGACGAGGTAGTACGCATATACATCGAATCCTGGAACGCCGGCTTTGGCGAACTCCTGTCGCGAGCCGACAGGACAGTGACGCCGGACCTCATCGAACGCTGGAAACGCGACCTCTCCCGCCCAGTCCCACACCGCTGGTGGGTTGCAGAGCGGCAGGGTTCTGTCGTGGATTTCATCGGCATCTGTCCCAGCCGGGACCCGGTGGACCCGCGACTGGGCGAAGTCGAGACCATCGCCGTCGATCCTGCACACTGGCGCAAAGGAATCGGCAAGGCGCTGATGTCACTCGCCGTCGAAAACCTGGCTACGGACGGCTACGACGAGGCGATATTGTGGACGGTGGAAGGCTACAAACGGGGCATCGCCTTCTACGAAAAGATGGGCTGGCGTCGGGACGGCGGCGTCCGGGATGAGGGGAGGCGAATTCGCTTCAGGCAAGATTCTTCTGGTCACCTTCCAGAACGGTGAGAGTACAGGTAGACCCAGGGTTGAATGGCCGTGCACGGCCTGCCTAAGATACCCGTGTTGCTCGATCAAGCTCCCCTGTAGTGCTGAGAACGCCTCTTAGGGGAATACGCGTCCGACACCCCGGTGTGTATCACGTAAGGCTTGAATGCATGGCTTAGCGCTGACCACTTTGCTCACTCTTCAACGACAAATCCTACTGACTATTGCCCTTCTGGCGGTCCTATTGGTCATGCTTACGGCATGCGAGCGGAGGTCGGCGGAAGAACGGCCCGAGTCTGACCTGCTTGATCGCGAAACAGCCACAGTCGAACTCGAGAACGCGACCCCGGTGGCAATGGCCACTTCACAGATCGAGTTCACCGCTATTCCCGCTCCCTTGCCTAAATCGACGCTTGTCCTCACCCCTACGGCTCCCCCGAACGAGACCGCACCGGAAACGGACAAAGAGGCGCTTATCGCTCTATACAACGCCACGGACGGCGAATCCTGGTTCGTCAGCGACAACTGGCTGAGCAGCGCGCCGATTGGAGAATGGCACGGCGTTTCTGTTGACGCGGACGGGCGCGTCGTCGAGCTCCGTCTCAACAATAACTGGTTGACCGGACAGATACCTCCGGAACTCGGCAACCTTGCGAGCCTGCTTGAGTTGAATCTCCGGGGGAACAAGTTGAGCGGCGAAATACCGCCGCAACTGGGCGAACTCGCCAATCTGCAAGTATTGAGCCTCGGCGACAACCGATTGAGCGGTGCGATGCCTGCAGAGTTGGGTGACCTCACCAACCTGACGGTCTTGGAACTCGTCAATAACGAATTGACCGGTGAGATTCCACATCAGTTGGGCGCACTTCGAAACCTGAGAAAGATGCGCCTCGGCCGGAATCGGTTGACTGGTGAAATACCAGCGCGGTTGGGCAGACTGTCCAACCTGGAAGAGATGTCTCTGTACGAAAACCGGATAAACGGCGAAATAACGCCGGAGTTGGGCAACCTCTCCAGGCTGCGAGAGTTGAGACTCCAGGACAACCAACTGAGCGGCGAGATCCCGCCTGTGCTAGGCGACCTCGCCGCCCTTACGTCGCTTCATCTCAGCGGGAACAAGTTGAGCGGTGAAATACCGCCGGTCTTGGGTGAACTTTTCGAGATGCAATCACTATTGCTCAGCAACAACCGATTGAGTGGCGAGATTCCACCGGAGTTAGCCAATCTCACCGGCTTGGAATCGCTGGGCCTCGCGAATAACCGGTTGGCAGGACCCCTGCCGCCGGGACTTGGCGGTTTTGGCAGGCTGGAGAGGTTGGACCTCAGGGACAATCAGTTAAGCGGCGAGATACCACGAGAACTGGGCAACTTGACAAACCTGCGCCGGTTGTTCCTAGACGACAACCAGCTGAGCGGAGGGATTCCCCCTGAGTTGGGCAACTTGACCAGTCTGTGGATTCTCGACCTTGGCGAAAACAATCTCAACGGTGAGATCCCGTCGGAGTTGGGCAACCTATCTAACCTGGAAATTTTGGCCCTTCACAGTAACCAAATTGGCGGAAAGATACCGTCGAATTTGGGCGACCTCACCAACCTGGAAGGCCTGATACTTGGCACAAACAAGTTGAGCGGAAAGATACCACCTGAACTGGGCAACTTGACAAACCTGCGCCGGTTGCACCTGAACCACAACCAGTTGAGCGGTGAGATACCACCAGAGTTGGCCAACATCGCCGTGTTGGAAGGGCTTTACCTCAACACAAACAAGTTGAGCGGTGAGATACCACGAGAACTGGGCAACTTGACAAACCTGCGCCGGTTGTTCCTAGACGACAACCAGCTGAGCGGTGAGATTCCTCCTGAGTTGGCCAACATCGCCGTGTTGGAATGGTTTTACCTCAGCATAAACAAGTTGAGCGGAGAGATACCACCAGAACTGGGCAACTTGACAAACCTGCGCCGGTTGTACCTTTACGCCAACCAGTTAAGCGGTGAGATTCCTCCTGAGTTGGCCAAAATCGCCATGTTGGAAGGGCTTTACCTCAGCACAAACAAGTTGAGTGGACAGATACCACCAGAACTGGGCAACCTGACAAACCTGCGACGGCTGGACCTTTACGGCAACCAGTTGGGCGGGTGTGTTCCAGCCAGCTTGCAGGACAAATTGGACCTGGACAACTCGGAACTGGGCGGCCTGCCGTTCTGCCGGTGAGGGGCCGGAAATTGATGATGGTTCCTGCATTTGCCCCACCGCGGTCCCCCTGCTAACTTCGAAACATGACTGAGCCAAACCGGGCCGTGACCCTCGACCTGTGGCTGACCCTCATCTCTGAGCCGGACGGCAGCAACTTTTCGACCAACCGACGGATCCTCCGCGCCGATGGCGCATTGGCGGTTCTCGCTGAATACGGCGAATTCTTCGACCGGTCGCGGGTGATTGACGTGTTCGACGTCATTTCCGAGACGATCAATGCCGACCACGCACTCGGGCTGGATATGTACTTTGGGGACCGGATCGTGCAGACGCTGGCCTGGCTGGATGAGGGACTGCCTGGCCGGATCGACCCGGAAGGCATCGAGAGATTGTGGGAGGTCATCGACGCATCACTCGACGATTCGCCACCCTCGTTAATGCCCGGCGCTCTTGAAGCCGTGCAGGAACTGTCAGGCAAACCGGTGAAACTGGGCATCATTTCCAACACCGGCAACTCGTCCGGCAGGGCGTACGGACGCATGCTCAAGGCGATGGGAATAGACGGTTTCTTCGACGTGGTGTCGCTGTCGAACGACCTGGCGGTGGCCAAGCCGAGTCCGGCGATATTCCATCACACACTCGACGCATTGGAAGTCGAGCCATCCCGCGCGCTCCACGTCGGCGACAATCCGGCCGCGGATGTTGCCGGAGCCGCGGCGGTGGGTATGAAAACGGCGTGGTTGACCGGCCCGAAGCCCGCGGAACTCACAGTTCAACCCGACTACTTCGCCGTCGACATCAGCGAGATTCCCGCCATCGTTGACGCATGGCTCGCCTCGCCCGGTACCATATGAGCGTGCTGACGAAACCGGCCCCGGCAATGACCACGTTGACCGACCCTGCGAACCACGGACTCGACTGATGCCCCTCTACGAATACCGCTGCGCCGTCTGCTCTCGTGAGTTCGAATTGCTCCGCCCCATGGACATGTCGACCGCCAAGGCCGACTGCCCTTCGTGCGGCGAGCCGTCAACGCGGATACTGTCGGTCTTCGCCGCCTCTTCCGCTGGTGGATCGGGCCCTGTCGCAGGCATGGGCGGAGGCGGCTGCGGCAGCGGGGCCTGCTGCGGTGGGGCGTGCGGCTAGGCACTCCGACGAGAGCGCGAACAACCGCTATCCACTTCCCCCGTACCGGTTCCTCAACAGCTTAGCCGCCATGACCAGGCCCGCGAACTCAATGGCGGTCATGACGGCTATGAGCAGTGTCGCCTCGAAGAAGAAGCGCTGCGGGAACATGATTAGCAGGTAGTCCCGCCACGGGTCGAGCATCCACAGGTCGTTGGCGAAGCTGATGAAGTGGAACGTCGTGAATACGGCGTTGAAGTTTATTAACACGGCGATGGACAGGATGCCGATGAGCAGGAGCGAACCCAGAGCAGACCAGGCGGCGGCCCTGTAGAGCAGGCCCCAGAACCGGCGCCTCAACAAGACCGCACCGGCGATCCCGGCGAGGAGCAGGAACACGCCTGTCCACAGGCTGACCGTCATCGATCCGGCTATGAGGCCCTTGACGTCCACCATGTGGTGCACTTCCCGCTCGTTGTACAGGGACACCTCTGCGCCTCTCAGTACCACGCGCACGTCCAGGAACTCTTCATCATTGTTGAAATAGTCGATGAACTGGTCCGCCGCCCGGTCAAGCTCGGACGTTGCAATGCCGGAACGTTCGGGGATCCCGTTTCGCCACCAGTTGTAGCCGTAGACCCAGTGACTGTTGGCGATGTGGCGCACGTTGGCGGTTACGAAGAAAATGGGCAGCATTAGCGCGACGACCGTCATCGCCGCAGCGATTGCCGCGAACCTGAACGTCAGCCCACCCGATCCGGACGAAGTCATGGTTCCAAGGATACGCGGGTCCGGTTACACGGCGTCGTGCCTTAGACCACTGGAGTAGTCAATTGACCACCGACGATAAACCCACGGGCAGAACATTCGAGGACCTGTTACGCGTCGTTGAAACGCTCCGGGACCCCGGCGGCTGTCCGTGGGACGCCGAGCAGACGCACGAGTCGCTGAGGGCGCACCTGCTTGAGGAAACGTACGAGACGCTCGAGGCCATAGACGAAGGCGAACCGTCGAAGCTGTCCGAGGAACTTGGGGACCTGCTCATACACGTGGTGTTTCACGTTGACATAGCGGCGCGTGCCGGGGACTTCGATGCGGGGGATGTCATTTCGGGAGTGATCGACAAGCTGGTGCGCCGTCATCCGCACGTGTTCAGTGACGGCGAAAAGATGAAGGACGCCGCGGACGTGGTGGAACAGTGGGAAGACCTGAAACGCAAGGAAAGAGGCCGCAGGTCGATAGTCGAAAGCCTGCCGGTCTCCATGCCCGCGCTGTCATACGCCGCCTCGGTTATGGGTCGGGCGGCAAAGGCTGGGGTGCCTATCGACGACATGGCGCCCGAGTCAAATGGCGGTGAGGCGCCCCTCGAATCTGAGTCAGACGCCGGCAGATACCTCATGGGCGTAACCAGGCGCGTCGAGGAGGCCGGGCATGATCCGGAAACTGCGCTGAGGAGTTACAGCCTGGAACTGCGGAACAGGATCATGAGAGCGGAAAAGGCCATCGAGCCACGAAGCCTGAGCGAGCTGTCGACCGACGAAATGAGGACCGTGTGGGAACAGGCGGCTGGGTAGACGCCCGTCAGGGCCTGATCGAAATTTTGCCCCGTTCGCCGTCCGTCACCTCGCCGACAATCGCCGCTTGAAGCGTCCGCTGTTCGACCAGGTTTTCAATCAGCAGGTCGCACTTCTCCGCCGGGATGCATATCAGCATGCCTCCCGACGTCTGGGGATCGCACAACAGCAACCGGTCAGACTCGGGGAGAGCGTCGTCCCAATCGACGTGGCCTTCGAGTGATTCGATGTTTCGATGAGTCCCGCCAGGCGCAACGTCCTGCTCCAGCAGTTCCTGTACCCCGGGAAGCACGGGTATTGCCGATCGGCTGAGGCGGGCCGCCGTGCCGCTTGCCTTCATCATCGAGTGCAGATGGCCCAGCAGGCCGAACCCGGTGATGTCGGTGGCGGCGTTGGCGCCGGCCGCTGTCATCGCCTCCGACGCTCCCCGGTTTAGTGTCTTCATTGACCTGACCGCCTCGGCCAATGACTCGGGAGTAGCTTTGTCATTCTTGTGCGCGGTCGTGATCACGCCCGTTCCGATGGCCTTCGTGAGCACAAGACAATCGCCGGCCTGCGCTCCAGCGTTGCTCACCTGCTTGCCGGGTTCGACGAGACCGGTTACAGCCAGGCCGTACTTGGGCTCGCGGTCGTCCACCGTGTGTCCGCCGACGATAGAGCAACCGGCCTCAGTGGCCTTGTCCATACCCCCGGCGAGCACCGACGCAAATATGTCGAGCGGCAGGTCCCGCGGAAATGCGGCCACGTTGAGCGCGCTGATGGGCCGCCCGCCCACGGCGTATACGTCGCTGAGGGCGTTCGCCGCAGCGATAGCGCCGTAGTCGAACGGGTCGTCCACGATCGGCGGGAAGAAGTCGAGGGTCTGGACCAGGGCGAGTTCGTCCGACAACCGGTAGACGGCCGCGTCGTCGCCGGTCTCGAAGCCGACCAGGACGTTTGGATCGTCGAGGTTGTTGACGGGCAGTTGGCGCAGGACCTGCGCCAGTTCAGACTGGCTGAACTTCCCGGCTCAACCTGCGCAACTGGCGAGGGATGTCAGCCTTACTTTTTCTTGCTCGGTTTGCATCTGTGACGGCCCACGTTTCCGGCAGCGGCGCTGCCTGACCATTAAACGGGTCTGCGGATATTGTAAGGGCGGCGCGCAGTCCCGCCGCGTTTGTCTCCGCGAACTGGCCCGGCCGATATACTCGAACCGATATGACAGACCAATTCCCCGGCCACGAACTGTTTCCAGTCACGGCCTCCCTCAACTCAAACAGCGAAATTTCTATCGGCGGGTGCGCCGTGTCCGCCCTCGCCGAGGAGTTCGGCACCCCGCTCTACGTCTACGACGAGGAGACGATTAGGCACATGTGCCGAGATTTCGTCGGGTCGTTCCGACGGGAATACCCCGGCGCTTCAGTCTCCTACTCCTCCAAGGCCTTTTCTTCTCCCGTGCTGGCTCGCCTGCTGGAGTCCGAGAGACTCGGCATGGACGTAGTCACCGGGGGAGAACTGGCAGTGGCCAAGGCCGCCGGGTTTCCGGCCGAACGGCTGAACTTCCACGGCAACAACAAGACCCGGCCGGAACTCGAAGAAGCCATCGACTACGGCATCGGGCACATCACCGTCGACTCGTTCCACGAGATCGGGCTGCTCGACGAAGCGGCAAGAGAACGCGGTGTCGTTCAACCGGTGATGCTCCGCGTATCCCCTAGCGTTGACCCGCACACCCACCTGCTCACGACCACGGGAATTCTCGACTCCAAGTTCGGCTTTTCCATCGAGACTGGGGACGCCGACAAGGCGGTCGGACAGGCGATGGCCGCGCGCAACCTGGAGGTGGACGGCCTGCACTTCCACCTGGGTTCACCCATTTTCGAACTCGAGCCGTATTCACAGGCCGTCAGATATGTGCTGCGATTCGCGGCGGAGATGCGGCAAAAGCACGGTCTTGAATTACGGCACTTCAATCCGGGCGGCGGATTCGCCATCGGTTACGTAAGCGCTTCGCCTCCGCCCCCCATCGCGGAATACGCGTCCGAGATCGCCCAGGCGATACGCGAGGGGTGCGATGCGAACGGTCTGGACCTGCCGTCATTGACGGTTGAGCCGGGTAGGGCAATCGTGGGCCGCGCAGGCGTGGCCGTTTACCGGATCGGCGGGATCAAGCGCATACCCGGCGTCCGCACCTACATCAGTGTGGACGGCGGCATGGGCGACAACATACGCCCGGCGTTGTACGACGCGGCATATACGGTGACCCCTGTAACGCAACCCGCGTCCGAGGCCACACAAAAGGCGACAATCGCTGGTAAGTTCTGCGAGTCCGGCGACCTGCTGGCGAAAGACGTCCCGCTGCCGGACCTCGAGCCCGGCGACCTCATCGCCTTGCCGGCATCGGGCGCCTACTGCGTGCCGATGGCCAGCAACTACAACATGGCCCCGCGGCCGGCTATCGTCATGGTTGCAGACGGAGACGCCCGGCTGGTGCGTCGAAGAGAGTCCTACGAGGACCTGCTGGCGACTTACGTTGTCTGAGCAATCGCTTGACGGTTGGCAGACCTTCGGCCATCCCGGCGCAATCCGCCTGCTGGCCGGGGCGATCAGCCTGGGGCGCGCCAGTCACGCCTACCTGGTTTCCGGACCGGAGCAAGTTGGCAAGCGGACGCTTGCTATCGACATCGCACGGGCAGTGAATTGCACGCCGTCGACGGACCTGTTCGGCGAAACGCCGCAGCCGCCATGCGGCAGGTGCGAGTCCTGCGACCGCATTACCCGCGGCCTCCACGCTGACGTCCGGGTGATTGATGTCGACACCGAACTGCCGAGTGCTGAAGGCGGCTCCGGGTCGGATAAGGCAAGTACGTCTAGAACTCGCAAGAACATTCGCATCGAACACATTGCCGAGTTGCAGCGTGAGGCCGCCCTCAAGCCATTTGAAGGGCGGCGCAGGGTGTTCATCGTCGATGGGGCTGAAGCGATGTCCGCCGAGGCAGCCAATCGCCTGCTAAAGACCCTCGAAGAGCCGGCCGACGATGTGATGATAGTGCTGGTCTCCAGTTTTCCGGAGAGCCTGCCGCCGACGGTCGTCTCGCGGTGCCAACGAATCGAGCTACGACTTGTCCCGGGCCGGGAGATCGAGCAAGCGTTGACCGACCGCTTCGATGCCGAACCAAGCGAAGCAGCAACACTGTCCCGGATCGCCCGCGGCTGCCCGGGATGGGCTATAGACGCGTTGAACGATCCGACGGCGATGGACAAGCGCACCCAGTCGGCACAACGAATCTTGTCGGTGCTGACCGGGGATATCGAAGCGCGATTCCGCTACGCGCGCGAAGCGTCGACCGCGTTTACACGGGACCGCGCCGCAGGCATAGCAGAGGTCGAGGCATGGCTCGACTGGTGGCGGGACGTGGCGTTCTCGGCGAACGGTCTGGACCAGCACGTCGTCAATGCTGACTGGCTGCCGTCGTTGTCCGCCGTAGGCAAGGCCCTCAGTTCCAGCGAATTGTCCGCCGCGGTGGAAGCCGTCGAACGCACGCTCGACGCCCTGAGAGCGAACGCCATGCCCAGGCTGGCGCTCGAAGTCATGATGCTCGACCTGCCGGGCGTGGACGGGTCTGCCGTGCCGCAACCGGGAGCGGTGGCCGAAGAGGACGGTGTGCCATCGCTATTGTGAGGCCGCCGCGCCGCCCCGTCGCGGGAATACGCACGAAACGAAACTCACCGGTCCGGTTCGTCTATGTAGAAGAAGTGGAAGTCCGCGCCGGCGACCGCGTTGAAGTCGAGTTGCCGGGTGGGGCGAGTACCGTTGAGGCCGAAGTGGCCATTGCGCCGGACCAACTGCTCGAGGGAAGCTCGGTATCGCCGGCAGGGCGCGTTGTCCGCCTAGTCTCTCGCGGCGGCTTTGACCCCGTTTGAGATTGGCGCCCCGTCCTCGAACTGGAACTCCTGTACCCACGGCAGGAACGGCCGCCAAGTGGCCAGCATCCTGCGGGCGTTGAAGAAGGCGTAGGGGCTAGGCGCGGGCTCGCGCGGGCGGGAGAGGAGTCGCATTTTCGCCTCGCGCGGGGTGCGGCCGGCCTTACGGTGGTTGCATTTCTTGCAGGCGCTGGCGACGTTGTCCCACGTGTGCAGTCCGCCGCGCGACCGCGGCACGACGTGGTCCAGGGTCAGGTCACGCGTGTATTGGGCGCAGTACTGGCAGCGGTAGCCGTCCCTCACGAAGACCTCTCGGCGGGACAGCTTCCGGCGGTGAATCGGCCGTTTCACCATGTAGATCAGCCGGATGACCTCCGGCAGCGGGAAAATCCTGGTCGCGCTGTGCAGGTAGTGCGGCCCCTCTTCTATCGTCTCGGCCTTGCCGCGTCCCAGGAGCGACATCGCGCGCCGGGCGTCGCAGACGTTCAGCGGCTGATAGTTCTGGTTGAGGACGAGGACTGGGGATCGGGTCAGCATCGCGCGTTGTCTCAGGCCTGTTTCCTGCCTAGTTTGTCAGATTTTAGTTGCCAGGCGGTCAACTCGATGCCCGCTTTTCCAGGATGTCCAGGGCGGTATCAAAGTCCGCAGGCGCCAGGCCCAGCATACCGCCCGGCGTCAGGTCCCGGAATTCGAGCAACAGCGGGACGAAAGCGGACTCCGTGAGCATGTCGTCGAGGCTGTTTCTTGCATCGTTCGCCACGACTTCCCGTGCAGCTCGCTGGCTAGGGTTTCCGCCCTTGTCGGGGTCCTCGAACACATATGTGTAGCGCGCCGTCACGGTCATCAGGGCGCCTGCGAGCAGGACCCAAATGATCACACCAAACAGGATGCCGCCAGCCTTGTTGACCCATTCCACCACCGATATTTTCTCCAACGTGGCGTTGGCCGATGCGGACACGATCCTGCTGGCTACGAACACGGCGACGAAGATGATCACGTAGCCGATCGGGGTAGAAAGCGCCTCGTTTTCGACGCTCAGGGGCAACAGGTCCAATACGCGGCCCGCGAACTGGCCGCCGATGAGTAACGACACATAGATGCTGATGAACGTCACCACGCCGTCGACCAGGCCGACCTTGTAACCGTAGAACAGGGAGGCAAGAAGTATTGCCAGCACGATCCAGTCGAATACGTTCATGCGGGACTACTCATCTTGTCGGCCGCCCTGGGATTGGCACTTCGGACTGCAGGTGGCTGTAGCGTGGATTCGCTGGCGCTCCGCCGTACCGGTGGGCACGCGTACGTTCGAATTCATCCGTGTTCTGGCACGCTTTGAGCGGGGACTGGCGTGAGAAAGCGATTGCCTCCAGAATGCTGCGGGGTGAGTATATCAATGCGGTCTTGCCTGGCCGGGGGAACATGGCGAGTCAAGTTCGGTCATCAAATGAATTCACGTTCGCGCGGGGTGTGAGTCCTTGAATGTCGCAATAGACGGCCCGGTCAGTTCCGGCAAATCCACTGCCGGGTCGCTCCTGGCGCGTCGCCTGGGATTCTCGTTCCTGGATACCGGGCTTATGTACCGCGCAGCAGCCCTGGCGGCACTGGGACTTACGGACGAGTCCGAAGTTGCCTCTACGGTCGAACAATCGCACATCGAGTTGGCGGCTCGTTCCGGGCGGCCTGCGGGGATCATGCTCGGCGGGAAGGACGTCGGCGGCATGCTACGAGAACCCGAGGTCGAAAGGTCCGTCTCGTTCGTGTCGGCCATTCCAGCCGTACGGGAACTGTTGGTGGCAGAGCAACAACGATTCGCAGAAACCGGGGACGTTGTCCTGGTTGGAAGGGACATCGGCACGGTCGTGCTCCCGGACGCGGACGTCAAGGTGTTCCTTACGGCTAACGCGGAAACCCGGGCGCGCCGGCGGCACGAGGAACGCATCGCAGCGTCGCAGGAGTCCAGTTACGATGAGGTGCTGTCGGAATTGCGCGAGCGGGACCGCATCGACTCAGGCCGACGGACATCTCCGTTGCGGCCGGCGGAAGATGCGCGCATCCTGCACACGGACGGCCTGACGCTCGAAGAGGTAGTAGACAGAATGGCGAAAATTGTCGAGGCGGCACGATGAGCCGACAGTGGATATTTCCCATAGCCAACTTCCTGTTCAAGGGTTCAATGGGCATCTTCGCCGACTACAAAGTCGTCGGAAAGGAGAACATTCCGACCAGCGGGCCGCTGATCGTCGTTTGCAATCACCTGGCAACCGTCGATCCGGCCGTTGTTGCATCGGCTCTAAACAGATCGCCGTTGTTCATGGCCAAGAAGGAGCTCTTTTCGAATCCGGTGATGCGATTCCTGCTTGCCGGATACGGGGTCCATCCCCTCGACAGGACCGGAGCCGACCTGGCGGCGTTGAACTGGGCCAAGGCGCAACTAATGGACAGAGGCCGGGCGGTCATCCTGTTTCCGGAAGGAACGCGCAGTCGAAACCAGGCCTTGCAATCCGGCAAGCCGGGAGTAGCCCACCTCGCCTCGGTCACGGATGCGCCGATCGTGCCGTTCGGCCTGGACGGAACTAGCAGGCTGAAGGGGGTCATGGGAGTGGTCAGGCCAAACGGCAAGCTCAGGTTGAACATCGGCACGCCGTTCAAAATCGCCCAGGATGACAACACCCCGGCCCGCAGGCGGCTGGTGCTGGCCACCGACGAGATCATGCGCCGCATAGCAACCCTCATACCGGAAGCCGGCCGCGGCAAATTCGCGGAGACTGCAGGCGGCCCGTACAGGTTTACGCGGGATTTATAGTCCGCCCGGACGCGTAGTCAGGGATTGCGTTCATTCCCGGGCGCCGCAGAGATCCGTTCGCCTAAGTAAGTTCCGCTTGCCGCGTGTGAAATTCTTATTCCGTAAGGTTGAGTAGACTTTGCCTCGAGGATTATCGATCAGGTTCTTATCGTCAAAATCTTGGTGCAAATCACCGTCGTTTGAATACAGTAGTCTGGCACCACCTACTTGAGCTAAAGCAATGATGTGTTGATCATTTGACTTGCAGGACCCATTGGTTTTGAGTTGACGCGTCTTTTCGTCAACTTTTGAATCTCTAATGCTTCTCAAAATCCCGGACAGTAGTGCATCTCGTGCCCATCGCTTAAAATTATTCGATGCGTCATTGAGTTCGCGCCGTAATTGTCCGCCCACTACCAGTATTCCCCTACCGTCGTTTAGCCATAGAAAGAAGGCTTCTCCCGCGGCGGGACGAGCGGAACCGAACACCTCGGCTACGACGTTTGCGTCAACAATTGCACACACCCCTCAGAGTCCTAATGACCGCTGGGTTTCTTCCATGAAGAATTTTCGGTAACTTTGCGGTGAGTCAATTATGTTTCCATCTTCGTCGATTTTAATCGAATGAATTATCACGTCTTGGCCAATACGCTCGAAAAACAAGATCGACACATCGTCGGGCCTCAACCCGGCGGTCCCGTCCCGGACATCCATGCGCACGCGGTCGAGCAGATGGTCACTGTGCGTCTCCACGACCAATTGTTGGCCCGAACCGGCAATTTCACAGAACAAACTACCCAGAGCCGCTTGAGCACTGGGATGTAGGTGCACTTCCGGCTGTTGCAACAAAAACATGGAGGGACCGTCTGGGCGCAGCAATTCAGTTATTACCGGTAGCACCTGACTGACTCCATATCCAACATCAACAAGGTTGCGCCATGGACCTTTTGATCCGTTTCCAAATTTCCTTACTTGCAGCTGAAAGGGTTCGCTGCCTCTCTTCCCCAGCCGCCTTATAGTGATTTCGTCAAAGAGCCCGGCGTCATTCCCAAATCTCTCCAGCTTTGATTTGAGTTCAGTCCAGGAAGCTGTGTCCCCAATAGACACGTTGGAAAGATACATGGGAACATAGTCCCCCTCCGCATCATGAATCGACAGGCCAGGATCATACGTACGAAGCGGTTTTGAACGAACAGGAGCACTAGCAAATAACACCCGCCGGGCAAGCCATTGTCGGGAAGAAAACAGTTTTCTGAGTTGTATTTTGTCCTGCTCGTCAACGTCCAACGATCCTTCCAGAGGCCTGAATGGCTTTTCTTCGGAAGGATGATGATCTGTCAAAAATACCCTTAAGTAGAGATCGAGTGGATTCAGATATCCTTCTTCCAGCGGACGAAGGGTATCTGAGAGTTTAAGCTCCCATGTACCCCTTTGAGTACCGATTCGAATAACGTCCAAGTCCTGGCGAGGATCGGTTAATTCTTCAATCCAATTAGCTCCGAGTTCCTCGCGCCTACACACAGGAAATGGTGTGGTCCATCTTTGACCAAACTTAACTTCGAATTTATATGCTTCGCTTCCCGGTGATTTGTCGATTAGACTTCGGACCTCTTCGCTAAATCTTGCCTCAAACGTATCGGCCCTGCTTCCTCGATAATGTGCAATCTCGTCAAAGCTGCCCAGATCGTAAGGGTCTTCCTTGAAATCCGGAACTTCTTGTTCGTATGCGACATCCCAGAGCGCGCGCACCATGGCCAGGAAAGACGTCTTGCCCGTGCTGTTCTCACCCACAAGAAGGGTCAGCGGCGCCAGGCGCGCGGTCTGCTCCTTGTGAAAGCACCGGTAGTTTTTGATTGTGATCTCGTCCATGGGCGTGACTAACGGCTGTCGGCCCGAGGTCAGCTGCCCAGGCGTAAACGGTCATTCTGAACTCGTGCTCGACTCCGTCCAAACAGATTAACAATGTTAAGCGGCCGATGATCACCGTGCCCAAGGCTGAAATCTGCGAGTACTGTCGGAACTTGCTTTTGGTTAATGGGATCAAGTCATACTTGGCCACCCGCCGGTTCCCGGGTCAGGCATCCCTGCACTGGTGTACCGTTTCACCGCCTGCCCAACCTCCCCGGACATCCCTGACATTGGCCTATCTTGCTGGACTCCTGAATACCGACGCGCTCGTACGCCGGATGGGCGCGTTGTCTCAGCCGGCCTACCGGCTGTACTGGCTGGGGTCGGTGGCCTCTGTCGGCTCAGTCCAGTTGGTCATCGTGGGGCAGGGCTGGCTGATCGTCAACGAGCTTGGCGGCTCGCCGATCGATCTCGGTTACCTCGGCGCAGCTTCCGCGTTGCCCACGATTGCGGTCAACATGTTCGGCGGAGTGGTGGCCGACCGGGTCAACCGGCGGATGCTCTTAATTATCACGTCCGCCTTGGTGATGACGTTGCTGGCCGTACAGGCCTTACTGGTGATTACCGAGGCGGTTCGCATATGGCATGTAATCGCAATAAGCGCAGTGTTAGGGCTGGTCTTCGGCCTCGAATGGCCCGCGAGGAACGCCTTCTTTCCGGCGCTCATAGGGCGAGCGCACCTCATGAGCGCGGTGGCCCTGAATTCGATCTTGTGGCAGGGGGGCAGGGTGGTCTCTCCGGCCGTCGCCGGCTTTGTGATCCGGCTATTCGGCACAGGCGCGGTGTTCATCGGCGGAGCGGCGGGCTTTGGTGCGATGATGTTGGTCCTGCTTTCCCTCAAGACGCCGGTGCAAAGACCCCCATCCGGCCGCAACGCTGTGAGAGACCTGATGGAAGGCATCAAGTTCATCGCGAAGGACCCGTTGTTCGCGGTGCTCATTCCTCTCACCTACGCCAACCACTTCTTCGGGACCCAATACGTGCAACTGATGCCGCTATTCGCGAAGCGTTTCGACGTTGGCGCAGATGGGTTGGGTCTCATGTTCACCATATCCGGGGTCGGCGCCGTGTTCGGCACGTTTGTCGTGGGCAAAATCCAGGGGAGCCGTCACACCGGTTTAATCATGTTGTCTGGCGGTTTCCTATTCGGCTTGTTCGTCCTTGCATTCGCCCTGGCGCCCAGTTACCCCTTGGCTCTGGCGTCCCTGTTCATCATGGGACTGTTCAGCTCGTTTTACCTGATTACTTCGATGTCCATTCTCCAATTGCGTGTCCCCGACCACCTCCGAGGCCGCGTTATGGGCATGCACGGCATAACGTTCAGCCTCATACCCCTCGGGGGACTGCTCGGTGGGGCCGTGGCTGAGGTGTACGATGAGCGCGTCGCCGTTGGCCTTGGCGCCGTCGTCCTGATTACGATCGTAGCGGGTGTATTCGTGTTCGCCGGCCACGTTCGTCGCCTCGATGGACGGCGACTGGCGGAGGCAAGAGCCGAAGCGGCCTGACGCCGGGTGTGCTGTTAGCGATTCCCGGCACGTCTCCAGCCGCGTATTCTTCGCACATGGTTTTCGACACTGCTAAAGCCATGGCAGACCACCGTGTGCGGCTCAGGCTCGAAGAGCGGGAAGAGACCCTCTCACCGTGGGCCGTGCGCTCGGCTAGGTGCCGCGGCCGCCGCAAACCTGAAACGCCGTCGCCTCTTAGAACGGAGTTTCAGCGCGACCGCGACCGCATCGTGCACACGAACTCGTTCCGCAGGTTGAAGCACAAGAGCCAGGTCTTCGTCGCGCCGGTCGGGGACCACTACGTAACCCGCCTTACGCACACGCTGGAGGTCTCACAGATCGGCAGGACCATAGCCAGGGCGCTGAACCTCAACGAGGACCTGGTCGAAGCGACCGCCCTCGGCCACGATCTTGGCCACACCCCGTTCGGCCACATCGGAGAGTCGGTGCTGGACCGCCTGCTGCCCGGCGGTTTTCACCATTCGCGCCACTCCGTCCGTATCGTCGAACGGTTCGAAAGGTACGGACGCGGGCTGAATCTGACCGAGGAGGTTGTCGAGGGAATCCGGCGGCACTCCAAGCCGCAGGGGAGGTTCATGGCACGCGAGTCGGTGACCGGCATGTCGCTCGAGGCCCAGGTCGTCCGCCTCTCGGATGCACTGGCCTACCTCACGCACGACATCGGCGACGCCATCCGTTCCGGGTACTTGTCGCTCGATGATCTTCCGCAAGACGCGGTCAAGGCCTTGGGAAACCGGAACTCGCAGCGAGTAAATACGCTCGTCAATGACGTTGTGACCGCGTCCTGGGATGCCACCGGGGAGACGGGAACGCAGGAACGGCCGTGGATCAGGATGTCGGATGAATTGACGGCGGTTGTCACCCAACTGCGGGATTTCATGTTCCAAAACTTCTACCTCCCGATTAGCGACAGTAAGGAAGGCCGGGCCGCCGCCGCTATTGTCGAACTCCTGTTCCTGGACATCCGGGACAACATCCATAAGGTCCCGGGTTGGATTCGCGACCTGTCGGACTCCGACGAACAGGCCGCGGCGGACTTCCTCTGCGGCATGACCGACAACTTTGCGATCACGCAGGCTGAACAACTCAGTCCGGGTATAAGCGAAGGCGTATTCCAGGGAAGGGTCTGATCGGGATTTTCCGGGTCGCAAATGACCTGAGGATTTCGACGCTCCGCCGCCCAACCGGTCGCATATAAGGGTAGGATGACGGGAGCCCCTGCCAGCCGACCCGAATCCGCATGCATCGATCCCCATGACGCTACTGGACGAAGTTAAACGACGGGCCGACATCACCCAGATCGTCTCGGACTACGTCGAACTCGACACGTCATCGCGCACTCCTAAAGCGCGCTGCCCGTTTCACGCTGAGCGCACGCCATCGTTCGTCATCTATCCACAGGAGGGCACATGGCACTGCTTCGGAGGATGTGCCACAGGCGGCGACGCCATCTCGTTCCTGATGAAGCAGGAAAACATATCGTTTGGGGACGCGCTGCGCAGGCTGGCGGAACGGTACGGCATAGACGCCAGCCAACACGACACCTTCGCCGACAGGGACCGGTCGAAGCGTAAGAACGCCTTCGTCGAGGCCAACGAATTAGCGGCCCGCTACTTCGCTTCGCTGCTCGCGGGGCCGGATGGCGCAGATGCCCGCCAATACCTGGAATCACGCGGCATAACTGCGGACGTATCCAGGAGGCGCGGCCTCGGGATGGCCCCGTCCGGCATGGAAACCCTGGGCGGACACCTCAAGGCACGCGGGGTCTCTTCTGCGGCCGCGGTCGGCTCCGGCCTGATCACCCGCCGGCGCGAGGGTGAGTGGGGAGACATGTTCCGAGGGCGGATCACGTTCGAGATTCACGACTCGCAGGGCCGGATCGTGGGGTTTGGAGCGCGCAGTCTCGATGGTTCGGAACCCAAGTACCTGAATACACAGGCCACCGAGGCGTTCGACAAGTCGATGACCCTGTACGGTCTCGATTGGTCAGCCGAAACGATCAGAAGGTCCGGCCAGGCGGTGGTGGTAGAAGGCTACATGGACGCCATCACCGCGCACGAAAACGGCTTCAGAAACGTGGTCGCATGCATGGGCACGGCGATCACCTCCGACCAATTGCAGGAACTGCGCAAACTCCTCGCCAACCCGCCGGATGGCGTGACGGCCGGCATCACTCTGTGCCTCGACAGCGACGCAGCGGGCCAGGAAGCGACATTACGCGGGCTCGAAGAGGCGTGGCGGTCCGACGCTGGGCGCGGCCCCGGAAGCGCCAGGAACGGTGTCGCCGTGAAAGTGGCGCGGTCCGTTGCTGGCAAGGACCCCGACGAGGCGATTCGCACCGATCCCGAAGGATGGCGGGCTTCAATCGCCGAAGGCCAGCCGCTGCTGGAGTATCTGATCACCGCATATTCGGAACGCCGCGACCTGTCCTCCGGCGAGGGCAAGGCCGGGC
The DNA here is from genome assembly GCA_034421215.1 of Dehalococcoidia bacterium. Lineage (GTDB taxonomy): Bacteria > Chloroflexota > Dehalococcoidia > Lucifugimonadales > Lucifugimonadaceae. Next base: position 57,069 of record DAOUKO010000033.1, read on the forward strand.
TGGTCGAAGATGTCCGGCCACTGGTACTGGCCATAGACAACTCTTTCGAACAGGACCGCTACCTGACCAGGCTGGGTGAACTTCTTGAAGTTCCGGCAGAACGCCTGCGGTCCATGCTCCAGTCGCCCCGGCCGGCTCAGAGGGGTACGAGCCGCAGCGCGGACAGGCGCGCCCGGCCGGCGAGACGGACAAATGAAGAGCGTCTCGATCCGGCACAGGTGAGCAACGCGCTCGACGCGGCCAACGAGAACGGCCTGGAGGAACACCTGCTCTCGTTGGTGCTCAACTACGAGGAGTTGCGCGACTACGCCACAGGCGTGCCGGAAGACCATTTCCACGATTCTGGCAATCGGGCCATCTTTACGATGTGGCGTTCCGCGCATACACTCGATGAGGTCCATTCGTCGATGGACGATCATCTGGCGGTCCGAGTTGATCGGCTGACATCCAGGCTGCTCCCACCGGGTGACCATCTGCTGAAAGTTCAGGACGTCTCCCAAACCGTGCACCGCCTTCACGAACGCCACCTGCGGTTCTTAAAGCGTTTGCAGACGGAGGCGTTCGCAAGGATTACGCCGGATGTTCCTGTAGAAGAAGTGCAGGAACTGCGGCGCACCGCCGCCGAAGCAGACAATAAACTGAGGCAGGTCTTCACAGCCCGTCCATAGAGCCTATGCCACGTCGCCCCCGCACTACCGAAGAGGACGAACAGGAACAGACCGTTGTCGATCTGGCAGACACGGCTGAGTTGTTGCGGCTGGGCATAACGCAGACCGATACCGGGTTCGACGACGATTCTTCCAACGGCTCCGGCCCTTCGGTGCTGCTGTCGGCCTCGGCGCCGTCCAGCGCATCCGAACTGGAAGGCTGGGACCAGGGTTCCTCCTCCGCCACTGCCGAACGCCGGGCCACGATGATCTGGGACCCGGCGATCGAAGATTCCGAGATCACCGACGATCCGGTCCGCATGTACCTGCGGGAGATCGGCCGGGTCACCCTCCTTACCGCGAGAGACGAACGCGTGCTGGCGCGGGCCATGGAACTCCAGAGGCGCCTGGACCTGATACAGGAAACCCTTGAGGAGCAAGAAGGAGTAAAGACGACAGCTTGCGGGATCACAAACTACGTTCTCGTGACGCTGTTGCCGCAGCGTCCCGTCGTCGAGGCGGTTGCCAGGTTCCTGGGACTGCCGCCCGACATGCGGCTGTCCACCTTGCTCCTCAATCCGGAACTTCGGGAACTGATCGACGGTCCGCATAACGAAGACTTGCTGAACTACTTGTCGGACACCTTCGACTGTGAGATCACAGACGCACAGCAAAAGGTGGTGGAACTGTCGATCGTCTCCGCGCTCGTTCCTCGCGAGCTCGTGGACGCCCTGGCAGCAGACCCCAAATTCTCGAAACTCGAAAGCGCCTTGTTCAAGAAGGGCATGGACAGGCGACTTTCCGTATATGAATTCCTGTTCGGATCGCACTACGCTCGCATTCGCGGCGACGGCCTCAGGTCGGAACGCCATCTTGCGGAAGCGAACTTGCGGCTCGTCGTTTCAGTGGCCAAGAAGTACATCGGTCGCGGGATGTCGCTCCTGGACCTCATCCAGGAAGGGAACATCGGGCTGATCCGCGCCGTGGAGAAGTTCGACTACCGCAAGGGCTACAAGTTCAGTACTTACGCAACGTGGTGGATTCGGCAGGCGATCACGCGCTCGATAGCCGACCAGGCCCGGACGATTCGCATTCCGGTCCACATGGTTGAGACCATCAACAAGCTGCTGCGAGTCAGCAGGCGACTGGTACAGGAGTACGGCCGGGAACCAACGAGCGAGGAGATAGGCCGGGACCTCGACATGCCGTCGGACAAGGTGCGTGAGATTCTGAAGATCTCTCAAGAGCCAGTTTCGCTGGAAACACCCATCGGCGAGGAGCAGGACAGCCACCTCGGGGACTTCATCGAAGACAAGAACGCGCTCGCCCCCGCCGACGCCGCTTCCCATCACCTACTGAGGGAACAGGTCGGTGACGTGCTCGCTACGCTGAGCTTGCGTGAACGCCGGGTGTTGAAGCTGCGTTACGGGCTGGAAGACGGCAGAAGCCGCACGCTGGAAGAGGTGGGGCAGGAATTCGGGGTTACCAGGGAACGTATCCGCCAGATCGAGGCCAAGGCGCTCAGGAAGCTGAGACACCCCACCCGCAGCAAGGTCCTGCGGGACTTCCTCGAATAGCGCCCGCGCCAGGCGCATAATCCCCTTCCGTCCAACTTCCAGTCTCGCGCCCGGGGTTAAAACCTTTTGGGCTGCGCATGCCAGTCGTCGGCATAGACCGGTTGTCTGAGAGCCGGGCTGGTGTTACTTTCCGCGTTGTGGGAGTGGAGAAGTAGATGCCGGAAGCGCCCGACCTGGAAGTCATCAAGGAGTACTTGCAACCTCACCTGGTTGGCCGACGGGTCGTGGCAGCGACCGAGCGGAAGCCGTTGGTACTCCGCAATCTTGCCCCGGCCGAATTCACTAACGACATCGCCGGAAGAGAAGTGACCGGCGTCGGCCGCAAGGGCAAGTTGCTGCTGATCGATCTCAGCGACGGCCGTTCATTGGTGGTCAGCCCGATGCTAACCGGCGGGCTTCAGCACTGCTCCCCGTCTACTCGCGTCATGGCCTCTACGGTCCTCCAGTTCGACCTGGACGACGGGATGCAGTTGCGTTACTTCGACCAGAAGCGCATGGGCCAGGTCTACTACGCGCCTGAGAACAAGCTGGCGGAAATCGTCCGGCTGGAAGCGCAGGGTCCGGACGTGCTGGATGTCCGGCTCAGTCCCCAGGAGTTCCGGGAACGGCTGAAACCTTTTCGCGGCGAGATCAAGGGGATACTGACACGCGGGAAGTTCATCTCCGGGATAGGCAACGCGTACGCCGACGAGATCCTGTTCGATGCCAGGGTCTATCCGTTCACGAAGCGCGGCCGGCTTGATGACGCCCAACTCGCGCGCCTGAGAGAGGCCGTTTACGAAACACCCGCGCGGGCAGTCGAAGTCCTGCGCCGCAGGGTTGGCGCCGACATCCACAAGAAGGTCCGGGACTTTCTTAAAGTTCATGGAAAAGGCGGCACACCGTGCCCGGACTGCGGCAATTCGATTACGGCGATCACGACCAATCGCCGGGAGACAAACTACTGCAGAAGATGCCAACCCGGGTCCCTGTTCAGCCGCTAACCATATTATCATGTGGTCACTTATTAAGTAATCAATATACATTGCTAGACCGTCGGCCTCATGGCTGCTAAAATCCGTATAACTGATAAGTTCCTTTAGTTGTAATTCCTCGAGACGATTGACATGACCGTTCTGGCAGCCCTCGACGCATCAGAGACCGTCGGATTCATCCGCGACGTGGTGGTGATCGCCGTGGGTCTCTTGGGCTTCTTCGTCCTGTTTTTGTTTTCGGTCCTGGCAATTCTCCTGTACCGGCGGATCTCCAGGCTCGCGTCGCGGGCCGAGGAGGCATTCGACAGGCTCGATCCCGCCATATCGAGCCTGGAGACTTTAGGAAGCACGCTCCAGGGCCTCACCCGAGTTGCCCAGGAGGGTTTCAGTTTGGCGGGCGTTTCACGCCTGTTTGGATGGTTTTTTGGAATGGCCCGAGGCCGGAAGTCGGAGTGACTCCGTTGCCATCGGCGAATATAAGGAGGGTCTCAAATGGCCGATAAAGAAGACAGCAGGGGTGGTGGAATGATGGTTGGACTGCTGATAGGAGGCGTCATCGGGTTCGTCGCCGGAATGATGTTGGCGCCGAAGTCAGGCGAAGAGACGAGGGCGCTCCTGATAGAGCGCGGTAACGAGTGGCGGGACAAGGCTGAAGAGCTGGCTGCCGCAACAAAAGAACGGCTCTCATCGGCCGCGTTCGAAAGCAGGCGGGCTGCCTCACAGGTGCGCGGCGGAAGCTTTAACGACTTCGACCTGGACCGCGACGAGCTCTAGTACTCGCCCACCTTCATCCTGGGGTTTCCAGGTACGCCCTTGGGAAGGAACCGAGCACCTTCAGGACCGCCATGTGCGGCCGGATTTCATCGAGCGTTTCGACGACGCGCGGATCGGTCCGGTGTCCCTGGAAGTCCAGGATGAAGATGTACCGGCCCAGTTCCGCGCCGGTCGGTCTCGATTCGATCTTGGTCAGGTTTATGTTTCGTTCGGCAAACGGCCGCAGCGCGCTGAAGACCAGCCCTGGAGCGTCGGTGTGAAAGTCGAACGCCACTGAGGTCTTGTCGTCACCGGTGGCCGGATGGTCTTCATTAGCCAGGACCGCGAAGCGCGTGATGTTGACGTCGCTGTCCTGGATACCTTCCTGGAGGACCTCCAGCCCGTAGATCCCGGCGGCCCTGCCGGACGCGATGGCGGCGACGGTTTTGTCGCCGCGGGCGACCGCCTCCACCGCGGCAGCCGTGCTGGCAGTGCCCTCCTGCAGCGCGCGGGGGAAATTGTCGGCGAGGTACCTGCGGCACTGCCCAAGTGCCTGGGGGTGCGACAGCACTTTCGCCACGTCCTCGGATCTCGCGCCGGGCTGGCCGATCAGGCAATGCCGGACCGGCAACAGGAGTTCGCCGCGTATCTTCGTCCGCTTGGCCTCGACCAACGCATCCAGCACGTCGGCGACCGATCCGTAGAGGCTGTTCTCTATCGGTACTACAGCCTCATCAACTACCCCATCTTCCACTGCGGCGGCTACGTGCAGGTTGGAAGGATACGGAACGTGCTGAGCGTCCGGCGCGTGGCGGTGTGCCGCTTCTTCCCCATAAGCTCCCGCCGGCCCCAGGAAGGCGACTGATTTCGGGTTGTTCATCTATCGCATCTCGGTGAGCGCGTCCCACAACTTGGTCGTTGCATCGACGGGGCACAGCGCTATCGCCATCGACTCGCCCTCCAGCACCGTGTCCGGCGTCGGCGTTACAGGAGGGCCGCCCTCCCCGAGGATGAGCACGATGTTCGACCCATACGGGATCGGAACGTCGCGCAGCGGTTTTCCTACGGCCTCGGCGCCTGTCGGAATGGTGACGGATACGATTTTCAGCCCGCGGTCCCTTAAGAGCATCAGGTCGACGAGGGGGTGAGCAGGAAGTGACGATGCGACGCTGGAGACGATCAGGTCGATGCTGCTGACCACGATGTCGACCCCGCACACTTCGAACAGCCGGGCGTTCTCCGTGCGGTGCGCCAGGGCGATCGTCTTGGGGACTTCAAAGTTGTTCCTGGCCAGTTGGCAGACTGCCAGGTTGTCCTCATCGGAATCTGTAGCCGCCACCACAATTTGCGCCCTCGACATCCCGGCGTCGCTGAGACAAATCGTCGAGGCGACATCGCCGACTGCCGCGACACTGCCAAGCCGCGAGCGGATGGAGGCCACTCGCGCAGGATCGCGGTCAACGACAAACGCCTCGTGGCCTCCGGCGATCAGGGCGGCAGCAATGGACTCGCCCGTGCGCCCGCCACCCGCGATCACGATGTACAACGTCTATACCCCTCTTCTCACCATGAAGGCATTCCGGCGAGGATCCGGTCCACCGTGAGCTTGGTTGGACTTATCGCCCTGATGCCGAGCGATTCGTAAAGGTCTCTCAGCCCTTCGTCTCGCGCGCATATGAAGACGTTGGAGACGTTGAACTCATGCTTGGCTCGGTGGGCCGCCAGGCCGTTGAACGTGTCGCGGCGAGTCACAGCCATGAAAACGTCAACGTTTCGGATCCCCGCCATTTCCAGGGTGGCTGGATCTGCGCCGTCCCCTTCAACCACGCTGATCTCTCCAGACTCGATTTTCTGGGAGTTCACCGCTTCGATGCCCGATACGTCGGCATCGACGATTGTTACGGAGTGGCCGTCGTTCGCAAGCCGGGCCGCGAGCCCTGAGCCTACCTTGCCCGCCCCTACGATGATTACGTTCATGGTCTGTCTTTGTTATGGAAAAAGCCGGTCAGCCCCAACGTCGCCTTGCCGGCGAAAGAACAGCCCGCCCGGTGCTTGAAATGGGGTCACCCCGTACTCCGACGCGGGGTCGGTATCCATGCTGGGGAGCTGAGGTCGGTACGCCCGACATGTACAACTCCCAATCGGCAGGCGCCCCCGTTTTCATAACCTCGTGCGACTTTAACAAGGCCATGGTGATTCTATAGCGATGGCTGTCAGGAGTGTGCGCCGTTCATGGGAGGTCTGCCGGTCCCAAGTGACTGACCTCCGCTGGGCGGCGGTTCGCGGACGAGGATTACCCGGCTCGCGGAGTGTTCGAGGACATAGTGGACGTCCTGTCCCAGCGAATACCTGCCCGACCCACCGGAGTACGACGTGCCTATCACGATTGCGTCGATGCCACGGATCACGGATTCGTGAATTACTGCGGGGCCGATTTCGCGCGCCTGGAGCAACTGCGTGTCGAAGGAATTCTTGTTCAGCCGCGCGGTCCTTTCAGCCTCTTCCAGCACCTCTTCGCCCCGTTGTACGGCTTCTTTGACCTCGGCATCGACCGGCAAGGACCTGTCCACTTCGATCACGTACACGACCAGGAGCTGGCCATGGGACATGCGCACGATGTCGGCGGCGTGAGTAATCACCGCGCGGTCTGACGCGTCACCGGTCGTCAGCGCCATTACTTGTGAATCTGCCATCTGCCAGGTCTGTATTTACTGCTTAGTCGGTAATTCGCCGGACCAGGTCGTCAGGTCCGGCCAGGATCAGGGCGTTGCCCAATTTCATAACTTCGTTGGGGTCCGGCCGCAGGGTGATCTCATCCCCGCGGCGCAGCGCGACGACGCTCACCCCGTACTTGTCCCGCGGCCCCGTAAACCCGGCCTCCCCTATGGTCATGCCGTCGAACCTTGACGGGACCGTGATCCGGTTGATGCCGAACGCGCTGCCGATCTCCAGGTACTCCTGCACGTCCGGGTTGAACAGGGAGTGCGCAAGGCGTCGGCCGGCCTCCTCCTCCGGGTGGATGACACGGTCGCAACCGATCCGCTCCAGGGTGTTGCCGTGAAGGAAGCTGTGCGCCCGGGCTGCTATGTACGGGACGTTCAACGTTTTCAGCAGCACGCTCACCATGATGCTGGCTTCGACGTTCGTTCCTATGGCGACGATCGCTATGTCGAAGTTCTGGACTCCCAGGTCTCGCAGCACGGCCTCCTGTGTGGCATCGCCCCGCAGCGCGTATGTCACCTCTCCCATCATGGGCTGGACCAGTTCTTCATCACGGTCGATCGCCATGACGTCGTGGCCGAGTTGGTACAGGGTGCGCGCAACGTTGGAGCCAAACCGGCCCAGGCCGATCACCATCACCTGCTGCTTTGTGCCTTGCCTGCCTGAAGTGGTCATCTCATCCGATCATGGCGGCGCATCGCCCCCTGCTGGGGTTCGAAAGTTCAGCCAATTCTAACCCCCTCTCTTACAAGGCGGACACGTTCCTGTGTGCCCTGGCCGGCCATCAGCAGGGCCAGGGTTATCGGCCCAAGGCGGCCCAGGAACATGGCTACGACGATGACAACCCTGGCGGGTTCATTCAGTTCACTCGTAATGCCCATCGACAGGCCCACCGTGGCGAACGCTGAAACCGTCTCGAAAAGGGCGTCACGGAACGGCAGTGTGTCCTGCACCGCTATCAGGAGGTACGCAAACGTGAACAGCGCGAGCCCGGCCGCCAACGTCACAACGAAGGCTCGCCGCACGATTGCGAGCGGTATTTCGCGGCCGAACGCCGTCACGTTGTTGCGCCCTCTCACGTTTGCGACTATGGCGAACAGGACCACCAGGAAAGTGGTGATCTTGATGCCGCCGGCAGTCGACGCCGATGCCCCGCCGATGAACATGAGGACCATGGTGGGGAGCGCGTTATTTCCGTGAATCTGGTCGTAGTCGATAGTGGAAAACCCCGCCGTTCGCGCGCTCACGGAGTGAAAGAAGGAGTCGCTCACCCGTATGCCGACGGGCTCATTGGCCTCGAGATCGATGTTTTTCCACTCGCCCAACAGGAAGGAACCCATTCCCGCCAGGATCAACACGACAGTCCCAACCAGGACCATTTTCGACTCCAGCCGGAACCTGGAGAAGCGGCGCACCGTGACGAGGTCCCGCAGCGCAATGTACCCAAGCCCGCCCAGAACTATGAGCGAACCCATTATGGCCAGGACCGGCACGTCATACCTGAACGGGACGAGGGACGAACCTCCGCCAAGTCGCTCGTCTGGCAGCACCTCGATTCCGGAATTGTTGAAACCTGAGATGCTGTGGAAGACGCTGTGCCAGATCGCATCTGGTAGCGAGATGCCTGTCCACAACTCCCCGAAAACGTACCAACGCAGGAACAGCGCCACGGCGCCAATCACCTGGATCGCCACCGTGACCATCACGATGTTGCGCACAAGCTGGGCCACAGCCCCCAACTGTCCGCCGCCCAGGCCCTCCATGATGATGAGCCGGTTCGATAGGGACAGCCTCTGACCTGCGATCACCACTATGAACGCGGCCCCGGTCATGAACCCCAGGCCGCCGACGAAGACCAGGCCAAGGATCACGGCCTGCCCGAACGCGGTCCATGCCTCCGCGGTGTCGACCACGATCAGGCCCGTTACCGTCACCGCAGAGACGCAGGTGAAGAGGGCCTGCGTGAACGAGGTAAAGCCGCCTTCCACGTTCGAAATAGGCAGGACTAGCAACGTCGTGCCCAGCACCACCAGCCCAAGGAAGCCGTACACCAGCAGCATCGGAGACGCCGGGCCGCGCACCGATACCGTCCGCGTCTCGGCATGAACGCGAACGGGCGCGATCTGGGTGGACCGCGGCCTGCGGGCGACGGTGTCTCCGGGACGCAACCGGAAGTCCCTAGCCAATGGCTGGTACCTGCTGAACCATAGATCGTGCCGGTCTCATAACAACAACGGCCCGGCGCTAATTCAATTGCGCCGGATTCCGGGCCACAAGTTTAAACCTCTTCCCGGCTGCTAACCTTTTGACATCGGACGAGTCTCGTATTTCGGCCGCAGGGCAACCCTTCCTCTCAATCTCCGGCATGTCCCTCCGTGACGTTCTCGAAACCACTGACCGGTTCCTCATCGCGGTGGAACTGGAAACGTCGCGCGGGTTGGCTATGGAGGAGGATGCCGGCCGCGTGCAGGACATGGCCCGCAGCCTGGCCGAGAACGGCGACGCAGACGTCGCATTCATTACCGACAACCCCGGCGGAAACCCGCACCTCCGGCCTGAACTCCTCGGCCAGGACCTGCTGGGCCGGGGAATGGAAGTGGTGATCAACGTCGCATGCAAGGACTACAACCGCAACGGCCTCGAAAGCCGTCTGTGGGCACTGGGCAGCGCCGGACTGAACAACGTGTTGGCGCTGAGCGGAGACTATCCGGGGCAGGGACTGGGCGGACACGCCGCGCCCGTTTTCGACACCGATTCGGTGGGGCTGCTCGAAATGATCCGGCAGATGAACGACGGGCTGTCACACCAGGCCGGACCGGCTTCGCGGAGAGAATCGAAACTCATGCCGACAGGCTTCTACCCGGGCGCGGCGGTCAACCCCTTTAAGAAGGTGGAGGGCGAGCTGATGACCCAGTACTTCAAGCTCGAACTCAAGGTCCGGACAGGCGCCCGTTACGCCGTCACCCAGATCGGGTACGACTCCCGGAAGCTCGACGAACTCCGCCGGTACGCAATCGCTAACGAGTTCAACGTGCCCCTATTCGGCTCCGTATTCGTCCTTTCGGCCCCTGCCGCGCGGTTCTTCAACCGCTGGGGCATTCCCGGGGTGGCGGTCAGCAATGAGCTCAGGGACCTCACCGCGAAGCAGGCGAAGTCGAAAGACCGCGGCCGCGCATTCTTCGACGAACTTGCCGCCAGGCAGATAGCGGTGTTGCGGGGACTTGGCTATCGCGGCGCATACGTTTCGGGCCGGCTCAGGCTCTCCAGGCTGCGCAGGATCCTCGAAATGGAAAGGTCGTACGGCGGCGGCGATTGGAAGTCCTTCGCCGCCGGAATCGCATTTCCTCAGCCGGACGAGTACTACTACTTCGAACAGGGCGAAAACAAAGGTCTGAGCAGCGACGAGGTCAACCCGGCCTACCTGGAGTCGAGATCGACGACGGCCCGCCTGCGTGGAAAGCTGACCCAGTCGCCCGCCTTCCAACTCGGACGGCTGGTCCACTCGCAGGTCTTCGAACACGGCTCGCCGGGATTCAAGCTCGGCAGGGGCGTCTACTCGGTCATCGAAAAATCAGACGCCGTCTCCAAGCTCGCCCACGCCGCCGAACAGGCGTCCAAGGTGCCCATCTACGGCTGCCGCGACTGCGGGGACTGCTCATTGCCGGACATCGCATACCTTTGCCCGGAGTCGCAGTGCGTAAAGAACCAGCGAAACGGCCCGTGCGGCGGGACCCGGGCAGGCAAATGCGAGGTGCTGGACAAGGACTGCATCTGGCTCAGGGCGTACGACCGCCTCAAGCCGCACGGGCAGGAACGCCGCATGCTGGAGCGTCCCATCGTCTTCCGTGACACGGCGCTCAGGGGCACTTCGGCCTGGGCGAACACGTTCCTCGGTCGCGACCACCACGGGGCGCAGGAGTCCGACTCGGACGAACGCCCCGGGTGACCGACACGACGTCCACGCGCGACGTGCCTTAAGACAGCCGCCGGGCGCCCCCCGTAGTCGCCCTTACTTGCGTAGAATTGGCGGTTTGCGCCGCCCGTTTCGCCTTCCCTCTGGATTACGATGACCCAATCACAACTTGCAAGCCAAATGACAATGTCCAGAACAGTCACCTCGCCTGAACAGTTCATCACTATCGGCGAAAACATCCACACCACCCGCGTGGTGCGCCGAAACGGTAGACGCGCCACCACCCTTCCCGGCGGCGTCGAGGCGGTCGTGTACAAGGATCACACCGGCGCCGAACGGCACCTGACCGTGCCGGAGCACTTCACGCGCACCCAGCCATACGAACAGGGCAACCTGAAGCACTTCATGATCGCCGTATGGAAGGGCGTCCACGGGGACGATGACGAACGGGAACAGGGCGTTTCCTACATAAGACGGGAAGTCCAGCGCCAGATCAATGCCGGCGCCGACTACCTCGACCTCAACGTCGACGAGGCCTCTTACAAGCTCGACGAACAGATAGCCTCGATGCGCTGGCTCGTGAACACGACGCAAAAGATATCGACGGCGCCGCTGAGCATCGACTCCTCGAACTCGGACATCATCGCAGCAGGCCTGGAAACCTATGACGGCTCGGCCGGCCGGCCGCTCCTCAACTCCGTGGCCCTCGAACGGCTCGACGCCCTCGATCTCGTGGTCGAGCACAACGCCCGCGTGGTCCTCACCGCCGCCAGCGTCGACGGCATGCCGTCCAACGCCGAAGAACGCGTGAGCAACATCGGTGAGATCGTCGAGGCTGCCCTGTCGAAAGGCATCCAGAAGTCTGACATCTTCGTGGACGGCCTCGTATTCCCCATTTCGGTCGCGGGCGAATACGGCTTGCACTACCTCGAAGCGATGCGGGAAGTCCGGCGCAATTTCGGAGACGAAATCCACCTGACCGGAGGCATCAGCAACGTTTCATTCGGCCTCCCCAAGCGCCGGCTGATCAACGACGTCTTCCTGTACCTGGCCCTCGAATACGGCGTGGACAGCGGGATCATCAACCCGGTCGAAACGAAAATCCGGCGGGTCATGGCTCTCGACCTCGAATCGCCGCCGGCCAGGACCACACTGGACCTGCTCCGCGGCGAAGATGACTTCTGCATGAACTACATCGCCGCCTTCCGCGCCGGCGAACTCGGCTGAGGCCGAACCGCCACCGCGCCGACTGCCGATAGTGTGGGACAATTGCCAGCGTCGGCCGCCTGACTACGCGCGCCCGGCCGGCTTAACTTTCTCCAATGCGGATTCTGCGGACAATCAGGCACGGCTTCGTGCAATTCATCGCCTTCTGCGCCAGCAACTTCAATGAGTTCCTGGACAAGAACGGGCCGTACAGCGCGGCCGCAATCTCCTTCTATTCCCTCTTCTCGCTCTTCCCGCTCATGCTGGCGCTCATATCGGTATTCGGATTCGTACTGGGCATCGGAGAATTCAAGCAGCGACTGATAGAAGGCCTGGAGCGGCAGATTCCCGTCCTGGCCGAAAGCGGCGACACCATCCTCCAGGTCATCGACTCACTGTCCGCAGACCGCACGCTGGTCACCATATTGGCGGCATTGGGCCTCTTCTGGACGTCGACCGCGGTGTTCGGGTCCATCCGCAAGAGCATCAACAACATCTGGGGCATCCGCCGGACCAGGCCGTTTCTGACGGAACGTGCGATGGACTTCGCCCTAATGTTCGGCGCGGCCACCTTGCTCTTCGGTTCCGTGTTCGTAACGGGTGTCCTCAGCTACTTCCAGCAGATCAGCGCGGTGCTCGCCCCCGACGCGCCCATCGCGGACCCCGCCCTGTGGCGGCGGATGGCCGTGGTAGTTCCGCCGATACTGTCCTTCTCGGTCTTCACCATCCTCTACTGGTGGCTTCCCAACACCAGGCTCTTGTTCAGCGACGTTTGGCCGACCGCCCTGGCCGGAACCATCGCCTTTGAAATCTCCAAGGCGGGATTCGTGTTCTACCTCCAGAACTTTGACACCGCCTCGAACATCTACGGCGCGGTCAACGCGGTCATCGTCCTGATGGCATGGGTATACGTTTCGGCAATCATCCTTCTGGTCGGCGCCCAATTGACCTCCCGATACGTGTTCTACAAAGCGGCGATGGCCCACAAGCGTCGCAACGAAACGTTATCAATGAACCTCGAACGAATAAGAGCAGCAGACACCCTACCCGGATTCTCACCAACCGCCCTCCCCACCCGCCAACGCACCACCTGAACCCCTGCACCCCCTCCCCCGTCACCCCACACCCCGATGCGACGCTGGCATCCATAGTCACCGCGCCCTCCACCGTCTCCCCCGCACCTCCGTACCCGTCTTCCCCGACTCCGATCGGGGACCCAGGGGACTTGGCGGGGCCACACCCGCACACCCACACCACAACCGACAGGATGGCTCACTTATATTCGTCTTGCCGGACTCCGATCCGGTACCCAGGGGACTTGGCGGGGCCACACCCGCACACCTCCACACCACAACCGACAGGATGGCTCACCTATATTCGTCGTACCCCCCCCATCGTCTCCCCGCACTCCGATCGGGGACCCAGGGATCCAGGCGGGGTTACGGTCGAAAACCTCCACACCCCAACCGACAGGCTGGCTCACCTATATCCGTCTCCCCCGCACCTCCGTACCCCGTCTCCCCGCACTCCGATGCGGGGCGGTACCCAGGGGTCCAGGCGGGGCCACACCCCAACACCCCCACCCCCCAACCGCCAGGCAACCCCCCTTCCATCTATAATGTGCGCCACCCTACGGGTATAGACGCGGGTGGTAGAACAGCGTACCCATCCACCCCCTGGCTCCCCGATCTGCGTCGGGGAAGACGGTGGTATGGATGGCCGCGCGCTTTCTATTCGTCTTGCCGGACTCCGATCCGGTACCCAGGGGTCCAGGCGG
>DAOUKO010000034.1:0-166582 GCA_034421215.1 Dehalococcoidia bacterium
AATCACGACCACCCCGATTGGGCTCGTCAACACGCCGTCGACGTCATCCGCAAGTCCTTTGAAGCCGAAGAACGCGCCCTATCCGAACAGCGCCAACCCCAACAAAACCCAGACCCGCCCCCATCTGACACCCCCGAACCCCCAAATGTCATCCTGAACGAAGCCGAAGGACCTCCCACCCCCGCCATCCCCGGCCACCCCGTAGGGGAGGGTTTCAAACCCTCCCGCAACCACGCACACCCCTCACCCGAACCCACTTCCGAACCCGCCGAAAAACCACCCGCGCCAACACAATCCCCAATTCCCGCCACCCCCGGCCAACCTGACGACCACTCCGTAGGGGAGGGTTTCAAACCCTCCCATGACCACGCTCGCCCATCACCCGAGCACAATCCCGAACCCGCCGAAAAACCACCCGCGCCCACGGAATCCCCTTCGTCTGTCACTGCCGAACCCACCGAAAAACCACCCGAACGCCGTCGCCGCAAGAAACCACGCCGGATAATCCACCTCGGCCCACCCGACGAAGAAGACCCGCCGGACGACAACCCGCGCCCCTACAGAGACCCAGACGAAATCCGCGTCCCCCTCCGCGACTTGGTGAGATTCACATACGGCCCCTTGTAGCAGGACCAAATCCCATTCGTCTTACCGGACTCCCCTTTCGTCTTGCCGGACTCCCCTTCGTCTTGCCGGACTCTCCCTTCGTCTTACCGGACCCCGATCCGGTACCCACGCTGGGGCGGCGGTGAAGGGCGCGCAGGACGTTCTGATGCGTACACTCCGTACTGAATAGGACCTCGTCGAAAATTGGAATGGCGGGGTCCGGGCAAGGAGAACGCAGCATGCACAACTATGAGGAACTAGCCAAGACGTCTGCCGAGTGGCGCGAGTGGTACTACGACGGCGACCCGGGATTGAATCCCACCGCCGAGCCGGTGAAGGACGCGTTCGGGCTGATCAACGCCACTTTGTTCGGCCACATCTACCAGCGCCCTGCCCTGGAGCCGCGCATTCGCAGCCTGTGCACGGTCGCGGCGCTCGTTGCGCTCGACAAGCCGAACCAGTTGCCGGGGCACATCACCGGCGCGCTCAATTACGGTTGGACGAAGGAACAGATCGTCGAACTGATTACGCAAATGCTGTTCTACGGGGGCTATCCGGCGGCGGTGAACGCCCTGAACGCGGCCGGCAAGGCCTTCGAGGCGTACGACGAACGGCACGGCAGTGAATAGTCCGAGAATGAGAACTGAGAGGATGTCCAAGAAGCACTGGGAAACGCTATCCGGCGCAACATCTTCCGGACACGCTCTCAGACAACCCCTCGTAGGGGCGTCTCTTGTGGGCGCCCGAGGGGGCGGGCGCGGTGATTCAAGCGACGCCATTTCGTAAACGGTTAGGGACTAGTTAGACAATGTCCGATACCGCGGCGGGCGATGCGCGCCTTGGATATCATTGCCGCGCTCAAATGATCCGGCGACGGACTCAAAGTGGCCAGCGAAAGCAAAGGAGACAGACGAATGACAGGCGCCGTGCGCGTTGAACGCGACTCAATGGGAGAGTTGGAGGTCCCGGCAGATGCGCTTTACGGCGCCAACACACGACGGGCCGAACTCAATTTCCCGATAAGCGACCTGCGGTTCAACCGGGCGTTCATTCGCGCCATCGGCCAGGTCAAGCAGTCGGCGGCCGTGGTCAACAAGGACCTGGGACAGCTTGACGCGGACCTGTCCCGCGCCATCGTCGACGCCGCCCAGGAGGTCATCGACGGAGAGCACGACGACGCTTTCGTGGTCGACATCTTCCAGACCGGCTCGGGCACTTCGACGAACATGAACGCCAACGAGGTGATCTCGAACGTCGCCAACCGGTCGCTGGGCAGCCCGCTGGGCTCGCGGTCGCCGGTCCATCCGAATGACCACGTCAACAAGGGGCAATCTTCTAACGACGTCATACCGACGTGCATCCACCTTGCGGCGGCCGGGGCCATCCACGAGAACCTGTTGCCGGCGATGGACGAGTTGGAGAACGCGCTGCGGGACAAGTCGGTCGAGTTCTGGGACGTGATCAAGACCGGCAGGACGCACCTGCAGGACGCCACCCCGGTGCGGCTCGGACAGGAGTTCCTCGGATACGCCGGGCAGATGTCATACGGCAGGGTCCGGGTGGAAGGCGCGCGCTCGGAGATGTGCGTGCTGGCACTTGGCGGCACGGCGGTCGGCACGGGGATCGGCATGCACCCGGAATTTTCCGGGCGAATGATCGAACGGCTAAGTGAGCTAACCGGGTTGGACCTCAGCGAGACGGCCAACCACTTCCAGTCCCAGAGCGCCATAGACGGGGTGGTCGCGGCATCCGGTTCGCTCAAGACGGTGTCTGCAAGCCTGCTCAAGATATGCAACGACCTGCGTTGGCTGGGGTCCGGTCCGCGGGCGGGAATCGGCGAAATCGAACTGCCGGAGGTGCAGCCCGGCAGCTCGATAATGCCCGGCAAGGTCAACCCGGTGATCGCGGAGTCGGCGACGATGGCCTGCGCGAAGGTCATGGGCAACGACGTGACCATCAACATCGCGGGCCAGTCCGGCAACTTCGAACTGAACGTCATGATGCCAGTGGCGGCCTACTGCCTGCTGGAGTCGATCGACCTGCTGGCGGCGTCGTGCCGGAACCTGTCTCGCCAGTGCGTCACGGGCATAACCGCCACAGCGCGCGGCCCGGCCATGGTGGAACAGGGACTGGCCATCTGCACGGCCCTGGCGCCCAGGATCGGGTACGACGCGGCCGCGGCCATCGCTCACGAGGCGGCGGAGTCCGGCGAGACGATCAAGCAGGTGGCGCTGCGGGAGACCGACCTGTCGTCAGACGAGTTGGACCAGATCCTGGACCCGGTGGTCATGACGGAGCCGGGAGGTGACATTTCGGCGGGGGGATAGGGTCCGCGGACCGGTCATCGTTCAAACCGCAGTACTGCCCTGCCGAGCCCCGCAGGCAGGCGTTCAGCCGTACCGGGCTGATGACCTGGGGCGATTTTCGACTAACATTCCCAAGTCACGCCGCATCCGCTGCGGCGCCAGAGGAACAGAGGAGCAACAAACATGAGCGCTGAGCAACGAGTAGCAGAACTCGGGCTGGACCTTTCGAAGGTGCCCACCCCCATCGCCAACTATGTGCCGTCGGTTAGGACGGGCAACCTGGTGTTCCTGTCGGGACAGGGCCCATCGAAGCCGGAAGGCGGAATGGTCACCGGCAAGCTGGGCCGGGACATCTCGATTGAAGAGGGTTATGCGGCTGCGCGTCTGGTCGCCATCGGCCTGCTTTCGGCGCTCAGGGCGGAGATCGGCAGCCTCGACCGCGTTACGCGGGTCGTCAAGCTGCTGGGTATGGTCAACGGGACAACCGAATTCACCGAACAGCCGGCGGTCGTAAACGGCGCATCGGACCTGCTAGTCGAGGTCTTCGGCGAAGAGCGCGGCAAGCACGCCAGGTCGGCGGTCGGCATGGGCAGCCTGCCGATGGGCATTTCGGTAGAGGTTGAACTGATCGTCGAGGTCGAGTGAATCTCGAAGAATAGGCAACACTGAATCTGATGGCGGCTTACTGTGGCTAAATTCAAAGTGAAGACCGTGAACCACGTGGGCGTGCCGGTGAAAGACCGGAGGAGCGCCTTCGCGTTCTACCGCGACCTGCTTGGCCTGGAGGTCATCCCAAGCATGGTGGACAACGAGAACATCGCGTGGCTGAAGGCGGCGGACGGCACGATGGTCCACGTCGTGGAGCCGACCAACGTTCGCATGGCCGCGCCGCACAACGCCTTCGAAGTTGACGACTTCGACGCGGCCCTGAAGGCCGCGCAGGATGCCGGGCTCGAGATCGACGGGCCGGGCGTACGCCACGACGGTCAGCGCTGCTTCTTCGTGCTTGACCCGGACGGCAACCGGGTCGAAATCGTCACCGCCGGCGGGCATAAACCGGTCAACCGGATTGCCGACGAGTGGGGCTACACGCGGCCCGGGTAGGTGGGTCGGAGGTCAGGAGCCTGTCTCAAAAGTCTCCCGGGCCAGCTTGCCTCCTCTCCTGGGGGAGAGGATTGAGGTGAGGGCGCGACGTCCGAAAACCAGAATCGTCGTATTGATCGAGAGACTTACGATTTCACCCCATGCCCTCACCCGCGAAACGGGAGAGGGGATTATTGAAACACGCTCGTCAGTCGTTGCCCTGGGTTGACTTGGTGCGGCGGAATGGGTGGACCCAGTTGGCGAGTGACCGGGGGTTCCTGGATTGGACCCAGAGCCTGCCCCTGCCGGAGAACTCCATGATGATCTGGTCCGAGAAGAGGAAGGACCGGATACGCCTCGCGCGGGTCAGCCGGTAGTCCAGCGTGGGTTCCCACGCGACGGCGTGGCCGTTGTCCACGACGTATGGGCCGTCGACGTCGATCTCGGTTATGTCGCCGTAGGCGTTGAAGAACAGCGTGCCGGTGCCGGATGCGCGCAGTATGAACATTCCCTCGTTGAAGAGGCCGCGCAGTCCCTGGAAGTCCGAGTTGGTCTTGATTCCGGTGGTCGAAGCCAGGTACGCGCCGCGTTCCAGCATCAACTCCTCGTTGCGCATGTCGTGCGCCACGATGTCGCCGGGCTGTCCGGGCGCCAGGCCGATGGTGCCCTGGCCGCCCTCCGCCTCGTAGGTGTTCTGAAAGAAGCTCTCGCCGCCAAGGAACGAACGGCTGAGGCCAGACATGATGCCGCCCCGCGTCGACGTCTCGGCCTTCATGTTGTGGGTCATCCACGCCATTGCGCCCGACTCGGTTACCAACTGCTCGCCGGGATTGAGTGTGACCTCCACGAGGCTGTAGCTTGGCTGCGAGTGAATTTCGTAGTCCATTACTACTTCCTACTTTTCCGGCAGCAGCGGGCCGAGCGTCCGGCCGAACTCGTCGGGGTTGTGGCTCTGGACGTAGATTCGTCCGTGTCCGCGAAAGTCGAGGACCAGTCCTTCATTCGTCAGGAATGACGAGACCCAGCTTCCACCCGCCTTGCCGACCGAGTATTCCAGGGACTCCTCGAACGCCACGACGTGGCCGGTATCCACTGTGAGCGCGCCGCGGACGTCAACTTCCGTAATGGTCCCGAACGCGTTCACCAGGAGCGGTCCAACACCTTCGATGGTGATGAACGACAGGGACTCGCCGGAGAGCATGCCACGAATGCCCTGGAACTGCGTTTCGATTTTGAGGTCCGGTGACGAGCCGAGGTAGCTGCCGCCTGCGCAGACCCAGCGCGTCCTGCCGTCACACTCGATGTGCGCCACCTGTCCCTGCAGGTTGGGGGCCAGGCCGATCTCTGCCGGGCGATGGTCCGTCACCCGGTACCGCGAAAAGAAGAAGCTCTCGCCGGAAATCATCCTTCTGACGCCCGACATGATGCCGCCGGAACTGCGGCTGCGCGTCGTCACGTCGATATCGATGTTGCTCGACGCCCGGTACATCGCGCCCGACTCGGAAACGAATTCGTCGCGCGGTTCCAGGTGGACGAGCGCCGATCCGAATGCGCCGTTGTTGGCGACCTCTACGCGCATCTTTATGAATGTCCTGCCATTGCCGGTGCGCTTTCTATGCCACGAATGGGGTCAACCAGGAGGCGATGGCCGGCATGGTCCTGGTCTGCAGATAGATCGTGCCGGTGCCCGAGAACCTCATCACGAGGCCCTCACCGGACAGCAACGTGCTCTTGATGCCGCCCATGCCTTGGATCGAGTAGGTCAAGGAGGGGTCCCAGGCGACCACGTGACCCGTATCCACAATGAATGAGCCGTTGATCTGCTTTTCGATAATCGACCCGTAGGCGTTGAAGAACACTTCCCCGGTGCCGCTGCACTGCATAAGGAACAGGCCTTCGCCGGAGAACATTGCGCGGAGGCCGCCGAACTTCGTGCTCAGGTCCACTCCGGGGGTGCACGCCATGAACGACCCGGCGGTGAGCATGATCGAATTGCCGGCCAGGGCCATGCGCCTGACCGTGCCGGGCTGTGCAGGCGACAAGGCGACCTCGCCGCCGCGGTCGGTGGTGTACTCGCCTACGAACAGCGATTCGCCCCCGGTCACCTTCCGGATCAGGGCGCTGAAAAAGCCGCCGAGCAGCCGGGCCTTCGACTGGATGTCCGAGTCCATCCACGCCATGGACCCGCCTTCGGCGATGAACCGCTCGCCAGGACGCAGTCGCACCCGCAGTTGCCCGTAGTCGGGATTGCCGACGATGTCGATTTCCATGCGAAAAGCGTACCCTTCGACACCGTTGGTGTAAATCGGCCCCCGCTACCGTTTTTGAATCAGGAGCGCGAGGCCGCTGCCTTCTCTATTCCCGAGAAAAATTGCTTCATCAAAGTGTTCGACGCGTTGCCGATCATCCGCTGACCGACTCGCGCCAACAGCCCGCCCACCTGGGTATCCCCTTCAACCGAGACTTTAGTGACTCCGGGCGCGTCTTCTTCAAGGCTCAATACACCGTCGCCCTTTATCCATCCGCCCGGCCCGTCGCCGGTAACAGCCATGCGGTACGAAGTCGGCTCATCGAGGTCAGAGAGCTTGACCCGGCCTGAAAACCGGCCGCGCACAATGCCGATGCCGACGTTCATCCGGGCTTTGTATTCGTTTGGGCCGATTTCCTCGATGGAATCGACGCCCGGTATGGCCTGCTTTAGCACATCGATGTCGGTAAGGGCGTCCCAGGTCTCCTGTTGGCCCAAATTCAGTTTGAAATTGCCGGAAATTTTCACTTCTTGACGTACTCCGGGGCGGTATCAGGGGTTGCGGTCGCGACGTACCAAGTGTTTACTAGGCCCTACGAATGATGGTATCCGCAACAGGCGCGGGAGGCACAGCCAATGGGCCATGAAATCAACGTAACAGTGAACGGTCGCAGCCACACCAGCACCGTCGAACCGAGACTATTGCTCTCCCAGTATCTCAGGGACGTATTGAACCTTACAGGAACGCACGTTGGGTGCGATACGACCAGTTGCGGGGCGTGCTCCGTGCTGATCGATGGGAGCGCCGTCAAGTCCTGCAACGTCCTGGCGGTCCAGGTCGACGGCGCCGAGATTACAACGGTCGAGGGTCTGGCGGGAGAAGACGAGTATCACCCGATCCAGAAAGCCTTCTGGGAGCAGCATGGCCTGCAGTGTGGGTTCTGCACCCCCGGAATGATGGTCACGGCCGTCGACATCCTGAGCAACAATCCTCAGCCGACTGAGGCGGAGATCAGGACCGGCCTTCGCGGCAACCTGTGCCGCTGCACCGGCTATCACAACATAGTCAAGGCGGTCCAGGCCGCAGCGGCCGAGATGGCCGGTTAAGGGAGGCGGGAATGACTACATCGACGATTGGATCATCGATCAGGCGACGGGAAGACCCGCGCCTAATCACGGGCAACGCGACATATGTTGACGACGTCAGGCCCCCGGGCCTGTTGCACCTCGCCATAGTCCGCAGCCCACACGCGCACGCCACTATCGAGAATGTGGACGTCACCGCCGCGGCAAACATGCCCGGGGTGGTGGCTGCGTTCACCGGCGCGGACATCCAGGAGCAACTCGGCTCGCTTCCCGCAGGCTGGGTCCTGCCGGATATGAAGGCGCCGAATCACCCGCCGATCGCATTCGAGCGGATCCGCTACGTGGGAGATGCCGTCGCCGTGGTTGTGGCGGACTCACCACAGGCGGCTGCCGACGCGGTTTCCAGCGTGGAAGTGGAATATGGCGAATTGGACGCCATCGTGGACGCTGAAAAGGCGACCATGACCGGCGCGCCCCAGATACACGAAGACGCCCCAAACAACCTTGCCTTCGAGTGGGAAGTCGGCGGCGGCGACTACGAAGCGGCGGCGGCCGAGGCAGAAGTCGTAGTCAAGCAGCGAATGATCAACCAGCGGTTGATCCCCAACCCTATTGAAGAGAGAGGGGTGGTCGCAGACTACAACCCAGCGACAAATCAGATCACACTCTGGACATCAACCCAGATTCCGCACCTGGTGAGGCTTTTGTTCTCCGCCGTAACCGGCCATCCGGAGCAATTGGTCAGGGTGATCGCCCCTGAGGTCGGCGGCGGTTTCGGCTGCAAGCTGTACATATACGCCGAAGAGGTCATCTGCGGGGTCGTGTCGAAGATACTGGCGCGGCCAGTCAAGTGGATCTCAGGGCGGCAGGAAGGCTACGTCGCAACGACGCACGGTCGGGACCACATCGCGGACGTGGAGATCTGCGGCAACCGCGACGGCACGATGACGGGCATCAAGGCCACGCTGTACGCGAACCTGGGCGCATACCTGTCCACGTTCGCTCCCGGCATCCCGACGGTCCTGTTCGGGTTCACCCTCGGAGGGCCCTACCGCATGCCCAACGTGGCCTGCAAGGTGTACGGGGTCTTCACCAACACCACGCCGGTCGATGCGTACAGGGGCGCCGGCAGACCGGAGTGCACCTACGTCATCGAGCGGCTGGTCGACCTGTTCGCCAAGGAAATCGGCCGCGACCCCGTCGCCGTCAGGCGGAAGAACTTCATACCGCCGTTCAGGAACGGGTACGAGGTGTCGACGGGCGTCTCATACGACTCAGGCAACTACCGCGCCGGCTTGAATCGGGCTCTCGAGATGCTCGACTACCGCGGCTTCCGAACAGAGCAGCGACAGGCCCGCAGGGAGGGCAAGCTGATCGGAGTCGGGTTGTCGAGCTACATCGAGATCTGCGGCATCGCGCCATCGGCCGTCGCCGCATCTCTCGGCGCAGGCGCAGGCCTGTGGGAGTCGAGCACGGTACGGGTCCACCCGACCGGCAAGGTCGCCGTCTACACCGGCACATCGCCGCACGGGCAGGGTCACCAGACCAGCTTCATGCAGATTGCGTCTTCCGAGCTAGGCGTACCGATCGAAGACGTCGAGGTGTTCCACGGCGATACCGACAAGCAGCAGATGGGGACCGGAACGTTCGGCAGCCGCAGCGTCGCGGTTGGAGGTACGGCCCTCTACATGAGCCTCCAGAAGGTCATCGACAAGGCGAAGAGGATTGCGGCCCACCAGATGGGCGTTCCGCATCGCCAGGTCAGCTTCGAAAACGGCACCTTCTACGTTGAGGACATACGTGAACGACAGATGAGTTTCGGTGAGGTGGTGGGGCAGGCCTACTCGGCCACCAACCTTCCGCCGCGCATGGAGCCGGGCCTGGAGGCGGTCACATTCTTCGACCCGCAGAACTTCACCTGGCCGTTTGGCACGCACATCGCCGTCGTGGAGATCGATCCCGACACGGGCGAAACCGAGGTTCTCCGTTACATCGCCGTTGACGACGTCGGAAACGTCATCAACCCGATGATCGTGGACGGCATGGTCCATGGCGGTGTCGCGCAGGGCATCGGACAGGCGTTGCAGGAACAGGCCGTTTACAGCGACAACGGCCAGCTATTGAGCGGCTCGATGCTCGACTACGCGGTGCCTACTGCCGAAGACATTCCGACCTTCGAGACCGATCGCACGGAAACGCCCACGAACGTCAATCCACTTGGGGTGAAGGGCGCGGGCGAGACCGGCACCATCGCCTGTTCGCCTGCAATTGTCAATGCGGCAGTTGACGCCCTGTCCCACCTGGGGGTGAGGCACATGGACATGCCGCTGACTCCTGAAAAAGTGTGGCGGACCATCCGCGACGCCCGGGCTGCCCAGACGGCTGCCCGACGGGCACGCGCCGCCGGGAGGACGACCAATTGATTACCAGTATCGCAGCGCCCTTTTCGTACCACGCGCCCAGCAGCGTCGAGGAGGCATCACGACTACTGAGCCGGTATAGAGGCAATGCCCGGCTCCTGGCGGGCGGCCACAGCCTGCTGCCGATTATGAAGCTCAGGCTTGCGACGCCGGAGGCGCTCATCGACCTGGGACGCGTAGACGGCTTGTCCGGGATTCGCGAATGCGGCGACGGCATCGCCGTAGGGGCCATGACCACCTACGCCGACATTACGCGGTCCGACCTCGTGGCGGAACGCGCGCCTGTGCTCGCTGAGGCTGCAGCGCAAGTTGCCGACACGCCGGTCCGAAATGCCGGCACCATAGGCGGCAGCGTTGCTCACGCAGACCCGGCCGGGGACCTTCCGGCCGTGGTGCTGGCCCTGGGCGCCAAAATACACGCACGCTCTGCACGCGCTTCACGCACGATCGAAGTCGACCGTTTCTTCCGGGACTTCATGACCACGGCTCTCCGACCCAACGAGGTCCTCACTGAAATTGAGTTCCCGGGCGAGGGCGACGGCACGGGGTCGGCTTATACGAAGCTGGCGAACAAGGCGTCCCACTACGCGCTCGTCGGCGTGGCCGCGACCGTAACTGTCGAGGACGGCGTCTGCACGGCCGCCCGCATCGGCATCACGGGCGCTGGTCCGCACCCGGTCAGGTCACGACGGGCCGAACGCATCCTGGTCGGCAAGGAACCCACCGCTTCGGTGATCCGCCAGGCAGCGCGGCGAGGCGGCGTTGAACTGGAAGGCCAGTTCAACGAGGACGTTCACGCCTCCGCCGAATACCGGGCGGAGATGACCAAGGTGTTCACCGGCCGGACGCTCGAAAGCGCATTCGCAAGGGCGGCGGGTTAGGCCCCACCGCCCAAACATCGAGTTCCAGGGGGCGCTACGGCGCCCCCACTCGCGCCAGAGCCGCCACGTCGTGGGACTGGTCACGAATGTGGGACGGCGTCATGACGATCTGTTCGATGACCGTTCGCTGAGGCAGGGTCGCGCACAACAGGATCGCCTCGGCTACGTCCCGCGGCCCCATCATCGTCTCGCGTTCTTCCGCCGGAGGACTCACTGCCCTCTTGTCTATGAGCGGGGTGTCTACCTCGGCAGGAACGATCGTGCTCGCCCTGACTCCCGTGTTGCGGAGTTCAGTGTTGATGTACTTCATGATGGTCAGCGAGGCCGCCTTTGCCGCCGAATACGGCGCTCCGCCAAGCGGGCCGGGATTCAGGGCTGCCATGCTGCTCACCGTGATGATGGTGCCCTCGCCCCGGTCGATCATGCCCTGGAGGAGGGACTGCGTCAGGCGGTATACGGCGTCCACGTTTATGGTGAATACCTCTTCCCACTCTTCAGGCGGCACGTAGCGTATGGACCGGACCGTGCTGGAATATCCGGCGTTGTTGACCAGGATGTCGACCCTGCCGAACTCGGCTTCAGCCCATGCGCCCAGTCCGGCGGCAGCATTCGTGTCGAGCAGATCGACCGAACGTGCGACGCCCTTGCCGCCCGCGGCTTCGATCTCGGTTACGACTTCGTCCAACGGACCCTGCCGTCGCCCAACGGCGACTACGGTAGCGCCCTCCCCTGCCATCAGCAGGGCTGCTTCGCGCCCTATCCCGCTGCTTCCCCCGGTGATGATCGCAATCTTGTTATCGAGCCTGCCCATTCGTATTTCCTTTGACGTTGTTATGGATTGGTTTCGCGTTAGATGAGTCGTACACAAAGACGTTACAGCAGGAAGCCGACCGTCTGCTACACCGTTGGCCCTGGAGCTTCAACGCCTGTCCCAAGAACGTTATCACCCGCTGCATTCCCGGCAAGTTCGGCGACCGCACTGGTTTGGAAAGATGACAGTTGCCCATCGTGTGCCCCGCGAGTGGCCTGTGACACCTTGTTTTGAATTCCACAGGGGCTGTTCAGTTAGA
Source organism: Dehalococcoidia bacterium (assembly GCA_034421215.1). GTDB lineage: Bacteria > Chloroflexota > Dehalococcoidia > Lucifugimonadales > Lucifugimonadaceae. The sequence continues at coordinate 11,701 of DAOUKO010000034.1, forward strand.
CTGGACCGGAACGAGGAGGGGCCCCATGGCGACGACCGAGGAGCGGGTGACAACACTTGAAACTGAATTCCGCACCGAACTTCGGCACCTGGCAACAAAGGCGGACCTCGCGGAACTGAGGTGGCAGCTTTTGGGCGCTCTCATAGGTGTCGCTACCCTGGCGGTATTAGCAGTCAAGTACCTGCCTGGAGGCACATCCTAACCGCCAACCGGCGATCAATCCGGTTTCGGGCGCGGTCCATTCTTCGCAGGGAGAGCTTCGCAACGGTCGCTCCCCGCGCATTTGTTCCTCGCGGCTTGTCAGAATGGCCTACGTCGCGGTTACGCAAAGGCCTTCCAAGAGAGCTCGCGGATACGGTCAAGTTGCGGCTAGAGGGTGTTTCAAAAGGGGATTATATACAAACTTACCCAAACTGTGATAAACTTAGAGGGTAGAGGAAGGGAATCGAAGTGGCAATCTCAGCACCTGGAAAACACACCCGCAAGGGCATGTCGATGCTCGAAGCGGCGAGGCTCTTTGCTGACGAGGCCAAGGCCGAGGCCATGTTCATCGAGACCCGCTGGCCTAACGGTGTCTGCTGCCCCAAGTGTGGCTCCCTCAATATCCAACACCGCACCACTCGGAAGCCCCAGCCCTACAGGTGCAGGGACTGTCGCAAGGACTTCTCCGTAAAGACCGGTACGGTGATGCAGAGTTCGAAACTGCCGTTGGGCACCTGGGGATTCGCGGCGTTCCTTTTTACCACGAATCTCAAGGGCGTTTCGAGCATGAAACTTCACCGGGACCTTGAGGTCACCTACAAAACGGCATGGCACCTCAGTCACCGGATCAGGGAATCCCTCCGCGAGGATGGCGTGGACTTTGCCGGGCCCGTTGAGGTGGACGAATCCTATTTCGGCGGGAAGTTCACAAACCTGCCTAGGAGCAAGCGCGAGAAGAGCATGGGCAGGGGGACGAAGGGCAAGGCCCCGGTCGCCGGTATGGTGGACCGGCAGACTAACCAGATATCCGCGACCCCGGTCCCGACGACCGGCAAAGAGGACTTGCAGGACTTTATCGCTCAGCGTGCGCGGCCTGGGGCAACTGTCTACACGGACAACTGGGCGGCCTACAGGGGCATCCCTTACGACCACGAATCGGTCAAACACTCAGACGGCGAATACATCCGTTACGGGGATTCCGGCGACGTTCACACGAACCACATTGAATCGTTCTGGTCGAAGATGAAGCGGGCTTACGTGGGCGTCTACCACCACATGAGCCATAAGCACCTTCACCGGTACGTCTACGAGTTCTCAGGCCGTCACAACATCCGGCCCCTCGACACCATCGACCAGCTTCGCAGCGGGGTCTCCGGGATGGTCGGTAGACGGCTCCGGTATAAGGACCTCGTGGCCTAGAGCCGAGGGGCGTCGAACATCCTATAAACTGGCCTCGCCACAAGTCGCGGGCCAGTTCATTGTCTGACTGTCCCATTACTACCCGATAACCCAATTTGACCGCAGTGCGTCAAGGGGGCACGGAGTTCTCCGTGTCTCCTTGTGGCCGCGGTCGGGTAAAGAGACTTGTGGCAAAGGGCTCCGTCCCCAAGGCCGCAAGGAGGCTCCACCATGTCATCGGGCAATGCGGACCGTAAGTCATGGGAGAAGCGTCACCCCGTCCTGACTGCCGTCATCATCGGCGGGACTCTCATCTTTGGAATGCTGATGATCGGGGTCTGTTTTGCCGGGGTGTCGGATGAAGAGGCGAATACCGCTCCACAGTCTGAATCGTTTGAACGTCCTGCGGCGTGGGATCCGCCTCCGGAGGAGACCAAAACCAGGGACCCGGCTCCCACACGGTCTGCACAGGGAAGTGGTTTTTCGGCCGAGTCTCTTGAACTGAGGGCGGCTTACGAGGAACTGCTGAAGGTCAAGGATGAAACATGGTTTCATGTCTACTGCATCGCGCGTGCGGGCCCGGCCTACGAATGGGGCGAGTACATGAAGGCAGCGGGCGGAGTTGCGACTATTGTGGAGGCTGGAATCGTGCGCGGTGATTTACGGCAAATGGCTGTGGAATACTGCCGGAGCGGAGGGATGGAAACCGACTACACGAGGACGCTCAGGGACGAATCCATGAATCAGGCGTGGGTCAACCTGAGCCCATTGCCGACACCGAATGCCAACGTACGGATTGTCGAGGACCGCATCTATCAGCCGGTGAGCGAACAGATGGCGGATTGCGTGTGGGGGAATCCAGAGGTCAAAGAAATGTTCGCAGAATACATCGCACGGTCTCCCGACAAGGAGCAATTCGCGCTGCTACACGAGGCGGCCTTAAAAACGGCTGAGGACACGGAATTATGGGATTCGACGGTCGAAATACTGGCGATGTGTGGCCACGAGGATGTTGAGCATCCCGCTGCGGCGGCGACTACTGTAATCCGTCCCTCCCCGACGATTGTAGCCCGCCCCACGCCGACGCCGACGCCGGTCATTGGCAGTGGAATCCAACTGGCCGTCACTTCGATGGAACAGCAGGCGGGGGTTATGGATGCGGGCGCGGTCGTTGAAGGACGTACGGTAAGTCTGGTGCTTGTCGTTCAGCCCGCCGTCGGCCCTGCCCTCGCTGAGCAATTGGGGGACATGTTTGTGCGGATGTCCAAAAGTCTGGTCGGTGACGACGCACCAGGTAAGGAAATCGGCCGTGGCCGGTACGACTACCTGATTGGTGTTTACTGGCTCGGTGAGGATGACCCGATTGTCCAAGGGGCCAAGTCGGCCGGGGCGACGAGGATCAGGTGGTAGGGGCCGGGCCGAGCGGCTCTTCGCACGCCTGCGGGTATACTGACTAGACGGAGGTCACTATGGCGAAGGACAAACCCCAGAAGCCCCTCACGCTACAGGACGTACTCAAGTCTCTGGTGAAGGACCGGCCGCCAAAGAAATAGGCGAAGTCAGTCGTCGGCGATAGCCTGTAGTTCTTCGAGATAGTCAAAGAACTCGGCATTCTCCCTCGCCCGCAAGTCCTGCACAATACCTTGGACGACAGGGTCGGGAGAACTTGCGAGGGCTTCCACCTCTTCGCCCGTGAGTTCGTGTAGACTGGGCATCGTTCACATCTCCTTTCGATGCGTGAACACCGAGCCGTCCGGGGTCGTCAACAACGGGCGGCTCATTTATTTGATGGCAGCAAAGGTAGCACTTTTGTTCTGGGGCCGTCAACACTTGCTGGGGTGCACGGGATTTCAACTCAATTTCGACGACTTGCCCCGTTTTGAGTTCAGATATGGGTACATTTATATATAATCCCCTTTCAAAAATCGGCCCTCGCCGAAGAACCGGACGTATAGACTCCCATTTTCACGGCGATCTCTCATGCCGGCTGCGGTCGGAGCCCGTACCCCGCGCCATGGGTACCGGATCGGGGTCCGGCAAGACGGGGTTGAGGGCGGCCAAGGTCGTGACGGCAAGAGTGATCGTGGGACGGGCGATTCAGATTCCTCCGCTTCGGTCGGAATGACGCCTTGATCGTGTCAAGGCCACACGAGGTGATGAAATAGAGGGCGAGGGTGAATGGCGGCGTTACGGGTTGCGAACGCTGGGCCACCTTCGCCAGCGTTCCTTTTCGTCTTTCACCATCGTCGCCGCGATCTCGCGTCCCATCCGAACGCTGTAGTTCGTACCGCGGTCTTCGGGGTAGATCTGCGTGGTGTTCGCCAGGTAGAGGCGCTTGATCGGCGTACGGTGGCCCGGCATGCGGGACGAGTAGTTGGAGCCGATGATGGGCTGCGCGGCGCTGACGCTGTTGTAGTGCATGCGCTTGATCCAGCTTTGCTCGAACTCCGGATTGAATTTTTCCAGGTGTGGCAAATACCGGCCGAGGAGTTCGTCCGGGCTGAGCCCGAACATCTCGTCCTTCCGGTCGAGGTAATTGGTCAGGTAGACGACGTAGCTGCCGCCATAAAGTTCCCGGGGGATGAGGTTCGTGTGCTCGATGATTCCCAGGAACGGCACTTCGTGGTCGGCGATGTTCATCCAGTACGTGTCCGTCAGCGGCCTGTCCAGTTCCAGGATGATCACGACCGCGGCGAGATAGTGCACCGCGTCCAGCTTAGACTTGTAATCAGGGGGTAAGTCCACCAGTTCCGGGAAGTGGTAGGACGGCACGGTGGACAAGACCACGTCGAACTCTTCCGCATGCGCGGTCCCGTCCGGTCTCTTTACTTTAAGCCCAGTGACGCCATTCTCCCCTACTTCGATCCGTTCGACGGGATTCTCGATCAGGACCTTGCCACCGGCCTGGTCAATCCTGCGGGCCACCTCTTCAAAGACGGAATCGAAGCTGCCCATGGGGTATCCGAGTAGCTCGCCACCCACGGACTTCCTGGAAGCGAACCGCGTCTGGATCTTCGACCAGAACCACGGCATCCCGACCTGGTCGTAGTAGTCACCGAACTTGCCCCGCAACAGGGGATTCCACACCACCTCGTACGCCTTGCCGCCAAGTCGGTCGCGCAGCCACTCGTCGGCGGTGAAGGATTCGAGCGAGCGCCAGTCTCCCAGTCTCTGGAGTCTCAGCGCGAACAGGCCGAGCTTGATCCTCTCGTACAGCGGCAACGCGCCAAACCGCAACAGGTCGAGTGGGGTCGTAGTCTGGTATGTCCGGCCGCTGGCGTATGTGCCGACTCGGGAGGGAAACCACTTCAACTCGTCGGACAGCCCGATCTCTTCGATGAGTTCGATTATGGCGTGGTCGTTGGTGAACAGGTGGTGGTAGCCGCGTTCGAGCCTGCCGCCGCCGACTTCGATGGTCGATGCCTGGCCACCTACGAACGGCGCCGCCTCGAACACGGTGACCCGGTGTCCGGCGTTGGCCAGATCGTATGCGGCTGCCAGTCCCGCCGCTCCGGCGCCTATCACACCTATATTCAAGGACTCATCTCCGTCGACGTGTTGGGTTCAGACTCATGTAGACGGGCCCGTTCCGCGCCGCCATATAGGCGGACAAGTGACTCGCCGTCAAGAAACAGGATCGCAGCACCTAGTAGGGTTGGGGGTACCCAGAGGGCCACATGCACGGTCAACGCGTACGCGGACGCTAGCCCGTGGGAAAGTCCGAGGGCTACCAAAGCCAAGGCACCGAAGAAGTCAAATGGACCCCAGCTCCCTGCGCTCGATGGGAGGATGCCAGCCAGGTTTGCGGCCGCAGTGAACACAAGGATTGCCGCGATGAATTCGAGATTGCCCTGGAACATGGAATCAATATCGAATCCCAGTGCAATCGTGCCGTACATCGCCGCTTCAAATAGCCATATAGGAACAGAAAGCGCAAATAGCCCGAAAAGAATTTTTGGCGAAGCGGCGACTGTAAGCCCTTGCAGTAGGTGGTCCAAAAGGCCGATTACCGTGTTCCGCCCGTTGGAAGGAATTGGTGTCAGGGCAAGGGTGGCAACCCGCAACATTTTTGCCTTTGACACTACCGATACCACTACGATGACGGCCGCGACAAACAGGAATGGCAGCAAGCCTGCAACGGTCAGCACGATCCCACCCCCAGGCACGTTTTCGGCCACCTCGCTGAACGCTCCGGACAGCGGTATGACTGTCCACGCAAGGAAGAGAAAAAACAGCAAAGCGAGTACGTCTGATGCCCTCTCCACCGCCACGGTTCCAAACGCCCCGGCCGTGGAAATGTTCTCCCGCAGGCTCAGATAGTAGGACCTGACTACTTCGCCAATCCTGATCGGAATTAGGTTGTTGGCCATGTAACCAACTGCGACCACCGGAAATATTCCTCGGCGGGATTCGCCGATCACCGGCCTAAGCAGCAATCGCCATCGATGCGCCCTCAAGTAGAGCGCGATGAAGTAGAAGACCAAGGACGGCGCGACGAAAGCATAGTTCGCACTTTGAAGAACGTCCCTAATCGTGCTCCAGTCCACAAAGAACGTAATAAAGATGGCCGTGAAGCCGGCAGTCCCGATTAGTCCAAGCCAAAAGGCGCGTCGCCTTGTCAATATAGGACTTTCAGATGGCGGGCCATGGTTAGGAGGATGGACTCAGTCGATGGCCGCAAGCGGGATATCCCGATGGAAATATACAAACGAATCGACGGACCCGATCTGCGAGTCCAACTTTCGATGCAGGAAAAAGTCCAGAGACGTGCGCCACACTTCGCGGTCGATCACCGCTTCGAAGAACGTGGACACACTCAGCGACGGGTGCTTGTACGTCTCGTTTTCGGGGAACCACCACCTGTGTACCAGCCGCCGGCCCTCGGAGAATTCTTCGGCCAGCTCGGCTTTGATCTTGTCGTTGTTCTTGGCGCTGATCACTGTGATGGCCGTTTCCGCCCCCGGAGGAGAAACGGTCTCAGAATGGTCCGGATACGTTACGTTGTCGTAGTCCCGCAGGTACCACGCCCACGGCCACGTGAAGCCGTCCGTGGAGTCGATGGACAGCCGGATCTCCTTCCGGTCGCCGGTAAGTTCGCCTGCTGCCTCTATTTCACGCACGAGATTGTGGAGGTCCGGAGCTGTCTGAGTGTAGACCAGCATGTCCCGCGGCACGTCCGAGTGAACATAGGTGGCCACCCAGGCCGCGCGGACAGTCAATAGCAACAGTACCCCGCACATGACCAACGCCGACGCGGACATGGCTGTCTTCCACGTCACCTGCCGCGCCAGCCAGGTCAGACCGACGACGAGCACGCCTGTCGCTCCAAAAAGCCCCCACAGCGCAAGAAACGACAAGACACCGTTATCGAACTCGAAGAACGCAAGGCGCCATATCATCACTACGAATAAGGGCACCCCAATGAGCAGATACGGCAGCTTCGTTTGCGCCAGGGTCCGCCACGGAATTGTGGAAACCATGTCATTGACGGCGCGTCCTGCAAGGATGATGAGCGGGAGCGTGATGTTGACCAGCAACCACGGCATCTTTTCTCCGGCGAATGTGTAGGCCAACAAAGTGGCTACCGCCCAAAAAACAAGGAACCGGGTGAATTTGTCTCCCCTGAACAAGTAGTAGCCAGCGGCGCCCAGTGCGATCATCCAGGGGAGAAATTCGTACACGAACAGGATCATGAAGTAGTAGAACATCGGCTGTTCGGCCCGGGCTACCTCGTGTTGGGCCAGCCAGTAGCCGAGCGATTGCCATGCTCCACTTCCTGCCCCAAGCGGATGGGTATAGAAGTTTGAAAATATCGTCACAAATATCGCCATGAAGATGACCCAGGCGGTGAGCCACACCCGCCAGTTCCACACCAGCCCAACAACCATGGCGACGATCACCAGGACCGCCGTGACAGCTATCGCAATCACCCAGCCGCCACCGTCCGGCGCTCCGACTGGGACCCCCATTACGTTGCCGGCCTTTGCGGCCAGCGTGATGCCCAGGGGTTCCTGCAGGAATGCCACCATGGCCCCGGCAAGGGGGGCGATCAGGGCGGACAGGAGAATCAGCAACCGGCCGGGGGGGTCGAACTCCTTTAGAGAAAGCCTGCCCATCAACCAGTTGCCCACCTGGGAGCGGGCAAGGAAGAGGAGTCCAACCACGAGAATCAGGGCGGACAGGTACATCGTCTCCTTGGAGGTGAACCCCAGGGCGAGAAACGCCGCGGCCAGGTACAGGTACCGGTTCTTGCGTTCGTCCATATACCGCCAGATCATGGCGAACAGGCCCAGGACGAACACCGCCATGAAAATGTCATTGCGGGCGAAGCGGCTGAAGTAGAGCATCGCCGGCGAGAAGGTCAGCATCACCGCCGCCGCCAGTGCGCCGATCTGTCCCAGCCGCGATCTCAGCAGCAACGGCATCAGGACGAGCCCGCTGCCAAACAGGGCCATCGGCAGTCGGAGCGTGAAGTCGTTGTCGCCGAAAAGGAAGAATGCGCCGGCCACGCTGTGAAACAGGAACATGCCGTGCATCAACGGGTTGTGTTCGTACGTGTTTCCGGTGGCCATCTGCCACGCGAAGAAGCCGTGCAGGCTCTCGTCGTGGTGGACGGCGCGTACGCCAAGGTCCCAGAGGCGCATGATGAGCGCGCCGACAAAGAGCGCCGCGTAGGCTGCGCGCTCCCAAATTACGGGGATCAGGTCCCTGGCGCCGGTGTCCCCTGTCTCGGCAGGCTCTACGGGCTCAACGGTCGATTCGACCGGTCTGGTGTCATCCGACTCATGAGTCTCCGCCGTAACCGGACGATCGGCGGACTGTTCGGGAGATTGGTCCGATTCGACCCACCGGCCGTCTTCCCAGCGGCCGGCGACTTCTGCTTCTGGCTCCGCAGTAGTTTGAGACATCAGGGGCAGGTTTCCTTAACGCAGTAGATCACCAGGTCATCGTTCTCAAAGGCGCGACTTCCAAGCGTACCGAACTTCTCTTCGTGTAGTAACGGATATTGGGAGCGTTCCCGCGGGCCGACGATGACAAAATCGAGCCCATATGCGGATATCAACGTTGCAGCGGTATCCTGGTCTTCGGTTTCGTACAGTTCCTTCACGTCGGCTTCCCGGGGCGCTACGAAATCGCCGGACCCCCGCCACTGCCGCTCGTGACCGGGCCAACCGAGTACGGTGGGAATGCCGGTCGAGCCCGATATCCGCCCGAATTCCGTGTACGACCCCCCGACTGCCTCGACCAGCCGGTCTCCGGGTTCCGCGGCGCTATTGAGGAACTGTATGGCCGCCAAATCGGGCGGCGCCGTCTTTTCGAGGTACGAGATGCCGTTGATTGTGGATGCTCCCCCTTCTTTCGCCTTCGTATACGTCGCAGCCACGCTGTAGTACATAGCTCCGGCAAGGAGAATGATCGCAATGCTTGCTCCTATGCCGCTGGCCGCCTGGCGCCAACCTGACAATTCTATGTGGCGCGACCGCCATCGCCACAGCCCGTACGCGCATACGACCGAGAGCAGTATCCAGCACTGGTAGTAGAACTTGAAAACGGTGTTCATCCGGTGGCCGAAGAAGTCGTTTACGTGCAGCAGTTCGGCGCCGTAGAGAAGGTAGGTGGCGAGCAGGACCAGCATGACGATGAACTGAACGGCGTCGGATTTACCTGCCCTGGCGCGCGATGCGGTCACCACGAACAGAAGGACAACGGCGAGGCCGAGCGGCGCTACGGTCCAGAGCCGGAGTAGAAGGTCGATTGGTTGCGCGCCCTCGTTGAACTCCAAGTGGGCAGCCGCCCAGACCACGTACGGCAATACCACTCCGGCAAGTCCCAGAATCCAGGCTTCGAATTCGGGCCTGCCGAACCATTGCAGTCTGCCGGTCAGCGCCATCCATGGCCGGGTTATCCGGTAACTGAATTCCGCAAACAGGGTCGACAGCAGGAAGGCGGCGGCCAGGAGCAGGAATAGACCCCACACGGTCAGAAAGTGAATCGGCCTCGTGCCGTAGTCGGCGGGGGCGATTGGCGGCGCCTGCACCTGGGTTGCCAGGGTGCCGAAATAAAACGGCGAGTAGAGCAGCAGGCCAACGGCTGCAATCGCGGCCAGGGGCAGGCCCGCGGTTGCGGCGGCCCACACCACCGACACGGGCCGCACGCGGTACGTCGCAAACAAGCCAATGGCGTATAGCCCAACTACCGGAAGCGCGATCCACCAGGCCAGAGCGACGGTGGTTGCTATCGCCAGGCAAGCGCCGGTCCCAACCGCCATCGCGACCGATCTGTCTCGCTCGCGGTAGGTCTTGAACGTCACGGCAGCGATCAACGCCGTGGCGAGAAACGCTGCGTCCCAGGCGTTGATGAACCCGGCGGTCCCGACCAGGATTACAAGGCTGACCGTCGCGGCGGGATTGCGCAGCAACCACTCGAAACCCCAGGCATGTTTAGACGCGACGATGTTGTATACCGCTCCCAGTCCCACCAGGACGAACGGGATCGACATGACGTGCGGATGAAGGTCGCCGAGGACGAAACTGAATAACGGGAATTCCTGGATGGTGAAGTCCAGTCCCACTCCAGACTCGTTGAACGTGTTTATGACGCGTGAGGCCCTCCACCACCACCAGAAACTAGTTGGACGCCATGAGTCCGGATCCGTATCACGCTCGAGGCCGTCGATTGCGAGCCATTGGTAAAAGCCGTCGGTGCCGATCCCGAAGTTGGCCAACATCTCCCACCAGCCCGCGAGACTGGCAACGACCAACATGAGCGCCGAACCGGCCATGCCCGCCAAGACGGCCGCATGCGTTGCCCCTCCGTCGCGGCGTACGAGTGAGGTAACGAGCGTAAATATCGCTCCCGCGCCCATCGCCGCTGCGAGAGACAGGGCGAGGTTGTAAGCGATCGCCGGGGCGACGTTGGCGGCTGTCGCCAACCCTCCGAACATCCAGTACCCGAAGTAGTAGTAGGCGACCGGTTCGCCGCTCAGCCACGGGTCTTCCGGTGGGGCGGCCTGAGTCATGACGGACGCGTTCAGGAACATGAAGTCCATCGGCTTTTCGGTACCCGAGATGTGGGGGTCGAAGAACCGGAACAACGTCCATGCAACGAAGAACGCGATGAAGATAATTTCGCCGATTGCGATCAGCGTCCAGTTTCGACGGAAGAAGGCAAGCATTTCGGTGCGCCGGCGGTAAGCGAAAATCGCGCCGGCGAGGGCCAACACCGCAATCGCTAGCCACCAGGCCCATGGGGCGTTGGACAGGACCCCGAGTTGACTCAGTCCCCAGACCGCAGTGCCGATGACGATCAGGCCGAGCGGCTTGGCGAATCCCCAGGCGCGGTCTGACAGATTGGGAAATGCCGCATAGGCAAACGGGAAAGCGGCGAGGCCGACGGCCTCTGCCACAATCAGCCAGCTGATTACATCAAGCATGGCTCAGTCTCTTGGCGCAAAAATACGAAATCACTATGGCCTTTTTAAGGCCGCACGAGGTGATGGATATGAGTCGTTGCCATTCGTGTGGGGGTTATACATGTCGGGCGTACCCACCTCCGCGCCCCACCGTGGGTACCGGGTTACCCCGGCACGACGATGTGGGCCAGCACGACGATATGGAAGATGACCGGCTTATTTTCGTACCAATTACGGTCAGGCGGCGTTGGGTTCGGGTACCAGGGCTTCGGCGAATCCCTCGGGGTCGAATTCGGAGAGATCGTCCAGGGTTTCTCCCGTGCCGATAAACCAAATGGGCAGTCCCAGGTCACCGGCTATGGCCAGCGCCATCCCTCCCTTGGCCGAACCGTCGAGTTTGGTAATCATTACGCCGTCGCAACGGACGGCTTCGGTGAACGACCGTGCCTGCACTACGGCGTTTTGACCTGATGTGCCGTCAATCACCAACAGCACGCGCTGAGCGTAGCCGTCGGCCTGCCTGTCGACGATCGACCTCACCTTTTTCAACTCTTCCATGAGGTTATGGCGGGTATGGAGGCGTCCTGCCGTATCGATGAGCACGAAGTCTGCGCCGCGCGCGCGCGCTGAACTGAGCGTGTCGAATGCCACGGCGCCAGGGTCGCTGCCCGCCTGTTGATATACGACCGGCAAATCGAGTCGGTCGCCCCACACCCTCAACTGCTCGATGGCCCCGGCGCGGAAAGTGTCACCTGCGCCCAACATCACATTCCGCCCGTCGCGGACGGCGGCCTGGGCCAACTTGGCGATGCTGGTTGTCTTTCCCGAGCCGTTTACGCCGACCACGAGCACTACAACCGGCTCGCCTGCCGGTATCGGATCATCGGAAGGCGTTAGTGACAGCGTCTCTACCATGGCGGCCCTGAGTTGTTCCGCGATAGCGCGGGAAGACCCGGCTTCACCGGTCGATGCGCGCGACCTGACGCGTTCGATCAGTTCGATGGAGGTATTGACCCCGACGTCCGAGGTGATCAGGACCTCCTCTAGTTCTTCCCACACCTCAGGTCCGACGGAACTTCGGCCCAGCACCTGGCCGAGGACACGTCGCCATGCGGCGCCTGTCTTCGCCGTCGTGTTCAGGGTCTTTTCCCGTTTTTTGCCGAGCCCGAACAAAGAACTAATCAATCCGCCGCGACTGTGTAGTCAGGCGCTGCAACCCTCGATAGTGGTCCTGGACATCCGGTCCATGGCCTCAACCGCTGCGGCACGCTCCGCGTCCACCTTGCGTTCGCCGCTTCCCGACCCCGCTACTTCGCCGTCCAGCAACACCTCTACGTTGAAACGCGATTCGTGAGAGGCGGTGTCGTTAGGCGCAATCCTGTAGACAGGCGAGGGCGCTCCCTGTCGTTGCATGATCTCCTGGAGCACTGACTTCGGGTCCTTGGGGTTTTCTTCGTTGAGGGCCAGGTCGATCTCAGGACCGAGCCGATCGAGCAGCATGCGCTCGCACCCGTCATATCCGCGATCAAGAAACACCGCGCCTGCCAGCGCCTCGAAGGCGTTGGCCAGGTTGGTCAGCCGGTCCGGGCCGCCGGACTCGAACTCTCCCCGTCCCATGACGAGGTAATCTCCCAGACCCATACGCACCGCAGCGCTCGCCAAGGCCTCCCGCCTGACGGCGTGTGAACGTCTTGTCGTCAGTTCCCCCTCCGGCGCGTCTGTCGCTCGTTCGTACATGGATCTGGCGACAACGAAGTTGACGACGCCGTCGCCCAGGAACTCCAGTCTTTCGTTGGATTCGGCAGTGGCCTCGGGGTGTTCGTTGAGGAAGGACTTGTGCGTCAGTGCGGCCGCCAACAGTTGCGGGTCTCGAAATTCGATACCCAACTGTCGTTGGACCAACTCCAGATCCCGTTCATCGTGTGGTTCGACAGGCAAATTCAATCGGTTGCGCCGCGCGGCCACGGCGGCTGCGGACGCTTCAACTCCCCAAAATACCTTGCGCCGCTGGCCATCCCCATGAAGTTATCGAAAGCGCTCATGGTCTCCGATTCGGGTGGGGTGAACGTCTTCAGGAAAGCCCAGGAACCGTCCTGGAAGAGGAAGGTGGGCGTACCGAACACGCCGTGCTCGACAGCGAATTCATGGTCCCGTCCGATTTCTGCGAGGGTTGACGGGTCCTCCATGTCTGTCTTGAAGGTGGTGATGTCCAGCCCGATTTTCCGAGCGCATTGCGTTGCGGCTTCCACGCTGCGGATGTCTTCACGGCGAAGGTGCTTTGCGTCGAGCATCTCCATCACATAGTCATGGTGGGCATCGCTGCCCTGCCGCGCTGCCGCCACCCCACCTCTCAAAGCGTTCAGGCCTCGACTGACATAGTCTTCACCCTGTTCCCAGGCCTTCCACTCGGGGCCGTTCTTCGAGTTGGCCTGCTCCAGGGCAAAACTGCGGTATTTGATCGTGAGGTCGTTTCCAAGTTCCGACTTGACTCTGGACAGCCAAACGGCTGCCTGGCGGACCCACGGTCAGGTGTAATCGATGAACACATCGAAGCTCAGAGGTTTAGTGGTAGCCATGGGACCCCTCTCAAACAAAGCTGGTTGGACTTTCGATAAGTCTATGACTTACTGACACATTCTGCATGCGGTTGAGAAATCTCTCACACCGCGCCAGGTATGGCGGTAATCCCGGACCCGCCACACGTAGAATCGAAGGTGAGCACTTTGATCGCGATTTCCCCTTTTGCCAAACCTTGCAACACTCATGGAACGAAGCCTGCCCAGCGACGCGCTGGAATGGCTTCGACTGGCCGGAAAACTGGCGACCGACGGGGAATGCGACGCGGACGCGGTCTACCTGGTCGGGGGAACGGTACGCGACATACTCCTCGACTTCACGCCCGGCGATCTGGACCTTTCCGTCGTGGGGGACGCGCCGCGGTTGGCGGTAGCCCTGGCCCACCACGGCGGAGGTCTGGTGAAGTCCGTTTCGCAGTTCGGAACGGCCAGGGTCGTGCTGAAGGCAGGGACTTTTGACCTGACTACCGCCCGGACCGAAACATATGACGAGCCGGGGGCCTTGCCGAACGTCGAGGCCTCAGGGATTCATGACGACCTGGCGCGGCGGGATTTCACCATCAACGCCATGGCGATCGACCTTTCGCCAACGAACTGGGGTGAGTTGTTCGACCCGCATGGAGGATTCTCGGACACGGCGAGACGCCGGATCCAGGTACTCCACTCGGAGAGCTTCAGGGACGACCCGACGCGTATCTTCCGCGCCGTGCGTTACCAGGAGCGCCTCGACTTCCTTCCGGATCCCGGCACGCTGGCTCTAATGAAGCGCGACTGGACCTACGTGGACCGGATCAGCGCCGCCAGGGTGAGGAAGGAACTGGAATTAATCCTTGAAGACCCCCACCGGGCGGACATACTGGCCACGGCCGAAGATTACGACGTACTGGTCGGCATAGACGTTTCGTTCAGGGTGAGTCGCGCCGCGCTGCGGACCATGCGCGAGAACCCGGACCGGGACGTTCTGTTCTACCTGGCGCTGGCGACCGCTTCCCTGACCGAAAACGAAGCTCGTTCGCTGGTAGACCGGCTGCAGCCGTCCGTGGAGTGGCGGGAGATCATTTTTTCGTCACCGCGGTACCGCGGCATGTCCAGCATTCTGGGCAATGAAGGTCTGACGCCCAGCGAAGTGGTATCAGTGCTTGGTGAATTCCCATTACCGCTGCTGGAGGCCCAACGAGCGCTCACGGGTTCCCGTTACCAAAAGGCGCGGCTTGACCAATACCTCAAGACCCTTCGCCACATCCGGCCTGAGGTAACCGGTGACGACCTGCTGGCAGCCGGAGTGCCGGAGGGCCCGGAAATTGGATTCATGCTGAGCGAGGTGCTCCGGGCGCGCATGGACGGCCTGGTCACCACCAAAGAGGAAGAACTGGAGTTGGTCGGACGGCGGATGATGTCGCCGTCCCGTCACCTGCTCAACCGCTGACGTCTTCAGGCAGGGCGCGTGAGTTGTGTGGGCCTCCCCATGACGCCGCCCGGCCCGCCAAGCGTACACGGTGGAACATGTACTGCTGCGCTATCGCGCCGTACCGCCCGAAGTGATTCCTCGCCCATTCTCCCGCCGCTGAGTTGTTCAGCCGGGGTGATAGTCCGTACCACTTTTCCAGCGCCCTTCGCGTCCAGCGGTCGATGGGAAATGCCTCCGGCTTGTCCAATGAAAACGCCTGCACGCAGTCGGCGATCTTCTCCCCCACCCCGTGAATGCCCATCAGGCGCTCCTTCGCGTCGTCGTACGACTGCCTCCTGAGCGCCATAAGGTCGAGGTCCCCGCGGGCCACCATTTCAGCGGCTACCACGACGTACTTTGCTCTGAAGCCGAGGCCGAGTTCGCGGAGTCTCCGTTCTCCCAGTACCGCTACGGCCGGGGCGGCCGGGAATTCGAAGTCGCCAGCCGATGGGCCAAGTCTTCGACCGATGTCTGCCGCCACGGCGCCCACGTTCAGCTTGATGCGAGGCACATTGGATGTCGCCGAGCAGATGAATGACACGAGGCACTCCCACGGGTCCTGGCGCAGCAGTCGCAGACCGGCGTAACCGCGCACTGCGGGTCCGATGCAAGGATCGTCTGCAAACGCCTGTCTGAATTCCGACAGGTCGGTTCCTGCGTTGAGATAGTCGGCCGTCTTCATCAACGCGCCCGTTATCGGACCGCCATCGAGCGCCATGACTTCGACACCCCGATTGCATTCCGAAAGCAGCAGCAGCCTATCTCCGATCACACCCCGGAACACGGACTCGTCATCGGGGTCCTCCTGCCACCAGCGGAAGGCCTGCCCGCCGTCGAGTGTCGCGGCGAGGGCGATCGGGGCGCCCGCGGTCGCTACCACGGCGGCGCCAGGCGGCTCAAACGTGTATACGGGTTTCGCCGCAGCCTGGGTCATACGGGCCTGCCCATGTTCCAATCGGTAACGATGTCTCCAACCCGTGAGATGGACGTTCTCCTAACCGTGCATTGCGGCAACGCTCGCTGGAACTTCCTGCCGTAGCCGCGGGCAATGATGCGGCGGTCCAGGATGACAAACGCCCCCTTGTCGGTCCCAGAGCGAATCAGCCTCCCGAAACCTTGACGGAAACGCATTACGGCCTCGGGCACCATGTATTCGCCGAAACCGTCCTCGTACAGTTCGGACCGCGCTTCTACCACGGGGTCCGTAGGGACCGGAAACGGCAATCGTGTCATCACGAGCGCCTTAATCGACGCCCCTTCGAGATCGACTCCCTCCCAAAGACTGCTCGTCCCCAGGGCCACAGCCTCCTTGTCGGCGGCGAGTTCACTCATAACGCGGTGGGGCGGCCCGTCTGCGCCCTGCGCAATCAGTCTGATGCCGGCAGCCTCGAGGCGCTTGTCGAGCAGCCGTCGCGCCGACTCGAGGGCAGAATTCGACGTGAAAAGGACGAGGACGCGGTCCCGTAACTTCATCGCTATGTCTTCTATGGCGTCCGCGACCGTGGTCGCATAGCCCTGCCTGCCGGGCTCCGGCATGTCCTCAGGTACGGCCACGAGCGCCGCGCGTTTGTAGTCGAACGGCGATCCCATGAAGAGGTCCTTGCCGCCGTCGATTCCCACCATCTGCCGGAAGCGGTCGGCGTTTCCCTCATATCCCAGGGTTGCGCCCGTCAGGACGACCGACCGTTCTTGGCTGAACAGTTTCTCCCGCAGTATCGGCCCGACGTCCAGGGGGGCGCCGTTGAGAAACAGTGATTCATCTCGCCGGTTGAAGGATATCCAGTAGACCATGCCGTCGTCGGGGTGAGGTATGGACTGCCTCAACTGGTCGCGCGCTGAGACCAGCGTGTCCAACGCTGCGTTGACGTCCAGCATGATGTCGGAAAGCTCTTCGTTTTCAGCCGCGGCATCGTTGCCCCGCCGCGCAATTCCGGAAAACCGATCGATCAACACCGAAAGCGTCACGTCGAAGTTTTCCCAGGCGACTTCCAGCCCTGCCCAGACCGGCTGGGACCGCAGGCCAGGGGTGATCCGGAGGCGTTGGCCCTGTTCGTCTCCAGTGAATGCCTTGTAGGCGGACTGGAGGACATCGAAGAACGATGCCGCTTGCGTGGCAACGCGGACGGCAGCTTCCCCGGCGTTCCCCGCCTCCACCGGCACGGGGTTCAACGCCTCGACGTTTGCGCCCAGCGCCTGCAGTGCGCCGGACAACTCCGCAATAAGGCCTCGTTCGCCGGTCAATCTTCCCAGGTCGGCCTGGAAGTCCCGCTGTGAGAGTCCAAAGCCGAGGTGATTCGTGGCGGCGCTCACAAGGTGCTGGGCCTCATCGACGATAAGGGCATCGTGAGCCGGAAGCAGCCCACCACCCCTTGCAGCGTTCGACATGAGGAGCGCATGGTTGATGATGAGGATATCAGCGCTGAAGGCCTGATTCCGCGCTTTCCTCAGAAAACACGGGCTCGTACCAGGTGGACAATCCGCCTGCGCAGATATCCGCCAGAACGCCGGAGTTTGCCTACCCAGGCCCAGTTCAGAGCGATCGCCTGTCTCGGTCCCCTGGAGCCACACGAGGCACTTGCCAAGCAGGCTCGTCTCCGGTTCGGACAGCCTGCCGGACTGGATGTTGTGGGCCCACCGTCTGTAGCACAGATAGTTGGCCCGCCCCTTCAGTTCACTGATCTCAAGCCCCGATTCATCAACGTGGCCGGCAGTTGCCAGGGTCTGCTCGACGACCGGCGCGTCTTTCTGGAGGAGTTGGGCCTGGAGGTTGATGGTGTTGGTGGAAACGATGACCGGACGACCGCCTTGCGACGCGTGGAGGGCCGCACCAGCCAGATAGGCGATGGACTTGCCTACGCCCGTACCCGCCTCAACGACGAGGTTTTCGCCGTCAGCAATCGCCTCCGCCACCGACGTGGCCATAGTCAGCTGTTCGCTGCGCTCCTCGAACGCAGGCAGAGCCGTTTTCAAAGGACCGTCCGGCGCGAAAAATTCTTCTACTGCTTCCAGGAAATCGCTGCGACAAATCTGCAATTCGCTGGTGCGTTGCCTCCTGGAGACCTGGAGCCTTTGCGCCAGTTCGCGGGGGTCCAGACCGGTCGGAACAATCGCTTCGTCGCCCGGCCTGCTCGGTCTCCCGGCGATGGCCATGCTCGCGAGGACGCCCACCGGCCAGCCGCTTTGTTCGCTCATCCGCTGCAACTGCGCCAGCACGGGCAAAGCCATTTCGCCCAGGCGACGGTTGAGATACAGGAACAAATCGCGGGTCACCAGCGCGTCGGAAAGGGCGCGGTGCGGCGTGTCGTGTGACGCGGAGATCTTCTGCGCCAGCCGGCCCAGGCCGTAGGAGGGCTCGGAAGGCAGGACCACCCATGCGAGGTCGAGCGTGTCGACCACCAGGCCCCTGGGGTATACGCCGTTGGCGCGCAGGAAGCCGGTGTCGAATGCTGCGTTGTGGGCTACGACGGCAGAGTCGCCAAGGAACCGCGCCAGGTCCGGGGACACCTTGTTCCACCTGGGCGCAGAGTCGACGTCGCGCTGGCTAATGCCGGTGAGGGACGTGATGAACTCGGACAGCCGTCTCCCGGGGTTAACGAGGCTGGAGAAGCGGTCGAGTTCCAGGTCGCCCCTGAACTTTACGGCCCCGACCTCGATGATCTTGTCTTTTTGCGGATCGAGGCCGGTGGTCTCCAAGTCAATGGAAACGAATGTTTGCGAGTCCGGCGGTGGTTGCGTCTGGCTGTTTGGGACCATGCCAGAAACTGTATCGGAGTTGCGGCAAACTTCACGCCTTAAAGTCACGGATAGCCGTCACTTTAAGTGGCAATGCCTGGGATCGACGCGGGGAGAACTGCGGCCAACCTGTTTTCAGTAACCTGCCGCGCCGAGAATGCGGTCCAGGTTAGCCGGGTTTTGGTCGATTTCACCGCGCTCGAAGCGGTGGACGGCTTCAATGATCGCGGCCGTCACAGGGACGCGTTCCCCAGCTTCCCCTGCCCTCGCTAGCACGTATCCGTTCATTTCGTCGATTTCGGTCGGACGGCCCTTGTGCGCGTCCTGCGCCATGGAGGGCCGCCAGTTGTCCCCGCCGGACCTGCCGGTCATGGAGTTGTCGATCTCTTCGTATACCTGTCCGTCCGCAGCGTTCGCCCAGGTCTCGGCGTCGAATCCGCCGAACGGCGGTACGCGATATCCCAGTGATAGGCCGACTCGAGCGGACTCTGACGCCAGCCTGATTTGCAATTCCCGCCCGCGAGGGGCACCGGCGAGTTCTGACGTACCCATGCCGGAAATCGCTGTGACAGGGTTGCCCATGCAGTTCTGGCACAGCTTGGCCCATCGCTCTCCCCACAGGTTGTCTGTGACCCGTGCGCCGTCGATGACCTCGAGCATGTCGACCAGTTCTCGCAGCCGCTTCGAGATGCGGCCGTCGTGCTCCCCGGCGCGAAACACGTCGTAACCGGAGTCGCGGCGACGTTCCCTGCCGCCCCGGGCAACGATGCCGGGTTCGTACAGGGCCACCTGTATCGACGACATCACCAGCCCGACCGCCCGTTCCGGGCCGACGACTTCAGCAATGGCGGGATCATTCCAGCAATTCTGGGCGGAGACGAGGTACCCGTCGCTCCCGATGAACCGTGCCGCAAGCGTGGCTGCCCACGACGTATCGAATGACTTGACGCATATGAGGCCGATGTCGAACGCGGGGCTGCGCGTCAACCGCTGGGCCTCGTGGAGATTGAGCATCTCCGGCGCGGCGATGAAGGGCTCATGCGGCCCGGAAATGCTCAGACCGCGTTCGTTTACAGCCGCCACGTGTTCGGCCCACGGGTCCAGGGCGGTTACTTCGTGGCCCTCATGGGACAACCAACCGGATATGTAACTGCCGACGGCCCCAGCGCCGACCACCAAAATTCGCCTGGTCATACTTCGCTCATCGCCCCGGGCTCTATCGACACCTCATCGCCCGGCCTCACCTTGCCGGTGGATATCACCGTTCCCACCACACCGCGCTTGCCCACGCACGCCTTCAACACACTCTTGTCGATGTAATCGAGGTTGGAGCACGGCTTGTTCTGTTCCGTAACGCGGATGGCCACGCGGTCGCCGATCCTGAGAACGTCACCGGTCGCCAGTTCGGAGAGGTCGCCGAGACCCTCGACGAGCACGTTTTCGCCAAACGCGCCTGGTTCGATCTTCACGTCGATGGAGTCCGTCAGCAGATCGTAGACCTCTCGTGACACGATGCTCACCTGCCTGTCGTTTGGCTTGCCCGCGCTGGAGCCGTGCGAGGAAATCGGGCCGGCATGGTAATCACCGTCAACGCCGTAAGCGCCGACCTCGATTTCTTCCCGCGGGTACTTGGGCATTCCCCGCTCCTGCCTGGCGCAGCAGGCGACCACCGTTCCTGTTGTCATGACGCGCATTCCTACTCTGAGACTACGTTGTGCCTCGATGTTGTCTTTTACCTGGGGATTGCCTGACAGGTGTATTCGTAAGTACCGGCTAATGAAAATTCGATCTCACGGAACGTAAACGTATGCTCCCGCTCTTCTTCAGATCCTAACTCCATGGTCGAACGCTTCTTCCAGAACCCGGTACCATCTTCTAGGGTCGCGGACACCTCAATTTGGCCAGCGCCACCGTCGTTATAAACGGTGCAGTAAACCCAAACGGTGTAATCAAGATTGACCTGACCGTTGTCTGCCCGGACTCCCACTATTTCGGGCGCAGGGGGATCAATTAGGGCACCGGCTCCGCACGCGACGAAAGAGGCCTGACTTAGTCCTGCGAGGATCATTGGGATGACCTCAAAGCCAACTCTGCCAAGTGTGGGGGGTGTCGCCACGGCATGCATCTCCGTTAGTCCAAAGTCGTGTGACTGGAGCATGCTACTACCGATTGAGTCAGCGCCCCAAACGGATGTCTGACCCGCTCCCCCTTTTCTGGTGGCATAATGCGGGCAACCCTGAATACAAGTGTTCAAGTGGAACGAACAAGGAGTACCAAATGGCTGTAGCAGTTGGCCAACAAGCGCCAGGATTCACGCTGTTGAACGGAGCGGGAGACGAGGTGAGCCTTTCCGACTTTTCCGGCAAGAACGTCATCGTCGCCTTCTTCCCCGCCGTGTTCTCGGGCGTTTGCGACACCGAGATGTGCACTTTCCGAGACTCGTTGGCCGAACTCAACGACGCTGACGCCGAGGTGATCGGCATTTCCGTGGACCCGCGCTGGTCCGTTGGCGAGTTCGTATCGAAGTACGGCCTGACGTTCCCGGTCCTGAGCGACTACAGCCGCCAGGCGATACGAGACTATGACGTGGTCATGGAGAACTTCGCCGGCATGGACGGATACGACGCGGCCGTCCGGTCCGTGTTCGTGATCGACAAGAGCGGCACGGTGCGTTGGAACTGGGTCGCAGAGGCGCCGCCCGTGGAGCCGCCGTACGACGAGGTCAAGTCGCAGGTAGCCGCGCTGGGTTAGCCCGCCAAATACATGGTCGCCCGCAACTTGGCAGACCGGGCGACTTCAATAGTGACCATCTTGCGGCATTGCTGGGGTATGCGGGCGCGGTCCCGTGTCCCATGCATGAGATAAGGCGCGCGAGTACCAATAAGTTTCATAACCGCCATCCCCATCCGTAAGCCGAAGATATTCTTCGGTTGGTGGGTTGTTGCCGCCGCAGCCGCCCAGAACTTCTACGGATCGGGGGTGTGGTTCTACGGCTTCCCGATCTTCTACGCCGCGTTGCTCGACGAGTACGGGTGGACGGCGGCAGGCGGGGCGCTCGTGGTCTCACTGTCGAGGCTTGAGGGCGGGATATTCGGGCCTGTCATCGGCTCGATGGTGGACCGGTTCGGACCCCGTCTCATGGGCATGTCCGGCGCGGCCATGGTCGGGCTTGGGTTCCTTGCGATGACCCAGCTTGGCAGCTTTGACCTTGGCCCTATCCACGTAACCGCGTTCGCCGCGTTCCTGGCCCTCTACGTCGGCTGGATGTCAATCGGCTACAGCTCCGGCTCAACCTCCCGCAGCACGGCGGTCAACGCCTGGTTCGTGTCGAAGCGCGGGCGGGCGTTTGCGCTGTACACACTCGGCGCAGGGGCATCGGGCGGGACTGTGGCGTTGCTGGGCTGGCTGGCGGACGACTACGGGTGGCGGACTGCCGCCTTTGCCGCAGGAGTCGGCGTGCTTGTGCTGTCGGTGCCGTTGTCGGCGTTCCTGCGGAGGCGGCCTGAAGACTACGGGTACCTGCCCGACGGCGTCGATCCCTCAGCAAAAGAGGAGCCAACTCGACCGGCGCGCCCGGCCCGTGCGGCCTTGCCGCCGCGGGAACCCGACATGACGATTCGCCAGGTAATGCTCGCAGCGTCATTCTGGCTACTGATCCTGGGCTTTGCCGCGCGCAATGTGGCGTCGACGTCGATCATCATCCACCAGGTCAAGTACCTGACGGACGTTCGCGATTTCTCCCTCATCGTGGCGAGCGGCATCCTGGGCATGGTGGTAACGATCAGCATGGCCGGGCGGCTGATATTCGGCCTCGCCGGCGACTTCGTGCCGAAGAATTACGCCCTGGCGGCAGGGTTCCTGGTCCAGGCGCTCGGGGTCTGGCTGCTCTCGATGGCCGACACGACAGGCAAGGTGTGGCTGTTCGCCGTGGTGTACGGCGTCGGGTACGGGGCGACGATACCGGTGTCGATGGCGATAATCGGCGACTACTTCGGCAGGCGGCGTTACGCCACCATTCACGGCCTCGTGCAGTTCTGCCTGGTGCCCGTGACGTTCATCGGGCCCGTATTCGCCGGGTGGGTGTTCGACAACACGGGAGGCTACGTACTCGCATTCAACACGTTCATGGTGGTGCTGGTGCTGGGCGCGACGTTCATGGTCTTCGCCAGAAAACCGGCAGCGCCGCCCACAAGAGGACGGCGCTTCGTTCGGCGGTAGACCGGCAATTGGCGTCTCCACGCGCTCTGCCGCGTGGTAGGAAGGTGTCTAAATAGTCCCAAACCGATCACGAAGTGGTATCACGTTAGTTGCCGCGCCCCACCCCTTCGGGCGCCCACAAGAGACGCCCCTACGAGTGGTCGTCTGAGAGGGTGTCCGGTTCCCCTCGTTCAGGTCAGGCGCTGCCGGTACGTATCGATTCAGGACATGCTGAAGGGCGGGTAGCGGTCCGTTATGAGCAGAAACGCGTACGCGTTGACTCTTGCGCCCCACCGCTGATAGCCGACCTGGAAATCGAACAGGCCGCGCGGGTACCTCCCCGTGAAGATGATCGCAATCCAGGCAATGAGCAGCAAAAGCCATGAGATGAACGAGAGTATGTAGATGATCACGTAGTGCGGTAAGGCCAATAACCACTTGATCAATGGCAGGAAGCGGTTGAGTCCGTCAGCATCCGGATACTCCATATCGAGCGATACGGTCTGGGCCTCGTCGGTCGACGGATACAGGTCGGTCATCAGGTGGAAGTACACGTTGACCCGAGCCGCGAAGCGCGCACGTTCGAGATTAAAGTCGAACCACCAGCGCGGGTACTTTCTCCGGAAGAGGATCATTAGCACCAGGGGAAGGGTTGTCGCACCCGACAGCAAGACGGAGATGACGAGAGCCGGGATCACCAGGATGATTCGAAACAGCGCGCCGAGCCGGCTCAGTCCGTCGCCCGGATAGTCCACGTTGTAAGAAAGGGGATACCCCATCTGTCCAGTTGTCATGTGCGCCTCCCTGTGATTGGCCCGCGCAGGCGGCCAGGCCACGCGCCTGCCCTGCTGGGCCAGCTAGTGGCGCGCAGCATAACACGGGCCAATTTACTAGCCATCCCCGGGTTCAGGCCGCGCCCTATCACTTCACTGCCAAAAGGGCTTCCCGTTGACAACGCCCCGAAGCGCGGAACATGCCACCCGGCCCGCCAAACTCGGCCACAAACATCTCTTCCGATTCCCTCACCGTTGATAATGTAGTCATCCGACGATGACGTGATCCCTCGGAAATGGGGAGGGGAAACATCCTCCAATTAAACTCAGTAACACCACCAAAAAGAGAATCACAAATATTAGAAACGCCTGAAATTCACGGTGTCTCCATATTTCATCCCGCATTACCTTGTTGATGAATGAGGTCAGCCATACAGCCTTACGCGCAAATTGCGAAACAGTCTTTTTGAAGTACATTGCCGCAGTAACCACACAGGCCCGGAATTCAAGATCATCGTAACTGAGAGGTTTTCAGACGTTGAGGTGGTCCGCCGTAAGGCCCAGGTCCGCCATGCCGGACGTCGTCCCGCCGTCGACCAGCAGGTCGGCGCCGGAGACGTAGCTGGCGTCGTCCGAAAGCAGGAACAGGATCGCCGCAGCGATTTCACGCGGCTCGGCCCAGCGTCCAAGCGGGACGCGTATGTCTCGCATGTGGCGCTGGGCGTCGTCCAGGAAGATCGACTCGGTGAAGGGCGTCCTGGTCCAGCCGGGGAGAATGGCGTTTACCCTGATGTTGTACTTACCCAACTGGATCGCTGCCGCCTTTGCGAACTGGATCATTCCGGCGCGGGAGGTCGAGTAACCGGCTGCGTAGAGCGATGAGGCCCGTGCCACCATGGAGGCGATGTTGACGATGGACCCGCCGCCTGCCTGCCGCATCGGCTCGATCGACGCCTTTGTACCAAGGAACACTTGGCGAAGGGAGACGTCAATGACGCGTTGCCAGTGGTCGGCCGACGTCTCTTCAATTGTGCCGCGGTCAATCGTTCCGGCGATGTTCACGAGGCCGTTCAGCCCGCCGAACCGGGTGACGGTCTCCGAGACAACTGAGGCCCATTCTTCCTCGCTCGTGACGTCCAGGTGCATGTAGGCGGCGTTGTACCCCTCATCTCGCATCTGGGCGGCGGCGCGCTCGCCCTTATCGTCCTGGACATCGGTGAGCATTACACCGTGCCCGCCCTCCTCCAGGAATCGCCACGCCGTCTCGCCGCCGAATCCCAACTGCTCACCCTTCACGGAGGCTGCCGAACCCGTCAACAGCAGGACCTTTCCGTCAAATCTTCCCATGTCGTGGTCTCCAGCCAATCTACTTACCAGGAATCCGAAATCACGATGCGCCATCGTGACTCGAACGTTACGCGGCCGTCAGCCCGCCGTCGATGACCAACTCGGCGCCGGTGACCCACACCGACTCGTCTGAGGCGAGGTATACGAAGGCGTAGACGATCTCATCAACCGTGCCGAATCGTCCCATCGGTACGCGGGCGAGTCGTACTGCCGCCTCGTCTTCAATCGAAAATCGTGAGGCGGTTCCCGCCGTGAACGCGAATCCCGGGTGTATCGAGTTAACGCGGATGCCGTACGGGGCCAGTTGGACAGCCGTACCCTTGGTCAGGTTGCGTATCGCGCCCTTGGATGCCAGGTACGAAGGCGGCGACGGTCCGCCGATGAGGCCGTAGATCGACGACATGTTGATGATCGATCCGCCGCCTGCGGCCTTCATCGGGTCGATCGCAGCCCGAATGCCCAGGAAAGTCCCGGTGGAGTTGACATCCATCCACCGCCTGAAGACGTCGACCGGCGAATCAGAGGTGATCTCGTGACCACCACCGCCGCCGCCCGCGTTGTTTATCAGCACGTCCAGCTTGCCGTGGCGGGCCAACGTTGCCTCGATGACGCGGTCCCAGTCCGACTCGCTGGAGACGTCGTGGTGCACGTAGATGGCGTCACCGCCGGCTTCGCGGATGTCGGCGGCAGTCGCCTCGCCCTGCTCATCGTTGACGTCCGTCAGCACGACGCGGGCGCCCTCTTCGGTGAAGAGCCACCCGGCGCGCCCGCCGAAGTTCATCAACTGGCCCTTGATGCCAACGGCCGCGCCGGTTATGACTGCCACTTTTCCTTCGAGTCTCATGACGATATTCAGTCCTGACCACTTTTAATGCGTGTCATTTTCAGCCGCATTGTTCCATGATTCCGGACCTGCCGTCCCTGCTCGCGCATTCACTGAGAGGACCTGACCAGGAAGGGAATCAAGAATCCGATTAAGCCGACAAACATAACGTATTCGAAGGCGACGTGCTTCGCGCGGCCCTGCAGCCAGACTATCGCCGGTATCGCGAGCACTGCCGAGATAAACAGCACGGCAAGTAAGTAAGCGACGCTTGGAACGGCCAATATCGAGTTCGGACTCTGCCCGTACAAAATCTCGAAGAGGACGGCCGCGGCGATGCCGATGATTTGCCATGCGACGAATGCGACGAAACTGGCCATCATTAGCAGGCCGCCAGCCCCTGACGTAGCGGCGCGCTGGGCGAGCCTGGGTGGCGGGTCCCAGACGAGAAGCAAAGCGGCGTGCGTAACGAACACGAGGCCCATGATTGCGCCGACAATGGCGCCAGCCGCCAGGGTGAGCGGTTCAGGCACCGGATCCCTGCGAAGAGGTCGGCTCCGGCCACCAGGGCCTGACCAGAAATGCCCTGGTCCCGCGCTGCTGGAGTAGCAACTGCCAAGCCACGCCGATCTCCCTGCTGGGCGGGATGGCGAACATAGTGGGACCGGCGCCGCTGACGAATATCTCCCTGGCCCCCAGTGAAGCGAGTTGGTCGTGGGCATCAGACCAACCCGGGATCACATCTCGGACTATGGGCCGGAATACGTTGAACAGGAATTCTTCAGGGACGTCCTTGCCGCCGATAATTCGACCAGCGAGCTTGTGGGACAGGACGCCCCGCGTGTACATAGACGGTTCCATGCGGGAGAACATCAACGCCGTCTTGCCTTCGATCGTGCTGGCCGGCGACGCCAGTAGCAGCCAGTCCAGGTTGGCGTTGGGCAGAGGCTTTACATCCTCTCCCCTGCCCTGCACGAGCGCCGTACCGCCGTTGATCAGGACCGGGACGTCCGACCCGACCTCGGCCGCGACCTCCTCGAACTGAGCGGCGGTAAGCCCCGTTTGCCAGAGCCGGTCCAGGGCTCGCAGAGCCGCGGCCGCGTCGGCCGATCCTCCGCCGAGTCCGGCCGCTACAGGGATTTTCTTCGACACGTGGATGTGCGCGCCGCGGCGTTCACCGACGTATCGGCACAACGCCTCTGCGGCGGACAAGGCGAGATTCACCTCATCAGGCACTGACGGTTCGTCGCAAGAAACTGACAGTTCCGCAGCGTCCTCGACCGCCACGACGTCGTGCATGTCTATCGTCTGGATGATCGAGACGAGGTTGTGGTACCCGTCGCCGCGCTTGCCTATCACCTCCAGGGTCAGGTTGATCTTGGCGTGCGCCTCTTCCCGTATCGAACTTTCCGAGTTTGAGCTGACCATCAGGTGACTTCCGTCTCGCCGATGGGCGCTCCACGTCCCGCCCGGTACAACTTCGCCCACTCATTCAGCGACAACGTCGCCGGCCGTCGGGTGGGATCGATGTCGGCCCGTTCCCACAAATCATCCAACGACGCGGCAGCTACTCCCAGTCCATTGGACAGGGAGTTGCGCAACTGCTTTCGCGGCTGGCTGAATCCCCCTTTGACGATTTCGAAGAACCCATCGACAGATTCAAGCGGCATGCGCGTCCGGCCGAGCGGTTGGAGTTCGATCACCGTTGAAGTGACCTTGGGCGGCGGACGAAACGAACCCGGCTCAACGTCGAACAACATGTCGACGTCGGCGTACAGTTGCACCGCCACCGAAAGGAGGCTCTTCCGACCGGCCGGGGCGCACATCTTTTGCGCTATCTCCCGCTGCACCATCGTCACCATCCTGTCGGGCGGTCTCTCGGCTTCGATGAAGTTGCGGATGATTGGCGACGCGGCATAGTACGGGAGATTTCCGACAACCGCGTATGGCATCCCGCAGATGCCGGGGATGTCCGCTATTTGGATGTGCCTGGCATCTCCATTTAGAACGGAAACGCCGTCGAATGAGCCGTAGCGACGTTCGAGACCGGCCGCCAGGTCCCGGTCCAACTCGATGAGAATCAGCCTCTCGGCCTGTCCCACAAGGCCCTCGGTCAGTGCGCCGCGTCCCGGGCCGATCTCTACGACAACCTCACCGCAGTTGATGCCGGCGGCGTTGACGATCCGGTCGACGACTGCGTCGTCCACCAGGAAATGCTGACCGAGTCGCCGGGGCGGCATCACACCGTGGCCGAATGGGTGGCTGCGACAGACGTATTCACCGTTGCAGTCGGTCCCTCAAGCAAACGCCATTCGCCGCGTTTGAGTCGCCGGGCTAATGGCGGCATCGGGCCCCGGCGTTTCATCGTCCTCGGTCCCTGCGTTGATTGACTAGAAATGGCCGTGCACCCCCGTTTCGGCTATGCACCAGGATATGAACGGCCGGATCAGCTCGAACCAGGCTGACCCGCGGCACCCGAGGTGGCTCCCTTACCGCTGCTTCCTTCCGGACCTGACGGAGTTCGTGAGTTCTCGCCGCGCGGGACCAGATTCTCAACGCCGCTCGACGGCTTACAGTGACCCTGGTGACATTTCCTCCGGGGGGAATTAAGCCCCGCTAAAGCGGATTGCGGGCATAGGGCACCGCTAGCTCCCCGCCTAGCACGACCACTTAAATCCTACAACGTAACGAGGCGCGGGGCGCGGTTTAACATGACCTGGCCGCGGCGACATGGCGGTATCGACGACGAGCTACGGCGAGTAAATGGACATCGGCGCATATTGTCATTGCGACAAATACAACCCGCCAAGGAGGTCACACCCTCCTTCGTCTTGCCGGACTCCGATCCGGTACCCATGGAGCATGGGCTCGGTGCGTGGCTATCACCCATACCCACGACGCCACAAACCACCCTCGCAACCCAAACACCCAATGTAGGGCGCGGCTCTTGTGGCCGCCCGCCGGGGTAGACGGGTGACGCGGCTACACCCGGAACCTTTGGCCACCACCGATCACGCTCACTCCACATCGCCCCAAATCCATCACCTCGTGCGGCCTTGACACGACCAACGCGTCATTCCGACCCCTTTTATGTCTTTCCGACCGCAGCGGAGGAATCTGAACCGCCCGTCTCACGATCACCCTCGCCATCACCTCCCATGGGTCCCTGATCGAGTCGGGGAAGACGAGGTGCCGGAGGTGTTGTGTCAGGCCGCGTTGTCCTCATGGTGGAATAACCTACGCGGCCAAACCAGCAGTTGCTTTAGTCTTTGACCGGATTATGTAACCTAAGGGCATGTCCGTCGCCCCTGGAAATGTCCGGAAAGCCGTGATCCCGGTTGCGGGGCTTGGGACCCGGTTCCTGCCTGTGACCCGGTCCGTTCCAAAGGCGTTGCTGCCCGTCCTGGGGACGCCGCTCATCCACCACGCCGTGGCAGAGGCGGCCGGAAGCGGCATCGAGACGGTCGTGCTCGTCATTTCGCCCGGCATGGAAAGCGTGGGTGGGTACTTCGACGAGCGACCGGACCTTGAGGCTGCGCTGGAAGCCAGTGGGCGCGGCGCACTGCTCGAGCAGCAGCGGCAAATAAGCCAGATGGCCGACGTGGTGATGGTGACCCAGCACGAACCCCTGGGCCTTGGTCACGCCGTCAACCTGGCGCGCAAGACAATTGGCGCCGAGTACTTCGCCGTCATTCTTCCGGACGATGTGATCACCGGCCGCATGTCGGCCCTCGCACAACTGCTGGCGGTGCA
The DNA here is from genome assembly GCA_034421215.1 of Dehalococcoidia bacterium. Classification (GTDB taxonomy): domain Bacteria; phylum Chloroflexota; class Dehalococcoidia; order Lucifugimonadales; family Lucifugimonadaceae. Next base: position 41,141 of record DAOUKO010000034.1, read on the forward strand.
CGACGAGCACGGCGGCAGCGTACTGGCGGCGCGGGCGGTCCCGGACGAGGTGGTGCCGACGAAGGGCATCATCGACGCCGAGCCCCTGGCGGAACGCGTTCACCGTGTACGGGGACTCGTGGAAAAGCCGCCGCTGGCGGAAGCGCCGGGGAACCTGTCGATCATCGGCAGGTACGTGCTCAGCCCGTTGGTGTTCGACCACCTTGCCCGCGGCTCGGCTGGGGCAGGCGGTGAAATCCAGTTGACGGATGCCATCCAGGCGACAGTCGGCGACGAAGACGTGTTCGCCTGTGAATTCGAGGGCGACCATTGCGATGCGGGAGAGCCTAAGGGCCTGTTGATGGCCGCGCTGAATGCCGCACGATCAGACCCGGAGTTGAGAGCGGCGGTCCTGGATGCCGTCGCGGGCTGGTAACACGAGGGGTGTGACTAGGCTCTTCGAAGGACCGGCGCGAATGCCAATGCCGCGATGCTGGCGGTAATCACCACCACTCCGGCGCCCCCGATCGCCCACCTCACGCCAACAGCCTCCCCGACGGCGCCCATCGCCATGTGGCCGAGCCAGCCGAATCCGATGGCGAACACCCATCCTCCGATCACCCTGCCCCGCATGTTGTCCGGCACATTTGCCTGAAGCAGGGTCCACTCCATTGCGTCGAACATCGCCGCCATTGCGCCCACCATCGTCACGAGGACCAGGGCCACGGCGAACGTCGGACTAATCGAAAGACCGAGCAGGCCCAGGCCATATCCCAACGCGATTCCGAGCAGCAGCGGACCCTTGTGCCTGAAATCTCCAAGCAGCGTGAGCACAATGGTGCCGGCGACGGCGCCCGCGCCGGTGGCGAATCTCAACGCGCCAAGTCCGACCTCTGCGACTCGCAGTTCGTTCCTCGCCATCGCAGGCATGACAGCCTCGTAAGCGAACCCGAAGATCTCTACGATCACGGCCATCCCAAGCAGGACTGAAACGGCCGGCATTGAGATCATTGACCGGACGCCTTCCGTGGCGTCTCGGAACACCCTGGTGACCGGACCGCGAGCCATCCCGACGGCGGTCCGCATCGACGGCACAAAAGCGACCACCGACCCGCCTAGCAAGATTGCGGCCGCCGCCGTGATCAGTGCGGCGGGAATTCCCCACACCTCTGCAATCCCGCCGGCGGCGAGCGCACCAACCGCCCCCAGAGACCTGGTCCCGAAGGACTGGACCGATATGGCGTTCATGCGCGACTGGCGCGGCACGATGTCGGTTATCAGGCCCTGGGTCGCCGGTAGTTCGAACGAGTTGACTATCCCGCCAATCGCCACCAGCAAGAAGATGGGCCACGGGTTGGAGAAGCCGTCGATCGCCACGATGCCCATGGCGAGGTACGCCATCGCCTTTATCGACGCCGCGGCCGGTATGACCCGGTTCCGCGGGTACCTGTCAGCCACTGCCCCACCTATGGGCGCGGCGATGATCCCGGGGGCGCTTCCGATGGCGAAAGTCGCCGCCGAAAGCAGCACCGAGTCTGTCTCGACCAGTACCAGCCAACCGACGGCGATCCGCGCCGCCCACGTGCCGAACGATATGAGACTGGCGCCAACCCAAAGCGTGCGAAACGCCGGATCCGACAAGGGGCCGAACGGGTTCGAAGCCTTTGCCATGACCCTGCGAATGCCGGAGGGCCTTAGACGGGTCGGTTCATCCATTTCGCAAGAGTAACCCGCCCGTGCACGTTCACCCTAGTTAGTACGGAATCAGTATGGCGTTGTTATGGCTGCACGAGTTGATGAAAGACGGGCGTTGCCTGTCGGTTACGGGTTCACATCCATCCCCGCACCCCACCGTGGGTACCAGCCACGTATCAAGTATGGGGTGACCCCGTTTCAAGCACGGGGTAGGCTATTCTTTCGCTGGTACGACGAGGTATGGAGCGCTCACCCACGTCACCCTTGAGCTCTCACCCGCGTCACCCTTGAGCGAAGCGAAGGGTCTGGGTAAGAGGGGTACGGGCGGGGCGCACGTCACACTGGGAAATCCTTCACTCAAGGACGACAGAAGAGGGGGTAAAGGATGACATGAGGGCCACCCGCCGTCTCACTGGCGAGCTATTCTCTGTCGAGCCTGAGGACGGCCATGAACGCCTCTTGCGGCACTTCAACCCGGCCGATCTTTTTGAGGCGCTTTTTTCCTTCGGCCTGCTGCTCTAGCAACTTCCGTTTTCTGGTCACGTCGCCGCCGTAACACTTGGCGATGACGTTCTTGCGCAATGCCCTGACGGTCTCTCGCGCTATGACCCTGTTGCCGATTGCAGCCTGGATCGGGACTTCGAAGAGCTGTCGCGGGATCAGTTCCTTCAGCTTGCGCGCCAGCTTGCGGCCCTGCGGCAACGCTTCCCCTTTGTGGGTGATTAGCGACAGCGCGTCGACCGGGGCCTGGTTCACCAATACGTCCAGCTTCACCAGGTCGGCTGAGCGATAGCCGATAAGCGAGTAGTCCATCGACGCGTATCCCTGGGTGCGGGCCTTCAACTGGTCGTGGAAGTCGACGAGAATCTCGGAAAGCGGCGCGTCGTACTGCAGGTGGACCCGTGCGTCCCGCGCCTGTTGATCGCTTGAGCCGCTTACTTCGGCTCCGGCGTAGGTGTCGGCCTGCAGGTACTCCATGTTGCGGAATTCCCCGCGCCTGCCGGTCACCAACTCCATGATCGGACCGATGTACCGCGAAGGAGCGATTATCGACACGTCCACCCACGGCTCCCGCACCTCGGAGATGTTTTGCGCAGGCGGCATGCGGGAGGGGTTGTCCACTTCCAGTTCCGTGTCATCAGTCAGGATCACCTGGTAATTCACGCTGGGCGCCGTTGCGATCAGGTTCTGCCCGTACTCCCGTTCTAGCCGTTCCTGGATCACGTCCATGTGCAACAGGCCAAGGAAACCGCACCTGAAGCCGAACCCAAGCGCTGCCGACGACTCGGGTTCGAAGACCAGTGCGGGATCGTTTATCTGCAACTTCTCCAACGCATCCCGCAACTCTGGGTACGACTCCCCGTCGGATGGGTAGATCCCGGAGAAGACCATCGACTTCAATGGCCGGTATCCGCCGAGCGGCTCCATTGCGGGACGGCGTCGCGCAGTCAGGGTGTCCCCGACACGGCAGTCGCGCACGTTTTTGAGCCCTGTGGCCGTGTATCCGACCTGTCCCGTCGACAGTCCAATGGACTTCTGTGGAACCGGAGCGAAGTAACCCGTTTCAAGAATGTCCGCCGTCACTCCCGTGCCCATCAGTTGCGCCGGTTCGTCTGCCTTCAGTTGTCCGTCCACCACGCGCACGTAAGCCACGACGCCCTTGTAGGGGTCGTAACGGGAATCGAAGATCAGCGCGCGGAGTGCGGCTTCGGGGTCGCCTCGCGGTGGTCCGACTTCGTCGACGATGGCCTCCAGGAGTTCCTCCACGCCTTCGCCGGTCTTGGCCGAAATTCGGTAGATTTCGCTCTCCTTGAATCCGAACGACTGCTCGATCTCGGTGGAGACACGTTCGGGTTCGGCCGCAGGAAGGTCTAACTTGTTTATGACCGGGATGATGGTCAGGTCGTGTTCCATCGCCAGGTACACGTTGGCCATCGTCTGGGCCTGGATACCCTGCGCCGCATCGACGAGCAACAGCGCTCCTTCGCAAGCTGCGAGTGACCGCGATACCTCGTAGGTGAAGTCCACGTGCCCGGGGGTGTCGATGAGGTTCAGTTCGTACTCGTTGCCGTCCCTGGCTTCGTAGGAAAGCCTGACGGCCTGCGCCTTTATGGTTATCCCGCGCTCGCGCTCGAGGTCCATCGTGTCGAGATGCTGCTCCGTCAACTGGCGCGACTCGACCGCCCCGGTCACCTGCATCAGCCTGTCGGCCAGGGTCGATTTACCGTGGTCGATATGGGCGATGATGCAGAAATTGCGTATGAGGGACTTGTGCATACCACCCATTTTAGAAGGGTGGCGGCGAATTTACGGTTTCTCGCCCAGGCGTGTTTGCGACGAACGCGCAGCAACGCGCAGGACTCAGCCGCAGGGAGACCATTGCGTAACCTCCAATTCGCCGGCGACAGAGGGTTTCAATGGGCTGCTCTTGACTTGCGTTTCGCCCTCACCCCAACCCTCTCCCTCAGGAGAGGGGGAATTGCAGGGGTCTCCACAGAGAAAGAAACGGTAAACGGCCGGGGACTCTCGGCGCGGCCATTACAATTCACGTCTTGCCGGAGATACACAACGCTGGAGGGTCTGCGCGATGGCGATGGGACTAAAGATCGAAAGCAATGCGGAAGCAACGATGAGGGACGGAACGACGCTGCGCGCCGACGTGTATAGGCCCGACGGGTCAGGTCCCAATCCCACGATCCTGGTGAGGACTCCCTACAACAAGAGCCGGGACATCCTCATCGAAGAGGCCGAAATCCTGGCGCGCAACGGCTATTCGGTCGTGCTGCAAGACATCCGGGGACGGTTCGAGTCGGACGGCGAATTTATTCCGCAGTTCATGCCGGTCACCTTTGAAGCGGAGGACGGGTACGACAGCGTGGAATGGGCTGCGGCTCAGCCGTGGTCCAACGGCAAAGTGGGCACGCTGGGCAACTCCTACAACGCATGGACGCAGTGGAGACTGGCGCCGACCCGGCCGCCACACCTGGTTGCGATGTGGGCGTCCGGGATGGGTCCGACCCACCACGACTGGGAGGTCGGCGGCGTATTCCGGCCGGGACGCGCCCTGCACTGGCTGACCGGCACCATCGGACCTGACACGCAACGCCGCCTCGACCCGCCCGCAGGGCCGGAGACCGTCGAAGAGTGGGAACGGCACCACGTTGAAAACCGGTTCAAGTGGCTCTGGTTCCTGCCGTGGGAGGAGTTGCCGAAGGAGGCGGTCGGCGATCTCGGGCCGCAACTTAATGCCTGGCTGGCCAGCCATCACAAGCTGATCTTCGACTTTCGCCCCGATTTCAGCGAAATAGACGTGCCGGTGTTCCACCGGACGGGATGGTACGACCGGCTGGTTGGGACGGTCGCTATGTTTGCCGGACTGCGATCGTCCGGCCGAACTGAAGACACGCGCGCGGCGCAGCGGATGATCGTGGGACCGTGGGGCCACTCGACGGAAAACACCCGGACCCTGGGGGATGTCGACTTTGGCCCCAATGCCGAAGTGCCCCACATCGACCTGGTAATCGAGTGGTTCGATCACTGGTTGAAAGGCGAAAAGAACAGCGCAATGGACCGGCCCCCTGCCCGCCTCTACGTCATTGGCGCCGACAGGTGGCGGTCCGCAGACGAATGGCCGCCCGCCGAAGCATCCGACACGGAGTTCTTCTTCCACAGCGGCGGATCGGCAAACACCCCGGACGGCGACGGATCGCTCTACCTTGACCATCCGTCGGATGAGCCGGCAGACGGCTTCTCCTACGACCCGCGGGACCCGGTGATGACGCTGTACGACGCGAACGGGCACGACGCGCCTCGTGATCACCGGATGATGAGACGTCGCCAGGACATTCTCGTTTACCAGACGGACCCGCTGGAACGCGAGATAGAGGTTTGCGGCTACCCGAGAGTGACGCTGTGGGCCGCCTCGTCGGCGGTAGATACCGACTTCATCGTCCGGCTGATAGACGTGCACCCGGATGGGTTCGCGCAGAACCTGTGCTACGGGATAGTCCGGGCGCGTTGGCGAAACGGTTTCGAAAGTCCCGAGTTGCTATCGCCCGGTACTCCGACAAAATTCGAGATCGACATGCTGCCGACCAGCGTGTTGTTCAAGCCGGGGCACCGTATTCGGCTGGACGTGACGAGCAGCGATTTCCCCAACTTCGACCGCAACCACAACACGGGCGGCGAAGACTGGCGGGAGTCGGTGTTGAAAGTGGCTCACCAGACGGTCTTACACAACACGACCTACCCTTCCAGCCTGGTATTGCCGGTCATCGATTAGCAAATTTCGGCGAAGTTCGTTTACCCGCTTCACCCTGGAGCTCTCACCCGCGTCACCCTTGAGTTCTCACCCGCGTCACCCTTGAGCGAAGCGAAGGGTCTGGGTAAGAGGGGCACGGGCGCGGCGCACGTCACACCGGGAGGTCCTTCGCTCCGCTCAAGGACGACAGAAGAGGGGGGCAAGGACGACATAAGGGCCGCCCCAGGATCACTCGTACAGTTCGGTGTTGGGGTAAAACGCGGTCCATGCGAACCAGAACAGTTCGCGGCTTTGGACCCGGGGCAGGGATTCTCCGGTGGCCTCGTTGAACAGGCCGTCTTCCCGTACCTGCCAGACGCCGCCGTCCTGGTCGACAACCTCGTCAAGATTGTCGCCTGGAGTGAAATCGTTGCCCTGCGGGTCGTATGCCCGCACGGCGCTGGCTTCGGGGATACCGACGATGACAACGGCCTGGTTGCCCACCTGGTCGTTTATGACCCGGCGTTCGGTGACCAGTCCGAGGGGATAGGCCCTTTCCTGGCCGTCGAAGGACAGGCCCAACACCCTGTCTTTGATCTCCATGCGCTCGTCGTCTTCGAACGTCGGGAACATCTTGCCGGGGTCCCGGAAGTACTCGTAGTAAGCGGACCCCGGCACTCCCGGCTTGAAGTAGTTGCGGCGGTGTCCCGTGTCCAGCGAAAGGACCGTCGAGTCGGGGTACTCTTCGAGCCATTGTTCCCAGGACAGGACCGTCACGGGCAGGGTTGGCGCCTTCAGGCCGGAACCCACCAGTTCGCCGATCACCGGCTCGCCAGTCAACGAATGCCACATGGTGTTCGTGAACCGGTCGTACATCAGCTTGTTGCTCTGCCAGAGCCAACCGGATGTACCAAACTCCCAGGTCTTGTTGTCGAATTCGGCGTCGTACACGATGCCCAGACCGCAGAGAGTTCAGAACACAACGGATATGTGCTTGCCCCCCACCACGTCGTTCGACAGTTCGTGCCACGCCATGATCCTCCACGGATAGGCCCGGGCCTCGCCATTGACCACGACCCCGAATACCGGCTCATCCGGCTCCAGGTATGCGGCCTCGGAAGCAGGGATCACCTTCGGGTTTTCGAGCGGCGGTATGCCGTCCTTGCGGACACCGCCCCACATCGGCGACCAAAGGGGGATGGTGTGGGGAACGCCCGAATAGAAGAAGTCCCTGAACGAAGGGTCGATGCGGCTGTAGAGCGCCCCCTTCCAGCCGCCGAATCCGGGGAGTTCCGGAAATTCGTCCTGCTGACCCATCCACTCGAACCACGGTGCGACAAGCACAAAGTCCCCGCCGATGCGTTCGCCTGTGATCTTCTCGAGAGCGTCGGCTATCGTCAGCGCAACTTCGGTATCGAACGTCACTGAAGCGGCCTCCAGCAGGACCGGAACAAGCCCCGGGTGACCATTGACCCCTGCAACGACTATCGCCGATTCATTAACTCGACCGTTCTGCTCGAACATCGACCACATGATGCTTTCGGCCTGTTCGGTCTGGGTGGGGGTTGGGGCCGGCGTGGGTGAATCCGCAGGCGCCGCGGGCGTTGTGGCGGTGGGAGCGACTGTGGCGGACAGGCCAGCCGTCGCGGCGGGAGGAGCCGTGGGAGGGACTGTCCGGGCGGTGGGAGTAGCGGTCTGCAGCGGTTGACCGGAGCGTTGCGTCGGCGCGGCCTGTTCGTCAGAACCCCGGTTGCAGGCCAGCGCCGCGAGAATCGCCACGGCGCACAGCATCGCCAGAATTGCAGACGCGCGACTCAGTTTTGCCTTCCGGTCATTCATGCTTATTGATACGAGCGCGATGGCCGCGCGGGTTCGCGGCGAAAACGCCTGCAACCGGTGTGTCAGCGTACGGCGTTCGCCGGCGAACGCTCAGCACGAACCCTTCTGCACCACCCGCACCGGAAACCTCAGCCCCTAAAGGCCGTTGGCCGCAAGCAGTTCGTGCAGGTCTTTCAGGCACACCGAGTCTTCTTCCGGTGAGCGGCCGTCGACCCAGTCCCTCGGCTCGGCGGACATGCCCTCGACCGCGCCGGCGGCGACTGTGTCCTTCACCCACTGGTGGCCCAGTTCGACCGACGGCAGCAGGTTCTTGCCCTTGATCAATGAAAGAGCCGCAGCCAGACCGTAACCGCCCCAGTTGGAGCAGCTTGCGATCATGAGCTTGGTCGTCGTCGTGACGGAAGGATCGTCCGGCAGGCCTTCCTGGTCGGGAATGATGTGTCGTAGGTTGCCCATGCCTATCTCGTTGCCGCCGTCGCCAATGCCGACCGAATACGGGTGTTGATCGAACAGGTGGTCGATCTTTGCGTTGAAGGGAGAAAAGTCGACTCCCTTCCAGTTTCGGTAGGTCCCGTCGCCGACCAGGCTCGCCCGTTCGATAGACACGAGGCAGGTGGGCGCCCAACTCTGGATCAACTCATTGGCGAAGCGGGACGATTCATTGTGCGTGCCCAGCGGAAATTCGATCACTTCCTTGCCGCAGGCGACCGACTCCATGGCCTCCTTCGAATACTTGTCCGTGACGTAGGCCACTTCGTATCCGAGTTCAGAGAGCGCCTCGCCGATTCCGGCCGCGCCGGGTGGGCCGTCTGTCTCAGGCGCGCCCGCAGCCAGGATGTAAAACCCCGTGATGATGAGCACCTTATTGGGGTGTTCGAGGATCAACTCGGCCGCTTCAGTCGCAAAATTGGCTGGCAAATGCGGCCTTAACGACGTCATGTTGCGCGTGTCGTTCTGCAGGATGATGTCTTCGATGGTTCGACTGGTCATGTTCAAATTTCCGTTTTTGCTGGGAGGGTGGAGTACCTCTCAAGAATTTCGATCGTCGGCCGGAGCCCAACACGCGGTCGGACATTTCGCCAGCGACTATGTCCTAGATCACCGCCAGGTCTTCGTCACTCAAATCGGTGACGAACATGTGCCCCGGTGAGTGGGTGATCATCAACTCCGGTTTGGACTGCATAGCGACCACCTGGGGCGTCACGCCGCAAGCCCAGAACACCGGTACGTCGTCCGACGACGCGGGCTCCCATCCGTCACCAAAATCAGGCGTGTGAACGTCTGAGATCCCAATCGTGGAAGGGTCACCCACGTGGACCGGCGCGCCGTGGACCGCTGGGAAGCGGGAGGTCGCCTGCACGGCGCGGACCACCTTGTCACTGGGGACCCATCGCTGGGAGACGACCATCGGGCCGTGGAATGGCCCGGCCGGGTTGGTGTCGATGTTGGTGACGAACATCGCCACGCCCTTATCCGAACCGAAGTGGGGCAAGGGTATGCCGTTCGCCAATAGCGAGTGCTCGAAAGTAAAGCTGCACCCGAGCAGGAACGTAACGAGGTCGTCGCGCCAGATTGAGAGAAGGTCAGACGGTTCGTCGACCATCTCCCCGTTCCTGTATACGCGGTAGAGAGGCACGTCGGTACGAATGTCCGAACCCGGGGCCGAGATTACGGCCTCTGTCTGGCCGGGCTCCATTACTTCGACCAGCGGGCATGGCTTGGGGTTTCGCTGGCAGAAAAGCAGGAAATCGAATGCGTCCTTCTTGGGCAGAATCGCCACATTCGTCTGCACAAAGCCGGGCGCCACACCTGATGTCTGATGGGTGAACCGGCGGGAGCGAACAGCCTCCCTGAATTCCTTGCCGGTCTGAGGTAGGACTGCAGTTTGAGTCATCTATACGGCCTTTCTTTCTGGGCGCGGCGGTCTGGCTGATTGGACCAAGTCGAAAAGATACTAGAAGCAGGGTTCCTACGGGTCAATCCAATGCCCTTAAGAGTGCGCAGCGGCGTAGTGGGCAGCGAGCAGGTCCTCTCCCCAGTCGTGCCGATAGTCCCTCAGGACCGAGTGGATGTGGTTGGCGCCGTTCTGCGTGTTGTCGTACTCGATCAGGAACTCGGGCGCCGATATCGAGTAGTAGTGACCTTGCCACCGCTCCAGCGGGCCCGCCCAGGCGAAGGAGATCGTGTCCATCCCGGCCGACTCGACCCGCTTCCAGTACTCGGCAGAAAGGTCGTCGGCCATTCGGTCGACGTAATGACGAATCAACTTGACCAGTTGCTCCCGCTGTTCGCCGTTCATCGCTATGTAGGCAAGCCCGGCCGGCGCGGTACCGGGCTCGACAGCCCGGTAGGTCTTCGTGAGTATGTCCGCAGGCGCAACTTCGTCCACCACCGCGATCTTCGTTTGCTCCGCGTTCATCGAACGAACGAGTTCGCGCGGGAGTTCCTCTTCGATCTCCAGTATGCGCTTGCCCTTTTCCGGGCCGTGCTTGACTTCGGCCGGGTTGGCCCCGAAGAAGAACGGAAGGGCCGAAACGAGTTCGCCTTTGACCACCGTCGCATGGATGCCGATGTGGTGCCCGCCGGCCCGCCAGCCCCACGGCTCGTCACTTCCCGGCTCGCCAAACACGCTGAACCAGTAGCGCCTCGGGTCCCTCATCCAGGTGGACACATCGTCCTGGATCGCCTCCCACTCACCGAGCAACACCTCCAGTTCGATGATCTCGTTAGCCTGGACCACGCCGCGATCGCTGAGCGCAGTCTCCATCATCGCCAGGGCTCGCCCGCGCTGGGTCTCGTTCATCTCGGTCAACAACAGGCCGTTGCGGTCTACCGGCGTGTAGTTCCAGATGTACCGTTCGTCACCCTCGAACGGGAATGTCGCTTTCGCAGCCTGTCCCGGCTCAAGGGATTCCAGGAAAGCACGGCTTGCTTCGGTCATACGTTTTATGGCTGCTGACTGTGACATGGTGACTTCCACCTGTGAGACCGCCTCGTCGGGCGGCGATAATGCCTATTGCATCGGGAGGTTATCTCTATTCGCCGTTCGTGGCGAGTCTTCGAACATCAGGATCTTGGGGAACCGCGTCGATGCCGATGCGGCGAACGCGACTCCGCGCCGTGTTACATTCCCGTTCGCGCCTTCGACTACGCGATTCGACGCGGCGCACGCAAGATACGGGTCCCAAATTGATCAAACTTAGTCTCCAGTCACTCTCGTATCGAGACACCGCCCTCGAGGGCAGGCTAGACCTGCTGGGCATCATCACCCGCGCCGTTGAACTGCGGCTGGACGGGATCGACCTGCACGGCGGCCAGTTCGAATCGACAGAGCCCTCCTATCTAGAAGAAATCAAGCACGCCTGCCTCCGCGGCGGCCTGCACATGTGCTACATCGGGGCATCGAACAACTTCGGGATGCAGGGCGCCGAATTGCGGGAACAGGTCGAGAAGGTGAAGTCCTGGGTGGATGTTGCGCGGGCGATGGGCGTGCCCATGGTGCGCGTGTTCGGCGGTTGGGTGCCGGACGGCGAGGAGGAGGAGTCGGTCTGGCCGCGGGTGATCGCGGCCACACGGGAAGTGACCGAATATGCCAGTTCACGGGGGATCGTACTCGGTCTGCACAACCACAATCACGGGTGCATACCCGCCACCGGCCGGCAGGTACTCAGGCTGCTGGACGAAATGGACGACCCCTACTACACGCACATCCTCGACACCGGGCAGTACCGCGGCTCGCCCGGCGCGTCGTTCGGCGAGCGGGGTGTAGTCGACCCGGCGGAGGACTTCTACGGCTCGATTGAAGCGTCCGCTCCGAGGGCGGTCCACGTCCGGGCGAAGATCTACCGGGTCCGGTCCGGGGAGGAAGAATGGCTTGATTACGACCGGATCATGCGCATCCTGAAGCGAAACGCCTTCAACGGTTGGATGTCAGTCGTTTACGAAGGCCAGGACGACCTGGACGAGGAGACGGCAGTCCCGCTCGCAGCCGGGTACTTGAGGAACATGCTTAAACGGCATCAAGTGTGAGGTTGGCGCCGGCACCCGGCTTGCGCCCGTCACCACCTCAGCCGCGGCCTGGGATCGAGTCCTGCGTTATTGCCGGAACAGGGAAATTGCCCGTAGTGTCGCTACCGACTCCGCCTGTTTTCGGAAAAGACCAGCGAGATTAACTGCTTTATGACATTCATGTCGATTTCACCAGATGCGACGCGACCGGCCACCCACAGAGCTAGTCCGATGAGCAAGCCAAGTAAGGCGAATGCCAGCACTACGAACGCCGCGGCCACCCCTTGCCAGACCCACACCAACCCGAATACCAGGCCGGCCGCGACGCTGTAGACAACTCTCAAATTCACCATGCTGCTGCTTCCCTACCTGGCAAGCACGGGCTCGTCCCGGTGCCGCCCGTACCGGGCCGTGACCGACACGTCTATTACCTTGAGCCCCGTCAACCGTTCGACCACGTCGCGAACGGCAGTCTGGACATTTGCCGTGGCGTCGGGCAGGTCTGTCGCCATGCGAAGCGTCAGATGGCAGCCCATCCTGAGCCCCCCGGGCGTGACTTTTACGGAGCACCGGGCGTCCAGGACGCTTCTCACGCCGTACGTGGTGCGCTCTGCCAATTCTCGAATGCTCTCCACGGATATCCTGACGTAGCCTTGCTCGTCATCCCTGAGCAGGACCGTCCTGCCTTCGCGACCGCGGCGCCCAAGTGTAGCCAGTTGGATAAGGAGGACGACGGCACCGACCGCAATGAATCCGATCGCTATGCCCACATCTGCCCACAGATCGGCGCCGGTGTCCGCGGCAATTCGCTCGATCTGAGGGACGAAGAATTCTCCGTTGATATCTCCCGGAAGCAGCGTGCCGCTGATCAACAACAGGATGTATACGCCTGCGGCGACGAACACCAACGCGCCGAGTGAGACAACGAGACGGTTGACTATATTCATCGTGTTATACGGCCGTTAGCGGCGCCCGGCAACTGAGGGGAATCCGCAAAGACCCGGCGCTGGAACTTCCGCCGGTCGAATCGACAGCAGTGCGTTATACGACGCATTTCCAGCTTGCCGGGTCCTTGTGGGTCCGGGCCGCTGACTTCAGTTCAGCCGCGCCCTGGCGGTCCGGTCCGGGAATTCGATGGACGTAACGACCACGTTGATCTCCTTCGCCACCAGTCCCACCTGGTCGAAGATCTCATTGGCGATGGCCTCGCGCACCTCTTTGACGACGTCCGGAATGCTGTGTCCGTAAGTCACCGTGAGGTCGATATCAAGGATCGCCTCTCGCTTGCCGGCCTCCACGCCGACGCCCGAAGCCTTGCCCGACGCTTCCGACGTCAGGATGTTCGTCACGGCCCTGACGAGCCCGCTCCTGCCGATGTTCGCCACGCCCTGGATGCGCTCTGCCACGTGGCCCGCGATGGCGGCGATCACCTGTCCTTCGATCTCGGTCACCCCGGGCACACCGCTCGGGTTTTCGGTCACGAACGGGAACGCGTCCTCCCTGTCTGGTTTGTCGATATGGCTGAGATGGCTAATTTGGCTGACCATTTCGTAACTCTCCCTTTCGCTGAAAGCCTGTCTGACGTTGTATGGGGATGATTATGTTTGTTCAGGGGAATGGATTTCGTCACTCAGATGGGTAATTTCACACGTTCCGCGGGATAATCTCGCGGAGAACCTCATCGTACGGATTGAGTTAACCATTGGGATTAACCAGGGTTGCAAGAGCGGTGTAGGCAGGTACGGCCCGCCATGCGCCCACGGCGGTCAAAGGATGTGGGCAGGCGACGATTTTTCGCGCCTTCAACCGATGCTCCACGGGCGAATTGGCGTTCGCGCCGTACCCGGTGTACTACCCCTCGTTGGGTAGCAGGACCTCAGTTAACCCGCGCCCTGGCGGACCGGTCCGGGAATTCGATGGACGTAACGACCACGTTGATCTCCTTCGCCACCAGTCCGACCTGCGCGAAGATCTCCTTGGCGATAACCTCACGGACGTCTTTGACGATATCGGGGATGCTGTGTCCGTACGTGACGGTAAGGTCGATGTCGAGAATCGCCTCCCGCCTGCCGGCCTCCACGTCGACCCCCGAGGCCTTGCCTGATGCTTCCGACGTCAGGATGTTCGTCACGGCCCTCACGAGCCCGCTTCTGCCGATGTTCGCCACGCCTTCGATGCGCTCGGCCACGTGGCCTGCGATGGCGGCGATTACCTGCCCCTCGATCTCGGTTACGCCCGGTACCCCGCTCGGATTCTCGGTCTCGAACGGAAACGCGGTGGTTGTTTCCGGCCTGTCAAACTGGCTGACCATGTCGTGCTCTCCTTCGGCTGAAATTTCGTCTTCCAAAAGCTACGCGCTCACGGGACGATTTTCGTCATACAAACGAGTGATTTCACGCGTTCTGACGGGATAGTCTTCCGGACAACCGGACGCGTATGCGTGGTACGCCAGGGGGGTAATCAGGCCCGGCGCGGGCCGGGCGGACTATTCCGCGCCCTTCATCCCAGATTGGTGCGCCAGGGCGGTCAGTTGATGCCTGTTCTGAACGTCGAGTTTGCGGTAGATATTTCGCAGGTGCACCTTGATGGTGTTCTCGGTCACCACCAGCGCTTCTGCGATCTGCCTGTTAGTGGCGCCCTGGGAGGCAAGCTCGATCACCTCCCGCTCCCGGCTGGTGAGGTCTGCCAATCCGCCGTGAGAGGTGGTCACGGCGGTGGCCTGGGCCAAGTCAGAAAGGTCAGCGGCCATCCGTCCGGACACCAACACATGACCCTGGGCCGCCAGGCTGATCTTGCTGATCAGTTCGCCGGGCTCAGCTGCGGTGGTGAGATACGCAGTCATACCTGCGTTTATCGCCTGCCTCAAATACGCGGGATCTTTCGATCCTGCCAGGGCGACGACATGGACGTTCGGAACGGCCTCATGCAACTCATGGACCAGGTCCTTGAGGTCTACGTCGGGTAATTCCGGGTCCAGGAGTATGACCTGCGGCGAGGTGCGTCGAGCAGCTTTCACCGCATCCCGGGGGTCAGATGCGGAAGCGAGCACTTCACACTGGCCGCTCTCGCCCAAAAGAAGAGCAAGGGCCATGGCCATTGTGGGGTTCCGATGGACCAAGACAATACGAATTGTGTCGTCCTGCTCCATTAGTAGTACTCCAAGTGGCAAGTATTACCAACAAGTAGTACTACTGTCAAGGGATTTTATTCGCAGTAAAGGTTCAGACTTCGTGAAATGGACCGCGTCCGAGGCATCGGCGGTTCGCGAATTGCCACTACACGTTGCGCCACGATCCAGTTGGACCGACGTATGGTTCTCATTCACGTTTAACAGTTTCTCTTCGCGCGTTGCTACGGAACTCATGCGCGCTTGTAAGACGTGAAGCTCGGCCGGGGAACTGGACGAAGAGACGGCAATTCCACTCGCAACCGAGTTCCTGGAGAATATGCTTAGACGACATCAAATGTGAGGGGCATGAACCTGTCCCCCTGGAGGGCTCAATTGGGCAAGTACTACAACGAAGCTGCAATACCGGACTCGCTGAGACGCAACTACGACGTCTACGACCGCATCGAGAAGCTGGGCATCGACCTGGGGACGTTCGAGGACAACGTAACGTCTCTGCAGGGCGCCAACATCGCCGGCATCGTCTTTCACAGCACCGGTATCGTCTACCTGTCCGGCGCGGGGGGCGGCGAACGCCCGATGAATGACGACCCCGAGCGCGTCAAGCACGGCCAGCAGGCAGCGCAGGACATCGCCGACAGTATGATCCAGCGACTGCACTGGGCTATCACCTGCGGCGGCGAGGGCGGCGACCTAAACGACATCCTCTACACCGTCAAGGCGCTGGGAATGGTTGTCTCGACCGACGTCGAGTTCAACTCCGGTCCGGCCGTGGTCAACGGCTTCTCGCTCCGTTGGCAGTCGGTGTTCGGCGGCGGGCTGGGCGAGTTCGCCAGCGACGGTTTGGACGCGGGCGGATACGCGGGTGTGCACACCAGGAGCGCGATCGGCGGCTTTACCGGGCGCTTTTCCCTCGAGCCGGAAATAATCGTGGCAATACCGGAAGCGCTGGCCCGAGACATCATCGCCAACCGCGGCTGGGTCTTCCCGCTGCCGCCGGCGATGCTCGACAAGGTCAGTCAGGCTCGGTCCGGATAGCGCCGACATCGCTCCCCGGCAGTGACCCATCGCGGCAGGGCGAAACTAGCGGCCCTTGAAATCAGGCGCGCGTTTGGCAACGAACGCGCGCCTGCCTTCGTTGAAGTCTTCCGTGTCGAAAACCCGGAACTGCAACGCCCGTTCATCGTCCGTGAGCGTCTCGATTCCCGGCTCGGCCGCGATGCGGCGGATCATCGTCTTATGGTCTTCGTGCGATACCGGCGCGCCGGTGGCGATTTCCTTCGCAAGTCGGTAGACCTCCGACTCGATGTCACCTGGCGGCACAACCGCTGTGACCAGGCCCATGCGGAGTGCTTCCTTGTGGCCGATGATGCGGCCGCTCAATACCAGGTAACTGACCGCTGCCTGTCCTGCGACGGCGATCATCCGGCGCAGTTCGTTCCAGCCGGCCACGATTCCGATCTTCGCCACCGGCAC
The DNA here is from genome assembly GCA_034421215.1 of Dehalococcoidia bacterium. GTDB lineage: Bacteria > Chloroflexota > Dehalococcoidia > Lucifugimonadales > Lucifugimonadaceae. The sequence goes on from DAOUKO010000034.1 coordinate 57,505, forward strand.
GCCAAATCGCGAGCCCTTGGCGGCGATGCGTATGTCCGTGGCCGCCGCGAGTTCCAGGCCGCCTCCAACACACACCCCCTGGATCATCGAAATCGTCGGCTGGGGCATATCCTCGATTTTGAACAACGCGCCTTCGAACACCTCCGCGTACTCGGCGGCGCTCTTCGAGTCGAAGCGATGGGCCTCGAAGTCCTTGATGTCTGCGCCAGACGAGAACGCCCGGTCGCCCGCGCCCCGCAATACGACGCACCTGACTGTTGGATAGGCGGAAAGATTTGTCGCGGCGTCCGCGAGGGCTTTCCATGCGGGGAGGTCGATGGCGTTGAGCCGTTCGGGGCGGTTGATTGTGATCGTGGCCACCGGGCCGTCGACGTTAACTTGGATTGCTTCTGTCATCTCAGTCCCCCGGGTGGCTGCGCGTGCCGCCTCTGAACTGGTGCGGGTCGTACGCGTGAGTATCGCGATTACCTCTGCTGTAACGCAAAACTATCGGGTGGGTGAGAACGCTCGTACCCATCGCCTGATTAAAATTGGACTATGAGGGCGTTAATCACCGGCGGAAGTGGGTTCCTGGGCCAGGAACTCATTCGCCATCTGACCGAGCGCGGCGACAGCGTTGTCCAACTCGTGCGCCGGACCCCCAGTTCCCGCGCTGCCGTCCATGAGGTCCAATGGGACCCGGCTGACGCCGGTTCCGTGGATATGGATGACATCGGCCAGGTTGACGCCGTATTCAACTTCTCCGGCGTAACCGTGGCGAAGCGCTGGACGCCTAGCTACAAGCAACTCATCGCCGACAGTCGAATCGACACCACCCGCACGCTGGTCGAGATTCTTGGCCGCCTTAGCGTGCCCCCTAAGGCCGTCATCACAGCGTCCGGTCTGGCCATTTACGGCGACCGCGGAGAGGAGCGCCTCACGGAAGACAGCCCGCCCGGCGAGGGTTTCCTCGCCAGGGTCGCGATCCCGTGGGAAGAGGCGACCGCGGCGGCGTCCGGCCCCGGCTGCCGCGCCCTCACAGCCCGCTTCGGCATGGTGATGAGCGGTTCGGGCGGCGCATTGCCCACGCTGGCTCGGCCGTTCCGGCTGGGCGTGGGTGGCCGTATTGGCAGCGGCCGCCAGTGGACGGCCTGGATTCACGTCGACGACGCGATTCGGGCGCTGATATTCATGGCGGAAAGGGGCGATCTGTCTGGGCCGGTCATAGTTGCTGCGCCGGGCATCGTTCGCAATTCGGACCTCGGCAAGGCCATCGGCAAGGCGCTTGGCAGGCCATCGCTGGCGTGGATGCCGGCCATCGCGGCCAGGCTGATGTTCGGGGAATACATCCAGGAGCTGGCAATTGCCAGCGCGCGGGCAACGCCGGAACGGCTCCTGGACTCCGGTTTCGAGTTCAGGTACCCCGACCTGGAGTCCTGCCTGGAACGGGAACTGGGCTGAAGCAGCTGACCCGTCGCCGGGCCTGACCGGCTAGGTCGCGTCGGCGATCATCTGGCGCAACACGTACGGAAGCAGTCCACCGTGCCTGTAGTACTCGGCTTCTATTGCGGTGTCTATCCGCAGAGTGGCCGCAAACTCCGTGCGCCGTCCGTCATCCGAGACGGCTGTCACCGTAAGGGTCGAGCCGGGCTCCACGTCATCGCCAAGCCCGTCGATCGTGTACTGCTCCCTGCCGGTGAGCCCCAGTGAAGCGGCATTCTGGCCCGTGGTGTACTGGATCGGCGCCACGCCCATCCCGACGAGGTTAGCGCGGTGAATCCGCTCGAAGCTCTCGGCGATAACGGCGCGGACGCCCAGCAGCATTGGTCCTTTTGCCGCCCAGTCCCGTGAACTGCCGGTCCCGTACTCCTTGCCTGCCAGGACTATTAGCGGCGTCCCCTCTTCCGCGTACTGCTCCGATGCGTTGAACACGCGCATCAACTCGCCGTCAGGCAGGTGGATGGTCCAGTCCCCTTCCTCATCCGGCGTGAGGAGGTTGCGCAGCCGGATGTTTCCAAAGGTGCCCCGCACCATCACGTTGTGGTTTCCGCGGCGGGAGCCGTACGAATTGAACTCCCGTCTCGGCACGTCGCCGCCGATAAGGAATTGGCCGGAAGGGGCGCTGGGTGGGATGCTCCCTGCGGGCGAGATGTGGTCCGTCGTGACCGAATCGCCGAGCATGACGAGGACACGTGCCTCAGATACCGACTCGCGCGACGCCGGTTTGGCCGGGACGTCCTCAAGGAACGCCGGGCGTTGGATGTAGGTCGAGCCGGGGTCCCAATTGAACTGGACGCCCGAAGGGGCAGGCAGGCTGCGCCACTCCTCGGGGCCGTCGAACGCTCCGCTGTATTGCTCCCGGAACATATCCGGATCGAGCGCCCCTGCTATCGTCTCGGCAATCTCCCTCTGGCTCGGCCAGATATCGCGCAGGTACACGTCCCGGCCTTCCGGGTCCGTGCCTATGGGGTCGTCCTGGAGATTCATGTCGACGTGGCCCGCCAGCGCGTAGGCAACCACCAGAACCGGGGACGCGAGATAGTTCGCCTTGACCTGCGGGTGCACCCGGCCCTCGAAGTTACGGTTCCCGCTCAGGACGGCCGCAGCAACCAATTCGTGGTCCTCGATCGCCTCTGCGACAGGCTGCGGCAATGGCCCGGAATTCCCGATGCACGTCGTACAGCCGTACCCGACCGTCTGAAATCCCATGGCGTCCAGGTCTTCGTTCAGACCGGCCGCCTCTAGATAGCGGGTGACGACCGTGGAACCGGGGGCCATGCTCGTCTTCACCCACGGCTTCCGTCGCAGACCCCGCCGCCGTGCGTTGCGGGCCAGCAGTCCGGCGCCGACCATCACGGATGGGTTCGAGGTGTTGGTGCAACTGGTGATCGCCGAAATAACGACCGTGCCGTCGCTGAGGCTCACCCGCTCCCCTTCGACCTCTGTATCGACGCCCGGCTCCGACGATTCGTCGCCGGGGAAGAACTGCCTGAAATTGGAGCGGACTTCGCCGAGCGCAACCCTGTCCTGCGGACGTTTCGGCCCGGCCATGCTCGGGATCACGGACGAAAGGTCGAATTCGACGTTCGTCGTGTATGCCGGCTCGGCGCCCGGCTCGTGGAATAGTCCCTGCGCTTTCGAGTAGCGCTCTACGAGGTCGACCGTGGCCTGCGGCCTGCCGGTGTCGGCCAGGTACTTGAGCGTCTGATCGTCGATGGGGAAGAACCCACAGGTCGCGCCGTACTCGGGAGACATGTTGCCGATGGTCGCCCGGTCTGCGACGGGCAGGGAATGCAGTCCCGGTCCGTAGAACTCCACGAACTTCTCCACTACCCCCAGCGCCCTGAGCACCTGGGTGATTGACAGCACCAGGTCGGTGGCGGTCGCTCCCTCCTGGAGGTCGCCTATCAACCTCACGCCGACCACTTCCGGCAGGACCATGTAGTAGGGCTGGCCCAACATCACCGCCTCCGCCTCGATTCCTCCAACGCCCCAACCAAGGACTCCGAGGCCATTGATCATCGTAGTGTGGGAATCGGTCCCGATACAGGTGTCGGGGTACGCAACGGTCTGGCCGTTAGTCTTGGCGGTCAGCACGCCCTCTGCCAGGAACTCCAGGTTCACCTGGTGCACGATGCCCGTCCCCGGCGGGACGATCTTCAGGTTGTCGAATGCGGTCTGAGACCACTTGAGTAACTGGTATCGCTCGGTGTTTCGTTCGAATTCCCGCTCGATGTTGGCGGCCAGCGCACCCGCCGAGTTGAAGTAGTCGACCTGTACCGAGTGGTCGATAACCAGGTCGGAACGAACGACGGGGTTGATGATCGAGGGGTCGGCGCCCCACTCGGACACTGCGTCTCGCATGGCGGCAAGGTCCACTATGCAGGGCACGCCGGTGAAGTCCTGGAGGGCGACGCGGCCGGGCATGTACGGGAATTCCCGGTCTGACATGCCGTCAGGCCGCCACCCGGCAACGCGTACCACGTCTTCCGGTGTTGCGGGTCCGCCGTCCGACTGGCGCAGGGCGTTCTCGACGAGGACGCGTATCGAAAACGGTGTCCGTCCGAGATCGATGAGGCCCGCCTCCTGAAGCGCATGTAGCGAGTAGTAGCCGACCGGTCCTGACGAGGTGTCAAGTGTGGCGAATGCTCCGAAGGAATCCTTGCCTGTCATGTGAATACGCTGCCTTGCTTCTACTGGGGTTGGTTGCGCCGGGTACGCGGCGCTTTTGGTCGAAGAAAGTCATCTCAACTTTAGCAGTCACACGGCGGGCGTTCCCGGCGCGAGCCATTGCCTCATTGGTGGTTTGAATTACCTTCGGTTAAGCTTTCACCACTCACGGGAATTTTGGAGATCAACAACGTGGAAATCGGAAGGCTGCGGGCCAGCAAGGTCGTACAGGCGCTCAAGTCGCAGGGCGTGACGCACGTTATCGCGCTGCCCGACTCCGAGACTCGCCACATGTACGACGCTCTGGTGCGCGAACCTTCAATCGAGATGATCCCCATTTCACGTGAAGGTGAGGCGATCTGCATTGCGGCCGGTCTGTGGATCGCCGGCAAGAAGCCTATCGTGATGGTCCAGAACGCGGGCCTCTTCGAGTCGGGTGACGCTCTCAGGGGAATGGGCATCGGGGTCAACCAGCCGTTGGTGATGTTCATCGGCTACCGGGGTTATACACGGCGCGGCGACACGCCGGATACCGCCGCCCAGATTCTCGAGCCGTACTTGCACCTGTGGCGGGTCGGCTATTACGTCGTGGAAGGCGAGGACGACCTCGACCGCGTGCCCCTTGCCTTCGAACGGGCGCAAGAGGAAAGCCAGCCGGTCGGAATACTGATCGGCACGGAGTACTCACCGGGCTAGATTGCACATGATCAAGTACGAAGAATCACTGCCACTGATCAACGACCTTCGCGGTGACGCCGTGGTCGTCTACACGATGACGCAGGGCGGCGTGTGGTCGCGTATTTCCGAACGGCCCGACCTGGACGTGGGCATATCGAACGGCATGAGCAAGGCATCGTCGCTAGGACTGGGCGTTGCGTTGGGGAGGCCGGACCGGCAGGTGATCATCCTGGACGGCGACGGGAGCCTGCTGATGAACCTGGGCAGCCTCGTGACGGTGGCCGGCATGGCGCCGAAGAATTTCCGCCACTTCGTGTTCGATAACGGCATGTACGCGGTCACGGGCGGCCAGCCGGTCCCAAACATGAACCGGACCGACTTTCGAGGACTGGCGATCGCGTCTGGTTATGAGGCCGCGTACGAATTCGAGGATGTCGAAACGCTGGCCACCGAGCTGCCCCGCATCATGGCGGAACCGGGGCCCGTGCTGGTCAACCTGAAGACCGCGCCGCAGCCCGCCAGCCACGGCGTGGACCAGACGTGGGAGTCCAACGCCAGGATGCCTCGGCAGATGCGCACCGTAATGGCGGCGCTGGAGTCCGAGCCGCCCGGCGATTCATCCTGAGTTAAGGGCGAGCGGGACTCGTGACCCGCCCCGGGCTGCCATCGACCAGACCTGCCGGTTAGATGGCGGCGCCGCCGTCCACCGTGATCATGGAGCCGGTGATCATGGACGCATCATCGGAAGCCGCGAACAGGAATGCGCTGGCGATGTCGTCCGCCGTGCAAAGCCGTCCCAGGGGCGTGGAGTCCAGTCTCCGCTGGTAGTTCTCGGGAATATCGATGTCGGTCGTCGCATCGTTCGGGCTGTGCGCGCTGTTACCACGCAGGAAATCGGTGTCCACGTGGCCGGGCGAGATCAGCACGCAACGTATGTTGTCTTTCGCATACGCCATGGCGGTGCTGCGGGTGAGGCCAACGAGGCCAATCTTGCTCACCCCATAGGCCGGGCTGCCTGCTCCCTGCCTTATCGACCCGATGGAACCGATGTTGAGGATGACCCCCTTGCCTGCCCGCCGCATGGCCGGCACGACGGCCTTCGTGCCCAGGAAATACGCGGTGAGGTTCGTATCGATGATCGTCCGCCACATCTCCTCGGTCTGCTCGTCGAATCCGACGCGGAAGTTGGCGCCGGCGATGTTGCAGAGCGTGTCCATCTTGCCAAACTCCCGCTCGGCGTCAGCAACCGCGTCGGCCCATGCCGTGGAGTCCCGCACGTCAAGCTCGACCGCTATCGCGTTTCCCCCGCCCTCTCCGATCTCGGTGGCCACTGCCTGCGCGCCCTTCAGGTTGAAATCAGCAACGCAAACGGAGGCCCCTTCGCTAGAAAACAGCCTCGCCTGCGCGCTGCCCATCGTGCCTGCGCCTCCCGTGATGATCGCCGATCTGTTTTCCAACCTCATTGGTCGTCTCCTGCTTGATCAAGCCGCGACTCGTCTGCCGGTCGCGGCATTGGAATTACTTGGGATTCGAATGTGCTTGCCGTTAGCGCAGTGTCACCGAGCCGTCGAGGCGCCTGCCTTCCCCGGCTGATCCGGCCGAACCGGGATCGTAGGGGTGTCGTTTGATGCCCTCTATATCGAGGTCGATGCCCAGTCCGGGCTCCTCCGGGATCTTCATGTAGCCGTCTTCTATTTCGACGGTGTTCGTGGCTGCGTCGGCCCGCGGGGTGCCCTCTTCCCTGAAGTACTCCTGCAGGTCCCAGTTGGGCGTCGACGCGGCCAGTTGCACGCACGCCATGGTCGTTACCGGACCCAGGAAATTGTGGGGAATGAGGCGTTGGTGAAGCGACTCGGCAATGGCCGCAATCTTCTTGACCTGCGTGATGCCGCCTGCGAGCCCGACGTCGGGCCGGACGAAGTGGACGCCGGGGAGCATCGAGTATTCACGGAACTCCCATATCGTTGCGTTCCGTTCGCCTACGGCAAGGGGAATCCTCAGTCGCTCCGCGACTTCGCCCATCGAAATGACACTTTCCGGCGCAATGGGGTCCTCGTAGAAGTAGGGTAGGAACTCCGCGATCCGCTCAGCGAACACCACCGCTTCAGACGGCACCATGTTCCGGTGTATCTCGACCCCAATATCAAAGTCCCAGCCCAGTTCTTCACGGACGGCCGCCACGATATCGGTGTTGGTCCTGATCAACTGCGGGTACGGCAGCTCCTGCCAATCGGCCGGAAACGGGGTCATCTTCACGGCCGTATAGCCAGCAGCCTTTGCCCTGCGGGCGGATGCGGCGAAGTCGTCAGGCGTGCGTGCCGGCCCGTCTCCCCCGATCAAGACCATCGCCCGGACCTTGTCGCGGACCTTTCCGCCGAGCAGGTCCCAAACCGGTGTGCCAAGGCGTTTGCCCTTGATGTCCCACAGCGCCATGTCGATTGCGCTCAGTGCCGCAGTGATGGCCGGGGACCGAAACGAATACTGGCGGTATGCCGCGTTCCAGATGTCGTCTATGTGTTTCGGGTCCCGTCCCTTCAGGTCTTCGCCGATGCGATTGATTATGACTTCGCTGGCGTCCGCATAGCTCCAGAACTGCGCCTCACCAACCCCGTACGTGCCGTCGTCGCACGTCACGCGGACGGCGACCCATTTCCAGGCTAACCACGTTTCGACGTTTTCAATCTTCATTATTTTTTCTCAGACAGGCGAACAGGCCCGTCGTACGGCTGGAACAGGCTAAGCCGAACTTGTTAGCTGAGGAGCCTCCCGGCATGAGTCATGCCGTCTCAAGCGTCGGAATTGTAATGGACTTCGCCGCACGCGGAACGCCGGACCAGTCGCATGTGACCGGCCCGGCGCTGTGTGATTCTTACCCCGTGCTCAGGCGTTCTGCACGCCAAAGGTCGCGCCTTGTGGGTCCATCAAGACCGCGAGTCGGCGTCCGGGCCACGGTTCCATGGGCTCGGCGAACGCCGTGCCGCCCAAAGACTTGGCCTTCTCCACGATCGCGTCGCAGTCAGCAACGGCGAAGTAGTTCAACCAAAACGACGGCGCTTTCGCGGGCATCTCGGAGGGTTTCTTGAAAATGCCGGCGACCTCTTTACCCCCTGCCTTCAGCAAGACATAGGGGTTGCCTCCCGGGCCTGGCATGGAGTCGGCGTCGACGCCCAACAGGTCCTGGAAGAACTTCAACGATTTGTCGGGGTCGTCGGAGAGCAACTCGGCCCAGCCAAGGGAGTTCGGCTCGCCCACCAGGGTTCCGCCGGTGCCCAGCTTGTTCTGCCAGAGGGCCGCGACCGCGCCGGTGGGCTCCGCAAAGATCGCCATACGCCCCGCATCCATAACGTCGTAGGGTCCCATGTACACCTGTCCACCCGCTTCGGCGACCCTGGCAGCGGCGGCGTCCACATCGTCAACGGCGAAGTAGGTCGTCCAATGTGGCGGGATGCCCTGCGAAGCCTCTTCATCGCGCTGCTTGTAGATGCCGCAGACGTAGGGTTTGCCCTGCCTCTGCATGTTGTACATCATGCCGTTGCCTGCGTCGTTTGGCTCGTTCGTCCAGCCGAACAGGCCGTCGTAGAACTCTATTGCGGCAGCCTCGTCGGAAGTTGATAGGTCTAACCACGTGGGCGATCCCTGGGCGGCGCTGGTGACTATTGGCATATTCGGTACTCCTGTGTCGAATCACGCGGGTCTTTTACTTGCGTTCGATTGCTGGTCTGCACGAATCGGCGTTTAGACCAGTTGTGTGATGACCGGCGGACAAAATGGGTCCAGCCGGGGCCCCATTCACCCGCCGGCTTACGAATTGTAGGACGATTGGAGAGAAACCCGCCGCGTTTTGTCACACCTGCGGGTTAGGGCGGACGGGCGATTGGAGGCTCAACAGCACGCCGACTGCTTGGTGACTGCTTCGATCATCGCCTGGATGTATCCGCCGGCGTGTGCCCTTCCGCGGTGGCCCCAGGAGGTGTCCTGGTACGTCTGCGGGACGTGGTCGTCGATGAAGAAGCTGTCGAATCCGACCTCGTTGTAGATGGTCATCGCGAGATACATGTCCACGTGGCCGGTGTTGACGAACTCCTCGTGGAATTTCGGCACGGTCCCGGACACGTTTCGGAAGTGGACGTAGAGGATCTTCTTCCGTTCGCCGAAATAGCGGATCATGTCGTAGATTCCGCCGTCGGCCGCATCAGCCATCTCGGAGAACGTGCCCTGGCAGAATTCGATGCCGTTGGACGGGCTGTCGACTATTTCGGTCAGCCGCTTGTACGAGTCGAAGCTCCTGAGCAGTTGGGGTATCCCGCCCAGTTCCTCCACAGGCGGGTCGCAGGGGTGGATGCCGAGCCGGATGCCCTCCTCCTCGGCGATCGGGGTGATGATTCTGATCCAGTATTCGAGGTTCTCCCACATCTCCTCTTCCGTGTACCTGCGGCCGTGCGTGAGCGGCAGCGACTGGGCATGTTCGTAGTCGAACGCCGTGGCCATCGCGCCGCCGCGAATTACGGCCATCGGTGAACGCCAGACGTGGGAGGGCATCCAGTTGTAGCCAAATATCGGGATGCCGGCGCGAGCGATGTTGCGCACCGTCCGGACCATGTTTTCGATCTGCTCGTCCCGTCGCGGCCCGTTCAACATGATGTGGTCGTAGAACTCCGTGGGCACGTTTTCCAACGCAGACAACTTCAGGCCTTCCTGCTCAACGCTGGTCCTCAGCTTGACCAGGTCTTTCAGTTGCCAAATCCCACCCGGCCCGGGCAGGTTCGGCGTGTTGAGCAGAATGTCGGTGGCGCCGAACTGCTTTGCGAACCGCAGGAATTCGGGAGTCGCCTCCTTGAACTGGCCGTATCCGTGTCTCATGTGATGACCTCCTTGAACTGCGGCGAGATATTTGAATGGCCCCCCAAAACGCCGCCAGCGGATAATCTACATGATGGTCTGTGACGATTAATGAGCACATCAAAAGCGCTAGCCGCGCGTATGCGACCCCTGCCGGCACCGAACCTTGCTGATTGACATACATACTCACCTGGACCAGCACGACCTGGCCGAGCTACCCGGCATACTGGATCGGGCGGATTCCGCGGGCGTAAACGCAGTAGTCATCGCCGGGACGACGGTAGAAAGCTCGCAGAACTGCATCGGCCTGGCGAATGCGCATCCCCCCGTATTCGCCGGAGTCGGCGTACACCCGACCGACATCGACCGGAAACTAACGGCGGACGACCTGGATGAACTCGATCGGATGGCAGCCTCCGGCCAGGTGGTCGTGATGAGCGAAGTCGGGCTCGACTATCAGCCGACAAGCCCCGACCATGACATGCAGAAGACCAATTTGCGGGCGCAACTGGACATAGCCAGGCGACATCGGCTGCCAGTCGTTTTCCACGTCAGAGAGTCAGCCTCGGACGCAATTCAACTGCTGGCGGACGAACGTGCAGGGGAACTGGGAGGCGCGGCGCACTACTTCCAGGCGGACAAAGAGTACGCGCGCCAGGTCCTCGACCTCGGCTTTCACATTTCGCTCGCCAAGCCCCTGCTGCGGCTGCCGGAACTGCAGGACGTGGCGAAATGGGTCCCGATGGACCGCATAGTCCTCGAGACCGACTCTTACCCGCAACCGTTCAAGAAAAAGCGAAGCAAGTGGACGGAACCGAGGGACCTGCCTATGGTCGCGGCAATGGTCGCAAAGTTGAAGGGCATGGACGTCGAGGAGGTCGAGGGCATCACTACCGCCAACGCGATGGCGATGCTAGGCGAGCGGGCCGGCGTGGTGGAGCGTGCGTTGGGCGAGGGCGCGTAGTTTCCGTCGTTCTCCGCCGTCCCTGGTTGGGCCGTCAATGGGAGGGTGTTTCAGAGGGGATTGGCCGGTACGCGGTCGTTTTCCTCTGCGTCCGTTTCGCCCTCACCCCAACCCTCTCCCTCCAGGAGAGGGGGCTACTGAAGCCGACTCACGGCCGCGGCCCGTAAAATGTTGTGTCGGCGGCTAATCACGACACGCGGCGCCCGCGAGAACCCCAGGAGATACCGGCACACAAATGATTCCAGCTTATTCGGACATTGGATTGAAGGAATGGTCGGTGGTCGTCGAGGCCCTGAGTCGCGGTGACCAGACCATACTCCTGCGCAAGGGCGGCATCAGGGAAGAAACCAGGCACTTCACCGTCGCACACGACGAGTTCTTCCTGTACCCGACGCAGTATCACCAGGGCGCCGAAATGCTGAAACCGGACGCCAGGCATCTCCTGGATGCAGACTATGACGATCCGGATGATCCGATCGTCAGCCTTGCAGTTTTCGCCGAAGTGATGGATGCGATCGAGGTGGAAGACGAGGAATCGCTGCGTCAACTCGACCCGTTTCACGTCTGGACCAACGACTACATGGAGAAACGCCTGCGCTGGAAGCCGCGCCAGCCGTTGACCGTCCTGGTGCTACGGTGTCACATTCTGCAACAGCCGCAGGCCGCCCCGGTGATGGACGAGTACGGCGGCTGCACGTCCTGGGTGCAGTTCATCGAGGAGTACCCGATCGGGGTCTCGACGCCAGTCATAAACGACCGGCGATTCAACGCTCAGGCGGGCAGGATCAGGGAAGCCCTCGCGTCCTGATTCGGGTCGCCGCGGTCTAGAGGCGGCAAACGCACGTCTTTTCGCCCTCTTGCGCCGGAGACCGTTGCGTAACCTACGATCGGCCGGCAACAGAGGGGTACATTGGCCTGATCTCGATTTGCGTTTTGCCCTCACCCCAACCCTCTCCCTCCAGGAGCGGGGTTTTGCAAGGGTTTTCGCGGGGCAAACCAGCGTCGAAAAGCGGCTAGGCAGCGTCCTTGTCAGGGACGGGCTCACGCCGTAACTTCCGCATTTCCTCTTCGAGCAGGTTGAAGTCCCTTTGGGGAATGATGTGGAGCATGCCGAAGAAGGCCAACTCCCAATGCTCGGGCGCCCACTTCTTGATGTATTCCAGGGAAGGGCCGATTTCATAGGCGCAGATGCGTTGGTCCCCTTCCAGCACCACGTCAGGGGAGATCTTCACTCGATGAGGAAACGTCTCCTTCTTACGAAAGTGTTTCCAAATCCGCTTGTTCTCCCGGAAATGTCCGGAGGTCACCGTGGCGGTGGCGGCGAACTCACGCCGGTCCTTGATGTAAAAGACGATCCGGTCGTCCTGGGCCATTCTCACGGCCTTACGCCGGTTCCTGGTGTCGATGCCCTGCATGTCGAAACCGCGTTCGCGTGTAATTTCGAAGTTCTCGCGGCTGGTGGCCACCATCCAGTAGGTCTTGCCCATGGCGGTCCTCGTATCTGGAGTCGCGGCGGAGAGCCCGCCGCAGAGGTTTGCTGGTGAAATTCATGATACAGAATGGGCAAATTGGCGGCCGACTTTGTAAGGGGCGTCACAGCCGCGTTCCGACTGCTAGTCTTGCGGACTCAAGTCAATGCACTGAGGCGAAATGAGCGAAAATTCAACGGACATCCAGGCAAAGGTAGCAGCCGAGTTGGCGGCGCTCGGCACACCCTATGAGGTCGTGACCATTGACCCCGCGTTCGCAGACACCGCGGCGTTTTGCGAGAAGTACGGCTACGAACCCGGGGAGTCGGCCAACACCATCGTCATCGGCTCGAGAAGGGAACCGCGGCAGTTCTGCGCATGTGTCGTGCTGGCCAATACGCGGCTGGACGTAAACCGCAGTGTGCGCAAGTTGATGGGAACGCGCCGGATCTCCTTCGCAAGCTCGGAAGACACCGTGAAGTTGACCGGAATGGAACTCGGCGGCGTGACGGTGTTCGCCCTGCCCGGCGACCTGCCGCTATACGTGGACGCCAGGGTGATGGGACCGGAATTCGTGATACTGGGCGGCGGCGACAGGTCGACGAAGATCAAGATTTCGCCGGGTGTATTCGAAAAGATGCAGCAAGCCCAGGTCATCGAAGGGCTCGCGACTCCCATGCCTCCGGGCTAGGCAAGCCGGGGCGGACTCTACTCTTCGCTTTGCCGCTGGTACTTCAGGCGGATGGCGATGGCCAGGGCGTTCATGGCCAGCAGCATCACCAGCAGGACGATGATTGCGGCGGCGGCGATGCCTCTGAATCCGGCCTGCGGCTGGGCCACCCAGGTGTAGATCTGCAACGGCAGCACCGTAAACCTGTCGTCGGGCCCGGTCGGCACGAAAGTCAGGAACACGATGGCGCTAATCATCAATATGGGCGCGGATTCCCCGATTGCCCTCGAAAGCGCGAGTATCACCCCGCTCATTATGCTGGGAATCGCCTCGGGCAAAACGACCGACTTGACCACCTGCCAACGGGTGGCGCCAATGGCGAGAGCAGCGTCCCGGTAGCCGCTCGGGACCGCCCTGATGGCCTCCTGCGAAGCGATGATCACTATGGGTAGCACGAGGAGGGTGAGCGTCAAAGCGCCCGCCACTACGCTTCGGCCCATGCTGAGGCTGTAGACAAACAGGGATAGCCCGAGAAGCCCGTAGATGATCGAAGGGACACCGGCCAGGTTGGAGATGTTGAGTTGGATGAGGCGGGTGTACCAGTTCCGACCCGCGAATTCCTCGAGAAATACCGCCGTCGCTACACCAACGGGGATCGTGAACAGGCCGGTCATCACCATGATCCAGGCGGTCCCGGCCAGGGGCGCCAGTATGCCCGCTTCCTCCGGTTTTCTGGATGCGTAGGTGGAAATAAAGGCCCAGTCCAGCCACGGCACGGCGTCGATGAGTGTGTCGATCAGCAGGGTGAGCAGCCCCGCGATTCCAACCAGGATCGCAGCGATGAACACCGCATAAAACACCCCGTCCCGCCAGCGCCGGCCGGTCATCGGTCGCCGTCGCGGCGTGCGCGTCTGCTCCCGCGCCATCTGGCCGATGCTCTTCATTCGTACACCTGCCGATAACGGCCCACGAACCACCTGCCGAAGATGTTCATAACCAGGGTCATTACGAAGAGAAGGAGTCCGACCGCGAAGATCGTCTTGAATTCCAGGCTTCCCTGGGGCGTTTCCCCCTGTGCGACCTGCACGATGAATGCCGTCATAGCCTGGACACTCAGGAGCGGGTTCCAGGTCAGGTTCGGTGTGTGGCCCGCCGCTATCGTGACAATCATCGTCTCGCCGATGGCCCGGGAGATCGCCAGGATGAACGACGCCACAATGCCCGAGAGCGCTGCCGGCACCACGACCTTGGTCGCCACTTCGAACCTTGTCGAACCAAGGGCATAGGCGGCGTTCCTCAAAGACCTCGGCACCGAGACCATTGCGTCCTCGCTGAGCGTGGAGACCATCGGCATGATCATCAGCCCCATGACAAGCCCGGCGCTCAACGCGTTGAAGATGATCACGTCGGGGAAAATCTCCCGGAGGATCGGGGTCACAAACGTGAGGGCAAAGTAGCCGTAGACGACCGTAGGAATACCGGCAAGGATTTCGAGGACCGGCTTGAGCACCCGGCGTACCCGTTCAGGCGCGTATTCCGACAGGAAAATCGCCGCTCCGAGTCCCAGTCCCAGTGAAACGAGACCGGCGATACCCGCTACAAGCAGCGTACCCCCTACCAGCGGCAGTACGCCGAAATTCTGCGGTTTGAAGAGCGGGGTCCACGTGGTGCCGCCAAGAAACTCCCAGATCGGGATTTCGCCGAAGAAGCCGACGCTCTGCCGGAGGAGAACAATGACGATGCCGATTGTCGTGACAATCGATATCCCGGCCGCAGCCCGCAGCGACCAGACGACCAACCACTCCTCGATGTGACGCAGCCGGCGACGCCTGTCGTAAGCGTTTCGGGTATTTGATGGACCCCGGCGCCCCGAGGGATTTGGCTTGTCGGACGCTATTTCGGCTGTGGTGTCGGCCAATTGGGTCGAGTTTTCTTGCGCGCGTGGGCGCAACGAGAACGAGGGAGTAACGAGCGGACTCGATTGTGGATTGGCGGGGTTAAAGCGCCGTTAACTGGCGGCAGGTGTCGCGCCGTGTGGTCAAGGTTGGTCCTGCAACGCCGGTAACGTGAATTCGACTGTGGTGCCCTGCCCGGGGTTGCTTTCGGCTTCAATTGCCCCGCCGTGTGCCTGGACGATGTGCTTCGAGATCGCCAGGCCCAACCCCGTCCCACCGTCCTGCCGCGAGGGATCGGCCTTGTAGAACCGTTCAAATATGTGCGGCAAGTGCTCCGGCAGAATCCCCAGTCCCGTGTCGGTGACACCGAGCCGGACCTGGCCGTTGTCCCGCGAGGCCGTGATCCGAATTGAGTCGTCGGACTGTGTGGCCCGAAGCGAGTTGTTCAGAAGATTTCCCAGAACGATCTCTATCTTCGAATGGTCTGCGTTTGCAAATGGAACATCCGGATCGACACTCCCCGTCAGAGTGACGCCGGATGCAGCCGCCAGGGGGCGAAATCTCACGACCGTAGCGGTCACCAGCGCGTGCAGGTCCAGTGGACCCAGGAGCAATGGCGTCTGGCCGGTCTCGAGTCTCGATAGCTCGAGCATCTCGGCAACAAGGCCGTCCATCCGGGCAACGTCCTCCAGTATGCGCTCGAGGAAACTGTTGGCGATTTCCGGATCTTCGAGGGCGCCACGCTGCAACGCCTCCGCGGCAGCCTGGATGGCGGCAATTGGTGTTCGAAGTTCGTGGGATGCGTTGCTGACGAACTCCCGCCGGGTGTTTTCCACCTGCACCCTGTCCGTAACGTCGTTGACGAGGAGCAACGCCCGGCTGGCGCCCGATTCACGCGGCGGGATGGGCGCGGCGAGCACATCCACCACCCGGTTCTGGTCTCTGAGTTGGACGCGGTCGCGGCGGGCGTCGTTACCTTCAGTCGCCTCCGACACGAGCGTATTCACACGATGCTCCCTGGTGATGGATGCCAACTGCATCCCCGGGCGCCAATTGTTGCCTCCGCCGAACGTTTCGATGGCGGCCGGATTGGCCGACTCGACATTGCCGCTGCTGTCCACCACGATGACGCCCTGCTGCATCGAACCGAGGATCGACTCCACCCGTCTTCGTTCCACCGTCACCGATTTAAGGAGCGCCTCGTAGCGTTTATCAAGCCGAAATGCCGCGCGTGCCAAGCGGTCCGTTTCCGCCGTCCCCCCCAGTCCGGGCCGGTGGTCACTGCCGCCCGGTCCCATGCGCAGCAGGTCGTTCACCAACCGGTCGACGCTTCCGGTCAGCCTTTGGCTCAGGATTATCCCGGCGACCGCGGCTGCAACAACGGCGAACACGACACCTGCTACGCCGAAAATCAGGGCCAGCGCGCCTGCCGCGACGGACGTCGCTACGACGCCGACTACTATGAAGTGCCTAACCGGCCAGGAGTTCACCGTTTGATTCGCCCGCTTGCGAATTCCTCGAGAAGTTTGCTGCGAACCGGTAGCCGACTCCCCGGACAGTCTCTATTCGCCGGGGCTTCGAAGAATCCGATTCGATCTTCGTCCGCAACCAGCGAACGTGGACGTCAACCGTCCTGCCCTCCGCCGGAAATTCATCTGAGTACCGGTAGCCCCATACTTCACGCAGCAACTGGTCACGCGTAACCACCCGTCCCGGTCTCGAAGCTATGTAATGGAGCAGGTCGAACTCCTTGGGGCGCAGGTCGAGCGGTGTGCCGTAGAGGCGCACGGTCCGGCCTGCCGGGTCGATTTCGAGACCGTCCGCCCGAACTATGTGCCTTTCCTGCTCCGAACTCTGAGTCCGCGAAATCTCCACGCGGCGGAGTTGCGCTCCGATCCTCGCGATGAGTTCACGAGTGCTGAAAGGCTTGGTGACGTAGTCGTCAGCGCCGACATCCAGGCCCTGTACCCGTTCATTCTCACCGTCCCGCGCGGTGAGCATGATGATCGGAGAGATTTCGCCGGTGCGGCGGAGCGTCCGACAAACTTCGACCCCGTCCATCACCGGGAGCATCAGATCGAGCAGGATGAGGTCCGGCCGCCTGTCTCGGGTCAGGCTCAAAGCCTCGCTGCCGTCCGACGCGGTCGCAACTTCGTATCCCTCGGCGACCAGGTTGTAGCGCAGCGCCGCGAGCAGGTTCCGGTCGTCCTCGACGATGAGGATCAGCTTTCGGTCCAAGGTGCCCTGCATGCCGAACTCCGGAGAGGTCAATACTCACGATGCGCCGCCGGGTAGTCTGCGCAAAGGAACTCCAGTGGAAATTTGAGCGAAGTATATGCCCGGCTATTAAAACGATCTTAAACCCGCGTCAAAGCCCTTCGGAGCGGCACCCCGTGTGGTCCCCGTGCGATGCCGGTCGAATCGTGAGATACGGTGAGACCCCGGCAGGCAGGGATGGGGCAAAACGCCGCCGGTTACACAGGTTCCGGTCGCCCGGAGGCCACGGACCGGTACGCGGCGTCGATCATTTCTATTGCGCGCATACCGGCGACGCCCGGAGCGTTGTTGACATCCGTTTTGCCAAGCACGATGTCGGCGAAATTGTTCGGCGGACCCGAACAATCGTATGCGCCAGCGTCGGCGGGCAGGTCTTTCGCGTAGTGGTTCCCGTCGTAGCGCTGGATTTCCAGCCGGGCGCGATCGATGTCCAGGATCATCAGTCCTTCACTCCCGAACACCCGGACGTCAAGCTGGAATCCCCTGTCGTCCGGTACGGCGCCTGCGCCCGAAAACGTCCCGATCGCTCCGCCTTCGAACCTGACGGAGAACGCGTCGTACAGCTCAACGTTGCTGGTAGGACCGTAGGTTAGCGCGGTCACTGTTTCGGCCCGCAGACCGGTCAACCAGAACGCCAGACCGGCGGAGTGGGACATCTGCGCCAGCGCGTAACCGCCGCCTGCTCGCGCCGGGTCGGCCCACGTGTCGCTCGCCGGCTCGAACAGGAGTTCCATGGTTCCGCCCGCCGATGCGTCGAAATGTCCGCCTTCCAAGAGGCCGCGTATGGGCGAGGCCATGTGGCACTGTACGAACTCGATGGTCCCGACAGCGCCATCGGACAGCCGCTCCCGCGCCTCCTGTACATAAGGCGTGTAGTGCCAACCGTACGGAATTACGATCTCGACGCCCTGTTCCTCCGCAACCTCCACCAGCCTTCGAGCGTGCGCGGCCGACGTCGTCATCGGCTTTTCGCACATCACGTGCAGGCCGCGTTCGAGAGCTGCAAGGGCGTGCTCGTAGTGGAGAGTGTGGGGTGAGGCCACCACCACCGCGTCCAACTCCACCTCGTCGAGCAGTTTTCGGTAGTCCTCGGTTGCGTATTCGAACCCGAACTGCTGTCTGACCTGCTGCAGTTCGTCTGCGCCGAGGCGGCACACGGCTGTCAACTCGACATCGTCCCGCGCCGCCAGAACTGGCATGTGGTTGGCGGTGGCCCACCATCCAGCGCCGATGAATCCGATTTTCGCCTTACGTCCCGCTCCAGCCATGCGCGTTTTCCTGTCGTAACACCAGTCGATTAAAAGTCGCCTAAGCGTTACTCAGGATAACGTAGAAGGAAGGCCGAACACGCGGGCGCGGCCCTGCGATTACACAGCCGCGGCGGCCGGGCCTTCTTGGCCCATGGCGATCGACGGTTCGGCCTTTTCGTGTGCGGTTACGCCAAACATGAGCCTGGGCAGTGACTGGTCGGGTTGGACTCGTTCACCCGGCTCCTGGGAGTAATTGTTGCTCCTTCCCAGGACTGTGTAGGCGCAGTTGAGGCACGTGAGGCACGGGCCATCGAAGTCGACTGTAAGTTCGACTGTGCCGAGGCGGCATCTTGGACAAGACCGGAAGTAGAGCATATCGACGCTCCAGATAATTAGCGGATAACTGGTAATTCAAGGGACTTTAAGAAGTGCGACGGCGCGAAAGCCATTGGTATCCAATGCAAATTAGAGCGATTTTGTTCACGGCGGGGACTGCCCGGTTTTCACGATCCCGCAAAAGAGATCCTGATTCTCCCCGGGCCGTGTCGCTGCCTTTGTGTCAGGTTGCTCCGTAGAATGATCGCCGCTCAGTAGTGACACCGCGTCACGGCCGTTCCGTCTTGTCCGACCGGAAATGCACATCCGCCGTTACGACGCCAGCAGCACGCGGGCCAAACCGAAATTACACGGACAGAAGATCAGGAAGACGCACATGAAAGTCCACATAATCGGGGCCGGTACACCAACCCCCACTCCGACACGTTTCGGATCGGCGTACGTGTTGGAAGTTGACGGCGAAAAAGTGATGTTCGACTGTGGTCCCGCAGCTACGCACAAGCTGGTCAAGGCCGGACTGTGGCCCACGGAGATCGACCACCTGTTCTTCACGCACCACCACTTCGACCACGACATCGACTATCCGTGTTTCCTGCTTTGCCGTTGGGACCAGAGCATAGGCAAGGAAAACAAGCTCAAGGTTTTCGGACCGACTCTTACCGAGGCCATCACGGAGGGCGTCATTGGCGAACGAGGCGTGTTCGCCCACGACTGGAAGGCCCGCGTGTACCACCCACTCAGCCAGCAGGTTTACGTCAACCGCGGCGGCAAGTTGCCACGCCGCCCGCCGGACGTCGAGGCCAGCGACATCGGACCGGGGACTGTTCACACTTCGAGCAAATGGGAGGTGACGGCTGCCCCGGCCGAGCATGTGCAGCCGTACCTCGACTCGCTCGCCTACCGGCTCGACTCCAGTGACGGGAAGTCGGTCGTCTTCACCGGCGACACTCAGCCTTGCCAGTCGGTGGTCGATCTCGCCAGGGACGCCGACCTGTTGCTCAGCATGTGCTGGGATGACCAGGACGTGATGGATGAGGATGGCGAAGGCGGCGGCCAGTGCGGGACTACCGGGGCCGCACGAATGGCGCAAGAAGCGGGCGTTAAGCAACTGGCGCTGGTCCACATGGGACCGAACATTTCCTCCCCGGGGCCTTTGAAGAAGGGACTTGGGGACATAAGGGAGATTTACGGGGGCAGCGTCGTCCATCCGGAAGAAGTGACTTCCATCGAGTTGTGACCGGGACCTTGGCGCCGGACACCAGGGAGACGCGTAACGAACTCCCCTGACCTCCTTCGGGCGGTTAATATGACCGCATGGCTAATCCTGACGAAACCAGGCTGGCACTCATAAGGGAACTCGAAGACGCCATCGGCCCGCAGTATGTGGTCTGGCGGCCGGAAGACCTGTTGGTCTACGAATACGACGGCTCGATAGACAAGGCTATGCCCGGCGCGGTCGTGGTGCCCGGGTCCACGGAAGAGGTCAGGGCCGCAGTCAAGATCGCCAACAGGCACGGCGCAAATATCGTGCCGCGCGGCGCAGGGACCGGCCTTTCGGGCGGCGCGATTCCCCTGAGGGATTCGGTGGTAATCGCTCTCACCCGCCTGAACCGGATCCTCGAAATCGACGCCGGTAACCGGACCGCGCTTGTCGAGCCCGGGGTCGTCAACATCGAACTATCCGAAGCTGCCGCGGAGTACGGGCTCTACTACGCGCCGGACCCTTCGAGCCAGCGGGCCTGCACCATCGGTGGGAACGTGGCGGAAAACGCCGGCGGACCCCACTGTTTGGCGTACGGCGTCACCACGAACCACGTTCTGGGCATAGAGGTGGTCCTGCCGGACGGGGAGATCGCCTGGCTGGGCAGCGACCTGCGCGAGAGCGTCGGGTTCGACCTGCGCGGCGCGTTTATCGGTTCCGAGGGAACTCTGGGGATAGCCACCAAGGTCTCGGTCCGACTGCTGAAGACTCCCGAGACGGTGCGCACCATGCTGGCCGCATTTCCAAGCCTGGACAGCGCGTCGCAGGCCGTGTCGGACATCATCGCATCAGGCATCGTCCCTTCAGCCCTTGAAATGATGGACCGCAACACCATCGACGCCTGCGAACCGGTCTACCATCCCGGCTACCCGCCCGACGCGCAGGCCGTGCTGATAGTCGAACTTGACGGGCTGCTGGAAACGGTGGACGACGAGGCGCGGAAGGTCGAGGACGTTTGCTCGGTTTGCGGCGCGTCCGAGTTCCGGCGGGCCGACGACCCCTCAAGTCGCGCCGACTTGTGGGCTACTCGCAAGGGCGCAATCGGCGCCATGGGCACGCTCGCGCCGAACTACTACCTCGTCGATGGCGTCGTTCCCCGGACTCGACTCTCGGAGGTGCTCGGACGCGTCATGGACATCGGCGCGGAAATGGAACTCAAGATCGCAAACGTGTTCCACGCCGGGGACGGCAACCTGCACCCCTGCATCCTGTTCGACGAACGCGACCGCGACCAGGTGCGCCGGGTCATCGAATGCGGCCACCGCATCCTGGAACTCTGCGTCGAGGCGGGCGGAGCCCTTTCCGGCGAACACGGCATCGGCATTGAAAAACAGGCGTACATGCCCCTCGTGTTCACCGACGAGGACATGGAGGCCATGTCCCGCCTGCGCCCCGCATTTGGCGCAGGCGATTCGTTTAACCCCGGCAAGGTATTCCCGGGCGGCGCGGTCCACGGCGAGACCTTCGGCGTGGAAGCCATCGCCGTCGGGCGGACTGGTACCGCAGATGTGGTCTAGAAACTTGCCCGGAATTGGCCGCAAACGGCCCAACATGCGGGCCAGGGAGATATAGCAATGCCGTCGGACGCACCGGTGCGGATCGGAATTATTGGCGCGGGCAGATTCGCCGAAACACACCTCGAACACTTCGGCCGAATAGACGGCGCCGAAGTCGTAGCGCTCTGCCGCAGAAACGAGGACGCCCTCCGCGACATGCAGCAGCGCTTTGGTATCGCGTCGGGGTACGCGGACTACCGGGACATGCTGGACGCGGGTGGAATCGATGCGGTCTCGATCGTCACGCCGACCTCGAGCCACAGGCAAATCGCGCTGGACGCCATTTCTGAGAACCTCCACGTCCTTTGCGACAAGCCGCTCGCCCTGACGGCAGCCGATGCCCAGGAGATGCTGGACGCGGCGGAGAACGCCGGCGTCGTTCATTCGACTAACTTCAACCAGCGGGGCAATGCCACGCTGGGGCGAATCAAACGCTACGTGGACGCCGGGTACACAGGCGATCTGATCCACATCGACATCCGGTGGGGCCAGTCGATGTTCGAGGACACAAGGCCCGACCTCCTGGCGTGGAGGGGCTTGGCCGGCATGGGCGGAGGGACCGTCTACGAACTCATACACGTGTTCGACGCGGTCCGTTTCCTGGGCGGGGAGGTCAGCCGCATACTCGCACTGCTGCGCACCTCCATACCGCACCGCAAGTACGCGGACGCGCCGGAAGGCATGGACGTAGACGCGCCGGACTCCTCGGCATTCCTGATTGAACTCAGGAGCGGCGCGTACGCGGTGGTCCACACGAGTTGGGTAAGCCGCGGCACTGGACGGGACGGCCGGTCGGTGGTGCAGTTCGAGGTTACCGGCCACAAAGGGCGCATAGTTTCGAACGGCCGGTATGGTCTGCTCGGGGCGAACGAGGAAATCGGACAATTCAGCGAATTGGACCCGGGCGACCCTTATCCCCAACCCTACGAACTGTTCGTCAATGCGATACGGACCGGAGAACCGGTGGAGACCAGCTTCGTCGACGGAGTGAAGGCGGCCGAAATCGCCGACGCCGCTTTCCTTTCGGCCCGCGAAGACCGCTGGGTGGAACTGTGACCGGCAACGCGGGCTCTGATGACCGGTCGATTCGAGGCGTAACCGTCGTTGCCTGACCAAGCCACTCGTGACTACTCGGTCGACGGCATGTCACCGGCGCGCATCGAAAATCCCGGCAGCGTCGACGACGTGGTGAGATTGCTGGCCGATTCCAACGTACAGGGAGAGGCTGTTATTCCGTTTGGCGGATCGACGCGCATGGGCGTCGGGAACGTGCCGGAACGATACGATACGGCTCTCGATCTTTCCGGTTTGAACGCCGAAGTCGACCACGTCCCCGGCGACCTGACGGTGGTCGCATCAGCCGGTGTCCGCATCGGCCAACTGCAGGACCAACTCGCAAAATCGGCGCAACGCCTCGCCTTCGAGATACCGGACTCGCAAGAGGCGACCGTCGGCGGCGCGGTCGCTTCCAACCCGACCAGCCTCACCAGCCTTTCATTTGGCGGCATCCGCGACTGGGTGCTCGGCATGAGAATCGTCCTCGGCGACGGCACCGACACGCGAACGGGCGGCCGGGTAGTCAAAAACGTGCAGGGCTACGACCTGCACAGGCTCCACACCGGGGCGTACGGGTCGCTCGGCGTGATCGCGGAAGTTGCATTCAAGCTCATGCCGTTGCCCGCAAACACGAGGACGGTGGCCGCATGGTTTTCATCGCCCGAAGGGGCAACAGCCACCGCCCAGACCGTTCTGGACAGCCCGATATTGCCGGAGGCCCTGTCGATCGTTTCCGGGCCGCAAATTCAGAGTACTGCCGACGCATTCCCGTCCCAACAGCACGGTGAAGCGGACGATACGTACCTGCTGCTCGCGAGGGTCACGGGGGGCACAGCGGCTGTGACGAGGCAGGTGGACATGGTGACCGGGGCGGCTGGTGCTTCGGCGGCTGACGGTTACGAGGTGCTGTACGAGGACGAGGCCGCGCCACTTTGGACGATGGCCCAGGGTGACCAATTCGACCCGGCAGGCCTGACGTCACGCATCGTCGTCAAACCGCTTGCAATGGAAAGTGTCCTCGTCGATCTCGAAAGACACCGGCTGCGTTACCGGGGACCGAACGCGTCGATCATCGGGCACATGGGCTTCGGGGTCTTGTGGGTCAATTGGCCAAGGGGCGCAAATTTCGATGGGCACGAATTGGCCAAGTTCGCGTTTTCGTTAGGCGAGCGGCATGCTGGAACAGCCATAATCGAACGCTGTCCGGCGGCAGTGAAACTGGACTTAGACGTTTTCGGAGAAGTCGGCTCCTCACTCGAGATAATGAAACGCATCAAGCGACAATACGACCCCGGACGTGTGTTGAACCCGGGGCGTTTCGCCGGCCGGATTTAGCCATGAAATCAACACGCATCCTCATCCGGGAACCCGGCAACGCGACGCAGTACCCCAAATCCATGCGGACTAGCAGACGGGTGAACCTGCCATGACTACGCCCAGCGTCGGCCCTCCAGGGACATTTCCCGGCTTCGCGGGCGATGAATTCCCGCACGACGACCTCTACAAGTGCGTCCATTGCGGCTTCTGCCTGAACGCTTGCCCGACCTACGTCGAAACCGGACTCGAAGCCGAGTCTCCGCGCGGCCGCCTGGCATTGATGAAGGCGGTCAATGAAGGGCGACTCGACATCACGCCGCAAGTCGTCGGTCACTGGGACCTGTGCCTACAATGCCGGGCGTGCGAGGTGGCGTGCCCATCGGGTGTCCCCTACGGACGCCTGATGGAAGCAACACGAACGTCCGTGGAACAGTCCTTCAAACGCTCACGGACGGAACGAGTTGGCCGGGCCATCGGATACCGCAGGATTCTCACCAGCCCCGGCAGGACGCGTGCCCTGGGCGCCGCGGTGAAGTTGTCGATGAAGACCGGCCTTCGGAAATTCGCCCGCAACAGCGGACTCATGCGATTACTGCCCGGCGACTTCGAGCACCTGGACGAAAGCCTGCCGGCCCTGAGCGACCAATTTTTCGCCGCGGAAGGCCAGGTGGTCCGCCCGCGCGGGACTCCGCGGGGCAGAGTCGCGCTGTTGGCCGGATGCGTCATGCCGCTCGTTCATGCCAACACGATGGAGGCCGCTACGCGAGTACTCGCCCACAACGGGGTCGAGGTCGTCATCACCGCCGGTCAGGGCTGCTGCGGCGCGCTGAACGCCCACGCCGGCGAACGCGAATCGGCGCGCGCCATGGCACGCTGCAACATCGATTCCTTCCTGTCGGCCGGACCCGACGCCATAGTCACCCTGTCGGCCGGATGCGGTTCGACCATGAAGGAATACGGCGAATTGCTTCACCACGACGATGAGTACGCCGCGAAGGCGAAACGAGCATCGTCTCTGACACGGGACATCCACGAATACCTCGTCGACCTGCCATTCACGCCCCCGGCTACGAGTGTCGAAAAGCGCGTCACTTACCAGGACGCGTGTCACCTGGGCAACGCCCAGCGCATCACCGAGGCGCCCCGTCAACTCCTGCGGTCCATCCCTGGCCTGGAACTGGCGGAGCTGCCCGAATCGGGTATGTGCTGCGGTTCCGCAGGCACCTACTCGATCACGCAAAAAGAGATGTCCCAGCGGCTCGGCAGGCGGAAAGTCGAAAACGTCATATCTACTGAAGCAGACATAGTCGCGACCGGCAATCCCGGCTGCGCCATGCAGATGGAAAACGCGCTTCGCCGCGCCGGTTCGGCTACGCAGGTCAAATACGTGGTCGACCTGCTGGACGAGGCGTACGGGACGTCAAGCGGGTAGCTGTGTGTTGCTCAAGTAGGCAGGCACGGGTTTGCTCAGTTCAATGTTGGCACGCAAGTTGGCCAATCTTGCTTGAGACTAAACATCAGTCCAGCGGGTCTAGATGCCAGGTCGCCGTTTCATGACCGCTACGAAGTAGATCGCCATGCCGGAATCGTATGCCAGTACCTGTTTAAGGTCATAGCCTTTCGAGGCCATCGCATTTAGATAGTCCTCTAGATCCCCCGAGCCGGTTACCGCATGTACCGCATACGTCTTTGATTCCTCGTCCATTTTTGCCGCCTTTGTTGGTGTCGCGTGTCGGGCCAGACTAGCAAAGAACGAGTGCCCGCAATCCAATGCCAGACGGGTCAAGGGATCCCGCAACCTACCGCTGGTAATATCTCTTCTGGCAAGATTCCCAGAACGCCGACAAGGGGTTGAGGTGATTCTTGGACTTGATGGTGGCTCAGTTTGTGGTGCCACAGGCGTTACTTCGGAGAATTGAAATGGACTTGGGACTACAGAACAAAGTCGCAATTGTGACCGGAGGAAGTTTCGGTATCGGGAAGGCGGCCGCGGCTTCGCTGTCTGCTGAGGGAGCGCGCGTCGCCATCGCGGCGCGAAACCAGGCCGACCTCGACGCGGCCGCAAGCGAGATCGAGGCTTCCACCGGCTACCCGGTGATAGGCGTGTCGACGGACGTCCGCGACGAAACGCAGGTACAGGCCATGGTCGAACGGGTGGCGAGCGAATGGGGCGGCGTCGATATCCTCGTCAACAACGCAGGCACCAGCGCCGCGCACTCGTTTGGCGACCTTACGGACGAGATTTTCACCGAGGACTTTCGCCTCAAAATCTACGGCGCCATGTACTGCATCAGGGCTGCGTTGCCGCACCTGAAGAAGTCGAGCGGCGGGGCCATCGTCAACATCACCACACCGGGCGGGAAGGCGTCGGGCGGAGGCACCAACCCGACGTCCATGGCGCGTGCGGCCGGAATCTCGATGACCAAGTCGCTGTCCAAGGAGTTCGCTGAATTCAACATCCGGGTGAACACCGTGTGCGTCGGTACGATCAAGAGCAGGCAGAACGAACGCGGCTGGGAGAGGATTCACGCGACAGACGCCTCGTACTCGCTTGACGATCACTGGAGCGCCCGGGGAGAGGGCATCCCGCTCGGCCGGGTCGGCGAGTCGCACGAGGCCGGAGACGTGGTCTGCTTCCTGGTGTCTGACCGGGCTTCTTACGTAACCGGGGCGTCTGTCAACGTAGACGGCGGTGTCTCGCCGGTCGTGTGACATCGCGCGACCGGGAGTGACGGTCGTCGAGGAGGCGTCGTGGGACCCCAGTTAGACGCGCCGGTCGCATTCATAGGCGTCGGCAAGATCGGCACTCCTATGGCGGAGCGGCTTATCAGTGCCGGTCACACCCTGATCGTTTACGACAGGAACCGGGACGCGGCCGAAAACCTGGCGGGCAGCAACGTCGAGGTTGCAGAATCGGCCGTCGCCGCGGCCGCGGCGTGCGACACGGTGCTCACCTGCCTGCCCGGTCCAACAGAATTCGAGGACCTGCTATTCGGGGACGACGCGCTCGCAGGGGCATTGCGGGAGGGTTCGATACTCGTTGACCACACCACGAACTCACCCGCGGTCATCTCATCAGCGGCCGAACGACTCGAAAGCGTGGGCGTTTCTTTGATCGACGCCCCGGTAAGCGGCGGTGTTGAGGGCGCGAGGACCGGCGACCTGACGGCATTGGTGGGCGGCAAGGGAACCGATGTGGCCCGCGTCCGACCCTATCTGGACGCCATGTGCTCGTCTGTATTTCATCTCGGCCCCGTAGGCAGCGGCACAGTCGCCAAGCTGATGAATAACCTGGCCTGCTTCACTCTCGACCAGGTCATCGCCGAATGCCTGACCATCGGGGCCAAGGCTGGAATTGATCCTCAACGCCTGTTCGATGCCCTT
The DNA here is from genome assembly GCA_034421215.1 of Dehalococcoidia bacterium. Lineage (GTDB taxonomy): Bacteria > Chloroflexota > Dehalococcoidia > Lucifugimonadales > Lucifugimonadaceae. The sequence goes on from DAOUKO010000034.1 coordinate 84,606, forward strand.
AAAGGCAGCGCCCTGGGCAAAGGCGGAAACATCAACGTCCGGCTCGTCGAAACGTTCATGCGCAGCGACTTCGAGCCGCGATTCACGCTGAAGGGCGCGCACAAGGACCTCTCGCTGGCGGTGGAACTCGCGGACAGACTGGACGTGCCTTTGCGGATCGCCCCGCTGGCCCTGTCGGAATTGGATGATGCCGTGGAACGAGGCCATGGCGACCGCGACGCGTCGATTGCGATGACCCTCCAGGAGGAACGTTCCGGCGTGCGCGCCAGGCCGGATAATTGTTCGACAAACAACTGACAGCTTTCGCAACATGTTGCCTGAAGACCTTCGAAATACGTCGTAAAACGATCGCCACAGGCCGCGAGACCTCGTTCTCTCGCGCCCGCGATCTTATTGACCGCCCGGCCGGTGAAAACTACAATCGGCTAAACAACATTGCCAACTTTCCACTAGGGGCCACACTGCCCCCGACGAGGCATGCCATGGTTACAGCCACGCGCAAAGACACAGATGTCGCCCTCATGGCACACCTGTTCCGAAGAGCAGGATTTGGCGCCACCCGCGACCAACTCGATCACTATGTCGCCAAAGGCTATGAAGAGACCGTAGAGGAACTTCTGCACCCGGAGTATGGCGAGCCGCACGATCAGGACCTCCTGGAGCGGTATTTCATCGCCGCCACGGAGGCCCGTTCCGTAGGTCACGCAGACCCGCAGTGGTCTTGGCGGTTGGTGACGAGCCCCAAGCCGCTCGAAGAGAAGATCGCCCTCTTCTGGCACGGTCTCCTGGCGGTCGGCGGCATCAAGCTGGACCACGGCCTGGAGATGCTGGCCGAGATCGACCTGTTCCGCAGAGTCGGCCTTGGGAAATTCCGGACCATCCTGCTGGAGATTTCCCGAAACCCGGGGATGATGTACTGGCTGGACAACCAGAATAGCCACAAGGACGCGCCGAACGAAAACTACGGCCGGGAACTACTCGAGCTGTTTTCGATGGGCATCAACGAGACCGGCGAGGGCGCCTACACGGAGGACGACGTGAAGGCCGCGGCCAGGGCGTTCACAGGCTGGGCGTCCAAGCCCACGATGCCGCCGTTCTTCCTGGGGCCGTTCCCGATGGAGTTCCGGTACGACCCCGACGACCACGATCACAGCGATAAAGAGTTTCTCGGCGAGACGGGTGACTGGAACGGCGAAGACATCGTCGAAATCACCGTCCGCCAACGGGCCACCGCCGAATTTGTCAGCCGCCGCTTGTACCAGTTCTTCGTGGCCGACGATGAGGACGAGGACGAGGTCCAGCGGCTCGCCGACGTGTTTGAGGAGAGCGACGGCGAAATCAGGGCCGTATTGAGGTCCATATTCCTCTCAGACCACTTCAAGTCGGACGCCGTGCGATACCGCAAGGTCAAGAGCCCCGCCGAGATGGTCTACGGAACGGCCCGATTGACCGACCGCTACACCTTGCCCGACATGGACGCCTCCCAGTTGGCGATGCACTCCATGTTCATGGGTCAGTTTTTGCTGAACCCGCCGAGCGTGGAAGGCTGGCACGAGGGCGAAGAGTGGATCGACAGCGGCGCGCTGGTAGAACGAATCAACTTCGCCACCAGCCAACTGGAAAAGACCGACACACCGGGTATCCAGAGCATGGTCTCCCGCGTCAAGGCAGCCGGCAACGACCTGTCTGGCCGGGAATACGTTGAAACCTGCCTCGACGCGATGGGCGCGCTCGACTTATCGGACCGCACGATGGCGCTGCTCTCGGAACACGCCTCAGGCCAGGAACTGCCGTCCGGTGAGGAAGACGAAACCAAACGCGCCGTCGAGATGTTCCAGTTGATCGCGTCAACCCCCGACTACCAGTACTGCTAAACAAGCGGCTTAGAGGTCAAGGACCCAGGAGATTGAAAATGGCCACGAACGGTCACGGAAGCAATGGCAGCAACGGCGGGGCCAAGAACCTGGTCGTGATCCAGCTTTCCGGAGGAAACGACTATCTGAACACCGTAGTCCCCTACCAGGACGGGCTGTACTACGACTACCGGCCGGTCATGGGACTGAAGGGCGAGAAAGTCATCCCGCTCGACGATCGCGTCGCATTCAACTCCCACATGGGCGCGTTCAAGCGGCTGTATGACGACAACAAGATGGCGGTCATCATGGGGATCGGATATCCGGAACCCAACCGCTCACACTTCCGGTCGATGGACATCTGGCACACCGCCGAACCGGAAATCGCCTCGTCGGAGGGGTGGCTCGGCAAGACGACCAAGGCCCTCGACCCCGAAGGCAAGAACCCCGTCACGGCGGTCAACTTTGGCCGCGGCCTGCCCAGGGCCCTTGCCTACCCCGGCGTATCGGTGGCATCCGTCGGCGCGCTCGAGAGCTACGGCCTCTACACCGGTCTGGCAGGCGCATCGAACCGCGACGCGCTGCTCGACACGGTCAGCCGCATCTACCAGCCGATGTCCGAGGAGGGCTTCCCCTCCATGCGGCTGCTGCAGACCGGCCGCGGCATGTTGGACGGCGCCGATCTACTGCGTGCTGCGCCCGACGGATACACGTCGAGCGTCGAATACAACGCCGAAAACCCCATCGCGCAGAGCCTCAAGGGCGTGGCCCAGGTGATGTCTGCCGACCTGGGAACCCGGATCTACTACACGCAGCACGGCAGTTTCGACACCCACACCAACGAACTCGTCAACCACGCAAAGCTGTGGGACGAGGTGTCGGAGGCGGTCGAGTGCTTCTGGGCCGACCTGATCGAGCAGGGCCAGGCCGACAACACCGTCATCTGGATGTTCTCGGAGTTCGGCCGCCGCATCGAAGACAACGGCGCGGGGACCGACCACGGCTCGGGCGGCGTGGCGTTCGTCCTGGGGAACCCGATCAATGGCGGGATGTACGGTGAGTACCCCAGCCTGGACCCGGCGGACCAGCTCGAAGGGGACGTCCACTACAACACGGACTACCGCGACGCGTACGCATCGATCCTGGAGGACGTTCTCCACGTAGACTCCGAGTGGGTCCTGAAGAAGAAGTTCGACCCGATCGCCGACCTGGTCCGCACCTAAGAAGTCCACCCACTGAACAACAAGGTCCAATGAACGGATACACGTACAGCCACACCATCGGAATCGCCTCGTTCGAGGGCCGCGGGTTCATGAACCCGGTGGACGCCCGGTTCGCCCGCGACGGCAATCTCTACGTCCTCAGCAGGTCGAACGCCGGCAACAAGAACGTTCGGATCAGCGTCGTGACGCTCGATTCCGAGTTCCAGTTCGAATTCGCGAACTGGGGCGAGGAGCCGGGACAGGCGACGCAGCCGACCAGTTTCGCGTTCGACGCTGACGACCGCGTCTACCTCGCCGACGAGTACATAAACACGGTCACGGTTTTCGAAAAAGACGGCACTTTTGTAGATCGATGGGGTGAGCAGGGCGACGGCCCGGGGCAGTTCAACAGGCCGTCCGGGGTCGCCATCGACTCCGACGGGAACGTGCGAGTGGTCGACCACCTGAACGCCCGCATCCAGACGTATACGCCGGACGGACGCTACGTATCGTCATTCGGCACCTTCGGTTCCGGTCCCGGCGAACTCAATTTCCCGTGGGGCATCTCGATCGACCCGGAAGGCTGTATCTGGATAGCCGACTGGCGTAACGACCGCATCCAGTGCTTCGGGCCTGATGCCGAGTTCCTGTCGGCGTTCGGCTCCCGCGGCGACGGCGACGGCGAATTCAACCGCCCATCCAGCGTCCACTACGGCCTGGACGGGCTGGTATACGTCTCCGACTGGTGGAACGACCGCGTGCAGGTTTTTGATCCAGACGGCACGCATCGCGAAACCCTGGTCGGCCACGCCACGCTGTCGAAGTGGTGCCAGGAGTTCGTAGACGTCAATCCGGAACAGGCAAGCTGGCGTGAGAACTCGGGAATGGCAGAACGCGAGAAGCTCTTCTGGCGCCCGGCCGGCATCGACACGTCCCCCGAGGGCCTGGTCGTCATCGCCGATAGCTGCCGCCACCGCGTCCAGATATACAGCCGCGTCCCCGAACCAGCCCTGGTCTGACGCTGGCGTTCTTCAGGCCGCCTTCACTTCTGCTGGTACGAAACTAGCCCGCCAGGGAGGTCACACTCCCCCCTCGTCGTGCCGGACTCCGATCCGGTACCCACGGTGGGGCGCTGAGGTGGGTGGGCTCGACATGTTCGACCCCAGTCCGACAGGCAACACCTCACTTTCATCGTGTGAGGAATGACAGTCGAGAGGGCTGCACACCCCACGCACCTGTGCCCGCAGCCCCTACTCCAGCCCGTACTCTTCCATCAAGCCGGTGATCTGGCCCCAGGTCGCCTCTTCGATCTCCACGCCTGATTCCTTGCGAGCCCGGCGCGTCCTGGCTTCCTTCTCGCCCGGATACAGGATTTCGTCGAAGCCTGGCATCAGCGGCGTGTCCTTGGAATACCCGACCAGCCAGTCGACGCGCTCGCGAATGCCGTCCGACGGCACGAGGCGGTCTATATCGATGACGATGATGGTCGAACCGCTGGAATACGCAGCCCCGGTCGGGTCCGGCTTGCCATACTCCCCTACCAGGCCACCCAGCACCGCGGCCATGAACGCAAGCGCATACCCCTTGTGGCCCACCTGCGTCCCGCCCAACGGCAGTATGGCGCCGCCTGCGTAGAAGTCATTCGGGTCCCGGCTTGGATTGCCGTCCGGATCGACTACCCACTCATCCGGCAAATCGTGCCCGCGCGCCCTGTATACCCTCAGCTTGCCCTCCGCGCCTATCGATGTGGCGAAGTCGAGAAGGACGGGGTTCTCCTCCCTGTACGGGAAGCCGATGCTGACCGGGTTCGTGCTGAAGCGGCGGGCGGCGCCCCCGTATGGTGGGACGATGGTCGAACCCTCCCCGAGCAGCCCCGTGAACATTATGGCTGCCATGCCGTTGCGCGCCGCCATCTCGGCGTAGCTGCCGATCCGGCCGACGTGGCCGAGGCTCGACATGGTCGCGAGGCTGATCCCGTGGACCTTCGCTTTTTCGATGGCCGCCTCGGTGGCAAATGTCGCCACGACCTGGCCGAAGGAGTGGTGTCCATCCACCCGCAGGAGCCCGCCGCTTTCGGCCACGATCTCCGGTTCGGCGTCCGGCTTGCGCACGCCGGTACGAATGTCCTCGATGTACTGCGGGACGCGGATGAAGCCGTGCGAATCGTGACCCGTCATGTTGGCGTCGGCCAGGTGGTCCCCAACGATCCGGCCGTTGGCCTCCGTAGCGCCTGCCGCGACGAAAATCTGAGTCGAAATGTCCGATATCTGTTGGCTGCTCAGTAGGGGCATGCGCTCTTCCTCAATACCCGCGAATACCGGGCGCGGGCCCTGGTTGCCTGTCGTGATATGTCGTCGATGACCAGTAGGTCACTGTCCTGGGTGGACGTGATTCCGACTGGCGTTACCTGTCGAGACGCTCAAGCTGGAGTCGAGACAATACCGCAACATCCAACGGTCCGGCATCCCCTCGATTCGGCGCTCTGCGTGAAGCAAGTGACTTTGAGAAAGCTTACCGTGCACACTGTCAACGTGTACGCTGCTATCTGCAGCCGGCGCCGAGGATGTTTCGCAGGTGGTGGTTATGGTGTGGTCAGCGGTTGTGCTCACTGAGGGTATCCAGGTTAGACGGCAAATTGTGTCACTCGGCGTGAACTCGCAGCCCCTGCAAATGTTCACGCCGATATTAGTATTCGCAGAGGCAGCCCCAAAACTCGGAACTACCTGGGGTGGCATTGGCCTCCTTGTCGTGATGCTGTCCCTGGCGATCCTGGGCTGCTCGTCAGACGCTCAGAATATTCGCGCTACTAACGAAGCCGCCGCCACACCGGAGGCGACCAGCGCCCCGATCAGCGCCGAAATCCGCTGGACGGAAATCCGCGAAGGAGACTGCATATCTTCCAAACTGTCGGAGGGCATCAATCTCGAGTCTGTCGCAATAGTGCCGTGTTCCCAAAGCTGGCAATATCGCGCCCTCAATTCCCTGGTAGTTCAGGACCGCGAAACGTATCCGGGAGAAGATCTCTTCAGGCAGCGGGCATACGAAGAATGCGATCGCCGCTACTCTTTCGTCTTGTTTCCAGCGGCTGTTTCCTGGACGAAGGGCGACCGGTTAATACTCTGCCTGCAGGATGACTTTGGCTTATCCGAGATGGATCCCGCGAAGTTGGACCGCCTGGTAAGCAGCGACAGGCTCAACAGCGAGGAGTGCTTCAACGCTGCGCCCGAGACGGGTGATTCGCTGGTGGAACTCGTCGATTGTTCGGGCGAGTGGCAATACCGGACGCTCAGTAATTTTGCGGTTGACGATGCCGGCCCCTTCCCGGGCGATAGCCACTTCAGACGAACGGCGTTCAGCGAGTGCGACCAGCGTTACACGATTTCACTGAATCCAACCGAGCATTCGTGGTCTTTGGGAGACCGGCGGGTCATCTGCCTGCAAGAGGACTTTGGACTGTCCGCTGCCAACCCATCGAAGTTGGATCGCTTGTTCATACTGAATGGTCTCAAACTCGAAGAGTGCTTCAACGAAGCGCCGGAAACCGGATATGCCCGGGTGGAACTCGTGAACTGTCCCAACGGATGGGAATTCCAGGTAGTCTACAGATTCTCGATTTCGCTCGACGAAACCTATCCCGGCGACGAATACATAGAGGAGATCGCGGGCCGGGAGTGTAGCGTGCCATTCGATTTCTACTACACGCCAACCTCCGAAACATGGGATCTTGGAGATCGGACGATTACCTGCGTCCAGCCCGCCCCATAAAGCCCCTCAGTCCGGTCTACCTGTGCCTATGCCGTCGCCCAGGCTCGACATTGTCGCGAAACTGATCCCGTGTACCCTCGCCCTTTGGATTGCCGCCTCGGTGGCAAATGTCGCCACGACATGGCCGAAGGAGTGGTGTCCGTCCACCCGCAGTAGCCCGCCGCTTTCGGCCACGATCTCCGGTTCGGCGTCCGGCTTGCGCACGCCGGTACGAATGTCCTCGATGTACTGCGGGACGCGGATGAAGCCGTGCGAGTCGTGACCCGTCATGTTGGCGTCGGCCAGGTGGTCCCCAACGATCCGGCCGTTGGCCTCCGTAGCGCCTGCCGCGACGAAAATCTGAGTCGAAATGTCCGATATCTGCTGGCTGCTCTGTAAGGGCATACGGTATTCCTCATTTCTTACGATTCCTAGCCGGGCATTAAGGTGTACGCTGCTGTCACCCACAGGCGCCACGACCCCATGATGGGTGTCCGTCCATCCGTAGTGCTTACCTCAGGTTACCCAATACGTAGTGCCGGCAGGGTAACTGGACGCAAATATGCCACTTTACAATTTCTCCAATTCGAAGTTCAGGTTAACCTGCGCAGTCCGAAAGCTGGGATTCACCTCAGGCGGCGTAGGCCTCCTTGTCCTGATGTTGTTCTTGACGGCCGCGGGCTGCACCTCGGACGCGGAAAACATTCGCGCGACCAATGAGGCTGCTGCTACGCCGCCAGCGACTAGTACGCCGCTTAGTGCGGAAATCGGTTCGACTGAAATTCAGGACGGCGATTGCATAAATTCCAAACTGCCGGAGGGCATCGACATCGAATCCGTTGTGATTGTGCCGTGCAACACCAACTGGCAGTACCGGGCCCTTAGCTCGTTTGAAGTCGATGACATTGAACGATATCCGGGACAGGAGTCTTTTCAAGCAAGAGCGAACGGGGAATGCGATCGACGACACACTTTCACGTTGTTTCCAACCGAAGATTCATGGAAACTGGGTGACCGTACGGTCACCTGCCTCCAAGAGAGCTTCGGACTGTCCTTAATCGACCCCGCAAGGTTGGATCGTCTGATCACGAACAATCGGCTTGAGGTCGAAGAATGCTTCAACGAAACTCTTGAGCACGAAGTCGCTCTGGGGGAAGTCGTCAGTTGCTCCGGTGAGTGGCAATACCGAATTCTCAACTCCTTCTCGGTCGATGACGATAGTCGATACCCGGGAGAAGGTCATTTTGCCCAACGGGCCTACGATGAGTGCGATCGGCGTTACGCGTCTTTTTTGTTCCCGACCGTTGAGTCCTGGTCACTGGGCGACCGGACAGTCAGATGCTTGCAGGAGAGCTTTGGACTGTCCGGCGCCGACTCCGCACAATTGGACCGCCTCGTCAACAGAGATCGACTGAATTCCGACGAGTGCTTCAACGAAGCGTCTGAAACCGACAAACTGCTAGTCGAACTGGTTAGTTGTTCCGGCGAGTGGCAATACCGCACTCTCAACATCGTTGCGGTCAACGACGCCAGCAGGTATCCGGGTGAAGTCTCATTCGACCAAACGGCCTACCGCGAATGCGACCGGAGTTACACGTTGTTCTTATTCCCAACCGCTGACTCCTGGTCACTGGGTGACAGAAAAATCACATGCTTACAGGAAAGTTTTGGACTGGCCGTCACCGACCCTGCAAGGCTGGACCGCCTCGTAAATAGGGATCGGCTGAATGCGGACGAGTGCTTCAACGAAGCGCCTGAAACCGGCAACCTACTTGTAGAAGTGGTCAGTTGCTCTGGGGAGTGGCAGTACCGCACTCTCAACATCGTTGCGGTAGCCGGTGTGAGCAGGTATCCAGGAGAAACCTCATTCGACCGAAGGGCCTTTGGCGAGTGCGATCGACAATACACAACCTTTAGGTTTCCAACCCCCGAAACATGGGCCTGGGGTGACCGGACCGTAACCTGCCTTCAGGAGAACTTCGGACTGTCCGCAACTGATCCCCGCGAGTTGGACCGTCTTGTCAACCGGCAAAGCCTTAAAGTCGACGAGTGCTTCAACCAAGCGCCCGAAACCGATCACATCTTAGTGGAACTCGTCGATTGCACCGAGGATTGGGAATTCCGCACAATCGGTGTTTTCTCGGTAAATGAAGCTGATAAGTACCCGACGGAACTTTCTTTCAGGCAAATGGGGTACGCTGAGTGCGACAGGCGGTACTCGATAATCTTGTTCCCGCACGAAGATTCATGGGCACTAGGTGACCGGACGGTGTTCTGCCTCCAAATGAAATTTGGTCTCTCCGGAACCAATAACTCTAAGCTGGATCGTCTCGTGAACAGCAGTAGGCTGGATGTCGAGGAGTGCTTCAACGAGGCACCGGAAACCGACTACGCCCTCGTAGAACTCGTCAGTTGTTCCGGAGAATGGCAGTATCGGGTTCTCGACTTATTCCTAGTCGACGACCTACACCGGTATCCGGGAGAAGACTACCTCTGGAGAAGGGCACTCAGCGATTGCGCCCAGCGATACACAGATTCCCTGTTTCCAACCCAAGATTCGTGGGATCTAGGTGACCGGACTGTAATCTGCCTTGAAGAAGATTTCGGACTATCCGCGTCCGACCCGGAGAAGTTGGACCGCTTGGTCGACGTCTCCGGCCTGTCGGTTGAAGCGTGCTTCAACGAAGCCCCGGAAGCCGACTACCCCCTAGTGGAAGTCGTCAGTTGCACCGATGAGTGGCAATACCGGGTGCTCAACTCCTTTACCGTAGACGGTTCCGACCAGTATCCGGGAGAAGACCACTTCACGCGAAGCGCATTCAACGAGTGCGACCAGCGATACACAACTTTCTTATTCCCAACGGAAGAATCGTGGTCGCAAGGTGACCGGGAAGTGACTTGCCTACAAGAGGACTACGGACTTTCGGTGACCAACCCAGCGAAGTTAGACCGTTTGGTCGATCTCAATAGCCTGAGTGTCGAGGAATGCTTCAACGAAGCGCCGGAAACCGGATATGCCCGGGTGGAACTCGTCAGTTGTTCCAACGGATGGGAATTCCAGGTGGTCGACACATTCTCGATTTCGCTCGACGAAAACTATCCCGGCGACGAATACATAGAGGAGATCGCGGGCCAGGAGTGTGGCGTGCCATTCGACTTCTACTACGCCCCGACCTCCGAATCATGGGATTTGGGAGATCGGACGATAACCTGCGTCCAGTCTGCCCAATAATGCGCCTCGTTCCGATCGATGCCAATGCCCCAGAGAGTGTCCAATAAGTCCCTGACCGATTACGAACTGGCATCGCGTCAGTTGCCGCGCCCCTCCCCATCGGGCGCCCACAAGAGACGCCCCTACGAGTGGTCGTCAGAGAGCGTGTCTGGGGGATGTTGCGCGGGCCAATGCATCCCAGTGCATTTTCGGACACTCTCTAAGACAGCGCCGGGTCTTTGAACATGTCTGGGGGATCGATCTCGTCCGGCCCAAGCACTTTGCAGATCTTTTGGTAGATCTGGATGCGGTACCGGCCTGTGTCCGCCCAGTAGACCCGGTTTTCCTTGTCCACCTTTACCGCGGATGGGTTGAAGAACCGCTTTTCGTCGTCCAGGTTCACGACGTTCTCTCGCATTCGAAGCATGTCCAGGTTGGTCATTAGCTTGCGCATACCCCGTTCGTTCAAGGTCGCGTCGCCAAGGAACGATTCGAGGAATCCGCCGCGCGGGTTGAACATGAGCCCGCGGTGGTTCGACCGGTCCACGACGTAGATGTCTCCGTACTGGTCAACCACCACGTCGCTGGGCCTGTTCATCTGGCCGGGACCCGATCCTGATTCGCCGAGTACCTGGAGGACTTCTCCTTGCGGCGAGAACCGCTGCACGCGATCGTTGCGCCAGTCGGCGACCAGGACCGTGCCGTTTATCGGGTCGATGCCCATTCCCCACGGGTAGTCCAACTGGCCCGGTGCGTCGCCATGGCTGCCGAATCCGCCGAGGTACTCCCCCTCGTTCGTGAAGTGCTCGACGCGGCTATTGCGCGTGCTGACGACCCATACCGTCCCATCGCTATCGACGGCGATGCCGGAAGGCGCGTTGAGTTGGCCCGGGCCTTCACCCGCTTCACCCCACGTGCCAAGAAACTCGCCCGCCGTGGTGAAACGACCGACTTTGTTGGCCTGTTCGTCGGTGACGTACAGGATGCCGTCCTGGTCGATCTCGCACATCACCCACGAGGGCATCAACTCTTTGCCGTCAGGTTCGTACCCTCCATCCGGACCCGGCACGTAGATGTCGTTGTCTTCGTATCCGTCATCCTCCACGGTCACCCTGACGAACCGGTTGGTTGCGACGTTTCCGGCGTTCTCGGTGAAACGATTGATTACGTAGAGTTCATCGGGCCCGATGGCGAGGTCGAGAGGCCCTTTGAAGCCGCCCAGGGCGAGCCGTTGACCGAGGGCGATCTCAAACTTGTGCCCTCCCCGAATCATGTAGGGATAGCCCGTTACGCCGTCGTATACCGGGGCCTGGATTTTTCTTGTGCCTGGAATAGTGACCATGGTGTTTCCCTGCCGCCCGTTGATCGACGGATAGCCGCCTGGCGTCGGCGCTATGCCCTGGCTGTCTCCAGGAGGTCGAACTGCTCGAAGTGGCCGTTCACGATCTCGTCCGGCGCGATTTCGAAGTGCCGGTCCAGAATCGTGGAATAGATGGACCTGAAGTCGTTGTTGTAATGCAGGTCGCCGCTCAGTTGCTGCGATGGTTCGAGCGACGGGTATTCGCCGTATATGCCGCCCAGCACACGTTCACCGATAAGGAAGGCCCCGCCGCCGGACCCGTGGTCGGTGCCGTTGCCGTTGTCCCTGACGCGGCGGCCGAACTCCGAGAAGATCAGCATCACCACTTCGTCGGCCGCATCGTGGTGCTTCAGGTCGTCAAAGAAGTCTCGCACCGCCCGAGAGACCTGCCTCCACAGCTTTTGCTGGGTCTGTACCTGGTTCCCATGCACGTCGTACCCGCCGTGCTGCGCGTAGAAGACACGCGTTCCCAGACCGGCCGTGTGGACCTGCACGATGTCCCGCAGGTTCTGCGCCAGCGGGTTGGCTTCGTACTCAATCGGCGATGAGTACTTTGGCGGCGCCGTCTTGAGCAGGTCTACCGCCTCCAGCGCATCCCGGCCCGTCTGGCCGATGTGGTCCATGATCATCTGCTGTTCGTCGAACTCGATCGGCGCGTACATGCGGGTGAAGACGTTCAGAGCCGTGCGATGGGTCTGCCCTTCGAGGTTGGTCAGCAGACCGTACCCTTCAAGCTGGGTAACGGACACCGCCGGCGTGCCAGACAGGTACATCGCGCGCGGCAGACCGGGTCCGAAACTCACGCCCGTGACGACGTTTCTCTTCTCCGGGTCGAGCTCGCGGATGGTCCGGCCGAGCCACCCTTCCGACACGTATTCGAACGGATTTGCCGTGTGCCAGATGTCCATCGAACGGAAGTGCGACCGGTCCGGCTCGGGGTACCCCGTCCCGTTGATCACCGCGACGTTACCGGCGTCCCACATGTCCTTGATTTCGGTGAGCGCCGGGTGGAAACCCAGTTTCGGGTCGATGTGGAGCAACTCCGATTCCGGGATGCCGACAGTCTGGCGGAAGTCGTAGTACAGCGGGTCACCGTACGGCACCACCGTGTTCATGAAGTCGTTGCCGCCTGACAGTTGCAACACAACGAGCACTGGTTCACTGCCGTTGCCTCGTCCGTTTGTTTCTTTTGTCATCAGGATTTCTCCCTATCAGTCGAAGTCAGACCGGGTCACGGGCCATAGCCAAAATCAGGCGAACTGGTACTCCCGTGAGGTTGCGATCATGCCGACAAGCTGCCCGGCAATGCGCCGCGCGGCCTGTTTTTCTTCACGGGTCCCTCTTGGGATGCTCCCGTCGATACCGAGTTCGTTAAGAATGATCTGCCTCGAAGGACTTCCCAGTCTCAGCGAGCCCATTTCGTAGAGGCAGGTATCGAGCAGGTCTTCCACCGAGACCGGCCCCTCCCCTGCGGACGCGCGTTCGGCCATCGCAGACACGCCGGGGGCGTTGGAGTCATTCAGTCGTTCAGCCGCGAAGTTCACGCGTGACACCAGGAACGACGAGTCGATCCACTCCCTGCCCGTGTGCCATCCCTCGACTGTCGGTGGGTTCAGTAGTTCCTGCCCCATGGCCAGCGTCGCCCTCGGGAGGGCAGAGAGGCCGCGCTCATAGCCGTCTGTGTGCCGACCGGACAGCCGCACGGTATTCGCCACGAATTCGGCAGGACTCTTCACTTTTCTGAACTGGGAGTTCTTGAAGAAATCGCTGTTGAACACGTAGCGGAGGACTTCCCGGATTTCGTGGCCGCTGTCCACGTAGGCTTGCGCGATCAGTTGGATTTCATCGTTATCCGGCTCGTCGGCCACGAAGAACGAGTGGACTTCCTTACCTACGAACGCCGCAGTAGCAGGTTGCCGGATGATGATCTCGATAACGTCGTCGCCGTTGAAGTCGCCGGTTTCGCCCAGGAACTCCTTCTCGCCGTGGTCGTGGTCTTCTTCGCGGTACACGAAGTCAGCCGGCCAGTATCCGGTTGGATAACGGGGAAGGACCTGCGTCATCGTCCAGCCGGTGAACGCCCGTGCACAATTCCTGACGTCGTCCTCGGTGTAGTTGCCTCGACCCATGCTGAAGAGCTCCAACAACTCCCGGCCGTAGTTTTCGTTCACGGCCACGGAGTGGTTGGTCTGCTGGTCGAGCCAGTAGATCATCGCCGGGTCCCTGGAAAGTTGCTGCAGGAGAGTCCCGAAATTGCCCAGACCGTAGTCCCGCAGCATGGAGTAATGGCGGTACATCATCGGGCCGTTGGTCACCTTTGCCCAACCGGTGGCGAAGACCCCGTGCCAGAACAGGGCGATCTTCTCCTCCAGAGGACGCGGGGAGTTGACCATCCTGTACATCCACTTCATCGCTGCCCAGCGCGGCGATTCCTCATCCGCGTGCTCCACGTGGTGCCGTTCGAGGACGTCCTCATCGAGCCTGGGAAATCGGTCGGGATTCAGCAAATCGTCAACGACGTTTTCGTATCCCCGCGCGGCCAGTTCCTCCAATTCGGGGCTGGTAGCTCCGAATCCCGCGCGTCTCATGAGGTGGGCTACGAGTGAAATTTCGCTCTGCGAGACCATTTTTCTTCCTCGCCAAAATTAGCCGATTCCGGAAGCCGCATACGCGGCTTGCCGCGATGGGCGGAATTATACGACGCGGGCCGGTCTGAAAGCGGTAGAATCTCGCATTGCGCCGTTCAGGTACGTTCGAGATGCAAGACAAGTCACGCCAGGAACATATCGACCCCATCAGGTTCGAAGTCATCCGCAATGCGCTTGCGCAGGCCACGGAAGAGATGGCCGCTGCGTTGCGTCGAAGCGCCTATTCCACGAACGTAAAGACGAGGCAGGACTTCTCTTGCGCCTACTTCGACCCAGACATGCGCGTCATCGCCCAGGCATTCACTCAGCCCGTGCACCTGGGTTCATTCGTGGAGCACGTCCCGCGCGCCATCAGGCGACACGGGGTGGACAGGCTAGGCCCAGGGGACATGATCCTCTCGAACGACCCGTATGGAGGCGGCGTTCACCTGAATGACATAAGCCTGATCGGGCCGGTCCACTGGAAAGGCCAACTCGTCGGTTATACGGCCTGCCTTGCGCACCACGTCGACGTTGGAGGCGGCGCGCCGGCCTCGGTAGGCGCGTTCCAGGAGGTCTTCCAGGAAGGCGTGATCATCCCAGCGGTGAAACTCGTCAAGGGTGGGGAAATTGTCGACGACGTATTCAGGCTGGTACTCGCCCAGATCCGGTCGAAGCGGGAGACTGCCGGGGACTTTAGAGCCCAGGTCGCGTCCAACCTGACCGGAATTCGAAGGGTCAATGAAATCATCGACCGCTTCGGACTGGACGAATTCCTGCGGTATGTAAACGAGATTGTCGACTACACCGCCCGGCGCACCCAGGCTGAAATCGAAAAGCTGCCGAAGGGCGTGTACACAGCCGCCGGTTCCGTCGACAACGACGGATTCACCGACAAACCGGTCCAACTGAAGGTCAAGGTCACCATCGACGACACGGGAGTCCATTTCGATACGACCGGCTCAGAGCCCCAGCGCCGGGCCCCGGTGAATTCCACATTCGCCCAGACCTTTTCGGCCTGCGCGTACGCCTTGCGTGCGTTGATGGACAAGGACCTGCCGGTCAACCACGGCTTCTACCAGTACGTGCGCATAACGGCGCCGCTGGGGTCCGTCACGAACTGCGTCCATCCCGCGCCCGTCGTCGGAGGCTGGGAAACGCACGTAAGGGTCAACGACCTCATCTTCAAAGCCCTTTCCGTATCGTTGCCCGACGAAGTCCCCGCCGGCACCAAGGCGATGCAGTGCCACTCCGGCTTCGGGGGCGAGCACCCCAAGACCGGCGAGTATTACTGCTACCTGGAAACCCTGGCCGGCGGTTATGGCGCCCGATCCAGGTCGGACGGTCCGGATGCCGTCCAGTCCCACGGCCAGAACACTGAAAACGCACCGGTCGAAGAGTTGGAAAGCAACTACCCGCTCAGGATTGACCGTTACGGCTTGATACCTGATTCGGAGGGCGCCGGGAAATACCGCGGCGGCCTCGGAATTCGCCGTGACTACCTGTTCCCCTCCGAGACGATTTTCACCATCCTGGCCGACCGCGACAAAGCCGGGCCGCACGGACTTTTCGGAGGCCAGCCAGGTTCAATTTCGGTCTACGCCCTGATGAGAGACGGCGAGGAGACGCACCTGTCGTCAAAATCGACCGTTCACCTTCAGCCCGGCGACGTAATTTCATACCGAACATCGGGCGGAGGCGGATATAACGACCCGCTACTGCGCGATCCCGAACTCGTCCTGAGAGACGTACTCGACGGAAAAGTGTCCGCAGAACGCGCGAACAGCGTGTATGGCGTGGCCATAAGCGGCGACGGCCAGTCGATAGACGCGGCTGCCACAGAACGGCTACGAGCCGGCGCCGGGCCAGGCGCATGAAGACCCCTGGCAGAGGCGCGAGTTTGGCATCTTGAATAACGCCCGATACAGGCTCGGCGTGGACATCGGCGGGACCTTCACCGACGGTGTCCTAATCGACACGTCGTCCGGTGACGTGACCAACTCAAAGGTGCTTTCTACGCCGGGCGATCCGTCGCTGGGTTTCATGAACGCGGTCGAACAGCTAATTGGCAGCGACGGTGTTGACCTCGACGCAATCGAACACGTCGTCCACGCAACCACTGTTGCGACAAACGCAATCATCGAAGGCGACACGGCCCGGGCCGCATTCGTGACCACAGAGGGATTCTCGGACATGCTGGAGATCGCCCGGCAAATCCGGCCTTCCCTGTACGACTTGAATTTCGAGAAGCCGCCGCCGCTCGTGCCCCGCAGGTTGTGCTTCGGCGTACCGGAGAGACTCGACGCCGACGGGGAAGTCATCATCCCGCTCGACGAGTCAAAAGTAGAGGAAGTCGCGGAACGAATAATTGAGGCGCAGGTCGAATCCGTTGCGGTGTGCCTGCTTCACGCTTACCGCAATCCCACCCACGAGGCGCGGGTTGGGGAAATCCTACGGGCGAAGCTGCAAGGCATCCCAGTTTCGTTGTCCTCGGAAGTGGCGCCGGAGTTCCGTGAGTTCTTCCGGGCCAGCACCACCGTCATCAACGCCGTGATTGGACCTCTCGTCGGCCGTTACCTGTCCAACATCGGTCGCCGCCTGGAGAGCCGGGGCATAGGCGGAGATCTGCTGGTAATGCAGAGCAGCGGAGGCGTCTACGCATCGGATGCGGCGGTCGAACGCCCGGTGTTCATGGTGGAGTCCGGTCCCGCTGCCGGCGCCGTAGCCGCGACGCACATCGGCGCGGCCGCCGGTCACAAGAATCTCATCTCGTTCGACATGGGCGGCACTACCGCGAAGGTGAGCATGATCCTCGACGGCGAGCCGCGGGTGACGAAGGACTACACGGTCGGCGCAGAAGCGCAGAGCGGCGTGGGAGCCTTCGGAGGGGCAGACGGCTACCCGGTAAGGACCCCGGTCATCGATCTAGTGGAAATAGGCGCAGGCGGCGGTTCGATCGCGTGGGTAGATTCGGGCGGCGCGCTGCGGGTCGGTCCCAGGAGCGCAGGGGCAGAACCCGGCCCGGCCTGCTACGGACAGGGCGGGACGCAGCCCACCATTACGGACGCAAATCTCGTCCTGGGCAGGCTCAACCCGGACTACTTCGCCGGCGGGTCCATGCGGCTCGACCCCGATCTTTCAGCAGCCGCCATTCATGAACACTGCGCCGGTCCGCTGGGAATGGGAGTCGAGGCAGCGGCCGACGGCATTATAGAAATCGCAAACGCCATGATGGTCGGCGCGCTAAGGCTTGTCTCCGTCCAGCGCGGTCACGACCCGCGAGATTTTCTGCTGGTCGCGTTCGGAGGCGCAGGGCCAGCGCACGCCGCGCGAATCGCCCAGGACAGCGGCATGGCGGGAGTGCTCATTCCGCCTAGTCCCGGCACCGCGTCCGCACTGGGCCTGCTGGCGACCGACCTGCGGCTCGATCGCACCGCGACGAACCTGGAACTGGCCGACAAGGTCGACGCGTCAGTACTCGACCAGAAGTTCCGGACACTGGAATCTGAGAGCATAGTTGCGCTTAGGGCAGACACGTCAACCGGCCCGGGCGTCCAGTTCCGCCGGTCCGTGGAGATGCGCTACTACGGCCAGAGTTTCGAGTTGGACATTCCAGCGCCCGCCGGGACATTGGACGAACAGGGCCTGACCGCCATCGTGTCGGCGTTCCATGAGGAACACAAGCGCGCCTACGGGTTCAACGTCCCCGGTGAGCCGGTGGAGTTGGTGAACCTCCGCGTCGTCGCCGTACAACCGATTACCAAACCCGCAACACGCACCGCGGCCGGGGATTCCGAGACCCGGCCTACAGAGGCCAAGGGCAGCCGGCAGGTGTTTTTTGCAGACCTTGGCGGTTGGACCGACACTGCGGTCTACGACAGGTACGCCATGGCCCCCGGCGCAAACGTGGAAGGCCCTGCATCAATCGAAGAGGCAGATTCCCTGACCGTTGTCCCTCCGACCTGGGAGGCTAACGTGGACGAACACGGCAACCTGATGCTCACACGCCCTTGACGGTCGAAAGAGCGACCCTTACGTATCACCCAGTTCTCCCGTCTCCCCGAGTCCCCCAATGACCGCGCCATTCGTCAGAAAACCTTTTCGACTTCAAATCGATCACCCCGTGCCTATGCGGGACGGCGTGCGGCTCTCCGCGGACATATACCTGCCTTCCACCGGCGGACCATTCCCCGCGCTGCTGCTAAGGACGATCTACGACAACCAGGAACCGCGCTACCTCGCCTGGACGCGCCGCTTCGTAGAGGCGGGATACGCCGTGGTGCTCCAGGACTCCCGCGGCCGCCACGATTCCGAAGGTCAGTGGGACCCCTACATGTGCGAGCTGGATGATGGCTACGACACGCACGAGTGGATCGGCAGGCAGGAGTGGTGCGACGGCCAGATTGGGACCTTCGGCCTTTCGTATCCGGGCTTCACCCAGACCCTGCCGGCGACCCTGCGCAGCAAGTATCTGAAAGCCCTGGTCCCTATCGCGTCCCAGCAGGACAACTACGGCCATCACCGGGTCGATGGCGTGATCCACCACGCCGTCAGCCTCTTTTTCGCAAACATGATGGGCAAGACGATGCAGCGAAACGCCCTGGGCGAGCTGGACCAGGACCAGATGTACCGGGCCTTGCCGCTCATATCGGCACTCGACGACCTGGGCGAAAACCCCTACTACCGCGGCGTCATCGAACATGAGCAGTACGGCGAATGGTGGGACCGGTATAGCCTCCGAGACCGATATGACCAGGTTGAGTGCCCTTCCCTGTTCATCACAGGCTGGTTCGACTCCCTGCTCCACGAAACGTTGAAGGTGTTCAACGGGTGGAAGGCGCACGCCCGGTCTGATGACGCACGCAAGCTGACAAAGCTCGTCGTCGGACCCTGGAGCCACCAGGTCGCACCGTGGGGCAGAGAGCCATTCGACCCGGACGGCCGATTCGAAGAGCTCGAGTTCGGACCGCAAGCGTCCGAAGACATCGTCGACACTCATCTGCGTTGGTACGACGCCCGCATGAAAGGCATCGACAACGGCATCGACTCGGAACCTCCGATCAGGTTGTTCGTCATGGGCGCGAACAAGTGGCGATTCGAGAACGAATGGCCGTTGAAACGCGCGACGGAAGCCCGCTTCTATCTGGCCGGCGACGGCGCCTCAGGTGAGGGAGGCAGCTTGATGACCGAGCCGCCGACCGGAGAATCCCCGGACGGCTTCACCTACGACCCCGACGATCCCGTGCCGTCGTGGGGCGCCCAGTACCAGACGCTGGAGCTAAGCGGGCCCCGCGACCGGTCCGAAATCGAGCGCCGGTCGGATGTGCTCGTGTACTCGTCGGAAACTCTCACGCGAGATGTAGAGGTGACCGGACCCGTCACCGCAACGATCTACGCCTCTTCGACCGCGCCCGACACGGACTTCACTGCCACCCTCGTAGATGTCCACCCGGACGGGCGGGCGATCATCCTGTGTGAAGGAATTTGCCGCGCCCGGTTCCGTAAGGGTACCGACAGGCCGGAGTTGATCGAGCCGGGCCGCCCATACGAATTCCACGTCGACATGTGGGATACCAGCAACCTCTTCAAGGCCGGACACCAGATCAGGCTCGAAGTGTCGTCCAGCAACTTCCCGCGCTACGACCGCAATCTCAATACCGGCGGACGCATCGGCTACGAGACCGAATGGCAAATTGCTGAGCAGACGGTGTACCACGACGAGGTCAGACCGTCACGGCTGAATCTACCCGTCGTACCCCCGGTCGTTCCTTTTTAGGACCGGCACTCACCGAGGGTCTCAATGCAGGCGTCCGTAATCAGTCGGCCTGCCCCCTTTTCGAGCCTGCTGACGCGCACCGACCTGTGCGTCTCATATCCTCCCTGCTCGAAGGCCGCCTTGGTGGGAACGTACCCGCACCAGCCGTTCGTAAGCTGGGAAATCAATGTCACGTCGAATGGCGACCGATCCTTGATTTCAAGGCCAAACTCTACGAATAGCTCGGCGGGATTGGTAGAAACCGCCGTACCGGACATGGCGATCGCGCTCACCTCGACTTCGCACGAAGTAGGTCCCAGTTTCAGGATCTCATCTTCTTCCGCGCGCCAGCGGAGCCGGTCGAACTCCTGCATTCCCTCTCCGCGACCCCGGCACAGGCAATAGTCGTCGCAAAACCGCGATTCCGACAACGGGCGGTCCGGCACGTCCATCACGCGACGTGCAAAACGCAGGTCCCGGATCGGTCTGCGTTCACTTCCTTCTATGCCTCCGGCCAACGCGTCCGCGAGGCCTGTGCCAATCTTCCATGCGGCCGCGTCTCCGTCCAGCGGCGGCGGTACATCCGGGTCCTGCCAGGAGGTGTTCCCGGACGCTCCCGACAGGTACACGGTGGGTATATCCGACCCGAGCCTTTTTCGTACGACGTCGCCGAACCGGCCGCCCAGATCGCGGTGAAAGTACGTCGGAAGCGGGCGGCCGGCGACGGGACTGCCCCCTGCCACGTGGTTATGGACGGAGAATGACGTGACGAGAGCGATCGGAGCGCCGTCCGGCTCCTCGAACAGCCAGTATCCGAGTTCCGGGTCGGCCGGACCTGCCGGAGGGTTCGATGGGTCTCTGTCCTCCGAAAAAACCATGTCGACCCCGCCATCCGGACGGAGAAACCGCCGGTTGAACGTCAAGGACTCGGTCTGTACGTTCCCCGCGGCGAGTACCGCCGGCCGGAGGCTGGACGCAGCGTTAGCGACTGCTGCCGTCAGGCGTTCCCCCACCAATTCGGTATAAGCGGGGTCGGGATCGTCGTCACCGGTCGCCATCCAGGAGCGGGCGAGACCGGGCGCAACGTGCGTGTGAGTGGCCGCAATGCTGATGTGACCGGCCGGGATTCCACTTTGTTCGGTTATTCTCCTTCTCAGACCCAGGAAGTGGACGCGGTCAATCATGGTCAGATCGGCCGAGATGAGGGCTCCTGATTTAACGCCATCGGTAAAAACAACGGCGTGAGCCAGTAAGTCCCAGTCCGCCGACTCGTTCCGCACGAGCGGCCGACCTCCCCAGCTATCGGAGCGCGACGGCGTGATGTTGACGGTGCAAGCGCCCGCCCTGCCCTGCAATGCGTCCATCATGCGTCCCTGCCTGAATGGATTCCTGCCTGCCCGGCAGGTACCTAGCCCCAGTCTTCGTAGTCGGCCCGCCGGGTCTTCCGGGAGAACTGCAGATGGACGCCGTCGGGGTCGTAGAAACTGGCGATTGTTCGCCCAGACCTCGTGCCCTCCTGGGGCGACACGTGGAAATTGATTCCCAGGTACTTCGCTTCCCTGTACGCCGCCTCGACGTTCTCTACCTCGAGCGAAATGTGGTCGATTCCAGTGGCCTGTCCGTCCTTGGCCTGGTGAAGTTCAACCCCTATTGGGATTCCGGGCCCGTGGGTGGTCATGTAGACGGCGTCGCCACCGTCGTTCGTCCCATCCGGGCAAAATCCAAGCTTCCTGTAAAAGTCCACCGACTTTTCGATGTCGGCTACGAATAGGTCCATGTGCTCAAGTCTGATCAATCGCATTGCAAACGCCCTCGTTTTCTTTCGGACTGAACGCGGTGCAACCCGGCGGCCCATGACTGTTCGGCGCCGCGTCCCATGCAGGAAACAGCGCGCCGGGCAACCGCCTTCGTCACCCGCCGACATGGTGTCACACGCGCCCGATGCTTGTCAGTCCCGGCCTGATGAGGCGCTGAACCCGCCGCGACAACTCCCCAAAACAACAGCCGCGGTGGTTTAATACGCACGGCCGGAACGGGCCCAGGCTCGAATGCCGCTTATCCAAAACGGAGAAAAAACATGGTCACCCTTGAAGAACTGGAACGGGACCCATACGCCGCGCTTGGCGTCCGAAAATTCATTAACGCAACGTGCCACCACACCATTCTCGGCGGCACCCTGATACCCGACACCTCGCTCAAGGCGATGCGTTCGGCGGCCAACAATGCGGTGGACCTGATGGAGTTGCAAAAGGCGGCCGGCCGCGTAATCGCGGGCTACACGCACGCCGACGACGGCTTCATAGTGTCCGGGTGCGCTGCGGCGATGCTCGTCGGAACTGCGGCAATCCTCACCGGCACCGACCGCGCCAAGGGTGAACAGCTGCCGGACCTGACCGGAATGAAGAGCAAGTGCATTGCAAAGCGATTCGCGCGGCATCGCACGCCTGAGGGCGTGGAGTACGTCGACCACGGTTACGCAATTGCAGTACAGACGGCCGGGGTGAAGTTCGTCGAGATTGGCGAAAACGACATCGCCTCGGCCGAGGAGTACGACGCCGCGTTCGACGACGACACGGCCCTGGTCTACTGGGTAGGATACGCGCCGGAAGGCGACCTGCCGCTCGCAGACGTAATCGACATAGCCCACTCCCACGGCGTTCCGGTAATGGTGGACGCATCCAACTCCCTGCCCCCGCGCGAAAACCTCCACCTGTTCATCGACCTCGGCGCCGACCTCGTCTGCTTCTCCGGAGGCAAGGGGCTCCAGGGACCGCAGGGCTCAGGCATCATCGCCGGGCGGCAGGACCTGATCGACGCGGTGGCCATGCAGTCGGCGCCAAACCACGGTATCGGCCGAGTGTGCAAGGTCAGCAAGGAAGAGGTCGTTGGGCAGATTGCGTCCTTGATCTGGTGGGCGGAACAGGATGAAGAGGAGCGCATGATTGAACACCACCGCAAGAGCGGGCTCCTGAACGACATGGCGAAAGACCTGCCCGGCGCGAGGACTGAAGTGGTGTTCCCCGACCACAGCCAGCGCCCATATCCGACCGTGCACGTGAGTCCCCTGCCGAATTCGGGCATGAGCGGCCAGGACCTGCTGTCGGCGTTACGGAGCGGCGATCCGCCCATCGCTGGAATGACACACCCCAACGACCCGGGCACGATTCGACTCGACGTCCGCTTGCTCGAAGACGACGAAATCGAGGCCATCGGCAAGAGACTCGCAGAATTGCTCGGCTAGCCCCGACAGTCAAGAATCAGCGATGAGTCAACGGGCCAGACAGGACGCTGCAAAGCCGCGAACCTGCAAAATTCCGAATTAATTTTGACACGCGGGCCAAGCCGGATAACATTGCCCACTATCGCCGACCAGGGCGACCGCGGAGGTCACTGGAGCAGACTGAACGCGGGAATTGTGACCGTTAGGAGGACAAGGCGTTAATGGGAAAATTCCTGGCCCGTCGCGCCTTGTTCGCCGTCATCACGGTCTTCGCCGCCACGCTGATCGTATTCACCGTTTCCAGGCTAACCGGAGACCCGCTCGAATTCCTGATCCGGGAACAGGGCTACGGCGTCTCAGAGGAAGCCAGGGCAGCGATCAGCAAGAAGATCGGGCTCGACAGGCCTCTCGCAGTCCAGTACCTGATCTGGATAGGCGGAGTGCTACGCGGCGATTTTGGCAGGTCCATTCTGACGGAAAGACCTGTAATTGACATCTTTGTCGAGAAGGCGCCCCCGACAATTCAGTTGGCCGCCGTCTCCTGGATTCTTGCGACGTTGATAGGCGTGCCGGTGGGAGTGGTCTCCGCAGTAAACCGCGGTGGTGTTTTCGACTACATGGGGCGGGCGTTTGCGCTGTTTGGCCAGGCGGTACCGGTGTTCTGGCTTGCAATCATGGCCATCCTGATCTTTGCCGTTACCCTGGGCTGGTTCCCGTCGGGTACGAATGGCCCGCCGGATGCAAGTTTTTGGGAAAGGGTCAAGCACTTCGTCCTGCCGGCGGCCGTTCTGGGTTGGAGCGGAGCCGCCAGCTACGCACGCCTGACCAGGTCTGCCATGCTCGAAGTGCTCGACTCCGAATTCGTCAAAATGGCGCGAGCCAAGGGTGTAACAGGCAGAAGAGTCATCTGGAAGCACGCGTTGCGGAACGCAATGATTCCGCCGATCACCTTCTCGGCATTGCTCATAGCGTTCTTCCTCAGCGGACAGGTGGTAGTCGAGGTGGTGTTCGGGTGGCCCGGCCTGGGTCGGCTGGCAACCGAAGCCGTGTTTGAAAACGACTTCAACACCCTGAGCACGTCGGTGCTTTTCTTTGCGGTCTTGTTTGCCTTCGCAAGTTTCATCGCCGACACCCTCTATTCCATTGTCGACCCGCGGATCAGGTATTCGTAGGAAGGTCTTAGTGGATCTCTCAGTCGAAAAACGAATGTCCGGCCTCGCGATCGGAACTCTGTGGCCGGTACGTTTCGCGTTTGCTTCCTGGAACTTCGTCCGGAGATGGCCGATAATACCCGTGACCATCTTGATGACCCTGGTCGTTTGCTCCATCTTTGCCAGCCAGATCGCTCCACACAGTTTCAGGGAGACTAACCTCCTGTATCGGAACGCTCCGCCCATCTGGATGGAAGGTGGCACCTGGGAGAGAATCCTCGGCGGAGACCAGGTGGGCCGGGACATACTCAGCCGCCTGATTCACGGAGCGCGCGTGGAGATGATGGTCGCCACCATCTCTCTCTTCGGCGGCGCAATTCTTGGAACGGTGATCGGCATTGTGGCCGGATACTACGGGGGCGTTGTCGACGAAGTGCTCATGCGCCTGGTCGACATCTGGTTCTCCATCCCGTTCTTGCTATTTGCATTGGTCGTGGCGATCGCGTTTACCCCCAGTTTGCAGGTGGTATTGATCCTGTTGGCCGTCCTCGCATGGAGCGTGTTCGTCCGGAATATCCGGGCGGAGGTCCTTGTAATCAAGACGACTGACTACGTCTCAGCAGCCAGGGTCGCCGGCGCTTCCACCTTGAGATTGATGGTCCGGCACTTTTTCCCGGGCATCGTCAACACAATGATGGTTATCGCCTCCCTCAGAGTCGGCCAACTCATCCTGGCGGAGTCTTCTCTCAGCTTCCTGGGCGCCGGAATCCCGGCTCCGACGCCGGCTTGGGGAGTAATGGTCGCCGACGGTCGAAGTTACCTCGACGTCGCGTGGTGGGTATCCACACTACCCGGGGTCGCTATTCTGCTGACGGTCATGTCATTCAACTTCCTTGGTGACTGGCTAAGGGACCGCCTCGACCCGCGCTTGCGCCAGATTTGACGGGCCGCCGCGGTCAAGATTGTGCGCAGTCCGCGCATTGACGAAATTTCCCGTCCAAAGTAAGATTCGCGGCTGTTCGCCAGTGTGCTGGAGTGGCAGCTATGGCCGGGCGCAATACGCCCGGTTCAATTAACGGGCCTGGATCTTGCACGTTGCCGAAGGAGGAACGCATGCGATTTTTTAAATTTGGAGCGGTAGCCCTGGCCGGACTGCTGGCGGCTGCTATTGCGGCTGTCGCCTGTGGCGGCGAGACCGAGGTGGTCGAGAAAGTCGTCACGGTCGAGGTTGAAAAGCAGGTCCCCGTGACTGAGAAGGTCATTGAGACCGTCGTCGTCGAAAAACAAGTCGAAGGCAAGACCGTCACGGTCGTCGAGACTGTCGTCGTCGAAAAAGAGGTCACACGGACCGAGAAGGTCATCGAGACCGTCGTCGTCGAGAGGCAAGTTGAAGGCAAGACCGTCACGGTCGTCGAGACTGTAGTCGTCGAGAAGCCCGTCACCGTTATCGAGAAGGTTGTCGAGACCGTCGTCGTCGAAAAGCCTGTCACCCAGACCATTACCAAGGTCGAAGAACGGGTGATTGTGCACACCGCCACACCAATCCCGGCGGTCAGGGACGACGTGCCGGCCCCGCGAGGCAGGCCCGGAACGATCACGTTTGCGATGCTGGACGTCGGCAAGGGCACAGGAATCAACAGCGCCCAGTCGTCCAACTACCGCTGGGGCATCACTGAGGCTCCATTCATGACCCTATTCCCGGGCGACGTCCAGGGGATGGTCATCAGTGGATGGGAACGCAGCGAGGACGGATCGAAGCTGTACCTCACCGTCAAGGACGGAGTTGAGTTCCATGATGGTTGGGGCGCGTTTGACGCCGAGGACCTTGCCTGGAACCTGACCGACACCAACGCCACCACCAACCCCGAGTCAATTTCGTGGAACGCAGGTGACTACGGAGCGCTGTTCAAGTCCCACACCGCGATCGACGACAAAACCGTTGAGATCGAAGTCAACCAGTGGGACGTCCGATGGGCTGCCAACCAGTTGAACAGCCAGGGCCAGACCATGGAGATCTTCTCCAAGAAGGCCTTTGACGAAAAGGGCCGCGACTGGATGCTGGAGAACATCATCGGCACCGGTCCATTCCAGTTGATCGAGTACCGGGACGATGAGCGAATCCTTGCCGACGCGGTGGAAAACCACCATCGGCAGACTCCGTTGATCGACCAGATCTCCTACATCGAGGTCCCGGAAGCCGCCACGCGGAAAGCAATGATGCTGACCGGTGAGGTGGACGGCGCTGAGCTGATTCTGCCCGACCGGAAAGACCTCGCAGAGCGCGGGTTCATCTGGGTACCGGCTAACTCCGGTAAGGAACAGGTCGTCATTTTCGGCGGCAACTACTGGGAGACCAAACGAATCGACACCGGTGAAGAGCTGGAGCCGTGGAACCTGGCCGGATACGCCGAGGACCACCCGTGGATTGGGTGCCCCTGGCCGGACCAGTGCCCCTACGAGGACACGAACAACCCCGATGGCATGGACGACATGGAACAGGCCAGGCTCGTGCGCTGGGCAATGGCCATGGCGTATGACCGCGACCTGATCAATGAGACCTTGTTCGCGGGTCAGGCGCAGCCGGACCACATCTCCATGTTCATCCCCAGCCTCCCCGAGTTCAAGGACGAGTGGAAGGTCCCGTACGACCCCGAAAAGGCCAAGGAATACCTGGCCATGGCAGGGTTCCCGGATGGCTTTGAGCACACCTTCCTGGCCATCGCCGGATTCGCTGAGGAAGTCCAGCAGGCCATCGCCGGCTACTGGGAGAACATCGGCATAAAGACCGAGATCCAGGTAGTTGACTACAGGGGCGTCTTCAGGCCCACGGTGGTCGACCGGTCCAACTTCAACGTGTATGCACAGGGTTGCCGTCACCACAACGGCCTGCCGTTTGACTGGCCGCGCGGCCCGCAGAACACCGCCTTGACCAGAGGTGGATTCGGGTGCGGTATTGAAATGCCCTTCATCGCAGAGGGATTCGTGGAAGCGAACACCCACGATGACCCTGCAAAGCGGATCGAGGTCAACACCAAGGTCGCTGAGCAGATGCACCACTGGATGCCGCAGTCCGGTATCGCAGTGGTACCGAACGGGATGATGGTCAACCCCAAGTCGATCGATTCCTGGCAGATGCTCGATGGATTCGAGTCGCCTTCAATTCAGGGACCCGAGTACATCGTGCCGGTCAGCCGGTAAACAGGAAATTCGTGGTGATTGCGGCCGGCAAACGCCGGCCGTAATCCCGACGATGAGTGAACGCGGAGCCCGCGGGATAATACCCTCGGGCTCCGTGCTTAATAAGGCCAAGGGACGGGAGCCGACGGCATTATGATCTGTGACGCGCACGCATACCTGGGCAACAGCCCCGGGTGGGCACAAATGGGACTGCCCGTGCCACTGGACGGCCACGGGTGGGTGGAGATGATGGACCGGTCGGGAGTCGACCGCGCCCTCGTGGCCCCGCCCGGCGTGGGCAGGGACCAGGAATACAAGCCGGACATGGACCGCATCGCCCAGGGCATGCGCGACTACCCGGACCGGTTGTTCGGGTTCTGCCGTGTAATACCGCGACGCGGCCAGGTCGCCATCGACGAGCTAAGGATGAGAGTCGAAGAGCAGGGATTCCGCGCCGTCAAGATGAACACACTGGATGACGACTACCGGCTGGACGACCGGCGTCTCCTGGACCCCGTGCTGAGGGCGGCCAACGACCTGGGCATCGTGATGTTCTTTCACACAGGCGACGCCCACGGCGAGACCTGCCAGCCGAGCATGGTCGCCGACATGGCGGTCGACTTCCCGGAAATGACTTTCATCATCGGCCATTGCGGCTACATCGGGTGGCTGGACCAGACGGCGCCCTCCCTCAAGCGGGCGCCCAATGCGGTCTGCGAAACGGCCGGTCTGCTGAGCCCTGCCATGATCCAGGGCATCGTCGATGAAGTCGGCGCAGAACGCGTCCTGATCGGCAGCAATGGGCCTAACACGCCTATCGAACTGCCCGGCCTGATGGTCAACAAGTACATGAACAAGCTCTCCAGTGAAGAGAAGGCCCTCATTACCGGGGGCAACTTCGAACGCATCCTGGGCCTGAACTAACGCCCGGCCAGCAAACCCGCACCGAAACACGACAAGTCCAAAACCCAGGCCCAAAAATATGGCAAAGATTTACGACGCTCACGCCTACCTCGGCAATAACCCCATTTGGGGCCAGATGGGTCTACCCGTGCCCCTGTATGCGGACGGCTGGATCGAGTTGCTGGATACCGCCGGAATCGACGGCGCCCTCGTTGCGCCGCCGGGCGTCGGAGTAGGCGAAGACTTCAAGCCGGACATGGACCAGATCGCCAAAGGAGTCCGGGAATACCCTGATCGGCTATTCGGGTTCTGCCGCGTAAAGCCAAGGAGCGGCCAGGACGCCGTTGATGAACTCAAAAAGCGCGTCCAGGAGCACGGTTTTCGGGCTCTGAAGATGAACACCCTGGACGACGACTACCGCCTGGATGACCGGGCGCTGCTCGATCCAGTCTTCGATACGGCGGCTGAGCTTGGGATCGTCGTCTTCTTCCACACCGGAGACACTCACCACGAAACCTGCACCCCCTCGATGGTCGCAGACATCGCATCCGACTACCCTGACACGACGTTCATCATCGGCCACATGGGGTTCGGCGGCGTAAACGGTTTCCCCGGAGACATCGACCAATTGGTACCGTCCATGGAACGCGCCCCCAACACCGTCACCGAAACGGCCGGGGTATACAAATGCGAGTACATCCAGGACGTGATCGACCAGGTGGGAGCGGAACGGGTCCTCATGGGCTCGAACGGCCCCAATTCGCCGATCGAATTGCCGAAGGTCATGTTCGCCAAGCACATGAACAAGCTATCTGACGACGAAAAGTCATTGATCCTCGGCGGCAACTTCGCCCGCGTTTTCGGCCTGGACTGAATTTCGCTATAAAAGGTGATGGCGACGCCCGCGTCGAACCTGCGGCGCGAGCGGCGCAAGACACGGGACTGTAATCATGGCCACTCAAGGAATCTACGACGCCCACGGCTACCTCGGCGTAAATCCTGAATTTGCTTCGTACGGGCTGCCGGAAACGCTCGACGGCGACTGGTGGGTCGAGACGATGGACAACTGCGGTATGACGGGCACGTTGGTCGCGCCGCCCGGCGTTGGGGCGCCCGAGGACTTTTGGCCCGACCTCGAGCGGGTCGCCACGGCGGTCAAACAACACCCCGGCCGCATATTCGGCTACGCGCGCGCCAAGCCCAGGAAAGGCAAGGCCGCCATAGACGACCTCCGCTACTGGATCGAGGAACGCGGTCTTCACGCCGTCAAGATGAACACGCTTGACGACGACTACCGCTTCGACGACAGGGCCCTTCTCGATCCAATTTTCGAAGCCATCAACGAACTTGGCGTGCCGGTCCTGTTCCACACAGGCGATACACATGCCGAAACATGCACCCCGTCGATGGTCGCCGACATCGCAGTGGATTTCCCGGATACGACATTCATCATAGGCCACATGGGCTACCCGAATTCAGACCACGAACTCGTTGACGCCATGCGACGAGCGCCGAACACCGTGACGGAGTCCGCGTCCGTGTTCCGGCGGGTCGTTATAAGGCGGACTGTCGAGGAGATCGGCGCAGACAGGGTGCTGATGGGCAGCAATTCGCCTTACTCACCTGTCGAACTGGCCGTACCCATGTTCGGTGTCCACATGCCGTTTCTTTCAGAATCCCAACGCGCCGCCATCCTCGGAGGAAACCTGGCGCGGGTACTGGGGATAAAGCCATGAGCCTCCAGGTAGGACTGACCACATCGATGACGGAAGCCGGCGCCATCGTCGATCGATGCGGCGAACTGGGCGTGGACCTGGTGACGTTGAGAGTGGCTTCAATGCCCGGATATGAGGAACTGGGTTACCCCGAACCTTCGACATTTGGTGAACTGGTCGGCCGGTTAGACGATCAGGGCATCTCCGTGGCTGCGATGAGCCAGTGGATAGGTGACTTCGCCGAACTGGCCCTCGAACCCGAATCTCACCGCAAACACATCGACGGCGCACTGAAAATGCTGGAGATGCAGGGCGAACACGGCATCGACCGACAACTCCACTACGTCGACCTTCCGGAACCCGAAGACCCGGCCGAAGACGACGCCATGTGGGAGGGAATGCTGGGCATCTACCGGGAACTGATCGCACAAGCCGAGTCATCAGGTGTAAGGCTTGCGAACCACGCCATATGGCGGTGCCTGCCGCTCGACCTGCGCGAACAGGCCCTTGCGGACGGCGTGACTGAGTCCGGCTACCGCCAGTACCGCACAGAAGGCTGGGCCGGGCCATACCTGGTCAGGACGGCCGACCACATCAGACGCATCATCGATTCCGTCCCCAGCGAATCGAATGGCGCCGCAATGTGCACCGGCATGTACATAACCGGAGCCGAGCCCCTGGATGAAGTCGCCCGGTTTGCCGGACGGATCAACTACGTCCAGATCAGGGACCTGGACGCCCGGTGGCCGGCTGCGCGGGAGGTATTCCCCGGCACGGGCAACCTGGACTTCCCGGCCATTCTTCGCGCCTTGATCGACGCCGGATACTCCGGATTCCTCCACCCCGAACACCTTGGCCAGCCTCGCTTCGAAGGCGACGATCTCGAAAAGGATGCGACCCGCCTGGTGCAAGAATGGGTTGCAGAAGCGGAAGCCGCTCCCTAGTCCGCCTGCCTGGACCTCTTCCAGGCAAGACCGCTTATGAATTCCATTACCGCCCGGTGGGCGAGTTGGGCTGTGATTTCGCCCGGGCCATCGTAGGCGGGGGAGACCTCCACCACGTCCATAGCCACAATTTCAAGGTCAGACGTGGCGATGTTTCGGATGGCGCGCAGTAACTCCCGGGCAGAAAGTCCGCCCGGCTCAGGCGTCCCGGTGCCGGGCGCGAACGCCGGATCGGCCACGTCGACGTCTACCGATAGATACAGCAATTCCGGGCCGTCGAGGGCCTCTTCAATTGCATCGGACAGCACCGCGTCGGCGCCCCGCGCTTCGATTTCCGCCATCAAATGCCACCGCATACCCTGTTCGCGCATCCATTCGAAGACCTTTGGCGGCGGCCAATAGCCGCGCAGACCCACCTGCACAAAAGTTCTTTCCGGGTATCGCTCCGCTTTCTATGAGACGCCGCATCGGACTGCCGTGCGAGATGAACACGCCGCCGTAGCTCTCATCACCGGTGTCGGCGTGAGCGTCGAAATGAATGACGCCAACGCGGCCCTCGCCGTGGAACTGGGCGACTGCGGTCGCTGATGGCAGGGTTATCGAATGATCGCCGCCCAGGACAACCGGTATCGAACCCGCTTCCAGGGCCTCACTCACTTTGCGCCTCACCGCGTCGTGTGCCAGTTCCAGCGCGCTGGGAGGGCAATTGGCGTCTCCAAAATCGACCACCTTCACGTGCTCCAGCGGATTCACACCCAGCCCCAGGTGATGCAACTCGGCCCTGGATGAACCGACATAAGAGGCCTGGCGGATGGCGCGCGGGCCAAAGCGCGCGCCTGGCCTGTAAACGACCCCCATATCCACCGGCGCGCCGATGATGGCCACGTCCGCTCCGAGCGCCTTCAGCTCGGACGCGGCGCTGGCATGCGGCAGTTGCATGAATGTAGGCAGACCGACAAAGGCAGGTCGGCTTTCTTCATTGTTCGGATTGGCCAAGGTTGACCTCGCAAAATTTGCTTGACTGGGGTGAAGGGCCCGGGTCATGTTCAGGGATCTGTGGGTTGCAATATAAGACCGTTCGATTCCCTAACCACGGTGAAAAGACTATCCTTGTGCGTCCAATGTTGGATGAGACAACTTAGCATGCCCGTGAATTGCAGGATCGGCGCTATTCAAGGAGCAAAACGTGACCCAATCGAATCAACCGCACATAGACCTGTTGCTCAAAGGCGGGAGGGTAATCGACCCCGCCAACGACGTCGACGGACACTTCGACGTAGCTGTAGCGCGCACCAAGGTGTCAGCCGTGGAACCGGACATTCCGGCATCGTCCGCCCGGCGGGTCGTGGACGTATCGGGCCTGTTGGTTGTGCCCGGACTGATCGACCTTCACGCCCACTTCTGGGGCTACCAGGGCTTCGTCTTGCCGGACGCCCACTGCCTGCCCACCGGCGTCACTGCGGCGCTCGACGCCGGCGGAGCGGGATGGAAGACCTACGACGCCTTCAATGACCAGGTCATCTCCAAGTCGACAACCAGGATCTTCGCCCTGCTCAATATCGTTGGCGCCGGCATGGTGGGCGACCCGGAGCAGGACCTAGAGGAAATGGACGTGGAAGCGGCCGTAGCCAAAATCAACCAGCGGCCGGATCGGCTCGTCGGCATCAAGGTGGCCCACTACCAGGGACCCGGTTGGGAGCCGCTCGACAGGGGCGTCGAAGCCGCGCAGGCGACCGGCACATTCGTGATGGTGGACCAGAACGCCCTCCCGACGCGGACCGCCGACAAGATGTTGCTGGAGCACCTCCAGCCGGGAGACGTGTCGACCCACTGCTTCGGGTTCGGAAAACCCGTGGTCGACGGCAAAGGCCAGGTCAAGTCTTTCGTACGCGAGGCGAGAGAACGAGGCATCCAGTTTGATGTTGGCCACGGGGGTGGCAGCTTCTCATTCCGGATGGCCGCCGCGGCGGTGGCAGGCGGCTTCCTGCCGGACACCATTAGCACGGACATGCACACCTCCAGCCTGCTGTCCTGCAACGCCAACATGCCGGAGACCATGTCCAAGATGCTCGCCTGCGGAATGCCGCTGGTCGACGTCATACGAACATCCACCGTGGCCCCGGCCGCCCAGCTTAAGCACACCGAACTGGGCACTTTGGGCGTCGGCGCGGACGCCGACATCGCAGTCCTGGCGCTGAATGAAGGCGACTTCGGCTTCACCGACAACGGCGCGACCGGAAACCGGGTCATGAAGGCCAGCCAGAGGCTTACGGCCGAGATCACGGTCGCACAGGGCAACGTCGTTTGGGACGCAAACGGGCGGACACGGGACGACTGGTCCCACACGCCGCCACCCGACGAACGAATCCCCTGAGAATTTCGAGAGTGGTGAGCAGCAAGGACGCGCCCGCTAGATGGGCGCGTCCTCGCACATAATTCCCTACGGGGCCAGCTTAAGTTCGGACTCTGATTCTGCCGCGGACTGATCGTCGCCGAACGGCAGGAAGTGGTAGCGGCCTGCGAGCCACTCGGGCAGTTGGTCGCAGTAGTGCTTCGAGCCCGGGTGCCCGGACTGACCCTGCGATTCGACCGCCCACATTCCATCCTCGCCCAGGTCGGTTATGAGCCGGTAGTTCGCGCCCATCAGCGCTCCCCAGTTTGGGTCGAAACCGGTGTTGCAAACGGTCACGCCGTTACCGCCGACGGGCAGTCCGCCCCGGTCAAGCAACTCGCCAAGGTCGCCCCGGCCGGTCAAGACGTGCCGCAGGTGGATCTTGTGCAGGTTCCCCCACACCCAGTCGTCCATGTCAGGCCCGAGCAACTCCTCCAACTCATCCAATGCCGCGCCCATAGACTCCACCATGGCTTGTTCGCGGTCAGTCCCATCGAACCAGTTGGCGGTATTGGAGTGCACAAGGGATGCCGCTACACCTCCGCAGTTCCCTGTAAGCGCAGTTGCCAGGTCCTCGTCGAATCTTTCCTGCGCGACGCGCGCCGACCACTTGTTGAAAAACACCTCGAAGATC
Organism: Dehalococcoidia bacterium; assembly: GCA_034421215.1. Taxonomy (GTDB): domain Bacteria; phylum Chloroflexota; class Dehalococcoidia; order Lucifugimonadales; family Lucifugimonadaceae. The sequence goes on from DAOUKO010000034.1 coordinate 118,494, forward strand.
GACGCCCCGACCTGTTCCGGGTCCATCCGGTGGTCCCACGCTTCCAGGCGTCTTCCGGCCTCACGAATTCGCGGGTCATCGTTGCCGTTGAGTATCGGCCCAAGTACGGGCATGGCCTCGTCCGCCCTCAGCACGCGGGTGTCCTGGTGCATGCGGCCAAACACGTCCTTGTTGAACGTGTCCTGCTCCTCGATCATCTGCCGGATTCGCTTGGCCCGGTGACCGCTAGACCAGGCGCCAAACAGCGGGTAGGGGTAATCATTGGGAGCGGTCCGGTTATTGGCGCTTATCGCCCAGCCGCTGTCGGGGTCAACCAGGCGCGGCATGTGCTCGGTTGGAATCAACCCTTGCCACTGGTGCTCCGGGTCCCAGCCCGGCCGGTAGCCGAGGTGCTGCACCTTGCGCACTGGGATCCGGCCGACGGCCTGGTAGCCGAAATGACCGTCCACGTCAGCGGCCATCATGCTGAACGTCGGGACTCTCCACGGGCGGATCGCCTGTCGAAACTCCTCGACAGAGCCGGCGCGATCAATTCCCTGCAGCGCAGTCAGCCAACCGCAATTCGTGGCGCCAAGCCACTTGAGCGATACCGGACCCGTGCCTGCGGCCTCAGCCGGAAGCAACTCGTCGACGATCGGCCCGTTGCGTGAGAACCGGACCGTTTTTTCTACCGGACTCCCACCTCGCACCTGGATAGTCTCGACCACTTTGCGCTCAGGCTCCCACTCGCCGTCGAACAGGAAGGCGCCGGGGTGGTCGGGATCGGTCTTCTCCTGGTACAGGTCTCTTTGCGAACAAATGTTGTTCGTAATAGCCCAGCCAACCCGCCTGTTACGGCCGAACATGATCGCCGGCATACCGGCGTACGCCATCCCGGTCACGTCGAACGATCCCCCGGACAACTGCGCCTCATACCAGCAGGAAACCGCCGCAAAAGCGATGTGCGGGTCGCTTGCGACCATCGGCATTCCCGATTCGGTGCGAGCGCCGCTCACCACCCAGTTATTGCTGCCAAGTCCCTCGTCCGGATCGCCGATCACATTTCCGACGGCTTCCAGTCCTCCCTTGGAGGGGGTGTACGAACCGACCGGAAGGATGCTCTCTTCCTCGGACTCACCGATTAGAAACGCATCGAACAACTCGTCACTGCCCAATGCGCGTTTTGCCAGTTCCGGCCCCACTATCACGGGAAATCGCACGGTCAGGTAGTAGCGAAACTCCGTGGCGATTGCCAGGCAGTCGACAGGTGACCACGGCTCCGGCTCGTAGTCCAGCAGGGCAAATTCAATCGGCAGGCAATCGCGCGACTGCTCGATCAGAGCGTTCACACCGTCTGAAAAACTGGTCAACAAAGACCCGGTCTCCTCAGGAATGTTCTCCCACTCCGCGTTCGCAATGCGGTTCAGACCGATCGTGCGGGCGATCACGTCCACTTGCAGGCCGTCTTCGCCCAAAATCTCCGACAACCTTCCGTGGCCTTTTCGACGCAGGTAGTCGAGCTGAAAAAGCCGGTCCTGCGCCATGGCATAGCCGAAGCCGAAGAAAAGGTCAGCATCGTTTGAAGCGCTGATACGCGGCACCCCCCAGCCATTGCGGGTAATGCGAGCGTCGCCCGACACTCCTACCCGGACCGTCCCGCCGGGGTCCGGTACGCGCCGGAGCGACTCTTCCTTCCACCACTCATCGAACTCGGAGCGCGACATCCCCGCGGATTCGCAGACGCTGGCAATGGACGCGCCTGCGCCGAGTCGGGCAAGCAGTTCGTTTGTTTGTTTTGACATGGATTAGGCCTCCGGGCGATCACATGGTCCTGACCACTGTGCCGCGCTCCGATTCGATTTCTTGGACGATAGTTTGAACGTCCAGTTTGTTCTCCGGCCAGTCGGCGGGAGGAATGTTAGACAGCCTCAGGAGCAGCCGGGCAAGGAACCCGGCGTATTCCTTCAATTCGCGCACTCTAACCTTGTCCGGGGTGTCGCTGCTGCTGTGTCCGAATTCCACGTCGGGGTGCCTGCCGACGAATCTCCAGCGCCACAAGCCGGCCGAATGTATTCCGGCCCGTACGAACGAAAACGTATCACCGGATGAGTCGTATTGGGCGTAAACGTGGCATCTGAATCCTTCGTTCAACGTGTCGAGCTGCTCCTGGACTAAATCACGCAGGTCCGGGAATTGCAGGGCCACCCCTTTCACGTTTCCCGTGGCCAACTCGTCCAGGTTGAGCGCAAGCCTGGGAGGCGTCTCCGGCCCGTGATGCTGGGCCACATAGGCAGCCGACCCCTGGAGGACCTGCTCCTCTGCGCCGAATGTGATGAACTTGATGGACCTGCCCGGTCGCACGCCTTCCTCCCTGGCCAGCCCGCTCAGGATTCGGGCGGTCTCCATCGTGACCGACGATCCGGACCCATTGTCGTTGGACCCAAAAGAGTCTGGAGTTGTGTCGAAGTGCGCGCCAAGTACCAGGTGCTCATCCGGCCAAAGTGCTCCGGGCAGCGTGCTGACCACGTTCCTCGACGTGGTGTCTATGTCGACTGCGTTTACGTCCACAGTCACGGTTGCGCCTCTTGCCGCGCGATTCCGCAGTCTCGCACCGTCCTCCCTGGACGTTTGTATCGTCGGAAGAGCGCCGCCATTCACCTTCCCGTCCCGCCAGTCGCTGGCCGACGTGTGATTGGTGCGTCGGCCGCCGTGCGGGCTTGGAGTCAATACGGCGAGCGCGCCCTCAGCCGCGAGGTCCTCCACACGATTTGCAAATGGGCGCGGCGTCGAAAACGGCTCGAATCCGGTGTCCATCACCGCCACGGCGCCCTGAAGGCCACCGTTCAGCCGCCTGATCTCGTGGGGCATCCCGAATCCCGCGTCCACCAGCGGCGCCGTTACCAACACCGAAGGGCAGAACAATACGGGGCGGGCGTCGACTATCCAGTCTTCCTCCCCTGCAACGCGTATATCCACCGAGTCGCATCGCCACGTCTTCAGCGGAAACGGCTCCAATGCGACGTTTTCGAGCCCGTAAGACTGGAATTGCCTGGAGATGTACTGCGCGGCCCGAAGGTCGCCGTCGGAACCAGCCCACCTGACGCCGATGTCGTCACAGAGCGACTGTATGTGTCCGGGTATTGACGAGCCGACCCACGCCTCCCCCATGATCCAGCGGTCGGCGGCTCCATAATTGATCGTCAAGACTCTCTCCCTCATTTCTCGCGCGCATCGTAGTTGCCGAACGAAACTTTAACTGTGGACAGCATGGTTAGCCCTTGAGACGATGCTCACGTGCCCGTCTGGAACTCAAACTCGGCCGCCTCTTCGATTTCGTGGATATTCATCAAGAGCGGATGGTACTCGCCGGTAAGCGTTTCCTCTACACGGTCCGCGTAATGTGGGCTCCCGGGTTGGCCTGACTGTCCTGTCAGCGTGGCGCCCCAGGCCTTCCCCGGTTCCGCAAAATCGACGAACAGTCTATAGCTCACGCCGGAAGTATTCCTGAACCCGGACGTCGTTTCCTCGGGACGGCGATTGTTGACGGTGCCAGCGCCGCCCGGACAGGGATACGGGCCCAGGTTGAACACCCTCCTGGCTTCGTCGTTGTTCGAAAGTGGATGCTCGTACAGCACCGTGTGCGCCCGCGCCCACAACCAGGTATCCGGATCGGGGCCGAGCGCGTTCGTAAGATACTCATGCGTCGAGACCGCGGCCTCCCGGATGATCCGCTGGGACTCTTCCGAAAATTCCGGCATCGATTCACCCAGCAAGACCGCACGGGCAAGGTCACCCGGACTTTCGGCGGACAGCCCGACCGCGTAGTCGCCCGCATGGGCGATCGCTACCCCTCTGGCAAATCTCGGCCATAGCGCCGCCCACACAGCCGCGCCGCGTTGATCGGGGTCGAATCGGCAATTCCACTCCAGGAGAATGTTGCCGAGTGAGACCAGGCGGGAATCGTCGGAATCGATTAGCTGTCGGGCAACAACGTCTTTTAACCCTCTCGCCCGCACGTCGAGCGAGTCCGACTGAATATCCCTCACCTCCGCAGGGTCCAGCGGAGCGCCTCGTTCCAATATCTCCGCAATGCGCCGCATTCTGTATCCGTCCGCATACGATCCAGTCATATCTCCGAGGATGTCAGGAGGAGCCGGGGTGTTGTTCGCGCTCGCAACCCAACCGCGTTCGGGGTCATGCAGGCCAGGCAATGAACCCGTACCAACGTAGCCCGTCCACTCGTCATCCGGGCCGATACCCCGGGTCCCGCGCGTTGGGTTATCCCGGATCGGAATAGACCCGCACATCTGGTACCCGAACCGGCCGTTCGAATCGGCGTATACCCCATTCCAGACGGACAGACGCCAGTCTTCGAATATCTCCCGGATCTGTTCCGCCGATTCAGCGCGATTCAACGCCATCAGGACCCGGGCGTCTCCGATGACCTCATGCCCCACCCAGCGCAACGTAATCGGCCCGTCACCACCGGGATCGACCCCCGGGATGAAATCGTTGATGACCGGCCCTCTCCGGGTGAGGCGTACCTGGAACTCGTGCGGCTCCCCGCCGCGCACTTCAATTCGCTCGTGACGCGTTTCAAATCGCCCCCAGCCGTCCCCGTCCCGGTAAAGACCTGGATTCCCCGGCGCCAACTCCTCGTGGTACAGGTCCCTGGTGGAAGTGACGTTGTTCGTCCGTCCCCACGCTGCGCCCCGGGTGCGGCCGAATATGACCGGCGGCGCGCCGGGATACGCCGCGCCGATGCAGTCGATACCGGGAGCCGACAGATGCTGCTCGTACCACATGCCCGGGAATGAGACCGGCCAATGCGGGTCGGAAGCCAGCGCCGGTTTGCCGGAAGTGGTGATGGACGGTCCCGCCACCCAGTTGTTCGAGCCCGTGCCGTCGTCTCCACCACCGTCCATTCGCGGGCGCCCTTCTTCGTCCGCCGGCACGATCAACTCACCTGATTCGGACATGAGCATGAGTTCCGCTACCGTTTTATCTGCGTACCTCAGCAGGCGTTCAGCGGCCACGATTTGTTGCAGGCGGCCAGTAAGAGTCCACCAGAAATATCTGAGAATGACGAGTGAATCGACTGGAGTCCACGGTTCCGGTTCGTACTCGAGAATGTCGAATTCGACCGGCAAGTTACCAAGCGCCAGTTCAATCCACCTGTTGATACCCGACGCGTAGGCATCCAGCGAACTCATCGTCGAATCGTCAAGCGATGCCAGTTCCAGTTCCGCAGCCTGGAGCAAGCCGAGGGTGCGCATCTCCATATCTGAACGGACGGCGTGGTCTCCGAGCACTTGGGCCAACTGACCGCGGGCGAGCCTGCGCCGGTAGTCAAGCTGCCAAAGGCGGTCCTGGGCCTGTACGAGTCCCGTTGCGAAGGCCAATTCGCGTGCGTCAGGGGCAAATATGTGTGGAATCCCGTACTTGTCGCGAATTACTCGGGCGCCGCTCGTGGGGCCGCTGGTCGGACCCGCGATTCGTTCCGGCAGCTTGGACTCGAGGTACCTTTTCTCCAGACCGGAGTAATCGCTCTCAGGAACGCCTGCCCGGACGCAGAACTCCTTCCGGGACTCAGACCCCCGTAGAACTGTCGACGGCCTTGATTCAGCGGATATGTTCATTGTGATCACCCAATCCGGGTCGCCAATCCCCTCACCTGTCGCGATTAACCGCCCCAGGCCGCCGGAACGAATCGCCATCGATACAAATGCCGTCTGCCGTCGCCCGGTTCGAAATTGTCCCGTTCCTGCTACCAGAGCGGGCATGATATTATTTCCCGTTGTTTGGGGCTGTGTGTCAGAGTCCAGTTCCGAGGAGGCTCTCCGGAGATGAAAATGTTATTCAGGCAGAAGAGCGCGTTGATCGGCGTGTTGATCGCCGCCGCGCTTGCTATCGCCATTGCTTGCGGTGATGAAGCAACCGAAACTGCGCCCAAGGCTCCCGCCACGGCAGCCCCTGCAGCCACAGCCGCGCCTGCCGCCACAGCAGCCCCGGCTGCTACAGCTGCCCCGGCTGCTACAGCTGCCCCGGCCGCAACTGCTGCTCCGGCCGCAACCGCCGCGCCCGACCCAACCGCCATGCCCGCACAGGCCACCCCCACGGCTATGGCCATGATGGACAAAATGGAACGCAAGAACCCCGAAAGGTACGGCGGAAACCTGACCGTGACTCTCGGCGCCGCGATCTCCACGCTGGACGTCCACAGGACCACCGGCACCACGGCCAACACGATCGCATACGCAGTGCAGGAGTTCCTGTTCGCCTACAACGAACAGTTGCAGGCCCAACCATTGCTGATCGACACCTGGGAGACCAATTCAGATGGCTCTACCTGGACCTTCAAGTTGCGGGACGACCTCAAGTTCCACAATGGCAAAGCCGTAACGGCTGAAGACGCCGTGAAGTCCTGGACAAGATGGGCAGAAAGAGACAACTACGGCTCGCTCATCTTCGGCTTCATCGACGACATCTACACCACCGGCGATCAGACATTCCAGATCGACATGATCGAACCCACTGCGCTCGTACTCGAGGGCATGGCACGCATCGGCGGGTACTACCCGTACATCATGCCGCCCGAGATGTACAACGTGCCGGCAGCAGACGGCGCAAACGTCCTGATCGGAACAGGCCCGTACAAGTACGCCGAGTGGATTCCTGGTGACCACCTGCTGGTCGAGCGGTTTGAAGAATACAAGCCCGTCTCCGGCGAGTTCTCATTCATGAGCGGTGAGAAGATCGCTTACTTCGACACCGTTGACTACGTAGTCGTTCCGGACACCAACGCCCGAATAGCGGCCTTGAGGACCGGTGAGATCGACGTCATCGACGGCGAGATCCCCAGCGACTTCGTGGACACACTGGCCGCAGACCCGAACCTCACTGTTGAGATCTTTACCAACAACTCGACCCGTGACGGCGCCTGGATCGACAACGTCGACGGTCCGCTTGCGGACGCAGCAATTCGCCGAGCGTTCGCCATGGCCTACCCGGTCGAAGACGCCCTCCGTGCGGCAGTCGGTGACGAGCGATTCTGGGACCTCTGCCCGTCCATGATGGTTTGCGGCGGAAACAAGTGGGGCGGATTCGATGACTTCTCCGAAGACATCTACAACGCCCGCGACCAGGTCGGTTCGGACGGCATGACCGGTCTCGATCGAGCCAAACAGATCGTCGCCGATAAGGGCCTCGTCGGCACGCCCATCATCGTGCTGCAGGCCGCAGACCGGCCTCGGTTCGCCGGCCCGGCGGAGATCTCCCGCCAGACGCTGGAGGAACTGGGCTTCGAAGTCGAGTTCAAGGTGACCGACTGGGCGACGCAGACCAACTGGCGTGAGAAGCCGGAGTTGTGGGACGTGTTCCACACCGCTGGCGGCGGCGCCTGGGGCACCAACCCGCTGCTGAACAGCTCGCTCGCCAAGAACAAGTACTGGAACAAGTACCAGGACGAGTCCGGCCGAATGACCGCTCTCATGCAGCAACTGGCGCGAGCCACCTCAGCCGATGAGCAGCTCGAACTCGTCAAGAACATGCAAGAGGTGTTCTGGAACGACATCCCGTACATCTCCTTCGGTGACACCTACGGAGCAGCCGCCTACAGGGCCGAACTCGAGGGTGTAAAGAAGTTCCGGGGCCAACCCTTCAACGTCTTCAACTCCTGGCGTCCGTAGTAGCAAGGAAAAAGAACACTAGCGCTTATTGGCGGTCGGCCGGTGCGCACAGCATCGGCCGACCGCCTTTACTGCCAGCCCACAGGGCGACGGATGCGCCTCAACATCGCGAACGAGCGGCCATAAAGGCCCATAAGAACGCCAAATTCTGAGAATATCCTCGCCGCCAAGACCCACCCCGCACAGCTTCCAGCCTTAGAGGCCATTTGACCGCCTACATCATCAAACGCGTACTCGCCGTAATCCCGATCCTCATCTTCGTCGGGTTGGTGACGTTTTCCCTTGTTCACATCGCCCCCGGGGACGCGGCAAACATCATGGCAGGGGACTACGCCGGTCCCGATGACGTAAAGCTGATTCGCGCAGAGTTGGGCCTGGACAAGCCCGTAACGCAGCAGTTCATCGAGTGGGTGGGCAGGACCGCTCGCGGCGACCTTGGAAGGTCCATATTCTCCGGTATTTCCGTCGTCGATCTTGTCCGAACGAAAATTGGCGCCACGCTGAGCCTGACTGTCACAGGCGGGGTGCTCGCGGTACTGCTGGGCGTTCCAACCGGAATACTGGCCGCCTGGAAAGCGGGTTCCCTCATTGACCGGATCATCCAGATTTGGGCCGCGGCTGGTATCTCAATACCTGGATTCTGGCTTGGATTCATCATGATCTGGGGCTTTTCTGTAAACCTGCGATGGTTCCCCGTGATCGGCTACGTGCCTCCCACGGAAAGCGTTGTCGAGTGGATCCGCCACATTACTTTGCCCACCCTCCTCCTGGGTTTCACCAGCGCCGCAATCATCATCCGCATGACGCGCGCCTCGTTGCTGGAGGTCTTCAGGGAAGACTACATCCGGACCGCTCGCTCGAAGGGTCTTGCTGAAACCGCCATATTGTTCCGGCACGCCTTGCGTTCCGGCGCCATACCGATCCTCACAATCATCGGTTTCCTGGCCGCCGCCCTCATAACGGGCACCGTCGTGACCGAGACCGTATTCACGATTCCGGGGCTGGGACGCCTGGTAGCCGACACGGTACAGACGAGGGACTTCCCAATCGTCCAGTCGCTACTCATGCTCCTGGCGGCGTTCTACGTGTTCGTAAACCTGATCGTCGATATTTCGTACGTCGTCGTAGACCCGCGGGTGAGGCTGTAGATGGCCACTGCAGAGGACACGACGCCCGCACTCCTGATCGTTAAGCCGACGTTCGGCCAGCGGGTGACCACATGGCGCCGCGTCTTCTTCCGTACGTTGCGGACCAATCCAAACCTCGCCGCAGGCCTGGCGATCCTCGTCGTTATGGGCTCCATAGCGATCTTCACCGCCACACCGTGGGCCATCCACCTGGCTCGCTACGAACCGACCGAATTGTCGGTCCGCGAACGGGTCGACGGCCCCAGCGGTGCGCACTGGTTCGGCACTGACGGCCTTGGCAGGGACGTCTACTCGCGCACCATGCACGGGGCAAAGACGTCCCTGATGGTCGCGTCCTCGGTGGCCGTGATCGTCACCATTGTGGGTGTGACCCTCGGCGTGACCGTCGGTTACAGTCGCATCGCAGACAACATTGTCATGCGCATCATGGACGGCATGATGTCTTTCCCTACACTGGTGCTCGCGTTGGCGCTGGTTGCCGCCCTTGGCTCAAGTCTATTTAATGTGATACTCGTCATATCAATTGTCGATACGCCAGGCATGACCCGCGTCGTGCGCGGGGTCGTCCTCAGCATCAGGGAAAGGCCCTACGTCGACGCGGCCCGGATGTCCGGCGCCAGCCTGCCCAGGATCCTGGCGATCCACATCGCTCCCAATACCCTGGCGCCCGTTATCATCCAGGCATCGGTCTTCTTCGCCGGCGCAATCCTCACAGAGGCGGCGCTGGGTTTCCTCGGCGTCGGCACACCGGAGTTCATCCCCAGTTGGGGGAACATCATCGCTACGGGACGTATATACATACAGGTAGGATTCTGGATAGCGTTCTTCCCCGGGGTTTTCCTGGCGTTGACGGTACTCGCCACCAACCTGGTGGGGGATGGTCTCCGGGACGTGCTGGACCCGAGATTGAGGGGATCGCGCTAGGCGCTTCGGCTCAAAGCACAAAGCGGACGGAATACACATGAAACGACAAACCGCAAAATACATCAGGCAACCGTCTATCTACATCGCCCTGGCAGTCCTGAGCACACTACTGCTGGCGCTCACGGCCTGTGGAGGCGGAGGCGGCACGAGCGAACCGGAAGCTACGCCCAAGGGTCTGGGAAAGGTCATCACCCCAACGCCGCTGGCAATGGTCATACCCGCAAGCGGCACCGAAATCGCGCCCGTCTCAACCCCTACACCCACCCCGCTGGTCCTGCCAACCGCAACTCCCACACCACCCCTGCGCACCATTGACGAGGAAGTCACGGGCGAATTGGTGGACAACATCTCTGCTGAGGAGTTCCCGCGGACCAACGCACGCGTACTGGAACGCAGTTTCAGGCGCGAGGAAGGTTTCGCAGAGGCCAACATCGGGAAATCGTTCCTGATTCAGGGCGAAGTGATCGTCGCCAACCGGCGCGATGACGGGGTCGCATTCGTCGAATTCAAGGCCGGCAGGGGTAAGGTCACCTGCGATTTCGAGATCATCTCGGATGCCGAGTTGAGAAGATTCTCGCCTGACGGGACCAATGCGGTCACCGGCACCGTGTCGGCATGGGACCCTGAAACACGCGTGCTGGAGGTCGAAAACTGCCGCGTGGTGCTTGGGTTCTAGCGGCCGTGCCCACGTTTCGAGCCATGTACAGCAACGCCCAGATGCCGGGCCGGGACCTCCGGGTGACCGGCCGATGACGCAAGCTCCCTCCCATCTGCTGGAAGTCCGGGACCTTCGGACCCAGTTCGCCACACACGAAGGCATCGTAAAAGCCGTCGACGGTGTGTCGTTTCACCTCGACGAAGGCGAAGTCCTGGGACTAGTGGGCGAAAGCGGCTGCGGCAAGAGCGTCTCCGCCCTGTCGTTGATGAGGCTCATCCCCAACCCACCCGGCAGGATCGTGGGAGGCGAGGCCTTTTTCGAGGGGCAGGACCTATTGTCCCTGGATGAGTCTGAGCTGAGAAAAATCCGCGGCAGCCGGATCAGCATGATCTTCCAGGAACCCATGTCTTCATTGACGCCCGTTCTCTCTATTGGTCGCCAATTGAGGGAATCGCTTGAACTCCACCTGAATATGACCAGGCAGCAGGCCACGCAGCGAGCCATTGAATTGCTGGAGATGGTCGGCATCCCCGACTCGGCAAGACGCATCAACGACTTCCCCCATCAACTCTCCGGCGGCCAGCGCCAACGCGTCATGATCGCCATCGCCCTTAGTTGCAACCCTAAGCTGCTCATCGCCGACGAAGCGACGACCGCCCTGGACGTGACGATACAGGCGCAGATCCTCGAACTGATGAAGGACCTGACCGAGCGAATCGGCACCGCCGTCATCATCATCACCCACAACCTGGGGGTGGTCGCCCGCTACGCAGACCGCGTGAATGTCATGTATGCGGGCAAGATCCGGGAAACGGGCCGCTCGGATGAAATCTACGAAAACCCGAAGCACCCATACACCGTCGGTCTGCTGAACTCCGTGCCGAGGCTGGATGTTCCGGCGGACAAGAAACTCGAACCCATCCAGGGTGACGTGCCCAACCTGATGGCATTGCCGGCAGGGTGCGCCTTCCGCGACCGGTGTGACTGGGCCGTCGAACAGTGCGCCATCGAAGACCCGCCGATCGAAGAGGTCTACCCGGGACACGGCGCGGCGTGCTGGGAAAGCGAACGGGTGGGACTGCCCGCGGCGGAGTCCGCCTGATGACCACCACGGCACAGGCCCCCGAACGACTGGACGCGCCCGACCAGCAAGCTCCCCAGCCCCTGCTGGAGGTACGGGACCTGAAGGTCCACTTCCCGGTAACGAGCGGACTGATACTCCAGCGCCGCGTCGGGGAAGTAAAAGCGGTCGACGGCGTCAACCTGTCCGTTAACGAGGGTGAGACGCTCGGCCTCGTAGGAGAGAGCGGCTCCGGGAAGACCACCGCAGGCCGCGCCATCGTCCGATTGCAGGAGGCCACGGAAGGCCAGGTGCTCCTGGAGGGCGAAGACATCACTCAGGCAAAGGGCGCCGACTTGAGAAGGGTGCGGCGCAAGATGGGCATGGTGTTCCAGGACCCCTACGGGTCCCTGAATCCCCGCATGTCGGCCGGCAGCATCGTTGGAGAGCCGCTGGTCATCCACAAGATGCACAAGAGCAAAGCGGAGTACCAGGAGCGCATCGCCGAGTTGTTCCAGATCGTCGGCTTGAACCCGTCGATGGCCACTCGCTACCCTCACGAATTCTCCGGGGGCCAGCGGCAACGCCTGGGCGTCGCCAGGGCTCTCGCAGCAAGGCCAAGGCTGATCGTCCTGGACGAACCGGTCTCCGCGCTGGACGTTTCGATCCAGGCCCAGGTCATCAATCTGCTCAAGGAGCTGCAAGAGCAGTTTGGGCTTGCCTACCTGTTCATCGCCCACGACCTCTCGGTCGTCCGCCACACCAGCCACCGCGTCGCCGTGATGTACCTCGGCAAGGTGGTTGAGGTCGCAAGCCGGGATGAGCTTTACGAGAACCCCCTGCACCCCTACACGCAAGCGCTCTTGTCAGCCGTCCCGACCCCTGACCCGCGCCTCGAGCGCCAACGCCGCCGGATCGTTCTCGAAGGCGATATTCCGAGCCCGGAACACCCGCCCGGCGGCTGCGTGTTTCACACCCGCTGTCCAATCGCCACCGAAGAGTGCTCCGGTTACGTCCCAGAGTTGCGGGAAATCACCCCGGGGCACCTCGTCGCATGCATCAAGACAGAGGGTTACGGCAGTTTCGGGTAAGACCCCATCGCTGACCGATACCTCTCTGAAGCTTCCAGGAGGTACCCCGGGCAATGTTTGACCTTGTCATCAAGGGCGGGACTGTAGTCGATGGCACCGGTTCGCCAGGCTACACCGCAGACGTGGCGATCAATGGCGACTCCATCGCGGCGATTGGCAGAATCGACGGTGAGACCGCAAAAACGCTGGACGCCACCGGGCGCGCCGTAACGCCCGGCTTTATAGACCTGCATTCTCACGCAGACTTCAATTTCTTCCTGGACGCCGGCGCCGACTCCAAGATCACGCAGGGCGTGACACTCGAGTACGTCGGTAACTGCGGCATCAGCTTCTGTGCGCCGCTTCTGGGCAACGCCAGGGAGGACGTCGAAATCAGGTGGGCGTGGTACCCGGGCGGCGGCGAGATGCCCGCCTGGACCAATTTCGGCGACTACCTGGATGCGCTGGAACAGAACGGCGCCGCGCTGAACCTTGCGACGCAGGTCGGCCACGGGACGGTCCGGCGGGCCGTCATGGGTATGGACTCCCACGCGCCGGACATCGGCCAGATAAAGCGCATGCAGTCTCTCGTGGCGGAATCGCTCGACGCCGGCGCCCTGGGCTTCTCAACCGGCCTGTCAATGGCCCCCGGCTCATACTCGCTGAATGCGGAGGTTTACGCGCTGGTCCAGGTGACGGCCGACCGCGACAAGCTGTATTCGAGCCACGTTCGCGACTCGGGTGGCGAAGAATGCGGCCTGTTCGTCGCGACGGAAGAGTTGATCGAGTCTGGAAGACGAACGGGCTGCCGGGTCCAGTACTCCCACCTCAAGGCGAATGGGAACTACCGCGGCCAGGCAGACGAATTGCTCGCACGGCTGGAGGCGGCCAGGAACAGCGGTATCGACATCGCGGCGGACCAGTACCCGTACGCCGCCGCGAGCGGGCCCATGAGCGGCAACGTGTTTCCCCGCTGGGCCCTCGACGGCGGTCGCCAGAACGCACTCGAACGACTGCAGGACGACGATCTCAGGGCCGAGATCCGCGACGGCCTGACCCAGGCCATCGAACTCATAGGCGGACCGGACCGGATAATGATCGCCTCTTACGTCCCTGACCGCAGCATCGAAGGGAGCAATCTCGACGACGTCGCCGAACGCATGAACGTCAACTACGCGGAAGCTCTTGCCAGGCTGTACGAGAAATACGACGCCCAACTCATCCTCAGCGGCATGGCCCAGCCGGACGTCGACATGATCGCCACCGCGCCGATAGTGGCTGTCGCATCGGACGGCGTATCTCTCCGGACCACAGGCCCCTTGTCCACCGGCAGCCCCCACCCGCGTAGCTACGGCACCTTCCCCCGCTTTTTCGCCGAATACACGAACAAGGCCAGTCTCGTGTCCCTCGAAGAATCGATACGCAAGATGACCACTTTGCCCGCGGACCGGCTCCGCCTGCAAAAACGCGGCCGGTTGGCCCCAGGCTTCTTCGCCGACGTGGTGGTAATGGACCCCGACAAGGTCTACGACACGGCGACCTTCTCCGCCCCCCACAGCTATTCCGTCGGCGTCGACGACGTGTTCGTAAACGGGTCCCAGGTGGTGGCGGGCGGAGTCGCGACCGGCAACACGCCCGGACGGGTCATAAGGGACGAGGCTGGCTAAGGCGTCTTAAGCGGTCTTCACCTCGACCAACGCGTCGAAGTAGTCCGCTATCGAGTAGTAACTCTCGCCTGGTCTCCTCGGGTGGGCGGCCAGGATTCGCTCCACCTCTCCGACCTCATCGGCCGTCAGCGTCCATTCCGATGCGGCGGCATTCTGGCGAGCCTGGTCGGGGGAACTTGCGCCGGCTATCACGGTCGCCGTTTCCTCTTTAGACAGCAACCACGCAAAGGCAAGCTCGCCTAACGCCCTGCCCTGCCCCTCGGCAAACGCCCGCAATTCGTCGACGAGGTCGAGATTGGCGCCGGTCATTCTCTTGTCGGCGGTGGTCGGTTCCGCCTCGAACCGGGTGCCCGCAGGGGCCGATTGGCCGCGTGCATACTTGCCTGTAAGAAGCCCCTGGGCCAGCGGCCAGTACGGTATGACGCCCACACCCAGTTTCCGGCACGCCGGAATCATCTCTTCCTCGGCGGAGCGACTCACCAAAGAGTACTCGAATGAGGTCGATACCATCGGCTCGAACCCGTTGGCCCGGCACGTCCACACCATCTCCGCAAGCCACCACGCGGGCGTGTTGCACGTCCCGATGTAGCGCACCTTGCCCTGTCGAACGAGGTCGTCCATTGTGCGCAGGACCTCTTCAGTCGGCAGCCGGGGGTCTGGCCGGTGCATCATGTACACGTCTATGTAGTCCGTGCGCAGCCGTTGGAGGCTGCCTTCAACCGACTCGATTACGTGTTTCCTGCCCCCGCCGAACTTGTTCGGCCCATACTCCCGCATCGAACCGAATTTCGTGCAGATCACCGCATCCCGGCGCAGTCCGGCGTCAAGCGCCCTCCCTATGTACTCTTCGGACAGGCCCTCGGCATACACCCGGGACGTGTCGATGAATGTCACACCGGAGTCGATGGCCGCGCGCACGATGGCGGCCGACTCCTCCGCGCCCAATCGCATTCCAAAGCTGTTGGTCCCAAGGCCCGTCTCGGAAACCTCGAGACCGGAACTGCCGAGATGCCGGTAGCGCAATATTTCCTCCCCGCCTGCCGCAAGGCGCATCAAAGTCCAGCGGCACAAGTGCCGCCGCCACTGCAATCGGACTGATCATTCTTTCACCAAATCCCACAACCGTGTTCGAAATGCACGGGCAGAGGGCCCGGGATGGCGTTGGAACTCTCAAAAACGGGCCCGGCGCCGGCCCCGTGTAACATCGGGCCATCTTCGCCCACCAACCTGCGGGACTGCGCGTGACCGCCGGGCGACTATTGACTGCATAGCGAGCGGGTCATAGCAGAACGAACACCAGCATCAACTCCAGGGCCGCGCCGCCGAATCCCCGGCGGCGGGCTGCGTTCGCCGTTCGCGTCTCTCTCCGTCGCCAATTTCCGCTACCTGTGGATCGGCCAGTTGTGTTCCGCAACCGGCATGCATGCGGACATGCTGGCGAGAAGCTGGCTCGTGTGGGAACTGACCGGTTCATTCACCGCTGTCGCTGGAGTCAACGTTGCTCGCGGCGTCCCCGCGCTGTTCTTCGGTCTGTTTGGCGGTGTGATCGCAGACCGGTTCAACCGCCAGAAGGTCATGTTGGTCATACAAGGCTGGACCATGGTCATGCACGCCATCATGGCGGCCCTTGTACTCACCGGCGCAGTGGAGCTGTGGCACGTATACGCCCTGGCTGCCCTGCTGGGCATCAGCATGGCGATGAACCAGCCGGTCCGCACGTCGATCATCCCGGAGCTTGTCGGCAAGGACCGGATGCTCAACGCCATCACCCTCAACTCGATGGCGATCAACGGGACGCGCTTCATGGGACCTGCAGCGGTTGCGTTTCTCATCGGCTGGCAAGGCGTCGGCGCCGCTTACATCGTGTCCTCGTGCATGTACCTGCTGGTGGTCCTGGCTGTGCTTCGCATCCGGTTGGACGTGGCCAAGCCGCTTGCCGAGGCCGGCAACATGGTTGGCCAGTTATTGGAAGGACTCCGTTATGTAGCAGGGAACCGTCTGATATTGACCCTTGTTTTGCTCGGTCTCGGGCCGCTGGCGATCGGCATCGCCCACAGGTCTCTACTGCCTGGCCTGGTTACGGACGTCCTGAAAATGGACGTGGAGATGCTTGGGATACTTCAGTCAGCCGGGGCCGCGGGCTCCTTTGTAGCCGCCATGTACCTGGGGTCCAGGACGCACTTGGGCAATCGCGGCTACATATTGATCGGCGTGACCGCAATCTACGGCCTTGCCCTGCTGGCAATCGGTGGAACGACGTTCCTGTGGCTGATCATGCCGCTTTACATCACCGGCGCAATGGCGCAAACGATTTTCCGCTCCGCCAACACGATGACGCTGATGGAAAAAACGCCGGAGCGCCTTAGGGGAAGGGTGATCTCAATGACGCTGATAGATCAATCCCTGTCGCCTGCCGCGGGGATCCTTGCTGGGCTCGCCGCCGACGAATGGGGCGTGGGAGCAGGCTTCCTGCTGCTTGGCGCCGGAATCCTGGGCGTGGTCGCGGTTGCGTACATCGTAAATCCGCGTATCAGGCACTTGTAGCGGCGTTGTCCAATCGTTCAACACACCGGGCAATTTGCGCCCAGGTGGTAATCTCAGTCATCCGCAAGGGGTCTATCGCAGTCGGTTGAACTTGGAAACAGGGAGCAACATGTTCGACGTCATAATCAAAAACGGCACGGTCATCGACGGCACCGGCGAGTCAGGGTTCACAGCCGACATCGGCATTACGGGCGACACCATCTCGGCCATCGGCGCCACCGGCAATGAAGGAAAAGCCATAGTCGACGCCACCGGGAAGGTCGTCGCACCGGGTTTCATCGACCTCCACACCCACTCAGACTCCTCGTTCCTCGTGGACCCGCTTGCTGACAGCAAGCTGACACAGGGGGTCACGGTTGAATTCATCGGCAACTGCGGGATGAGCTTCTGCGCCCCCCTGATTGGCGGCGCAAAAAAGCAATTCGAGGACCGGTCGGAAAGAGACCAGCGGGAACTGACCCCAACCTGGACGGATTTCGCGGGATACCTCGACGCCCTGGAAGAGGCTGGGTCGGCAATCAACATAGTCACGCAGGTGGGCCACAACACCATTCGTTCGGCCGTCATGGACATGGACCCGCGCATGCCCACCCCTGAAGAACTGGACCGGATGGCGTCCCTCGTTGCCGAGTGTCTCGATGCCGGCGCGCTCGGGATTTCGACCGGCCTCTGGTACGCGCCCGGCTCCTACTCTCTTCTCGACGAGGTCGTAGCCATAACGCAACCCGCGGCTGACCGCGACCTCTTGTACTCATCCCACGTCAGGTCCGAATCGGACGATCTGAGCGGGGTGTTCCCGGCGCACGCCGAGGCCGTAGAGATCGGCAGACGAACCCGTATTCGCGTGCAGATCTCTCACTTCAAGGCCGTCGGCCCCAAGTTCTGGGGTCGGGGAACCGAACTGCTCGAAGCGATGGAGCGGGCCCGCCAGGAGGGACTGGACGTGGCCGGCGACCAGTATCCGTACGCATGGTCCAGCACCGGTTTCTCAGGCGCCATATTCCCCCGCTGGGCGCTGGTGGGCGGACGGGACGCCACCCTCGAACGACTTGCCGACGCGGACATCCGCGAGCAGATAAAGGAAAGCGTCCGTTACTACATCGGCCGGTCACACGGGCCCAAAGGCTCGCTGGTGGCCAGCTACCCCCCGGACCAGGCCGTTGAGGGCCTGACACTGGACGAGGTGGGCGATGACATGGGCTGCGAACCGGCCGAGGCGGCGCTAAGGCTCTACGAGCAGTCGGAAGGGTCCTACGTACAGCACACGATGGAGGATGAGGACGTATACGTCATCGCCGCAAACCCCCACATTGCGGTCGCGTCGGACGGCAACTCCCTGAGGGACGAAGGCCCGCTATCGAGCGGCAAGCCGCACCCCCGCAGCTACGCGACCAACTCCCGGTTCATTGAACACATGGTGTACGAAAAGAACCTGGTGCCCATCGAGGAGGCGGTGAGGAAGATGACCGGCCTCCCGGCTCAGCGACTCGACCTCAAACGCCGCGGACGACTCGCCCCGGGGTTCATCGCCGACGTTCTCGTGTTCGACCCGGCCGAGATCAGGCAAAACAACACCTTCGCCGACCCGCACCGGTACTCCACCGGCATGGACCACGTTCTGGTAAACGGCAAGTTCTCGTTGAAGGACGGCAAGCCGACGGGCAAGACCCCGGGCCGCGTCATCAGGTCGAAGGAATCCTGAGCGAAAATGTCCTCGACTGAAGGCAGCTCGGTAGAAACGGTCCTCGATAAGACCCAGCGGGAAGACCCAAACTACAAGTGGAAGACCTTTGCCGCCGTCGGCCTTTCGACGGTGACGATGGTGATGAGTTTCAGCATCGTGGTCCTGGCGCTTTCGAGCATTGCCAGGGACTTCGACATCACCCTCAGGGCGGTCTCGTGGGTGATCATCGCCCAGTCGCTCACGATCAGCTCCGTGATGCTGCCCCTGGGCCGGGTTGCGGACATTACCGGCAGAAAGGGATTCTCCCTCACCGGTCTGGTCCTGTTCGCCGGTGGGGTAGTCTTCGCCTCATTCTCAACCTCCCTGGCGATGCTCGTGTCCGCAATGGTGGTCACCGCCATCGGGTCCGCCATGAGTCAATCGGTCGGTACGGCCATCATCACCTCTGTGTTCCCTGCCAGCGAGCGCGGCAAAGGCCTCGGGTCTCATACGACTTCAGTGGCCATCGGCGCCGCTTCGGGCCCCGTAATCGGAGGACTGCTGCTCCAGGTCTGGGGCTGGCAGGGTTTATTCCTCTTCATGGCGATACCGGCCACGCTCGCCTTCCTGTGGGGTCTGTACATCCTCGACGACCACAAAATCGGTTCCTTCGGGGTCGGGGGACGCCAGCGCTACGACTGGTTGGGCGCTGTCGTGTCCGCCGCGGCCATGGTTGCCCTGATCATCACCATAAACAACCCGTTCGGCTTCGACTGGGGTTCTCCTCTGATCGTTGGAGGCGGCGCATTGGCCGTGTTCCTGTTCGCCGGTTTTGTCTGGTGGGAACTGAAGACCGATCAGCCGATGGTCAACTTGAGGATGTTCAAAAACACCATCTTCAGATACGCAATCGCCACCCGCTATCTCGCGTTCATGGGGACTTCCGCAACATTCTTCCTGATGCCGGTCTACCTCCAGAGCCTGCGTGACATATCCGTCGGCCTGACCGGCGGCATCATGTTTTTCAGCGCCCTGGGAATGGGAATCGCTGCACAGACTAGCGGCCGCCTGTCCGACAGGTTCGGCTTCAGACGATTCATGCTAATGGGCTTCACGGTGCTCATCGCCACGTCAGTCACTTTTGCTTTCGTCGGTGGTTCCACCCCGCTATGGCTCATCATTCCAGTCCTGTTTCTAAACGGCATAGGCATGGGACTTTGGTCTGCGCCCAATATGAGCGCGACCATGGGCTCGGTGCCCCGGTCGTCATACGGCGTTGTCGGCGCATTCATAAACTTGACCCGTAACGTCGCGAACACCACGGGTCAGGCGGTCGTTGCAACCATCATCACTTCGGTAATGTTGGCGCGGGGATTTGACATAGGATTGGGCGACGTGTCGACGACCGCGGGCGCAGGCGATGCCTTCCTGGCCGGTTGGCGTATCGCCTACTTGACCGTTGTGGGCTTCGCCGCCGCCGCTCTGGTGGCGGCCTTCATGACCCACCAACCCGGTGCAACCAGGCAATAGGACTCCGGGAATCAACTGGTTTAGGGATTACCGGCAGTCGCCAAAAGATGACATCCTGACCGCGCACGACCTAAAGTTTGAATGTCATACTGGTAAGTTCAGGAGGCGAGCAACACATGCCTAAATTCGTAATGATGCCGCCGCTCGACGAACAACGACGCGAGTGGGCGCGGCGCCTCGCAGATGAGTTACCGGAATACGAGGTCGTCGCGCCCGAGACGGACGCCGCCGCCCGCTGGGAGTTGGCAGAAGCGGACGCCGCTTTCGGGTGGATCCCGCCCGAGGCTCTCCAGAAGGCTCGCCGGCTCCGCTGGCTGCAGAACCCGGATGCCGGTCCATTCCCCGGCTACTTTTACCCCGACCTGATAGACCACCCGGTGATCGTCTGCAATCCGCGGGGCATCTACTTCGACCACATATCCCACCACATCATGATGTTCGTGGTGGGGCTCTCTCGCGGGCTCCCCTATTACGTCGATGCCCAGAAGAGGCACAGGTGGGACAAGGAGGCGCGAAGGAGCCCATACGTCAATTTGCCGGATTCGACCGCCCTGATCGTCGGAGTCGGAGGAATAGGACACGAAACGGCACGACTCTGCCATGAATTCGGGATGGAAGTCCTGGGCGTAGATTCCCGGCCCGAGTACGCCCTGCCATTCGTAGAGTTGTACGGTCCACGCCATCTCGATTCCCTACTCCCGCGCGCAGACTTCGTAATCACCACCACGCCTCACACTCCGGATACGGAAGGCATGTGGAACAAGGCCCGTTTCAAGGCCATGAAGAACACCGCCTATTTCATCAACGTCGGCCGGGGTCGCACCACAAGGATCGATGACCTCACCGAGGCAATTGAAGAAGGCGAAATCGCGGGTTGCGGCCTGGACGTGTATGAAATCGAACCCCTTCCGTCGGAACACCCGCTGTGGGGCATGCCGAATGTCTTGTTGACACCGCACGTCGCCACGAAAGATGCGGAGAACGTGGAAGAACGCAGATTCCAGGTCATGCTGGAAAACGCCAGGAGATTCGCAAACGGAGAACCGCTCAAGAACATCGTCGACAAGGCGGCTTGGTACTGATCCTCCCTCTCTGAAACTGTGGAGCGCGCGCGTCGACCATGAAATTCAGTCCGCTCGGATGCGAGATTTCGTAATATGGCGCACGTGATCGGAACCGGCTTCGACCGCCGGCTTTCATGCGCCAATTTCGAAAGGAATTCAAATGGTCGCCAAGACCCTCAATGACAAGGTTGACTTCGTGCTTACCCAGATAGAGACCATGGTCGCGAGCGAAGGAGGGACACTGGAACTCCTCTCTGCGGACGAAACATCGTTTGAGGTCAAGTACGTACCGGGCGTCAACGAGGAGTGCCCGGAGTGCGTGCCGACACACGACCAGGTGCGTATGTTCATGAAGGCCTCTCTCAGCATTCACGCGCCCCAGATCGAACGGTTCGAGGTCACCTAGCCGTACCTCTTGTCCGTCCGCCACGCGCCGCTCAGGCTGTGACGCCGCTGCCGGAAACCCCCGGCGGGTTGTCGAGCCGGACGAATTGGCCCTGCGCGCGTCGTACGACTAGCGCGTGCATCCCGGAAGGAGACAAACCATGAAAGTAGGCTGGATAGGCGTAGGCCACATGGGAAAGCCGATGGCGATGAACGTGCTCGCCGCCGGATTCGACGTGAAGGTCCACGATCTTGACCGTAACGCCGCCACCGACCTGCTGGAAGCCGGCGCTGACTGGGCCGATTCGCCGCGGGAAACGGCCGACGGCAGCGACGTCGTCTTCACCTGTCTCCCGATGCCGCACCACGTCTACTCCGTCGGCATGGGCGACGATGGCATCAAGTACGGCGCCGGGGCCGGGACCATAGTCGTCGACTCCTCGACGAATTCCCTCGACATGGTCAGACGCCTTCACACCGAATATGCCGAACAGGGAATACAGTTCCTCGACGTGCCCGTAAGTGGGGGCGTGATCGGCGCGGAGACCCGTGACCTGTGTGTGATGGCCGGTGGGGATGAGGCCGATTACCAGCGAATCAAGCCGGTACTCGATGCGATGGGAGACAAGGTGATGTACTGCGGCCCCATCGGCAACGGGACTATTTGCAAGCTCAGCCACCAGTTGTTCGGTTCCGTAATGAGGCAGGGAATGCAGGAAGTGCTTTTGGCAGGGGCAGCGGCCGGCGTCCCGGTTGAAACGCTGGTAAAGGCCATTTCACAGAGCAACGCCGCCAAGAATCCGCCGTTCCACAACTGGGAGCGGCCACCGAAGGACTTTACGCCTGACCGGCGAACGTTCTACCTGGAGTTGGCCGCCAAGGACGTCCGGCTCGCAAACCAGATCGGCCGGGACCACGGTGTGCCGATGGACCTCGCCAACATCGTGGAACAACGCATGATCGAGGCGTTGAACCGGGGCTGGGGCAAGCTGAAGGCCGAAGCCATAGTGATGCTCCTGCAGGAACGGTCCAACACGGACCTCTCCACAGCGCCCTGATCGCGTCCCCTACCCCGCCAGGGCGAGGGCCGCGTCGATCTTGTCGACGTCGAACCCCTCGACCACCGAGTCGCCGATGACCGTGACCGGTGTGGCGTCGAACCCGAGGTCGAGCAGTTCCTGCCGGCCCTGCAGGTCCACGGAAACGTTGCGTTCCACGAATTCCCGGCCTCTCAGGCGCAGGAACTCCTTCACCATTTCGCAGGCCCCGCACATGTTTGACGAGTAGACGATTATCTTGGCCATGGTCCTCCGTCGTAGAGATTAACAAACGTCGGAAAGCGAAGGATGGTGGGCCGCCATTACCCTGAAGGCGTCAGGGCGAAAGCCGGGAGATCGTCCACGCTCCCCCGTCGGCCGCCCGCTCGTACAACAGCCGGTCGTGCATCCGATTCGGCCTGCCCTGCCAGAACTCGTACGTCTCAGGCGTCACGATATAACCGCCCCAGTGCGCCGGCCGGGGAACGGCGCCGTCTTTAAATCGCTCTTCGTATTCCTGGAACCGACCCTCCAGCCACGCCCTGTCGGGGATCACCTCGGACTGCCGGGAAGCCCACGCCTCCAGCGTGGCGCCGCGCTCGCGCGTCGCGAAATACGCGTCGGACTCATCGGACGAAAGGCGGCGTACGGGCCCTTCAACCCTTATCTGGCGTGACAACTGGTTCCAGATCAACAGGCAAGCCGCGAAAGGGTTGTCCGCCAGCTCCATCCCCTTCCGGCTTTCGTAGTTCGTGTAGAACACCAGCCCGGCCTCATCCGCCTTCCTCAGGTTTACGGCCCGGCACGAAGGCCTGCCGCTCGAATCGGCCGTAGCCAGGATCATCGCATGGGGCAACTGCAAGCCCGCGTCTTCCGCCTGCCTCCGCCACAAGGCCATCAGCTCTGCGGGCCCGGCTGGGGCGTCCACTTCGCTCAACCCTTGCCGCTGTAGTTCATCCCTGAGATTGGAAATCCTGTTAGTCACTGGTAGTCTCCCGGCCGCGCCGTCGAAATAAACTCGCGACGAATTATCTCCCAAACCTTGTAACATGCGGCATCCGCCAGGAATCACAGCCGGAGAAGCGTCGTGAAATACAGACAACTCGGATCTACGGGCATCGAAGTCTCGGAATTCACACTGGGTACATGGCCGTTCTCGGGCGGCGAACCATTTGGGGAACAAAACGACGAGGATTCGATCGCTGCCGTCAACGCCGCCCTGGAAAACGGCGTCAATTTCATCGACACGGCGGAAGGATACGGCGCCGGTCGCGCCGAGGCCGTGCTCGGCCGGGCCCTGGCCGGCAGGCGTGACGACGTGGTCATAACGAGCAAGGTGGCCGAGGTCCACCTGCTGCCCGAGCAGGTGCAGGAGGCTTGCGAGGGCAGCCTTAGCAGGCTCGGCACCGAATACATCGACCTATACCTGATCCACTGGCCCAACCGTGAAGTCCCGCTCGCAGACACGGTGGGCACACTCGAACGGCTCAAGGAAGAGGGCAAGATCCGGTACTTCGGAGTATCCAACTTCGGCGTCCAGGACCTGTCCGCAATACAAGGGCTCACGAGCATTGAAATTGACCAGTTGCCGTACAACCTGGTCTGGCGCCCGATCGAGTACGAAATCCTGCCGTACTGCCGCCGGAACGGGGTCGGCATCATGGTCTATTCCCCTCTCATGCAGGGGATCCTGACCGACCGCTACGCCACAATCGACGACGTCCCGGCCGGCATTGCCCGCTCGCGGCACTTCTCACCGGACAGGCCCATGTCCAAGCACGGCGACGTGGGCATGGAAGACGAACTGTTCGAAGCCGTCCGTGCGGTACGAAAGATCGCGAGCGACCTGGGTCGAAGCACAGCCGCCGTATCGCTGGCATGGCTACGCAGGGAGTCCGCCGTTACTACAATGCTCATCGGCGCAAGGAGCGGCGAGGAAGTGCAGATGAACCTTGAAGCGTTCGACTTCGACCTGCCGGACGACGCAGCCAACGCCCTGTCTGAAGCAACCGCCGGCATCAAGGAACACATGGGCTCAGACCCCGACCTGTGGCAATACCCGGGAAGGATGCGCTAAGGGACTCGACGGTTTACCAGTTCGTTGTCCGAGTAGGTCTTACCCGTCACCGTAGGGGTGGGTTTCAAACCCACCCTCGGCCGGCTGCAAAAATAACGCCCTTACTCAGGCGGCGGAGGCGTCTTTTCCGCATACAGCCACGCATCGAACAACTCGCCAAGGTCCCTTCCGGAGACCTCTTCCGCGATCGCGATGAATTCGGCGGTCGATGCGTTGCCTCCCCCATACCGCTCAACATATTCCGGCAACAGCCTGAAAAAGGCGTCGTCACCGATTTCATGCCGCAGCGCGGCGAGGGTCATCGCGCCCCTTACGTAGACTGTCGCGGCAAACGGGTCGCTCGCTTCCGGCTTGCCGGGAGGGGGAAAGTCCGGATACCAGACCGACTCCCAAAACGTCTCGGACAGGTCAGACCCGGTCTTGTGCTCTTCCCACAGCCACTCCGCGTAGGTGGCGAATCCCTCGTTCAGCCAAATATCCTCCCACGTTGCCGGCGATATCCAATTTCCGAACCACTGGTGTGCAAGCTCGTGCGCAACCACGCGTTCGCCAAGGTAATGAAACATATCGACTCCGTACAACGGCCTGGGTTGAGTTTCCAGCGCCAGGAACCTCGTATCGATGACGATCGCCCCCGTCGAGTCAAAGGGGTACGGACCGAATATCTCGCTGAAGTAGTCGATTATGGGTCCTTGCGATGGCAGGTACCCCCGGGCGGAATCGTCAACTGATCCCTCGACATAATCGGTTATCGGAACGCCGCCCGCACTTACAGCGTTAACTTCGTCAAACATGGATATAACCAGGGTCGCAAGATAGCTGGCCATTTCATGCGACGATTCCCACCGATAAGTGTCGGTATTTCCTTCATCCAGGACTTCAACCAAGTCACCACTGGCCGCGACTTCATACGGATCAGGCACCGTGATTTCGAATGAGTAAGTCGCCTTGTCGGAAGGGTGTTCGTTGACCGGGAACCAGGTGGATGAACCCCACGGCTCACCCGCCGCGAAAATGCCCGTCTCGTACTTCACCCATCCTCCTATGAAGTCCGTACCGGGAAAGACGTCCGATGACGGGGTGCCCTCATACTCGACCACGACTTCAAAAGGAGTCCCATTTGACAACGTTTCAACCGGCGTAACCGTCATCTCATAGTCGCCGCGATCGAACACCGCGGATGCGTCATCGACGGTTACCTCGAGTACCGTGAGCCCGCGAAAATCCAGGTTGAACGACGAAAGGTCCTGTGTCGCCGTCGCTGAGATCCTCGTGCTCCCGGTTATGAAGTTCTCCGCGACGTCTACGTCCAACTCTATGTCGTAACGTGAAACGTCGTAGCCGCCATTTCCAAGAGTCGGATATAACGGATCGCCCAGGCCATCCCCACCGGGCGACCCAATGACCGGCGTTGGCGGCTGAATGGTCGCGGTCGCCGTCTCCTCGATCACCACCGGGGTGACGGTAGGCTGGCTTTCCGTACGAGGAATGACGGTTGGGGCGGTCGTGGCCGTGGGGTCAGGCGATGCCACGCGTTCGTCGGCGCACGACAGCACAATCAAAATTAGCGTCCCTGAGACTCCAAGGCCGAGAACCTTCCCCGACCAGCGATCGGCGAGTGACACTAACCTATTGAACAATGGACCATTCCATGCAGTTATGAATGTCAATCTCCCCGCTCATTTTTAGTAATCGACCAGCTTTTCCGCGCAACACAGCCAATCGGCTCGTTCCTGGGCAATCTCCTGCACCGTGACATTCAACGAAGATTGACCGTGTTAAAATCATCCGGCTTTATCTTGACAACTGACAGGAGGCGGCTTTGAAAATTGTCGACGCAGACATACGAGACCTTTCCAAGGCAGCTCGCCGCGTGCGTGCGCGATCTGAAGTGACCGAACAGTTAGTGGAGGCAATCAGCAACCTCAAGGCTAATGACGCAAAGGCGATAATGCTAGGTGCTGGCGACACGGCCAGGAAACTGCGCTCACGCCTGTCATACGCCGCTCGAATTGCCGGAAAGCGTCTGCAAATCGGCATTACCGAAGACCGCGTTATCTTTGCGTTGAGCAACCGCCCGGCAAGACGGCGGCGTTCGACTGACAAGAGCTGACCTCTTCACAGAAG
Source organism: Dehalococcoidia bacterium (assembly GCA_034421215.1). Classification (GTDB taxonomy): domain Bacteria; phylum Chloroflexota; class Dehalococcoidia; order Lucifugimonadales; family Lucifugimonadaceae. Next base: position 145,114 of record DAOUKO010000034.1, read on the forward strand.
TACGACGCCGGAGACTTGCGAGATTCGACAAACTCGTCCGGCTGACGCCATGCGCGTTGCGGTCGGACCCTGTCGGCGCCTGCATTAGAGCGACAGGCCTACCGCGGTACCTATCCCAAAGGTAATCGCAGCGGCGGCGGCGCCCAACAACAACATCCTCAGGCCTCCGCGAACCGGGTTGAGGCCTGACATCCACGCCAGTCCGCCTCCCACCACTGCCAGCGCCGTCCCGGCTGCGATTGCGCTCCCTACTACGGCCCCATTGCCCGCCGCTATGAGGAATGGGATAACCGGTACGACCGCACCGACCCCGAATGCCGCGACGGAACTGAACGCCGCGCCCCACGGCGAGCCCAGGTCGTCGGGGTTCAGGCCGATCTCCTCACGAATGCGGGTTTCCAGGGCCATGTCCGGGCGTCTCATAAGCCGACGCGCCACTACTTCGGCTTCACGCTCCGTTAGTCCCCTTTCCTCGTAAAGACTGGCAATGTCGCTGGCCACCTGTTCCGGCCGCGTCTCCAACGCCGCCTTCTCCCGCCGGATCAAGTACTCGAAAAAGTCCCTTTGCGATCGGATCGAAACATACTCGCCGACGCCCATCGAAATCGCGCCGGCCAACAGGCCGGCCACCCCCGCGAGCGCAACCAGACCTGAGTCATTCGTGCCGCCCGCCACACCCATGACCAGGCCGAAATTGGACACGAGCCCATCGTTTACACCCAGAATGGCGGCGCGAAGCACTCCGCCCCTCCACGACAAAAAACCGATCAGGGATGTGCCGGCGGCGGCGCCACCGCGCTCGTCGGCTGCCTCTCGCTGAATCGGGACACCTTGCGGCTGTTCCTGGCCAGACCGTGGTTCGCCGTCGGGGGCCTGCGCAAATGTCGTCGAAATGTCACGATGCGTCCTCCCGACAATAGATGCGATCCGCTGTGCCCCGAAGACACGCGCCGCCACGTATAGCAACACTCCAAATGGTCCGAACACGCGGGGCCTGAGGGGTGGAACTCCTACACCCAGCCGCGCCGCTATCAGGCTGGCGCGGCGCAGGTCGTCCCCCGCCATGCGCTCGAACACGGCAGCCCGCTTCTCATTGACGTCGGTGGACGCCAGGACGCGATGCACGTAGGCGGAACGGAGCACATCCGTCAGGAGGTTTTCCAGCCGGCGCCGCTCTTCCTTCGGAATGTCAGCTCCTGAAGGCCGGCGGGGCTCGGTCATTGGACAGTCACGGCGCTCATAGTTCGGGTCGGCAAGTAAGGCAGTTGCGCTTCTATGGACTCACTATCTATCGCGCAGTACCCCCGGTTTCACCCTGCCGAACTCTCAATAAGAACTCTCCGAACGCACTCCGCCGCTATCTCCAGCTCGCCTTCCTGGATGTTAAGCGCGTCGAACTGGATGCCCGGGTCCGGCCCGAATGTGTGCGACACGTAAACACGGGGGCTGCCTGCCATCAGGAGATCGCGGACCGTCTCCATGTCCGGACCTTTCCAGTTCGGCGTGAAGTACATGACCGCGTGAGGGATGTAGTGATCGTAATCGTGCTCGACCACGGCCCTGATGCCCGGGACCTCGGCCACCAGGTCAACGACAAACTCCATCTGCCGCCTGTAGTTCGCCGTCTCCGCCTCCTCGTCCTCGTCGATGAACACGCGCAACGCCGCGAGCAGCCCGGCGATCTCCTCCCGCGAGACCTTCTGCCCCCTCGCCGCGGTGGCATAAGGCGCGTTGTTCAGGCGCGCGTACTCGACCCACGTCGCATTCCCCAGCAGGATCCCGGTGCTCTGAGGACCCTTAATCCCCTTGCCGCCGGAAAAGCTGACCAGGTCGGCGCCTTCATTCACAAACTTCGTCAGATTGGCCCGCGGTGGGAGCATCGAAGCCGCGTCGCACAATACAGGGAGTCCCCGCTCGTGCGCAGCATCTACCAGGTCCCCCAGCGGCACGGCGCCGCGATTCTTGAACGGCGACTCCAGGTGGATGATGCCGGCCGTACGGTCGTTAATCGCGTCGACTACCTCATCGAGGGAGCACCCTTCTGGTGACCCCACTTCGACCAACTTCGCCCCAGCGGCCATGTACAGGTGGTCGTAAACAAATCGTTGCCCGCGCTGGATGATCAGTTCATGCGGAATGCCGTCAGTGACCGGAAGCCTGGAAATCAATTCCTGATCGTCACGGGCAATGGCGGCCGCGGCCTGGACGACTAGTCCGCCTGATGCCCCGCTCGTTACCGTTGCGGCCTCCACGCCCAACAGCCGGGCTATCTCCTCACCCGCTGCTATCAGCATCTCCTCCATGCGGACGAAACTGGACGAGACCTCTCGCATCGCCTCGAGTGTCTCGGCCCGGGGACGTGATCCGGAATGCTTTGTGTTCGGCCCTCCGGCGTTGATTATCGGGACGACACCAAGTTCTTCTGCGATGCTCTTCGTCATTTTCTGTTCCTGGCGCAATAAGCGCCAAATTCGCGGCCCAAACGAATAAGAATTTCTGTATGTGCCGCCAAAGTCTCGTTCGTAAAAATCTTACACACCAATGTCCGGTTGAAAATCACGCAGGAGGTACGCGCAGGGGCGAAATCGACGCGCTTCGATGTTCAAATCAGGGCGATTGCTTTCGTCATCCCTGAAGTCCAACCTCCGTCCACCACGTAAGCCGACCCCGTCACAAACGACGAGTCATCCGAAGCCAGGAAGGCCGCAACGGATGCCACGTCGGCGGGCTGCCCTACCCTGCCCATTGGCGCTATTTTGTTGGCAAACTCCCGCCCCTCGGGCACTTCCGTGAGAAACGGCAACGACATGGGCGTCTCGATCCAACCGGGACAGATGCAATTGACCCGTACCCCATCCGGTCCGTGATCGATCGCCATGGCGCGGGTCAATTGCATCGCCGCACCCTTGGTCGCGCAGTAGCCAGCGATGTCGGACTCGGCGTAGAAACTGTTCGCAGACGCCGTGATGATGAACGAACCGCCGCCGCCGCGGGCCATCAGGGGTATGGCGTGCTTGCCCAGCAGGAACGCCCCCTTCACGTTGATCCGAAACATAGTGTCCCAGTCCGCCTCCGGCAGGTCGATCACCGACCCCTCCAACATGACCGCCGCATTCGAAAAGACCACGTCGATTCGACCATAGTCCTGGAAGCACCTTTCGACTGCCGTCCTTACCTGGATCGACTGGCTGACATCGGCCGCGTGAGTCGACGGCAATGGCAGACCCGCGTCTGCGATCATCCGGCCTGTCTCATCCAGACCCTCCTGGTTCACATCCACGGCCACGACATACGCCCCCTCCGCGGCAAATCGCAGCGCGCTGGCCCTTCCAATCCCACTGGCGGCGCCGGTAATGATCGCGACCTTGTTCTCCAGTCTCATCGTCAGCCCTCCTTGGCATCTGTAGCCGCGTCCCGAGTTAACGTGAATTATGCAGCGCAGAGCAGTAGATGGGATGCCGTCGCGCCGTCAATTCGCCGCGGCTTCTTCCTGTGTGTGAACAAGGCCCGCTGCTGATAATCTCGATTACCATCCATGATTCGATTTCTCTCGGAGGTTGTCTGTTTAGGCACTGGAACGCACTACTCCGCGCGATATCTGTCGGGCACGCTGTCCGACGACCAAACGTAAGGGCGCCTCTTGTGGGCGCCCGAATGGGCGGGGCGCGGCAACTGGAACGATGCGTGTTGGTGATCGATCAGCCACATAACAGACACTCCCTCAGCCGCAAAGGCGAAAACCCGCATGAACAAAGTCATCCCTGAACTGGCATCTCGACTCGATGAGATCGTAAACGACAACTTTGACGATGAACGAGACGCCGGTCTCGCCGCCGCGGTCGTGGACCACGGGAAAATCGTTTGGTTCACGGGCGTCGGCCACTCCGACCTCGAATCGCGTCGCAAGCCGGACCAGTTCACCACCTCACGGGTCGCCTCCATCACCAAGACCTTCACCGCCACGGCAATATTGAAGTTGCGGGACGCCGGCATGTTGGAGCTTGAAGACCCGCTCGTCCTCCACATCCCGGAATTCGCCTCGGCGAGGGCCCTGGCCGGCACCGTCGAAGCGGTGACCATCAAGCGGCTGCTGACACACCACTCCGGCCTGTCAACCGAACCGCCACTGCCCACATGGGCGGAACCGGCGTTTCCGGACATCGACCGCATTCTGGACGCCATCTCCGAAGCCGAAGTCGTCATTCCGCAGGACAGCCAATGGAAGTACTCCAATTTCGCCTTCGGCCTGCTCGGAGAGGTCGTTCACAGGCTCACCGGCAAGGACTACACCGAATACGTTACATCGGAAATAATCAGGCCCCTCAATCTCGATTACACGACCTTCGACGTCGACGAAGTCGGACCCGATCGCATGGCCACGGGTTACCTTCCGGGCGCCCAGCCCGGATCAAGCCTGAGAAAAGCGCCGTACGCCCACATGAGCGGTCTGGCATCCGCAGGCCAACTCCACTCGAACGTTCACGACCTGGCCCGCTGGGTCGGCTTTCACACCGCCGCATTCGAGTCCACCGTCCTGGACAAACAGTCGCTGGATGAGATGCACCGTCCGGTGTACATCTCGCCGGACTGGTCGTGGGGCCAGGCGCTCGGCTGGCGCGCCCACAGGCGAGGCGAACGCGTCTACCAGGAACATGGTGGCGGCATTCACGGCTACTCCTCACAGGTTGTATTCAACAAACCCGCAAAAATGGGCGCAATCACCCTGGCAAACGTCTGGCCTCCACCCCCTCGGGACAGCATCGCCATGGCGCTCCTCGACGCGGCAATAGACGCCGCGGACGGGCGCGTCTCCAAGGAACTGGCCAAATCCCCCGGTACGGCCCTGCCACCGGAAGTCGACAAGTTACTCGGGTCGTACTTCGCAGAGCCGGGCGTCGCCGCGGTCTTGACGAAGCACGACAACGCCCTGAGGCTCGAACCGGGCAGCAAGGACACCATGCTTCTCCACACCCCCTGCAACCTGGCGGTCACAACTACCGGCGACGGACACGAAATCCGGGTTGTTAACGGGCGCGGCGCAGGCGAAAGACTGGACTTTCAGTTCGGGCCGGGCGATTCGGTCACCGGGTTCGTTCTCGGCGGCTTCCATTACGCCAAGACCGGCTGATCTTTCGACAACAACACATATGCATCAAGCGGACAAGACAGGCAAATAATGAGTGAAATATTCGATATCGCCGACAATTTCGTGGACGCGCTGGTGGACCACGATCCCATCGCGGCCACGTTCATCGGAGTGGCAGGACACGACCACCTCATGTCCGACTTCTCGCCGGATTCGGCAGAGGAGATGGCGCAAATCGAGCGGAGGACACTGGCGGCAGTGAGTGCGGCATCGCCGAAGACCGAACGCGAGCGTCTGTGCCGCGACACGGTAATCGACGAAATGGGGTCCGCCCTCGCGCTATACGACGCCGGTGAACACTTCCGGGCGCTCAACATCCTCCACAGTCCCGTCCAGGGCATCAGGATGGTGTTCGACATGATGCCGAGAGGGACCATCGAAGACTGGTCGAACATCGCCCGCCGCCTCGAAAAGGTCCCCGAAACGGTCCGGACCTACCGCAGGACCCTCGAAACCGGCGTGTCCCGCGGACTCACCGCTTCGAAGAGACAGACCGCCGGCTGCGCCGAACAGGCCCACACCTGGTCCGGCCAATCGGGAGGGACTTCGTTCTTCGGCGGCATCGCGGACCAGTTCGAACAAACCGGCCTTGAACATTCGACCCTGCAGTCCGACCTCGAGCGCGCCGCCCGCTCCGCAAATGAAGCCTACGCCAACCTCGCCGCATACCTGGAGAGCGACTATATGAATTCGGCTGTCGAACAGGACGGGGTCGGCCGCGACCGCTATGCGCTGCACTCGCGTTCGTACAACGGCGTCGACCTCGACCTGGAGGAAACGTACAACTGGGGCTGGGAACAACTGGCGTGGGTGCGCTCGGAGATGCAAAAGGCCGCAGACGCCATAAAGCCCGGCGCAACGATCGACGAGGCCATCGACCTTCTCGATTCGGATGTGTCGCGGTCCATCGAAGGCGAGGAAGAGTTCCGCCAGTGGATGCAGGACCTGCAAGACCGGACCATCGCTGAGCTTGAAGGCGCCCACTTCGATCTCGCCGAGCCGGTGAAACGCATCGAGGCCCTGATCGCGCCTCCGGGCGGCGCCCTCGCCATGTACTACACCGGCCCTTCCGAGGACTTCTCCCGCCCCGGCCGTACCTGGTACCCGACCGGCGGAAAGACCCGCTTCCCGCTCTGGAGAGAGGTGTCCATCGCCTACCACGAAGGGGTGCCGGGTCACCACTTCCAGATCGCCACGACGAAGTCCCTTTCCGACGAGTTGTCACGCTACCAGCGGCTGATCGCCGGCACGTCCGGATACGTCGAGGGCTGGGCCCTGTACGCAGAACGCCTGATGGGCGAACTCGGTTACCTCGACAACCCCGACTACTACATGGGCATGCTGGACGCGCAGGCGCTCAGGTCCGTCCGCGTGATCATCGACATCGGCATGCACCTCGGCCTGTCAATCCCAGGTGACGCGGAATTTCATCCCGGCGAGCCGTGGAGTCCGGACCTTGGCGATGAAATGATGAACGACTACGTCCACTTCCCAAAGGAGTTCACCGCCAGCGAAATCGACCGCTACCTAGGACTCCCCGGCCAGGCAATCAGCTACAAGGTCGGCGAACGCGTTTGGCTGGATGCCCGCCGGCGGGCCCAGGAATCCCAGGGTCCCTCCTTCAACCTCAAGGAGTGGCACAACAAGGCCCTCCGCCTCGGCCCAATGGGCCTCGCCCAAATGCAACGCGAAATGGCCAATACCTAAGCTGGTTTCCAAAAGCGTTGGGATGCACCGGCCCGCGCAACGTCCCTCAACCCGCGCTCTGACAGCCGTTCGTAGGGGCGTCTCTTGTGCGCGCCCGTCGGGGAGGGGCACGGCAACCGGCACGACGCCATAGTGATTCCTAACCCCGAAAATGTCATTTCGAGCGCAGCCGAGAAATCTGAGACGGCCGATGGCAGTACCCACCCGATCCCTCCGCCAGTGCCGATCCCACAACCAACACCACCGACGGCAACAACGAATCCGACCCAAACCGTGAACCCGTTCATCCTCTCCATGCGGTCCGCCACGACCATCCACGCCCCCCACTCCGTCGTCTGGGACACCTTCGCCGACGCCGGATCATGGCCGAATTGGAGCACCGTCTGTACCGAGGTCTGGGGCGTGTCCGACGACCTGTGGGCACCCGGATCGAAGCTCTCGTTCCGGCTGCGAATGGCCAACGTCGGCGTCCCCTTTTCGGTAGTCGTCACGGAATCAGACCCACCGCACCGGATAACCTGGGAATCGACCAAGTTCTCGATCACCGCGACAAGAACGTTCCAGTTCGTCGGTGACGGCGACCGGACCAAGGTCACAGACTCGAAGCGCTTCAGCAGTCCCATCCTTCCGGTCCGGGTGTTCTACCCGCGACCGGTCATCCGTAACATGACCGAGTCGTGGCTCGAAGATCTCAAGACGGAAGCAGAACGAAGGGTAAATTGAACGCGCGTCGCGTGCTCGGCGTGTTGGCCCACCCCGACGACGAGACGCTCCTCGCAGGCGCGCTGCTGGCTAGGTGCGCTGCATCCGGGGCCGAAACCGGGGTCCTTTGCGCCGCTCCCGGAGACGACGCGTCGAAGCAAAAACTGGCCGACGCCTGCCGCGATCTGGGCGTCAGCAACGTCGCCTCGCTTCGCTATCGCGGCAGCCCAATGTGGCCGGAAACGCGCCGTGAATCCAGTGCGAGGCTGACTTTGGCGGAAGCGCACATCGACGACATCGCAGCACGGATCGCCGGGCACATCACCGCGTTCGGACCGGACACCGTCATCACGCACTCCACGTACGGCGACTACGGGCACATCGACCACGCAACCGTGTGTGCGGCCACCATTCGCGCCGTCGAGCAGGCGGACACCGGTTCGCCGCGACTCTACTGCCTCGACTGGCCGCGCCTCCTGGTCCGTCTCAATCCGCGGCTCATGCGGTTCGCGCGCCGGGACATCACCCGCATGGGTCCGAACGGCGAGTTCAACCTTGAGCAGGCCGTCGCCGACGCCCCACCGAACACCAAGTTGATCGACGTAGCCGCCTTTCTGAAAACGCGAAAAACTGCCAGCCGCGCCTACGCGTACGAAATATCCGTAGGCCCACCCCTGCTCCGCGCCCTGGAGTACGCTCCGGTCCTGCTGCAACGGCCCTTCCTGGGACGAGTCCGGTTGGCGCAGGTTTATCCGCCACCCTAATAGCAGGCTGCTCAGGCCAGGTTGGTGGGCGGTCGAGTGACCTAGAACGCGTCGGGGTCGGCCGTGATGGCCTTCAACTGGGGACGCGAGTACGAACCCAGGCTCCGGAAGTCGAACTCCGTGTAGTTCTTTATCCACCGCAGGGCGATCTTGACCGAGTCCTGGTACCTGCGGACCTCTTCGTGCGACGCGCCGCTCCCAAGCAGCCTAATGATGTCCTCGCCCTCGTCCGTGACGATCTGCTTCACCATGGCCAGGTCGTGTACGCGTTCCGTGTCTTCGCCAACGGACGAATGAACAACCCGCTGTGCAATCTGCGCCACAGATATTCGCGCCGTAGCCAGGTCTTCCATCAACGCCGGCCTCGATCCTTCGCGGCCTGCCAGCCTGTCGATGCCCTTGGCGCCGCGCCCTGTGAGCCAGCCCTCGACGTATTCGATCAGCGTCCTGACGTTCTGCCGGGTGCCCTCCTGGGTAAGCGGTCCTTCCGGCGTCTCGATGCTCACCGGGTAGCGGTCCGGATCGGCCATCTCCGGCCCCGGCTTCCAACCCGTGGCGGCAAGTTCCTTGAACGGCGCGGCGGCCGGTCCCATGTGGTAGATGTGGGCCACCCAGCCGCGCAGGAACCCCTGGGCTGCCTCCCACTCCTTGTCGGCCCTGATCGACGCCGCGGCCTCCAGGTTCACCTCTTCGTCCCGTGAGGGCAACGCCGTGGCCATTCCCCCTATCGGAACGGCATCGTGCTTCAGGCACACTGCGACCAGCCGCCTGAATATGTTCGCGAAGAATTCCGTCGTCTTGATGTCCACGCCGAAGCGGTCCGGCCAGACCGACGCGGGCTGCGCCATCACGTATTCCAGGATGCTCGCCTTGAGGTCCCAGCGCGCCGCGTTCAGTCCGGCCGCATATGGCCCCAGGGCGTGAAGGATCTCCTCCATCTGCCACACGGCCGGGAGCGACTCAACCAGCGCGATGACGCGCACCGTCGAGTCATTCAGGCCGGACACCTGGTTGCGAATCTCATCGATCATGTCGCGATAGAGCGCGGCCTCCACGGCCGACTCCAGCTTCGGCACATAGAAGTACACGCCCTGCCCTCGCTCGGTGTGCGAGACCCCGGCGTGGTATAGCGTCATGGCCGTGCCCAGGATCGCGGCCGGCACGGGCTGGCCGTCGATGCGAAACTCCGTTTCATCCAGGTGCAGGCCGCGCTCGCGGTGCATGAAGAAGGGCAGGTCACCCGGCTGGATTTCGTAATTTCTCTGCCTGGCGCTGTCAAAGTAAGTCAGGGTCCGTTCAATCGCGCCGTGCCGGTTCAGCGCCGCACGCACGGTGTCGGTCAGGCGGTGCCCCGCCGAGTCCTCGTCGTCGTCCAGGTAGCCTTCAGCCCGTTCGCCCTCCGGCCCCGGGTTCAAGGCGTTGATGAACATCGGCGTGATAGACGCCGGACCGGATATTTCGATCCCCGGCTTGCGAAGTTCGGAGGGGACCTCCGGCACATTCCACCCGGCATCGTTCGCCGGGCCCGGGTCCAGGTGAGCCGGCATATTCCCGCGCCGCAACGCGTTGTCTATCGACTCCAGCCGGGCTGAGCGTGCAGCACGAACACGGTCTGAGAATCTCTGGTGCAGGTGAGCAACCAGCGCCAGGAAGTCTTCCGTAAAGACCTCCTCTGCGCCGTCCACCGGTGCGTAATCGATTTTGGGTGAACTGGACATAGTTAGATCGCGATCCGACTTCTGTTGAGTCCGGGCGGACGCGGCGCATCAGGACCGCGAATGGTCCCGGCGCCGCGCCGCATTGGAGTCAGTCTATTCGCCCGGTAGACCGAACGTCACGCAAGCAATTCGCGGAGTTCGGCAACGTACGAGTCGCCCCTCAGCGTCCCAAGCGCCTTCCGTTCGATCTGGCGAATGCGTTCCCGCGTGAGGTTGAGTTCGCCGCCGATCTCTTCGAGGGTGCGCGGCCGTCCGTCGGTCAACCCGAATCGGAGTTCCAATACCCGCCGCTCCCTCAAGGAAAGATGGCTTAGCGCGCGGTCGACCTGGTCCCGCATCGACGCCTGCGCGGCAACGTCAGCCGGCGCCGGCGCAGAAATGTCGGGGATTAGGTCTCCAAGCTCATTCTCCGCGTCTTCACCTATCGGAGTTTCCAGCGAGACCGGCTGCTGCGATATGCGCATGATCTCGTCAACACGCTCCACCGGCAGGTCCACCTTGACGGCAAGCTCTTCCACCTTCGGCTCCCGGTCCAGCACCTGGCTCAACTCGCGACGGGCGCGCATGATCTTGTTCAGGGTTTCGACGACGTGTACGGGAATCCGGATGGTCCTTGCCTGGTCGGCGATGGCCCTCGTGATGCCCTGTCGAATCCACCACGTCGCATACGTGCTGAACTTGAAACCGCGGCGGAAATCGAACTTCTCGATAGCCCGCATCAGGCCGATGTTGCCCTCCTGGATCAGGTCGAGCATCGACAGCCCGCGGTTGAGGTGCTTCTTGGCCACGCTCACCACGAGACGCAGGTTGGCCTCACCAAGGTGCCTGCGGGCCTGCTCACCCTCGGCCCTGATCCTCGCAAGGTGCAGGGGGACGAATGACGCTGCGAGCGCCTGCGAATACTCGTAATCATCCGAAGAGACCAGGTCCGGCAGGGAATCGACCCGCGTGTCTTCCGGCAGACGAATCGTGAATTCCGGCGGGACAAGCCGCGAAAGGACCGACAAAGCAGTCAGATTCGCGTGCGCGTCATTCGGTTCCATGCTCAGCGCGTCCGCAACGAAATTGACGATCTCGTCATCCCTGCGGCCGTCCAGCGCGGCGCGTATCGAAGGATCGTTGACCGCCGCCCGCAACGTCACCGGCGCAGGCAGCCCAAGGTATCTCGCCAGCGCGTCCAGGGTTGGCACAAATGTGCTCAACCTCGTAAGCGCCTCGTTGAGGACAAAAGAGTCAGGCGGAGCGAGGTCGTCGATCGTCAACTCCGCTTCGATCTTTTCGAGCCACTGCGCAATCTCGACCGCGCGCGCCAGCACCACCTCGTCGTCGGCCGTCAGCAAGGCCACGCGACTGATCTCGCGCAGGTACGTGCGGACCGTGTCTTCGGTCAACTCGGTGTCGGCGGTCTCCTCGGCCAGTTGTACGGCGACTGCTGCCGACTCGTCGGCGGCTCTCGCCGTCTCCCACATGGCCAGTTCAGACCTTGTAAATGCCCTTGCATCCCCGCCGTGCCCGTTGGCTTCGTCATCGGATTCGCCCCCGAAGGAGTCAAATTTCGCCCGAAGCCCGCCGTCGGCACGGCCGGGTATCTCGCCGAGGAGTTCCTCCTCGATTGTTGGTCTGGATTTTTGGACCAACTTTCCAGTCCTTTCAGCCCACTGGCATCCGGGGTTGACCCGGATTTGCCGCAGCGACTCGTCTCCCTTTGACCCTGCATCCCCCGCGTCTGGGCAAGACGCGCCTCATCATCGCCTTCTACTGCTTGATCGAACGCCGGAACCTGAAAACGGGCGTTGGGAACACCCGACATTTGCCGGCCACCGTGAGTGGACGCTCATTCTATTTCAGTCGCTCCCAAAATAAAAGGGGGTGTGACGAAATTCTCTGTACCGACCAGACGCAGCGACGATATTAGCGTCGAAAAAAGCGGATTTCGCAATAGCCCGCCGATCCCAATTACGATTGAGGCCACCGCGCATCGCCCTCCAACGCTCAGTTAAACGAAATAACCATCTTGCCCGGTTTTCCCGCGTCAAATCTCTCATACGCTCCAGGCACGTCCTCGATGTCCACTTGCTCCGTCACAAATTTGTCCAGGTTGATCCCGCGCCGCACCACGAATTCGGCGGCGTCCGCCAACACGTACGTGCTGAAGGTCCAGGAACCCAGGAGACTGAGATGACGATGGATGATGTGGGGAGTCGCCTCGAACGTAACCGTGCCACCCTCTCCAACCAGGCATGACCTGCCGAAAAGCCTCGTGGATTCGACCGCCGCGACTCGAGTCTCAGGCCGTCCCACCGCTTCCAGGGTAGTCTCTGCGCCTTCGCCCCCTGTCAACTCCTTGATCTGCTCTACAGCCGAACCATCGGTGTTGTCGACCGTCCGCCAGGCGCCGGCCTCCTCGGCCATCTTCAGGCGTTCACCGGCCAGGTCGACCGCTATCACCTGCGCGCCCATGGCAGTTCCGAGCACCGTCGCCGCCAGCCCGACCGGCCCGGCGCCGAATACGGCCAGCACGTCGCGCCCCGAAACATTCAGTCGCTTCAGGGCCTGGTACGCCGTGGTCGCGCCGCACGCCAGGTACGCGCCGGCGTCATACGTGAGATCGTTCGAAAGCGGGATACACGTGCTCTCGTGGGCAACCATGTATTCGCCGTGGCCGCCATGGGCGCTGCCGCCGTAGTAGAGCCGTTTCTCCGTCACCGGGCAAAGTTGCGTCCAACCGGTCTCGCAGTAGCGGCAGTTCATGCAACCAAGGTAGTGGTGTTGCATGACGCGCGCGCCCACGTTCACCGTCGTAACTCCGGGACCCAGTTCAACTACCTCGCCGCACGGCTCGTGGCCCGGCCGGTTCGGGTGAAGCCGACCCTCGGATGGGTCCGAGCGGTACCCATGCAAATCGCTCCCGCACATGCCTGACGAGCGAAGCTTGATGAGCACCTCGTTCGGACCCGGTTGAACGTCCGGGTAGTCGATAACTTCACATTTTCGGTTGCCCAGGAATCGCACCCCTCGCATCGAATTCTCCCCCGTTGAATTGCGGCAAAGTCCTGACTCTTGAACTTTGCCAGTTGCCGGTCCATATTGTCCGCGCCGCAAATTGCAGCCGTCAAAGCCGCAGAATACACTTGTGCGGCCCTGTGCGCACACACATTTTTCCAGGAGCCCCAACAGATGCCCGGTCCATTCAATTACGACGAACTGTTTTCTGAGGTCTCGGCAGACGTCCCGCTGAGAGTCGTGACTCACGCCGAGTACGATTTTGCTGTGGCCTACCCTGCCCCTGAGACCCTGCCGGTCGACGGGCTCGCAACGTCACTGCAGGTGATGCTCGACACCCGCGCCGACGAAATGGCCAAGGACCTCGCCTACTACCCGCAGACGCAGGGCTCGCCCGAGTTGAGGGAGTTCACGTCGCAAAAGCTGATGCAGGACCGCGGCATCTCCGTTTCACCCGACGAAATCATGATTACCTCCGGCTCCTCCGAAGCGAACGGCATGATAATCCAGGCCATCACCGATCCCGGAGATACCGTCCTCACCGAACGCTACGTCTACACCGGCACGCTCGGCCAGTTGCAACGGTTCGGCGCCGACGTCGTAGGCGTGCCGATCGACGACGACGGGATCATCCCCGAAGCGCTGGACGAGTTGATCGCCGATCTGACCGCCGAAGGCAGGCGACCCAAGTACCTCTACACCATCCCCGAGCACCAGAACCCCACCGGCTCCACACTGCCGGAGTCCCGCAGGCGGGACATTCTGGAAATCGCGCACCGCCGCGGCATGCCCATCCTCGAAGACGACTGCTACGTGGACCTGAGGTTCGAGGGAGAGACCCAGCCGGCGTTCAGGGCGATGGACGACAGCGGCATCGTCATCCACGTAGCTTCCTACTCGAAACTCGTCGCGCCCGGCCTGCGGCTCGGCTACTTCACGGCGCAGGGAGACGTAATGAGGCGCGCGGCCAACTTCCGGGTCGGTGGCGGTCCCAGCCAGTTTGCCTCATACGCAGTGGAAGGATTCCTGCGGGACAATCTCGAACAGCACCGGGCCAGGTTCAACCCCGTCCTGAAGGAAAAGCGGGATGCAATGACCGGCGCCCTGGAGGCCAACTTCGCGGGCACCGGCGCCACGTGGTCATACCCGCAAGGCGGCTGCTACGTCTGGCTCACTATGCCGACCGGTACGGACCTTGAGGCGGTCCAGCCGGCCTGCATGGAGGGTGGCGTCGGATTCGTTCCGGGCCCCGCATTCGCCCCGAACAACGACGGCGCGCATTGTGCCCGCCTCTGCTTTGCGTTCGAGACCCCGGAGAAGAACCGCAAGGGCATCGCCCGCCTAGCCGAGCTATTCGACGAATTCGGGGTAATGGACGCGGCCGCCGCGAACTGACCCTACCGCAGCAGACCAGTCAAGGCGGGCAGCCGTCAGTTCGTGCTGAACCGGCTTTCGTCCCTGCCCGGCCCGGTCCGCATGATCGAGCCCTCGTAACGCCTAGTCTCTTCTTCCAGGAGGGCAATCCCCGCCTGGAGTCGAGCGGTAGTTGAATCGGCTGCCAGCAATCGCTGGCGCGATCGTTCAGGCGCTGAACTCGCCAGGATCCCAATGAAATAGGACAGGACCAGGGCGTCCTCAGGGATCTTCATCGCCGAATGCCACGCGCCCTGGGACGCCAGCATCGTCGAAAGAAACCGCTGCGACTCGGAGACCGCCTGGTCCAGGATGGCCCTGTCCACATTCGAGCCGTCGTCCTCTACAAGCACATCGATTTCGCCGGACAGGTAGCTCTTCGACCTGTCGAGCTTCGAAATGCGAAATCGTTGCTCCCCCACGACCGTGATGGGCAGCGATCCCCTTAAGGGAGCCCCCATTTGGGCAATGCGGGCGACCGTACCCACGTCGAACGGCGTGGCCTCTCCGCCCGCCTCGACCCCTTCCCTTATCAGCACCACGCCAAATCGCCGGTCATTGTCCAGGCAGTGCCTCAGCATCTCCTTGTAACGGTCCTCGAAAATCCTGAGCGGCAGCGTCGCGCCCGGAAAAAGCACCGTGCCCAGGGGAAACAATGGCAATTTGCGAGACATCCGTCAGAGTGTAGCAAGCCATCCGACAGACGCTGCATTGGCGACAGGGCTCGATAATTCCTGCGGGCTAATCCCTCATGACCCCTGATAACCTGCGCTACATGTTCGCCGGACCGCGGAAAACCTTCAGGATCATGCGGTCCTATCCCGCGCCATGGCGCGTGCGCATATGGATGTTCGTCCGGAACATGCTGATCAAGGGCTGGCGCAGGAGCCTCTGCTGCGGAAACCACGGCCAACCGGGATGTTGAACGGAAGGCCCTGACGCTCCCGGCGGGAGCCACCACCATCACCCTCACCAACACTAGCGCCCAGGCGTGGCCTCGCCTGGGCCGTCAAAGTACGTGAGGACAGCCAAGGCCCGCTGTCGGCGAATACACCCGCTCCCCGCGGAGACCCTTGCAAAACCCCCTCTCCTGGAGGGAGAGGGTTGGGGTGAGGGCGAAACGCAAGTTGAAATCAGGCCACTGGACATCTCTGTCGACGGCCAATCGAACGTTACGCAAAGGTCTCCCGCGGCAACCGCTCCCCCGGCGCGCAGCGACACGCGATACTATCCTGAACCGCCCAACCAAACCTGATTTGTCGGCTCAAGCCGGGCAGGCCCAAGTGAACGAAAATATCTCCGACTACATCAACGAACTGATCCCCTACCTCGTTTCGACAAGGCGCAGATACCACGCCATGCCGGAGCTGTCGTTCCAGGAGAACGCCACGGCCGCCGCCATCGCCTCCGAATTGCAGGCGCTGGGCCTGGAAGTAAAGACCGGCATCGGCAAGACGGGACTCACGGCCACGATTGAAGGAGCCGCAGACGGTCCGACGCTAATGGTCAGGGCGGACATAGACGGCCTGCCAATCGATGAAGCGACCGGTCTCGACTTCGCTTCAACCAACGGCGTCATGCACGCCTGCGGCCACGATGGCCACATCGCCGTCGCCCTGGGCACGGCAAGACTCCTGTCGGCCATGAAAGACCGCCTGCGAGGACGCGTCGTATTCGCGTTCCAGCCCGCTGAGGAGATCGCCAGCGGCGCGCTCGCCATGCTCGAGGACGGCCTGTTTGACGACTATCCCCCCGACCGCGTCATCGGCCTCCACATCTGGAACCAGGCTCCGGCCGGCAGCGTCGTCGTCAACCGGGGTACCGTGTTCGCCAGCGCGGATATGTTCAAGATAATGGTGAACGGCAGAGGAGGTCACGGCGCGCTGCCCCACCTCGCCGTGGACCCCGTAATGGCCGCGGCCCAGATCATCAGCACAGCGCAGACCATCGTCAGCCGTGAGATTCAACCCAACGAGATGGGCGTCGTCACGTTCGGCCGCGTCGACGGCGGCACAAGGCCAAACGTGATCGCAAACAGCGTGACCATTGAAGGGACCAGCCGCGCCTACAAGCCCGAGACGCGCGACACCATCAACTCCGCGCTGGCCCGCGTCTCGTCGGGCATCGCCGAAACGATGCGGGCTACGGCCGATTTCGAGGTGATGTTCGGAGCGCCGCCGGTAATCAACAACCCGGAAGTTGCCGACCAGGTGGCACGTTGCGCCATGCAGGTCGTCGGCGAAGACGCCGTGGGAGAAGCGCCGCCCGTTTCGCTTGGCGATGACGTGTCGGAGTTCCTGGTTCGAGCGCCCGGTTGCTACTTCCTGCTGGGCGGCGCGAAACAGGGCGCCGAGCCGCACCACAACCCCCGGTTCGACTTCGACGAGTCCTGCTTGCCGGTCGGAACGGAAGTGATGGTACGCAGCGCCCTCGACTACCTCGCCTGAATCCCCTCCGTCGATCGAGACCTTTGCAAAACACCTCACAAAGGTGTTACCTATCTCCCCGGTCTAACTGTTACCCATGTGCCCGGTCGTTCAGAGCCTGTTTCAAATGTCCCCTCTCCCGTTTCGCGGGAGAGGGTTAGGGTGAGGGCATAGCGTGAAATCGTGAGTCCTTCAATTGATTCGACGATTCCGGTTGTCCGACGTCGCGCCCTCACCTCAATCCTCTCCCCCAGGAGAGGAAGTGGTCTAACCGCGCGACTTTTTGGACAGGCTCCGCCTACAACCCCGCCGCCTCGTTGATCTCGGCCTGGTACTCTTCCACCTCTCCCTCGAGCAACTGCGACATCCTCACGGGTTGTCCGGAAAGCCCCGACTCGAGCGTCCCGTAACTGACCGCCAGGGCCTCCATACCCAGTTGGGGGCCAACCTCTACGGTTGATCCCGTTTCTATGGCTCGGGCCAACTCCAGGTACTCCAGCCCGAGGAGCTTCCGGTCGGTCTTCTTGAAGTCCCGTTCGTAGGACGTAAAGCGGCGGGCGCCATCCCAGAATGTCGCCGTAAGTTCGTCCAGTTCCCAGTCCGGAACGAGGTCGAGGAGATCGTCGCCTTCGATCGGATCGGCCTGCCCCTCGATGTGCACCACCGGCCCATTTCCGCTGCGGCTGCCCGGCAATTGGATGACACCCTTGCTGCCGTGAACGGTGTTTACTCCCACCGCGAATCCGTGCGACGCGTTACTGCTCGCGTAGTTGCCTATGGCGCCTGACGCGAACCGTATGGTGGCAAATGCCGTGTCCTCCTGGTCGATCTCGACCGTCTCGGCGCCTGCGTACAGGTCCTCCGTCCGGTGCGTGTAGAACGTGCCGATGTCACCGGCCAGGGGTATACGTGTCCTCATCGGTGTGTACAAACCGGTCACAGCGTAGATCGTCTCGACGTCTCCCATGAAGAAGATCAGCAGGTCGCTGTCGTGGACGCCGCCGTCGATGAGATACCCGCCCCGTTCCTTCATTCCGCGCCACGCGGTGTCGTGCATCAACGCCGACCCGCCGCCGACTCCAACGTTGAGGATGTAGTAAGGCTCCCCGATAGCGCCGCTGTCGATGATCGCCTTGGCGAGCCTGTTCATCGGGTCCCGCCGGTAATTCTCCGCCACCGACAGCACCTTGCCCGACCTTTCGGCCGCAGCCCGCATGAGTTGGCAAGCGCGAATCGTGATGCCCATCGGCTTCTCGGTGAGCACGTGTACACCGGCGTCCAAAGCCTTGACGGCGAATACGTGGTGCATGCGCGTGTCCGTGACGATGTCTATGGCGTCCAGCGGCTTCTGTTCCTCCAGCATGCGGTCGAAGTCGGTGTAAACAGCCGGACGGTCCCCGGTGGCCTCCTCCACGGCCGTAGCGACGGTGTTGGCTGGCTCCTCGTACAGGTCGCACACCGCGACCATCTTCACTTCGTCCGAGTGTTTCCGAAGTTCCAGGTAACCGTGGGCATGCCTGAGACCCATGCCTCCGCATCCAACCAGCGCGCTGTGAACAGTCAATGTTTGTCTCCTTTGTTTCGCTATGAAATCAGCCTAATCAGGCGATCATCCCTTTTCGCCCTGCTGTTATGGCTATGAAGTCCGCGTCCGTTTGTAGGGGCGTCTCTTGTGGGCGCCCGTTGGGGCTGGGCATGGGGCCACGTCGTCACGCCACCACCCGGCCTAACAACCGCCAGCCGAAAGCCTAACCCATATGCGGCGCTATGGCAGTCTTTACCGACTTCGATGAACCGCTGGCCGCGGCCGCCATGGCCTCCGCCGCACGATGCAACGGGTAACGGTCGCCCATCACGCCTGTGAGGTCGATCTCCGCAAGTAAATTGATGGCCCTGATGTACCCGTCGCCTCGTCCGAACGAGTTGACGATGATCAGTTCCTTGTAGTGCGTTTCGAACAGGTCGCTGGGGATGGTCGTGCCCTTCGGGCTGACGCCCAGGATGAGCACCTCGCCGCGCGGCCTCGCCACCTGGATGGCGAGGTCCACCAGTTCCGGCTTGCCCACGGCCTCGACCGCCAGGTCGATCCCCCTGCCGTCGGTCACCTCGGCGACGAATTCCTGCAGGGACCCGGCAGTGGGATCATGCACCAGGTCGGCCCCCATGCGCAGGGCCTGTTCACGCCTGGCCGGGATCGGGTCCGAGAGTATCGATACGCCCATTCCGCGCGCTTTGGCGAATGCCAGCGTGAGTTGACCGATAAGGCCGCCGCCGATCACGACCATGTTCGACCCGCCCGGCGTCACGCACCGTTCCAGGCCCACCAGGCAAACCGACGCCGGCTCGCCCATCGCGGCGTCCGCCAGCGACAGCCCTTCGGGAAGGTCGTGTACGAACGCGTTGGGCAGCACGGCGTACTCCGCATACCCTCCGGTCCGTTGGAAATGCGCCATGCGCTCGCAACGAGAATGTCGCCCAATCCGGCAGTTCCAGCACTGTCGACAATACGGGCTCGGCTCCGGCGCCACGTCCTGCCCGATCCGGGACTCGTCCACCCCTGCGCCGACATCGATGATCGTCCCACTCCACTCGTGGCCCAACACGGTCGGAGGTTCGCCGGGGAACAGCCCCTGCGTGATGTGGACGTCGGTCCCGCAGATTCCGCAGGTATCGACCTTCAGCAGGACGTCGCCGGGGCCCGGCACCGGGTCCGGTGCGTCATCGACTGTGAATTCGTTCCCGCCGCGCCAGGTTGCAACTTTCATGATTTGCGCGCTCCCTCGCTCAGATCATCCGTAGTCCGCCGAATTCTATGCCTTTTTGCCCGCATTGCGTTGACACCTGCGCCCTGGAACGTCAGCATGTCAACCAACGTACGTCAGTCGCCTGGGAGGACCCCAAATGGTCGCCGTCAAAGAATCGCCGCCAGGACACGAAGAGTTGAGGCAGATGGCCCTCGATCACCTGTGGATGAACAGCCGCAGTTGGACCGAGATGGCCGAACTGGGGGAACCGAATTTCCTTGTAGAAGGGGACGGCGTAAGGGTCCGTGACGTCAACGGAAAGTGGTGGCTGGACGTCAACGGCGGCTACATGTCGGTGCACGCCGGGTACGGCAGGACTGAGATCGCCGATGCCGCTTACGAGCAGATGCTGCGCATCCCGTACATGGCCAACACCACCACGGCCGAGCCGACCGCGCGCCTCGCCGCAAAACTCGCCGAGATCACGCCCGGCAGTCTGACGCGCAGTTACTTCGTCTCCGGCGGGTCCGAGGCCAACGAGAGCGCTCTCAAGATCGCCCGCGCCTATCAACAACGGGTCGGCGCTCCCGGCCGGCACATCATCATCAGCCGGCGCGGTTCGTACCACGGGGCTCTGGGACAAACGCTGTGGCTCGGAGGGATGCCGGGAAGTCACCGCGAGGACTACGGCCCCGCCTACCCCGGCATGGTCTACGGACCGCAACCCCTGCCCTACCGCTGCGAATTCGGCAGCCGGACCCCGTCGGAGTGCGCCATCCTGTCCGCCCAGGCAATCGAGGACCTGATCGAGTTCCATGGCCCGGAAAGCGTCTGCGCGGTAATTGCCGAACCCGTCGCGTCCCCGATGGGGGTGGCCGTGCCGGGCGACGAGTACTGGCCGATGTTGCGTGAAATCTGCACCAGGTACGGGGTTGTGCTGATCGCCGACGAGGTGGTCACCGGGTTTGGCAGGACCGGAAAGATGTTCGCTGTCGAACACTGGGGAGTGACGCCGGACATCATGACCGTCGCAAAGGGAATCGTGAGCAGCTACCTGCCGATCGGGGCGGCAATCGCCACGGAGGAAATCGCAGATGCCTTCGCCGGGGGGCCGAACAGCCAGAACAGGCAGTTGAACCACACCCTCACTTTCTCGGGCCACCCCGTAGCGGCCGCCGCGGCGCTGAAGAACATCGAGGTGATCGAGACCGAAGATTTGGTCGCCAATTCGGCAAAGACCGGCAAGTACCTCCTGGAGTCCACGCAGGAACTCCAGGAGAAACACCGGATAATCGGAGACGTCCGCGGACTGGGGCTCTATGTTGCGGTGGACCTGGTCAAAGACCGTGAAACAAAGGAACAGTTCGGGCAGCAAGAGGACATCGGAGGGCGCATCGGTGAAAAGATGGCCGCCCGTGGGATGATCTTCCGCGGCTACACCAGCGCCATGTCCATCGGACCGCCTCTCTGCGCCACCCGCGATGACATAGACGAAATAGTCAAAGCCCTGGACGAGACCTTCGCCGAACTGTCCGAAGAACTGGGCGTCTAGGACGGCCGTGCCGGATCCTGCCACCGCCGTGGGTTACCGGATCGGGGTCCGGTAAGACGGAGGGGGAGTCCGGTAAGACGAAGGGGGGTGCCCTTCGGCTGCAGACCCGACTGGTTGTACGTGCGCGCCCTTCACCGCCACCCCATCATGGGTACCGGATCGGAGTCCGGTAAGACGAAGGGGTCCTGCTACAAGGGGCCGTATGTGAATCTCACCAAGTCGCGGAGGGGGACGCGGATTTCGTCGGGGTCCCTGTAGGGGCGCGGGTTGTCGTCCGGCGGGTCTTCTTCGTCG
>DAOUKO010000035.1:0-43754 GCA_034421215.1 Dehalococcoidia bacterium
AACAGCGTTTCTTCACTCATGCGTTCACCTCGTCGGTTTAGGTCCCAACGATTGTCCGGGAATCAACCAACAAATACCACCAGCAAAAAGGATTTATTCACAGGCTCCGAGCGAAACCGAGGGATCTGAAACACCCATCCCACAACCACGCCCAATCCCACCACCAACACCCTCCATCGTCTTCCCCGACTCCGATCGGGGACCCAGGGGAGCGCGGCTATTCCCACCAACAGCCATGCACACACTCCTCTCCCGTCGTGCCCCCCATCGTCTCCCCGCACTCCGATGCGGGTCGGTACCCATGGTTGACGGGCGGCGGAGCGGGGCCACACCCAAACCACCACCACGACACTCCCGACAGGCAACAACCCACCCGCTGACCAACCGCCCATGTAGGGTGCGCCTCTTGTGGGCGCCCGCCGGGGCGGACGGGCGGCGCGGCTACCACCACCAACCCGCCAAACACCCCCACACCTCGTCTTCCCCAACCCCGAAACATCTACATTGACAGTTGACGGCCCCCCGTTTAGGTTTGCGGAAACGCTCGGCATCGCCGCTAACCGCGGGTCCCGCGGCAACGAAAAGGGGTAAGAACGGCATGGCTTCAGAAATAGTCGGATACGGGGATTTTCGTTACGAAATGGCGGCCGACTGGCCGAAACTGCCGGAGTTCTGGGAATTCACCCTTTGCTCAGACGTGGCGGTCGACTCACGAGACCGGATATGGGTCTTCAGCAGGGGCAAGCACCCCGTCAGCGCGTGGTCTGAAGACGGCGACTTCGTCGGCTCATGGGGCGAGGGAGACTACAACGACCCCCACGGGATATTCATCGATACTGACGACAACATCTGGCTGACGGACTCCCAGATACACGTCGTAGAAAAACGCCGGCAAAACGGTGAACTCCTGCTCGAGTTAGGGACGCGCGGACGCGCCATGCCCACAACGTCACAGAAAGGCGACAACGGAGACCCGTTCAACATGCCGAGCGGCGTGGCCCTGAACTCCGACGGCGACATCTACGTCTCCGACGGCTACGGCAACCGCCGCGTGCACTGCTTCACTTCCACCGGCGAACTCAAGTTCTCGTGGGGCCGCTCCGGCGACGGTCCCGGCGAGTTCGCCCTGCTCCACAACATCGGCATCGACAAAGACGGCCGGATCTTCATCTGCGACCGTGAAAACAGCCGCATCCAGATCTTCACACCAACCGGAAAATTCATCGAGGAGTGGACAGACGTCCTGAACCCCGGCGATGTCTACATGAGCCCGGATGACCTCGTCTACGTTGCCGAACAGGGCTCGCCCACCGGGGTGTCCATCTTCACCCTGACCGGCGAGTTGGTTGGCAGGTGGCGAGGCGCGCCCGACGGCGTTCTGGAGGCGCCGCACGGAATATGGGCCGCGTCCAACGGGGACGTCTACGTGGCTGAAATCGGCGCCGCCGGACACGGCCAGCGCGTCCGCAAATTCGCCCGCATCCGCTAGGCCCGACGCCCCGCGTCAGACAGCTCTCTCTTCAAGCCACTCCTGCGTGACTTCCAGCCCGAAGCCGGGAGCGTCGGACGGGACGAGGTAACCGCCTTTGATTACCGGTGTCCCCGGCAGCAGGACCATCTCTTCCAATGGGACTCCCGGCGGAGCGACACCCTCCGAACGCTCACCCCAGACGATGCCCGGCATGGCATAACTGAGATGCTGCCCATACGGGTAGTTCATGCCCCCGTGCGAGATCATCGACAAGCCGTGCGCCTCCGCAAGATGGGCGATCCGCACGCTGGCCGAAACCCCGCCGACCCACTGAATGTCCGGCTGAAAGATGTCCACCAGGCCGTTGGCGGCCGCGTGGGCGAATGGATAGATGCTGTACCAGTGCTCGCCGGTCGCCAGCGTCACGCCCGGCAAGCGTTCCCTCACCCTGAAGTAGCTGCCCAGATCCTCCGGCCGGAGATAGTCCTCCAGCCACTTGATGCGGTACGGCGCCAGCATGCCGGCCAGCCGGATGGTGTACTCGGCGTCGGGCGATGTCCACGCGTCCACCATGAGTTCGACTTCGTCGCCAACCTGCTCACGGGCGCGTGCCACTATCTCTTCGTTCTTGCCCAGTCCTTCGAGACCGTCTTCAGGTCCATACTGCAGGAAGACCTTCACGGCGCGGAATCCCAGTTCCAGGAACCACTCGATGCTGTTCTCAAGCCCGTACCCCGCGTCGGTCGCGCTTGCGTAGCAGAAAATCCGGTCCTTCTGCGGCCCGCCCAGCAGTTCGTACACGGGCCGCCCAAGTAGCTTGCCTTTCAGGTCCCACAGCGCGTTGTCGACCGCGCTGATGGCGTAGCTCACAATGCCGGCCGTGCCGTACTGTGCGGTCGACCGTTGCATGATGTCCCACAGCCGCTCCGTGGCCATGCAGTTCTGCCCGACCAACGTCGGCCCCAGGTGGTCGTTGATAATGCCAACGACCGGCCCGTGGTGGATCGTGAAGCCGACTCCGAACGTCCCATCATCCGCAGTCACGACACACGCCGCCCGTCCCCAGCCGCGCGGCGACCAGTCGGCCCGCTCGTAATCCCCATAACGGCGCATCGGGCTGACCATTTCCGGCGCATCCGCAAGCCGCGGCGCCCGCGGCGCAGTCCGCGGCCGCGGGTGAATATCGACCGCAACCGCCCGTATGTCCCTGATCTTCATATCGACACGACTTTCGTCATCGACCCCTAGTAATAAGGCGTCTCTTCAGGCACCTGGCCGTTCTGGATGTAGTTGCGTGCCTGCGGCATCGTGATGAACCGGTAGTCGCCTCGCAGCGCGTAGACGCGGCCGTTTGACACACGCACGCCCAGTTTGATGACCTGGCCTGCGAGGGCCGACAGGTTCTTGCCATCCTTCCAGGCAGGCGTCCAGCCGATCGAATCGCCGCGGAACGCCTCGCAGTCGGCGTACGTGTAGCCGTCAATCTTGTTTCCGAGGTGGTCCGTCACCTGCACCAGTATCTCGCCGTCAGGAACGTCCACGTTGATCGACGCCTCTCCCCCGCCCCAGAGTATCCACTTGGTGGTGAATTCACCCATTCCTCCCGGCGGCTCCAGGTACACGAACCCGTCCTTGCGCAATTCGTGCAACAGTATCGACCCCTGCCCGCTGGACGGATCGGCCCTGAATTGGGCATGCTCCCCCTTCGATGCGCTGGAGTAGAAGCGCAGGGTGTCCCCGAACTCCACCATGGACGACGGGTAGATGCAGCCGGACGAAGGGTCGCCGGGCGGGCCGTTCGGAATGAGCGGCTCTCTCACGGTGCGCTGGAAGTGCCAGCCGTTGACGCTGTACGCAACGTGGGCGTCGATCTTGCCCATGATCCGCGCAATGTCGTCACCGGCGTACATGGTCAGCAACCCCTGGAACTTCTCGTCCGGATGCACGACCGGATCGGTGTGGTAGATCCACGGCAGGGCCACGAACATCTGCTCGTACGGGAACACCGGCATGCCGTATATGAGCGCCGACGGCGTGTCGAGGGCGTCCGCTTGCAACGCCAGTTCAGGTCGCGTGAATGTCTTCCAATCTTTCGTTTCCGACAACGCTATCCGCCGGTCGGCGACACGCGGCCTGAACGACAACACATAGGACTCTCGATGCGGGTTCCAGAACGCGAACTGGCCGGGGTCGTTTCCCGTCGGATGCCACCTGGCGTCCTCGTGCGGCGTCCAGGTCATGCCGTCGCCGGACGTCGCTACGTAAGAGATGAGGTGAAGTCCGGGGCTCGTCCGATAAGTGATCATCGCCTTCAACCACTCGTCGGTGCCCTCGGCATGCGGGTCCTGGTACATCCCGCACCATTCGTGGAACCTCTCGGCGCTGAAGAGTTGGTTGGGAGTCTTGCGGTCGGGGACGTGGATCCTGTCTGTGAGGTCCGGCAAATCCCAATGCACGCCGTCGTCGCTTTCCGCAAGCTGCGGCACGATGTATGCGCTGACCTCAGGCACCTCGCCCTGGTAGTAGCACCGCCACTTGCCGGACTCAGGGTCCTGCATGACGCTCGGATAGCCCCACGCAGTATCGGCGTACGGGTCCCTCAGCGTCCCTTCCGGGTTAAGCCTGGCGTCGCCGGTGTGGCGTTCGAGGTTAGTACGGCTATGCAGGTGCCAGTCGTCGAAAAACAGTAGACAGTACATCGTTTGCGGACCCCGTTCCTGGTCGTGCGGCGGAGGTTGAGAGACGGCCTCTCCCTGGATCTTGCCGCTGCCGGTGTGAATGTTAATTCAATGGAACAGGCGAATGGTCTCGGGTGGCCAGTAACTGAACCACGCCCGGCCGACGACATCCTCCGCGTCCACCATCCCCCACTGCCTCGAGTCGGATGAGACGTTACGGTTGTCGCCAAGCACGAAATAGCTGTCTTGTGGGACCGTCAGCGGATAGTCGCCGGCGTAACTTGATGTGTACTCATCGTCGAATGTGCTTAGCTGGCCGTTCACGTAGACCTGGCCGTCCACGATGTCCACGACATCGCCCGGAAGCCCGATGACGCGCTTCACGAATTCTGTTTCGGCGCCTATAGGCGGACTGAACACGATGACGTCGCCCCGCTGCGGACCGCCGAATAAGTAGCCGTCCTGCCCGAACGGGCCGACCTCGAACCGCGCGAACACGAACTTATTGACAAGGAAACGGCTTCCCGGCGACAGCGTCGGGTCCATACTGTGCCCCTCGACGGCGTAGCTCTGGGTCGAAAGCTGCAGGACCACAAACACCAGGACGGAGATGATCACCGCCTCAGCGGAGTCTCTGAAACTGTTTGACAAACTTAACCTGTAGCTTTTCGTCGGGCGATTTGCGGTTGCCGGCGCGATAATTATATGGCCCGCAATTTGGACCCCTCGTGCCGTTGAGCTACCAATTGGCGCCACGCGCGCCCTGCCCCGCCTGCGCCGAATACCGACCGCACAGAGATTGATGTGGCGAATCTGGAAGACCGTACTCTCATCGATCTCAGCCGAGGCGGAGACCTCGACGCGTTCAATGAAATCGTGACCCGTTACCAGAACGCGGTCTACGGCGTCGCGCTCAAGATGGTCAGGAATCCTGCCACGGCCGAAGACCTGACCCAGGACACATTCATTTCCGCGTTCCGCAACATCGCCAAATTCCGGGGCGGCAACTTCCGCGCCTGGCTCCTGCGGATCGCCCGTAACGCCACTTACGACCACCTGCGCCGGATGAAACGCCGGCCCGAAACGTCCATCGAAGAAAACATCGTCACGTTCTCCGACACGTTCAGGTCCGCCGACCCCGAACCGGAAGAGTGGACGCTGTCGTCTGAGTTAGGTCGGGCAATTACCGAAGGGCTGATGTCGCTGTCGAACGACCACCGCCTGTCCATAATCCTCGTCGACATGGACGGCTATCGATACGAAGAAGCCGCTGAGGTGATGGGCGTGTCGGTCGGCACCGTCAAGTCCCGCCTGAACCGTGCAAGAGGCCGAATGAGGGACTTTCTCAAGACAAGACCGGAACTGTTACCGGACGAATGGCGTCTGTAGGTAAGGAGAGAAACGCAAAGTGAAGGCTCTGTGGCGTCGATTGTTCGGTCGTAAGGACGACCTGGACGATGCGACCACCGCCTACATAGAGGGACGGGCCAACCCCGCCGAGTTCGACGCGGTCCAACAGGAACTCGACGAATCGCCCGAGCGCGGCCGCGACATCGAGGAACTGCGCCAGACAGTCGCACTGCTGCGGTCCGTCGAAACACCCCCTGCCCCGCGCTCCTTCGCCCTCACCCCGGACATGGTCCCGGAGCAACGGCCGCCCTTCCGCCTCGATCTTAGCTACGCACCCGCCGCCGCAGCGGCCGCCCTCGTCCTCGCGGTGGGGGTCTTGATCGCGGGCGATCTGACCGACCTGGTCAGGCAGAGCGAATCGGGCGGCATCGAGAGTATGTCCGCGCCCGCGCAGTTTGCCGACTCCGAACAGGTGGCCCAGGACCAGCCTGACACCGTGACAGTGGCAGAGAGCGTCGTCGAAAGGGCCAAGGTCCAACAAGAGGCCGCGCCAGAGAGCCAGGTAACCGCCCCAGGCGCACCCGGCGAGCCAGGCGCTCCCGGGATCCAACAAGAAGCCGCACTCGAGACGCCGGTCACCGAGGCAGTCGCAGTCGACACGGCCACGCCGGCTCCCGCAATGACGCAGAAGGTCGTCGAGACCGTGGTGGTCGAAAAGGTGGCGGAGAAAAAGGTCGTCGAAACTGTCGTGGTTGAGAAGGAGGCCGCGGTGGCCAAAGAGGCCGTTGAAACCGTCACGGTGGAGAAACCTGTAGCCATGCAGGCCGCGCAGGAATCCGATCAGCCGACAGCCAGGATCGTGGTCGAAATAAGCGAAACACCCGCCGGCGCAATAGCGGTCGAAGCAAGTTCGATCGAAGACTCGCCAGGGCAAGAAACGGCCACACCCGTGGCGTTGTCAGCAAGAGCGCCAGAGACCACAACCGACGACGGCCAGGAAATTAAGCCCACGACCACTACCGCGCCTGTGCCCACACCTGAACCGACACCGCAACCTACAGCCACTCCCACGCCCCGACCGACGGAAACGCCCGCGCCGACCGCCACACCCACTGCAACCCCTGTCCCAACCGCAACGGCAACCCCGGAGCCAACGGCGTCGCCCATCCCAACCCCGGAACCAACCCCACGGCCCATTCCCACACCGGTCCCACACGAAGAGCCCGCTACTGCCGATTTCGTGAGGGATGATGAGGACCCTCGGATCACGCTGCCGCTCTGGCAACTCCAGGTCCTGCTCGCCGTACTCGCGTTGTTTATGGTGGCGTTGTGGGCGGTTTTGCGGCGACGTCATGGCCGCGAGATTTAGAGTGGGCCCGAAATCCAACCAAAAAGATGGAACAAACCTCGTAACCGCTACGTCGATATTCGTAGAGGCCTGAAAATTCAAGGCAACATCTATCACCACCAGTTGGTCTAATCACCACACAAGAAGAGGAAATACGGCAATGATCCGAACCAACAGAAAACCCGCAATCATCGTAGCCGCCATATTGGCCGTACTCGCCGCCGTCGCATTGATCGCCTGCACCGGCAACCGGGAAAGCGATCCCACTGCACCGGCCAACACCGCGGCCGTCTCGCAGACCACGAACAATGAGTCCACCAGCGGAGTCGTCCAGGCCGCCACAATCGACGCAACCGAGGCCGAGGCCGAAGACAAGAAACTTGTGACCGCTCCGCCTGCCGCCGCACCAGCAGCGCAAGCCGTCACGACCGCATCCCAGGGCAACGGACAGGCCGGAATCTGGGTAAGCGGAATCGGCACGAAAGAGGTCGAGGCGGACGTTGCGGTCATCTCTCTCGGCGTCGAGTCCAGGGAAGAGACCGTCGCCGCAGCCCGAGGCGCGGCAGCAGAGGCCATGACAAGCGTTCTCGACGCCCTCAGCACGCTCGGGGTGGCTGATGACGACGTCGTCACAACATCGTTGAACATCTACCCCATCCAGGTGTGGGTCGAGGTCAAAGATGACAACGGCTCTCACAACGAGCCGCGCATCACCGGCTACACCGTGAACAACCAGGTGAGGGTGACCGTCAGGGACATCGAGATGGCGGATGAGGTCATAGACAAGGCAGCAGAAGTGGGCGGCGACCTCATAAGGATCAACAATATCTCGTTCACCGTGGGAGACCCCGCAGCATACGCAGACGAAATCCGGCGCCGGGCAGTAGAAGACGCCAAGGCCAAAGCCGAGCTTTACGCCGAAGCCTTCGGAGTGGAACTGGGACCGGTGGTGTTCGTGCAGGAGTCGTCGGGCGGGGTCCCGATCCAGCAAGGCCCCGTCCGCCAAGAGATGGCGATGGCCAGGATGTCGGACGCCAGCACCCCAATCGAATCGGGCGACATCAACCTCTCGATAACGATCCAGGCTGGCTTCTCGATACTGAGCAGTTCAGACAAGTAACCCCCCGCGGAATCGAACAGCACATATGCCCGCTCTCGCGCTTCACTGCCGCAAGGGCGGGCAGCCTGTTTCAGGGGACCACGCGAACCGCTCTCTCCGGATGTTCCGGCAGATACAATTCGCTGGCGATTTGGGACCGCTGAAGAACCGCCCTTAAGTTCGCGGCCGGGAGGCGTAGATGGTCTTGAGCGACCGCACAATTAAGCAGTACATAGAAGAAGGCCGGATCAAGATCGATCCCTACGACCCGAGTGAACTGCAACCCGCCAGCGTAGACCTGCACTTCGACAAGCGCGTTCTCGTGTTCCGGAACAACACCGCCGGTTACCTCGACCTGCGCAAAGACTCCGTGGAGTTGACCGAGGAGGTGGAGATCGAACCGGATGTTCCGTTCATGCTTCACCCGGGCGAATTCGTACTCGGAAGTACCCTCGAGCACATAGAAATCCCCCACGACCTCGTGGCCCGCCTCGAGGGCAAAAGTTCGCTCGGCCGGGTTGGCCTGCTCATCCACTCAACCGCAGGCTACGTCGACCCCGGTTGGAAAGGCCATCTCACCCTGGAATTGACCAACGTGTCCCGAATCCCCATCACGCTCTACTACGGCATGCGCATCGGCCAGATTTCATTCCTCGAACTGTCCACCCCGGTCGACCGACCATACGGCTCACCGGAACTGCGCAGCAGGTACCAGGGCCAACAAGACCCGACCACCAGCCGCGCCCACCTCGACTTCAAACGACGCCAACGTGACCAATAGAATCACCCTGGACACCGTAGCATTTTTTCGTCGTGCCGGACTCCGATCCGGTACCCAGGGGACCGGCGGGGCGCCCCCTTTCACCGGCCACGCCCAACAGTCAGGCACACCGCCCTTTTTCTCGTCTTACCGGGGAAGCCCGGTACCCACGGTGGGGCGCAGGACGGGCGCGGCGCCTGCGAACCCCTCAACGCAGAACCGACAGTCACAACCAACCGTACCGTGGTTCCGGCGACGGCCGGGACCCAGGGGCAAAGGGGCGCGGCTACACCCCAAACCGCACTCACCCCACCACCCCCATCCGGCGAGGGGTAGCCTGCCCCGTGCCCGAAACGGGGTCTTACCGGGGCAACCCGGTACCCACGGTGGGGCGCGGAGGTGGGCACACCCAACATCTTCAACCCCCATCTGACAAGCAACCCCACACCTTCATCACCTCAACCACCTTCGATAAAACCATAATGACCCAAACCCGAACCCGCAGCCAATGACCGATCCACCCCTCCGCCGAGCCATCGAACTGGCCAGGCAAGCAGCCGGCGGCGTCGCGCCGCGTCCGCCCGTCGGCGCGATCGTCGTCAAAGACGGCGAGATCGTCGGGGAAGGACGCACCCAGGCCAGGCCGGGTCCCCACGCCGAGGCGGAAGCCTTGGCGAAGGCAGGCGACGCTGCACGCGGCGCCACGCTGGTGTGCACACTGGAGCCTCACGGATTCCAGGGCGTTTCCCCGCCCTGCACCGACGCCATAATCGAGTCTGGCATCGCCCGCGTCGAATGTCCCGTCGAAGACCCGAATCCGTCCGTTAGCGGCCGCGGCTTCGCCCTGCTCCGCTCCGCCGGCATCGAAGTCGTGACGGCCTTTCCCGACGACATCCAACGCGCGGCTGTGCA
This sequence comes from Dehalococcoidia bacterium, assembly GCA_034421215.1. GTDB lineage: Bacteria > Chloroflexota > Dehalococcoidia > Lucifugimonadales > Lucifugimonadaceae. The sequence goes on from DAOUKO010000035.1 coordinate 9,619, forward strand.
ACTCATCGAGGGTTACGACAAGCATCTCCGCACCGGCCTGCCCTTCGTCACGGCCAAATTCGCTATGAGCCTCGACGGAAAAATCGCCGCCCACACGGGCGATTCGCAGTGGATTACAGGGGAGTCGGCCCGCCACCGGGCGCACCGGATGCGCGCCTCGTCGGAAGCCGTGGTCGTCGGGGCCGGTACGGTGCTGAAGGACAACCCGAGACTGACTGCCCGAGACGAACGCGGCGACGAAACCGGTCGGCCAAAATGGCGAGTTGTCGTGGACACCAACGGCCGGATACCCCCGGAGTCCACGGTATTCGCCGAACCCGGCAACGTCATCTGGGCCGTCGGTGACGGTACCGACGTGACGCCTCCGGGACCAAACGTGGAGGTGGTCCAACTACTTACGCGGAACAGCCGGGTAGACCTCCGGCAATTGATTTCGCTACTCGGCAGCCGGAACGTCCACAACGCGTTGTTCGAGGGAGGCGGGTCCATCCTCGGCGCGCTCTTCGACGAACGCCTCGTAGACAAGGTCGCCGCATTTGTCGCCCCGGTCATCGTGGGCGGCCGCAACTCCCCAACACCGGTCCAAGGCGCAGGCGTCGGCGAAATCGCGGATGCGATCAGGCTGGTAGACGTACGTCGCACGCAACTGGGCCCGGATATACTGACGACCGGTTACGTCCCGAAAAAGGCGTGATGTTCAGGGGTATTGATCCGCCAGGGAAACCACCTCAGAACGCCACAGCCAGGCGCCGCACCTGAAGTGAGCCGCGAATCATTGAGCGCCAACAGCCGATAACACCGGACATGTTCAGCGGAATCGTAGAAGAGGTCGGCAAGGTCGAGAGTTACGACGGCCGGCGAATGACCATTTCGGGAAACAAGGCGCTCGACGGCCTGAAAGTCTCGGACAGCATCCTCGTTTCCGGTGCCTGCTTGACGGTAATCGATAGGAAAACGGCCTCGTTCACCGTCGAAACGATGGGCGAGACCGTTAGCAGAACGTGCCTCGGCAACATCAATGTCGGCGACGGCGTGAACCTCGAACGCGCGTTGTCATACGGGGACCGCGTCGGCGGTCACCTCGTCCAGGGCCACGTTGATTGCACCGGTCGAATAACGGCCATGATCCCCGACGGAATCTCCACGCTGGTTTATGTCGACGCGCCCGCAAATATAATGAGATACGTCGTCGAGAAGGGATTCATCGCCATTGATGGGATCAGCCTGACAGTGGTCGACCGCTCTGAGACCGGCTTTTCCGTCGCAATCATTCCGTACACGAAGGACAACACCACTCTGAACTCCCGCAAAGTCGGCGAATCGGTCAACCTGGAAGCCGACATCACCGCCAAGTACCTCGAACAACTGGCCGGTGGGTACCTGGAAGCCGGCGCGAAGAAGGACTCCTGGACCCGTGAAACTGCCTGACGAACTGACTCCGGAAGCAGAAAGTTCGGTCAAAAAGGCCGTCGAAGTCTTTCGCTCCGGTGGCATCGTCATCATCGTCGATGATGAGGAACGCGAAAACGAAGGCGACTTCGCAATGGCGGCTGAGATGGTCACTCCGGAGGCCGTCAACTTCATGGCCCTCCACGGGCGCGGGCTCATCTGTGTGCCCATGGAGAAAGCCGATCTCGACCGCCTCGATATTCCGCCCATGGTGGACAAGAACACCGCGCCGCTCGGCACCGCGTTTACGGTCTCAGTCGACGCCCTCACCGGCGTCACGACCGGCATTTCGGCCGCCGACCGCGCACGCACCATAAAGCTGCTGGCAGATGAACACTCGCACTCATCGGAGTTCACACGGCCCGGCCACGTATTCCCGCTGACCTACCACGACGGCGGCGTGCTGGTCAGGTCCGGCCAGACTGAGGCATCCGTCGACCTGGCCTTACTGGCAGGCCAGCGGCCCGCCGCCGTCATCTGCGAAATCATGAGTGAAGACGGCACCATGGCCCGAATGCCACAGCTCGAAAAGATCTCGATTGAGTTTGAGCTACCCATCGTCACCGTCGCCGACCTGATTTCATTCAGGATGGCCACCGAGAAGTTGGTCCAGCGCGTAGCAGAGACCCAGTTGCCGACCAGGCATGGGGAATTCACGGCGATCGCGTTCCGCAGCACCGTCGACGCCCTGGAGCACGTGGCCCTGGTCAAGGGCGACATCGACGACGAGTCTCCCGTACTGATTCGCGTCCACTCCGAGTGCCTGACCGGCGACGTGTTCGGAAGCCTCCGTTGCGACTGCGGCGATCAGATGGCCATGGCGTTGCAGGCCATCGAGGCGGAGCAACGGGGCGTCTTCGTCCTGATGCGCCAGGAGGGCCGCGGCATCGGCCTGCACAACAAGCTCAAGGCGTACGCGCTCCAGGACCAGGGGCTCGATACTGTCGAAGCCAACGAGCAACTGGGCTTCCCCATGGACCTCCGCAAGTACGGCGTGGGCGCGCAAATCCTGCGGGACCTGGGCGTCAGAAGGTTCCGGGCCATGACAAATAACCCCAAGAAACTGGTCGGATTGCAGGGGTTCGGCCTCGAGATGGTCGAACGAGTGCCGCTAGTAGCCCCGGCGCGGGATGAAAACCGCCGGTACCTCGAAACCAAGCAGGAAAAAATGGGCCACCTGCTAGACATCGGACAACTGGACTGAATTTCGATTCCCGAGTGAACTCCGCCTGCCTACTCCAGCGCCACGAAAACCACACTCGTAGGGTTGGGTTTCAAACCCACCCTGGCTGCACTTCGAAACGCCAACAACCGTCTGATATGCGGCCTGCAAATGATAATCCAGCATGAAATAAACCGGAGAGACACGTGAAAGTCGGCATCGCCGTAGGCAAATTCAACGAATACGTGACGGGCCAGATGCTCGAACGCTGCGTCGCGCGGCTCGCCGAACGCGGAATCGGGTCCGACGACACACTCGTCGTCTGGACGCCGGGCTCTTACGATCTACCCCTCGCCGCAAAGCAATTGGCGGACCGCGATGACATACAAGCCGTCATCTGCCTCGGCGCCGTAATCAGGGGTGAGACTGCCCACTTCGACCACGTCGCATACGGCGCATCGATGGGCATCACCCGCGTCGCGCTCGATTCCGGCAAGCCGGTAATCTTCGGGGTGCTCACCACCGACAACGCAGACCAGGCTGTCGCTCGCATCAGCCAGGGGGCCGACTACGCCGACGCCGCAATCGAAATGGCCGGGCTCGCCAGGTGCCTGGAGTCGTAGAAACCACCTCAATATCTCGCCGAAGATACGAATATAGCCCGCCAGGGAGGTCACACCATTCCCTCGTCTTGCCGGACTCCGATCCGGTACCTAGGGGCGTGGGGTACGCGCAAACCACGATCACTCCAATTCCGGCAGGGGTTCCCGCGCCGATCACCCTCCCCCCATCTTCATCACCTCGCGCGGCCCCAACAAGGCCATAGTGATTCTAGAGCCGTCCCCACATCATTTTTATGAAAATAAGCCGGTCAACCCGCCACATCGTCGTGCCGGGGTAACAACGTCACCCCGTACCCGATACGGGGCCGGTTCCCACGGTGGGGGCGCGGAGGCGGGTACGCCCGACAAGTACAACCCCCAACCACTTTCATCACCTCGTCCGGCCTTAGCCAGCCCATGTCATTCAAGAGCGCAGCGAAGAATTTCCCGCCCACACAGCGAGCCGCCCTCGTGTAACACGCCGCTAGTCCACCAGGCCCGAACACTAACCACTGCCGCCAGCCCATTACATCTTGACCCGCATCCGCGCGAAGATAGGCGTGAATGCCCTATGCCTGCGCGAACCATATTCCATGTTGACCTCGACGCCTTCTTCGTAGCCGTCGAACGGTCTCGCGACCCGTCCCTGGTGGGCAAGCCCGTGGTCGTGGGCGGAGCCGGACCGCGCGGAGTGGTCAGCGCCGCCTCGTATGAGGTACGCGAATTCGGCGTTCGCTCCGCCATGCCCATGTCCACCGCCCGGCGACTCGCTCCCCGCGCCATCTACATCTCCCCGAAGCACCGCCAATACGGCGTGGTCAGCCGGCAGTTCATGGCGATACTCAGGGACTTTTCGCCCCTCGTAGAGCCCATGAGCGTAGACGAGGCCTACATGGACATGACCGGCATGGAGCGGATCTACGGACCGGCGGCGGAGTCCGCAACGTCCATCAAACGCCGGGTCAGCGAAGAACTATCGTTGGTCGCGTCCATCGGCGTCGGCCACAACCGGCTAGTCGCCAAAGTGGCGTCGGGCGAATCGAAGCCGGACGGTCTACTGATCATCCGGCCGGAAGACGCCGCCGGTTTCTTCGCCCCCCTGCCCATAAGGAAACTGCCCGGAATCGGACCAAAGGCAGCCGACCGCCTGCACGCGCTCGGCATCGAAACGCTCGGTCAACTCGCAGACACCCCTACTGGCGTCCTTCGAAGGGCCGTGGGCGAACGGATGGGAGCCCACCTGAAGCGCCGTGCCGCGGGTGAAGGCGGAGACCTTCTAGGCGGCAGGCAGGACGCAAAGTCCATCAGCGCGGAAACGACGTTCGACTACGATGTATCGGACCGGGCGCGTCTCAGGGCGGTGACACTGTCGCTATCCGAAAAGGTGGGCAGGAGGCTCCGAAAGGCCGAGCGCCACGCGCGGGTCATCGCCATCAAGCTCCGGTACGACGACTTCGTTACAGTGAACCGGCAACGGTCGATGGCAGCCGGCATCGACGGTGACACGACCATCTACCAAACGGCGCGGGCCCTCCTGAACGCCGCTCTCCGCGAACGCAATCGCCCGGTGCGTCTGATCGGTGTTGGGGTGAGCGGGTTGAACGAACGCGAGGGGCAGCTGACCCTCATGGAAGAAGTATCTGAGCCCGACGACTCGGCGGTCAGCGGCGCAATCGACAAAATCCGCGAGCGATACGGCGATGAAGCAATAGCACGCGGACGGGTTAGTAAGCAGCGCGGCGTTGACCGCACAGCCAGGGAGAATTCGAAATGACCGAGGAGTTCGCCACCGCTACGGCTACACATCTGGCGGACCTTGTCCGTACAAAACAGGTCTCACCGGTCGAGCTCGTCGAGACATTCCTGGAACGCATCGACCGGCTCGATCCCCAACTCCATTCGTTCCTGCTCGTGACGCGGGACGACGCAATGAAGCGCGCCGCCGAGGCGGAAGCAGCCGTCATGCGGGGTGACCAGTTAGGACCGCTCCACGGTATACCCATCGCAATCAAGGACTCCCAGATGACCGGCGGAGTCCGCACCACGCTGGGTTCCCTGTTGTTCAAAGACCACGTGCCGGAAAACGATTGCGCAGTGGTCGAACGGGTAAAGGAGGCTGGAGCAGTCCCGCTGGGCAAGACCAACGTTCCCGAATTCGCGCTGGTCGGGACCTGCGAAAACCGGCTCGGGGAGTACGGCCGCAATCCGTGGGACACCGAACGGACACCCGGCGGGTCGACCGGTGGAGGAGCGGCAGCCGTAGCCGCGCGCCTGACTCCGATGTCCCTGGGCAGCGACGGTGGAGGGTCGATACGCATCCCGGCAAATTTTTGCGGGATATTCGGAATAAAGCCAACACAAGGGCGCGTCTCAGGCTTCACGGGCCAGATTGGGCCGGCAATGCCCTACATGTTCTCTCAAAACGGGCCATTGACCCGGACCGTCAGGGACGCGGCCCTGCTGCTCCAGGTGGTCGCCGGCTACGACCCGCGCGACCCCACGTCGTTGCGGCAGACCCCGCCGGACTTCGTGCGCGCCGCGGACATGTCCATCGAGGGGCTGCGCATCGGCTGGAGCCCCGACTTCGGATTCGCCAAGGTCGAGCCGGAGGTGCTAGACATCACATCCAGGGCGGCGCGTGTTTTCGAGGACCTCGGGTGCTCAGTGGAACAGTTGGACATCGTCCTCGATCCACCGTACGACGTTTTCGGACCCATCATCGCCGGGGACTTTTACACGACCTACGGACGCTACGAGAACAACGGCGACGAACTGTTCACCGACTACGCAAAATTCCGGCTCGAACGAGGCAGCCGGGTGACTGTGGCAGACTACGCCCGCGCCCTCGGTGAAAGAGACCGGCTCAAGTCACGATTTACTGACCTGTTTGAAGAATTCGACCTGTTGCTGACACCCACTGCCTGCTTTCCTGCGTTCAAATACGGGAAATTCCCGGGCGACGTCTCAGGCATCTCCGAGTACCCCGATCAGTACTGGAACGGCGCATTCACGTTGCCGATAAACGTCATCGGCCACCCCGCGGCGAGCGTACCGGCCGGCTTCACCTCGGACGGCCTGCCGGTCGGGCTGCACATCGTCGGCAAAAACCTGGACGAATCGACCGTCCTGGCCGCCTCCGCAGCGTTCGAATCGGCTCAACCGTGGGACCACGTCCGGCCGCCGGTTTCCTAACGCCGGAAGTCGCGACATTCACCGCTGCCGCGCCAACTCAGCCAGTCTCTCGCTTGCCTTCCGCCACCGGCCCCTTCGTGGTCCAGAGTGACGAAGGCCTCATTCGGCGCTTCATCTCCTCGGTCCCGAAGAACAACGTGTACGAGACCCCGGCCGCAACGGCGCCTATGACCGGCCCGACCCAGTAAATCCAGTGCTGCGCCCAGGATGCGTAGACGAACGCCGGTCCAAAGCTCCTGGCCGGATTCATCGACCCTCCCGTTAGCGGCAGGGCCACGAAATTGTTGATTGCAACAACCGCGCCGACCGCAATCGGGATGAGCAAACGACTCGGTCTCGGATCGACGGCCGTCGCGAAGACCACCAACACGAGGATGAAAGAGATCACGATCTCCAGGCCCAACCCCGCGGCCGGACTCAGGTGGGCCGCATTGACCTGGTGGACGCCGAGATTCGGTACGTCCGACACGATGCGCATGAACGCAGACGCCGCAGCCGCGCCACCCAGTTGAAAAACGACGTATATGACGCCACGGGCCGCGCACGCGTTGCCCGTGGCAACCGCCGCAATCGTGACTGCCGGATTGATGTGTGCGCCTGAGACCCTGTAGAACGCCGCAATGCCAACGGCAATGGCCAACCCGTTGGCCAGACCTATCAGGATCAAGTCTGCCGACGCAGACCCCGCACCAAACGTGGCCGCAACGCTGGTCGACCCCGTAGCCACAAACACAAGGACGAACACAGCCAGAAACTCCGCCACCGCAGCCTGCCACGTGGCCATGTTTCTTAGTTCGCTCATATCAAGGGCGAAATCGAATTTGGGCATCAAAATCATCGTCGGGCGCAGGCATCCACAGAAAGGAACCCGACAAGTATGCCAATTCCCAACCCGACACCTTTAACCCGCGGTTAAACCGGCCACTCGCATTGAGCCGCCCCTCGGGCGCTGGTAGACTTAGGCTTCTAGCGCTGGCGATTCGTCTAGCGGTAGGACACCAGACTCTGGATCTGGGAGCCCAGGTTCGAATCCTGGATCGCCAGCCAACAGCGCACCGGCCAAAAGCCGGAAACATAAGGCCCCTTCGTCTAGCGGCCCAGGACACCGCCCTCTCAAGGCGGAGATCGCGGGTTCGAATCCCGCAGGGGCTACCAGCAACCGCTAAATCGGCCAGCCACTCGGCTGGCCGGTTCTTTTTCCTCGTCACGAACTCGTCCTGCCCTCCATCGTCGCCCCGCACTCCGGAGCCTGTCTCAAAAGTCTCCCGGGCTAGCTTGCCTCCTCTCCTGGGGGAGAGGGGACATTTAAAACAGGCTCTTCAAACCCACCCGCGCCTGCAATCTCCTTGGGCGCCGCAACCAGGCCGATTTGGTGTAACTTCCTGTAGCTTGACCGCCCCACGTCCGGAGGAGACCAACTATGGCCACCGCGCCGCTCAAACCGATGATGCTCGTTCGACCGCCAAATGCGATTCTCTACGAAGAATCGTTCTGGGACGAACTGGCCGACGCCGGAATCAACGAGATCGCGCTCCAATGGCTGTGTCTCCTGGATGACCGGCAGGAAGGCGGCAACACGTACCCACAGGTCGAAGACACCCACCCGCGGGGTCTCGCCGCCGTCGGAGGCGCCCCGGTCGAACGCGTGCCCACCGCCGCGTTCAACCCGAACCCCGAACTTTACGAAGGCCTGTCATGGCTGCCCCCGGACATGCCGGCCCACTTGCAGGACGAGTCCGAACGCCTGCGGAAAGCCCTCCGCCTCGCCAAGACCAGGGGCTTCAACATCTACGTCATGGACGACAAGGCGTACTTCCTCCTCGGCAGCTTCGGCAAAGGAAGACTCGAACCCAACCGCCGCACTCCCAGCATCACCGACGCCGACGGACCCGCAATGACCGTGGCAAGAGCAAGGGACACCGCCGCCAACTTTCCGGAAATCTCGGGCGTCTTGCTGGACGGGCCCGACTTCAAGTGGGAGATCAAGCCCGGGCACCGTGACGACCTCTGGATCGAACCGATCGACACGCCTGCAAACCGTGAATTCTCCGATTCAGTCGGCATCCCCATGCAACAAGTTCTGGACGCCAGGGACCGCTTCCAGGACTTCCTGCAATCGCAAGACCCTGACAACGCCAGGAGATTCATTGAGGACTCGCCAGGTGCGCTTACCAGCCACGACTGGTGGTCGTCGCACCCCCAATTCTCTGCCTGGTACAGGTTCAAGCAGGCCGCAGTGGAGTGGAGCATTTCGTCTTCGTATCGAGGCATAAAGGAGCACCTGCCCGACATGCTGGTCGGCAACTCGGCGCGGCTACCCTTCGCCACGACCCTCACCGGTCACAACCTCACCCGCAAGCAGGCCTACTCCGACTTCCAGATGACCAAGCAGTACTGGTGGTCGGCAGGCGTAGCCGGCTTCCGGGGGACGATCGTGAACTGGGTCAATACGCTCGTCGACTGGAATCCCGGTCTCGACGAGGAACTCGCCTCTGAGTGGTTCAGCCGCGCGTTCGACTACCCGATGCCCGGCGACTACCCGGTGTCGGCCTACGAGACCGAGGCCACGGACGAGTGGTTCACCACGTCGGTACGGGACCAGACCCGGAAGATGATGGCGGCGGCGGAGACGGTGAACCGGTTCGTGCCCTTCGTGGGACTGGAACACTTCGGCTCGAACTGGCTGACCCCATCCGAACTGGACCGGATGCTCCAGGAGATGCGAAACCAGGGGGCGACGCGGTACTGTTACTTCGTGTACAACAGCCTTTCGCCGGACTACTGGAACGTCATCAGGCGCCACAGCCTGGGGGAATGAGCCGATAGCCCACAAATGAACGCCGGAGGCCGTGCCGTTTCACACGGCCCTACGCGAACGCGACGCGTCACTGAAGTCTTGAGGAGACGAACGAATTGGCTAAACAACGAGTGGTACTGCTTTCGGAAAAGTCCCAGATGTTCCCGTACGGGCTAGACAGGTCGGCGTTCGATGACATCGACGTCGATATCGACGACGTACGGATCGAAAGCCGCGGCGAGGCGATGGAAGCGGTCCGTGACGCCGATGTGGTCATGACCGGCTTCGCGCTGGACGAGGAACTCATCGGCGCCATGGAGAAGGCGCGTGGCATCTGCATCTTCGGCCACGGGTTCGACAGGGTGGACATAGACGCCGCAACCAACGCCGGCATCATGGTGACCAACGCCGCCTACATCTGCAACTGGGAAGTCGCCAATCACGCCGCGGCCATGATCCTGGCCCTCAACCGGAACCTCGTACAGTACGACCGCGCCATGCGTACCGGCGTCTGGGACAGGCCCGCCGGCAGACCCGTCGGACCGCTCGACGGTGAGGTCGCAGGCCTGATCGGACTCGGCGCCATCGGAAGGTCCCTCGCCAAGAGGCTCCAGCCGTTCGGCCTGCGCGTCGTCGGCTACGACGCATTCGCAGAGGACTGGCCGTTCCGCGAATACGGCGTCGAGCGTTTTAACGACCTCCATGACATGCTGGCGGTCTCGGATTACGTGTCGCTCCAGGTCCCTCTCAACACGCAGACCTACCACATGATCGGCGAAGCGGAGTTCGCCGCGATGAAGCCGACCGCCATGTTCGTCAGTTGCTGCCGCGGCGGCACCGTGGACGAGGACGCCCTGATCGCCGCCCTCGAAAACGGCCAGATCGCCAAGGCCGGACTCGATGTGTTTGAGACCGAGCCGTGCGACCCCAACCACCCACTCCTGAAGATGGACAACTTCATCGCATCGCCCCACGCAGGCGGCGAGTCCACCATGTCGGGCCAGTGGTCAGGCATCGCGGCGTCCGGAGAGGCGGCCCTCATTCTGAAGGGCCACTGGCCCCGCCGCGTGGTCAACCCAGACGTCCGCAAAAACCTCCGCACAGCCACCCTCTGAAGTCATTCCCATGAAAATAGCCCGCTAGGGAGTTCACACCTCCACTCGTCGTGCCCTCCGTCGTCACCCCGCACTCCGATGCGGGGCCGGTACCCACGGTGGGGCGCGGAGGTGGGTACGCCCGACGTGCACAACCTCCATACGACTGGCAACACCCCATTTTCATACCTTGGGGCGCCGGCCGCAGCCGGCATGGGTGATTCCCATGAAAATTAGCCCGCTAGGGAGTTCACACCATCACTCGTCGTGCCCTCCATCGTCACCCCGCACTCCGATGCGGGGCCGGTACCCACGGTGGGGTGCGGAGGTGGGCAGGCCCGACATGTACAACTCCCAACCGGCAGGCTCACCCCGCTTTCATCACCTCATTTCGGCCTTAACAAGGCGATGGTGATTCCGATGAGAACGGCATCCTTAGGGAATCATGAATTCAAAAACTAGCGGTCAGACTAAGTCTTATTGTCCGACCTCTTCACGAATTTCCAGTCATTGTGCTTCTTCGGAGGCGTTTTCAGCACGGCGCGGACAATGTACTCCTGGGTATCGTTGATGCGCCCCGGCATGGGCCGTTCAGCCGGACGGCCACGGTGACGCCTGGGCTTCGGCGCGGCGTCATGACCGGCTACTTCTGATCTCTGCTGTTAGCTCACGTACGGCAGACTCGACACCTTCCAGCCGACTGTCCACACCGTCCAGCCGAATATCGACGCCGTCCAGCCGAATATCGACGCCGCCCAATCGACTGTCGATCTTCTCGAAACCTTCAGCGACCTTCTTCGTTAGGTTGTCGATGTTGTCTGTCAGATAGCGGAATGCGTCGTCATGATCACCCAGGGTTTTGGTGTGCTGGTCCACCTTTTCTGACAATGCAGAAAATTCGTCTCTGGTGACTGTGGTCAAGGCGCCGTTCCTCCTGGGTTGCCGAAATCATTATTGCATGAGTGATTCTTGAGCGTAGTCTACCGGGTTGGGCAGCACGTTCGCCTGTCCGTGACACAGCGTTCGAATCGCCACGGGCACAGTCTGCGGCCTTGTGTCAAATTCCCAGCTATCGCGCCCAATCGGAAGGTTCGACCGCGACCTGACCCGCGAACGCGGCGGGAGTCGTCGCGTCATTAAAGGACTCGCGGGTCCTGTGGGCCATGTACCATGCGGTCCTCTGGGTGACGCCGAGTTCGCGGTGCAGCTTAACGCTCAACGTACCCTCGATTCCGGTTGTCACGACGCAGATTGCCAATGCCATCCGGCAAAGCCGGACCTTCTTCGCCCGCATAGCCCCAGGCTCCATGACCACCACAATTCAATCCGCCCAGGAATTCATCCGCGCCTCCAAAATGCGCGGCTGGCTCACCCGCGACTACCGCTACACCAACCCCGTATTCCTCTCGGCCCTCGGTACGCACGTCGAAAACCTCACCCGCCCCGTCTGGCTCTACATACCGGGAGACGGCGACCCAGTGGTCATCGCCCACGAGGTCGACGCCGGCCGCTTCCCCCCTGGCTCCCCGTCCGTACGCAGGTACGCGACTCGCGATGCCATGGTCAATGCCCTGCGCGACGCCCTGCCCGCCTCCGGCCCCGTCGCCATGGAGTACTCCCCCATGTACGAACTGCCCCGCGTCGGCCGCGTCGACGCCGGCACCATCGAACTCGTCCGCAGCCTGGGCCCGCAGGTCGTCTCGTCAGGCGACATCATCCAGCACGCCACCGAAAGATGGTCGGAACAACAACTCACCTCCCACTTCACGGCCGTTGAAGCCCTCCACACCATCGTCAACGACGCCTTCGACTTCGTCGGTGAAAACGTCCGCTGGAAGCTCACCGAACACGATGTCGCCGAGTTCATTCGAGGCCGTTTCGACCGCGAGGGCCTCGTAACCGACGACGGCCCGGTAGTGGCGTTCGAGGAGCATTCGTCCGACCCGCACTACGAGCCGATGCCCGGCCAGTCGGCCGTCATACGCCGCAACGGCTGGCTCCTCATCGACCTCTGGGCAAGGGTCGACGAACACGACTCCATCTACGCAGACATCACCTGGACCGCCCACGTCGGCGGCCCTCCGACCCCCAAACAACAACACGTGTTCGATGTCGTCGCCGCAGCCCGTGACGCAGGTTTCCGCTTCCTCGAAGATGCCATCCTCGACGGCCGCTACCCACAGGGATGGGAGGTCGACCATGCGGCGCGGCGCGTCATCTGGGAAGCTGGATACGCAGACTACTTCGTCCACCGGCTCGGCCACAGCCTCGGCCGGGAGGTCCACTCCAACGGCGTCAACCTCGACGGATGGGAAACGAAAGACACCCGCACGGTTATCGAAGGCGTCGGCGTCACCATCGAGCCCGGCGTCTACCTGCCGGAGTTCGGCGTCCGGTCGGAGATCGATGTCCACATGTCGCCGGAAGGACCGGTCATCACCGGCGACCTCCAACAGCAAGTCGTCGTCATCGAGACGGCCTAGCCGGCCGGGTCCGCCGCAACAGGACAACCCCCACTGCCACCGCCGCAACGGCCGCCAGTGCAGTGAGCATCAGCGCCCTCGGTCCGGGGCCTGCGTCACCGGCAGACGGCAAAACCGGCGTCGCATCTACGACTGGGACCGGCGTGGCTGAGTTGGTCGGAGTTGGCGACGGCGACAATGTCGGGGTCGGCATCGGCAAGGGCGTTGGAGTCGGGCTGGCGGCCGGAGCATGCGCAACGACCGGCGCGGGCGATTTTACGGCAAGACCAACGAAGTAGATCGAAAAGTCATCGACTTCGGTACACGTCTTCATGCTGACCAGATCGCTGTCTGACGGAAGGCGCAAGTACTCCCCATCAACCGTCACATGCACGACGTCCACACCGTCAATCCCGCCATTCGCCGCATCAAGGTCCCGCTGCGTAATCGGCAGGCAAATGCGCACCGGGACTTGTGCGCGGAAGCCCGGCATTGGGTCGCCGTCGCCATTCATAAACGAAAATTCGCCAGCGTAACTGCCCACGGTGAATCCGGGATTCCCGGGCAAAATGATATCCGCGGGAAACACTTCCCTCACGTAAACGCCAAGATAGTCGGCGGCAATCGCGCCCGCCGGTACGTGCATCGTTAACCCGTTGGGAGACTTGACCGAACCGCCATCTTCCCGCCACACAACGGAGCCCGTAACACCGGCCGGGAACTTAAGCCCCGGAGTCACCTCTCTGCCAAGTCCGGTCGTCGTAGTCTCCACGCCGGTTACGTCGTACACGGCCAATCCTACGGCCGCAGTCCTTCCCTGCGTCACCTTGACCACTATGTTCCCGCTGCCTGCAGGCGGGGCTGTGAAAGTTGTCGTGCAGGCGGGGCCCGTGCCGTTGGGCATGAATACTCCGCCCCCGTCACTCGACCAAGTGCAAACCAACCCCGCAGTACCCGCCGGGAGCGCGGCGCCGAGAAGGTTGAACGCAATCGCATTCATGCTCACCGTCTCGCCGGGCAACAATGACAAAGCGCCAGGCACAACAAGCGCTTCTCTCTCCGAAAGCAGGTTGCCCTTGTCCGGCGCCTCGCCGGCCGCGCCTCCGGTTCCCTGATGAACTGGCGGAAATGTGGGAAACGGTACTCCGGACCCCCCTTGCGCCGCGACGACGGTCACGACAAAACCCTGACTGAAACTCAGTTCGCCAGGATCGGTCGCCGTAACCTCGACTACCGCATTGCCGGCGCCGGCGGGCGCAATCGCCAAGGTAGCTTCGGCGATTCCGACGCTGGCGACTCGGGGATCGGACGATGTCGCGCTATAAAACAACTCATCCCCGTCGGGGTCGCTGAAGTAGGTGGAAACATGGAACTGCACGACTCCACCGGTTTCAGATACCGTCCGATCGTCGAACACAGCCGCCGCGGCGGGCGGCTCGTTGACGTCAAGGACGCGTATTACCACGCCAATCTCATCGTCAATGGACGGATCGGCATTCCCTTCGGCGTCCCTGCCATCGGTGATCTGGACCACCATCTCGTACGCATTGTCGCCATTGGCATCAGCCGGAGACTCGAAGTCGAATTCGATCCTGGTAGTGATCTCGCCGCTTGAAGGACCAATGGCAAACAGGGTCGCGTCGGCCCCATCCAGGGAATAAATCAACTCGGCCGGTCCAGGGGTCCCAGCCTGTACCGGTGCCCCTACCACAGTGGACACCGGTGCGTTCTCATGTACCCCGAACTGTGCGGTGAGGGCGATGGCATCGCCCGCTTCGCGGACATCCGTGACGGAGATGATCACGCCGGTCTCGTCGTCGATGGTCCGGTCATCCTCACCATCCTCGTTTTTCCCGTCTGTGACCTGGACCACCATCTCGTAGAGGTTGTCGCCGTTCGAGTCCGACGGGGACTCATGGTCCAACTCCGTCTCGGCGCCGATGCTGATTTGGCCGGTCGAAGCGTCTATATCGAACAGGTCCGCGTCATCCCCGGCAAGGGAATAGTCCAATTCGCCCGACTCGGGGTCGACGGCCAAGGCCGGCTCACCCACGTTGGTTAGCGCAGGCGTGTTCTCCTCCACGAGGAACCAATCGTAGAGTCCGTCGAACTTTGGCGGTTCGTTGACATCAATGACCTCAATTGTCAGGCTGATCGTCGCGTCGACCTTCGTATCCGGACTTCCGTTATCGTCCGCACCGTCGGTCACACTTACCGCCATCTCGTAGACGTTGTCGTTGTCGGAGTCAGCCGGAGACTCGTAGTCCAACTCAGCCGTCGCTACAGTGACCTGGCCGCTCTCCAGCCCGATTTCAAACAAACCTGAATCCGCGCCCGACAGGGTATATGTAAGCGATGCCGACTCGGGATCAGAGGCTGTAATCGGGTCTCCCACATCCGCCCCCGCCAGGTGATTCTCGGCAATCTCGAATGCAATGGCCTCCGAATCAAACGCCGGGGCCTCGTTGACGCCAGTTACGGTGATCATGACGATGACCTCCGCATCAACGGAGTCATCGGGGTTCCCATCACCGTCCACGCCGTCCGTCACCTGGACTTTCAGTTCATAAACGTTGTCCGCGTTGGAATCTGTAGGGAACTCGATATCGAACGCCGTCGCGTCTCCAGTTCGCAATTGGCCTGTAGAGGAATCGATCTCGAATAGACCGGAATCCACGCCCGATAAGGCGTACTCAAGCGTGTCGGATTCGGGGTCGCGAGCGGTTACCGGACCTCCAACACTAGTACCGGACGGGGTGTTTTCAATTACCGTTAAATCCAGCGTTGCGGAGTCGAACTCAGGAGGTTCGTTGACATTCCGGACTGTGATGGAAACGGTGGTCTTCGCATCGACCGCTGAGTCTGCGTTTCCGGCCTCGTCTTTGCCGTCAGAAACTTGCAGCGTCAACTCATAAACGTTGTCTCCGTTGGAATCCGTCCGAGACTCATGGTCCAACATGTCCTTCGTCATGATTTGCCCGCTTGGTGCATCTACGTCGAACCAACTCGAGTCTGCCCCGGCCAGTGAATATGCCAGCCCGTCAGATTCGGGATCGAGCGCTGCAACCGGACTGCCGATGCCCGTGTTCGTCGCAGTGTTTTCGTCAACCTCCAGCGCAGTGAATGACGTGTCGAACGCCGGCGGCTCGTTCACATCAGCGACCCGAATGGTCACGTCGATCGAACCGTCGACAGCATTGCTTGATCGGCCCTCCTCATTCAGACCGTCAGTGACCCACACTTTGAATTGATAGACGTTGTCTACGTCTGAGTCGAATGGAGCTTCATGGTCCAGTACGGCCTTGGTCTTCAACTGGCCGCTGGATGTGCCGATTTCGAACCAACGTGCGTCTGCCCCAACCATGGAATAGGTCAGGTCATCAGATTCTGGGTCCCTCCCCGCGATCGCCTCCCCTATGTCGGTATTGCCGGGAGTTTTCTCGGCAACCGACAGGTCAACTGCCGAGGCGTCAAACCGTGGTGGTTCGTTCAAATTGGTGACCGTGATGCTCACTCCAACCGCGTCATCAACCGAAGTGTCAACGTCGCCGGCATCGTCCTTGCCGTCGGACACGTGAAGAGTCACCTCATAAACGTTGTCACCGTCGGCGTCACCGGGAGACTCATAGTCGGGCCAGGTGGTGCTGCCGGTGCTTATCTGGCCGGTTGAGCTGTCCACCGCGAAAAGGCCGGAATCCTCGCCTGACAGGGTGTATTCGAGGGCGTCGGTCTCGGGGTCGGTCGCCGTTATCGGATCGCCGATGCCAGTGTTGCCAAGGGTGTTCTCGGCGACCTGCAGGTCTATTGTCGAAGCATCGAAGACCGGCCGTTCGTTTACGTTTGTGACAGTGATCCTGACACTTATGGAGTCGTCAACTGACGTGTCGTCGCTACCTTCCGAGTCCTTCCCATCCGTCACCCGGACCGTCACCTCGTAGACGCCATCCTCGTCGGTGTCAGCGGGAGACTCGAAGTCCAGGGCTGTTTCCAGCCCAATGCTGATCTGGCCTGTCGACCCGTCAACTGAGAAAAGGGCTGAGTCTGCGCCCGAAATCGAATAGGAAAGCGTGTCTGATTGATCAGGGTCCGTAGCCGGAAACGGCGCACCAACAGCAGCCCCTGGCCGGGCGTTTTCCTGGATGGACCTGGCGGCTTCACTGCCATCATCGAATTCCGGTGGCGAATTCGAAACCGGTTTGGCCAGCGTTTCCCCCTTGCCTGACGCTGACCAGGGTCCTTCGCCCTCGGCGTTATCCGCACGGACCTGTACCTCGTAGGCGGTGGTGGGTTCGAGATTCGAGATCACGGCCGTGACATCGCTTGCTGCGGCCGTCACCTGGGTCCAGCTGTCGGATGATCCATCGGTCCGGTGTTGGACCACGTAACCCGTAATCGCCGGACCGCTGTTTTCAGGCGCCGCCCAGGTGACCTTCAACGCTTCGTGGCCATTGCCTGTGTTTGGCGCGACCGTTGGCTTATCTGGTCTGCCCGGCGATTCGGTGTCGTCATCGGTCACCGTGATCGTGAGGTCGATGTTCGCGCTATTGGATTGGGGGTCTGAAGCGTTGAGTGAAATCGAGTACGAATTCGCAACCTCGTAATTCACAGCCGCCTTGGTCTTTACCTGGCCGGTGGAAGCATCGACATCGAACCGGGCCGCGTTCGAGCCGGTCAGGGAATAGGTCACGTCTTCACCTTCGGGGTCGACGGCCGTTATCGGGTCCCCGACATTCGTGTCCGTAACCGTGTTCTCAGCCACCTCCAATTCAACGGTCGTTGAGTCAAACTCCGGAGGCTCGTCGACGTTGTTGACCGTGATGGTCACGCTGATCGAATCGTCAATCGAGGTGTCGGGGTCTCCTGCCGCGTCCTCCCCGTCCGAGACCCTCACCGTCAGGTCATACGTGTTGTCCTCCCCCGCGTCCGACGGTGACTCATGGTCCAGATCGGTCGAATCGCCGGTGCTGATCTGGCCGGTCGACGAATCAATGGTGAACAGGGCGGAATCGGCGCCAGCCAGTGAATAAATGAGCACATCGGATTCGGGGTCCGACGCCACCAATGGGTCCCCGACGTTCGTTGCGGCAGGGGTGTTCTCATCGATGCCAATAGCGATTGCCGTCGACCCGAATTCCGGCCGTTCGTTGACGTCCGTGACGGTGATCGAAATGGCGATCTTATCGTCAACAGTGGTGGCGGCGATTCCGGCCGCGTCCTTCCCATCAGACACCTGGACCACAACGTCGTAAACGTTGTCGCGACCCCTGTCCGCCGGGGACTCGTAATCGAGCGTCGTGCCTGCGCCGATGGCGATTTGGCCCGTGGACGCTCCAACGTCGAACAGCGCGGAATCATCACCCGACAACGAGTAGGAAAGCGTGTCAAGGCTGTCCGGGTCCGACGCAACGAACGCGGCCCCAATGGCTGTGCCGGCAGGTGTGTTTTCAGCGACCGTTAGGGCAGTTTCAGCGCCGGTGTCAAATTCAGGGGTTGAATTCGCCGGAGGCGTTGCCAGCGTCTGCCCCTTACCTGTTTCCGACCATGGACCCTCGCCCTCGTCGTTGAGAGCCCGGACTTCAACCTCGTACCTGGTACTGGCTTCGAGTCCCGAAAGCGTGATCTCGAGGTTTGCCCCGCTGACCGACGAGTCATCCCAACCCGCGCTCGAACCTTCGGTCCTGTACTGCACAAGATAGGACGTGATTTCCGGCCCTGGATTTGCGGGCGCGGTCCACGTGACCTTCAACGCCTCGTGTCCGTTCCCGGGATTTGGGGCCACCGACGGTTTCGCAGGTCTGCCCGGCGCTTCGGTGTCGTCATCCAGGACCGTTATGGTCACGTCGAAACTGGCGCTGTTGGACTGCGGGTCAGTGGCGGTGAACGCCACGACATACTCACTCGCCAGCTCATAGTTCAGTGACGCCTTGGACTTGACCTGGCCACTGGAAGCATCGACGGCGAACAGGCCCGCATTCGCGCCGGCCAGCGAGTAGGTGACGTCGCCTCCTTCCGGGTCTACCGCCGTGATCGGATCCCCTATGTTGATGTCCGCCTCAGAGTTTTCCTCCACCGTGAACAACTCCAGAAATATGTTGTCGGCATTGAACTCCGGCGGCTCGTTTACGTTGTCGACGGTTACGACGACATCTGCGCTGGCAGCCCGTTCAGCTTCGTCGGTAGCCGTAACCACAACCCGGTATGTAGTCTTCCCCGACTCGTAGTCGAGCGCGGTGTCCTTGCCGACGAGAATCTGGCCCGTGCTCGTGTTGATCGTGAACGAGCCCGCGTCGGTACCGGACAGGGCGTAGGTCAGAGCCCCCGTACCGCCGCTCGCGGTTACAGGTGCTCCAACCGGCCCACCCGCAGCGACGTTTTCATACACGAAACGATATATCTCATCCCCCTCCTCAAACTGCATCGCCGCCTGCGCCTGCACGCGGTGCCGCGACGAATCCTGTCCAGTACCCACCATCAACGTCGCTGCAAACACCGGAGTCGCGAACGCAGCCAACCAGATACGGACCGAGAGAATGTGACGAAGCAATCAGGCCCCCCGGACACGTTCTGAGTACGAACAAATTGACCAATGAATGCGTCATTTGCATACACGTATGAGTCGGGGGCGGATAATAGACCATTACCGTAATTAACGCAATTCCCATGCACTAGTGACCTCATAACGCCACGCCACTCCAATATCGCAAGAGCGCTCACACCATCCCCTTCGCATTCCACAACATCGACCGGCGACCGTCCCTTCCATCATCTTCCCAGACTCCGATCGAGGACCCACGTTGGACGAGCTGCGGAGCGCGGCAACAACCTCCAACCACCACCACACGACTCCGGCCCGTAGTAGCCTGCCCCACGTTCGAAACGGGGTCGCCCCAGTAGGTGACAAGAAAACGGGCTCGGGATGGCACTATTGGGGGAGCCGGGGACCACGGAACCGGGGATCAGGGGATGACGGTTGGGGTAGTGGAGGATGACCCCGTATCAAGTACGGGGCAGGCTGCACCTGGCGGGAGTATTGTGGGTGTGGGACGGGTGTGGCCCCACCACCCTGCTCGTCCACCGTGGGTACCTGCCCCGCATCGGAGTGCCGGGCGACGATGGAGGGCACGACGGGAGAGGGGGGGATGTGCGTGGCAGGTTGTTGGGGATAGCCGCGCGCCCCTGGATCCCCGATCGGAGTCGGGGAAGACGGGGTGGGAGAATGGCGGATTTGGGTAAGGGGTGGGAGGTTGGTGGAGGTAGCCGCGCCCGTCCCGCGCCCCACCATGGGTACCGGCCCCGCATCGGAGTGCGGGGCGATGGTGGAAGGCACGACGGGAAAGGGGTGTGTGGCGGGTTGGGGGGTAGCCGCGCCCGTACCCCGCGCCATGGGTACCGGATCGGAGTCCGGCACGACGGAAAGGGGGGTGTGATGGGGTGGTTGTGAGCGACCTTGACCTCGTAGTGGTGGTTGCCGGCGGCACCATCGCGAATTGGTCAAAGAGCGCAGAGTCCGCGCAGTGCGGCTGAGAGGACTGGCGGCCAGACTCCCGGTGGCCCGTTCCGCAGCTACCAGGGGACTGATTCGAATTGGAAGAGGGTATGGATTCAAGTGCCCAGTGATCATTTGTCTGCCTGACCAGCACCGTAAGCGCAGAATTCCCCGTCTGCCGTTGCCCGTATACGCCCCTTTTGAATTAGCCTGTGCAACCTGACCAGGACTTGGCGAAGTGTTCAGCAACAACTGCTGCCTATCTGGGGAGGAAATGAGATGCTCGCAGATCTTTCAGGCAGGACGGCGCTCGTAACCGGCGGCGGCCAGGGCATTGGGCGAGGCATCGTCCTCAAGCTGGCCGAACAGGGCGCGGATATCGCCATTGCAGACATCAAGGACGAGGGCGCAGTTGCCGTAGCGGATGAGGTAAAGGCGTTCAACCGCAAGGGAATGGCCGTGCGCATGGACGTGACCGAAACCGTTTCGGTGGAGAAGTGCGTCAAGGACGTAATCGCCGAGTTCGGGCATCTCGACATCCTCGTGAACAACGCCGGTGTAGGCCGGTTGCCGGGCCGCGACGGAAGTGGCCTCGACGACGATTGGGAAGCCAACTGGAACGCCGTTATGGACATAAACGTGCAGGGCATCATGCGCTGCACGAAGGCCGTTCTTGGGCACTTCATGGAGAGGAAATACGGGAAGATCATCAACACGGCGTCCGGCGCGGGCCGAGGGCCGATATGGTGGGGGCCGCCAAAGGGCCTGGCCGGGATGGGCAATCCCTACGGGCCGTCGAAAGCAGCGGTCATCAACTACACCCAGTACGTGGCGGCCAGCGTGGCAGAGTACAACATCAACGTGAACGCCATCTGCCCCGGCCAGGTCTGGACCGCCTTCCACGAACCGTCGATCACGGCGCTGAAAAGCCAGGACAAGTCCCTTTCTGAAAAGGACTCCCACGAACTATTCGCAGAGAACGCCCTGGACTTGATTCCTCTTGGGAGAGAACAGACCCCAGAGGAGATAGGCAACCTCGTAGCGTTCCTGGTATCCGACGACGCCAGTTCCATTACGGGCCAATCGGTCCACATAGACGGCGGCCAGAGAATGATCTGACGGCCGTTCAATGGACCGTCTCCCGGGCCGCAGCGACAAACAAAGGCACATGCGCATGAAGATCACCGACCTGACCCTCACCCTGTTCAAGTGGGAGGACATCCCCAAACAACTCCCAAAGCGGCACACGGGACAAACGGGCGCTTCCAGCCAGATCGCGCTCGTGACGATCACCACCGACCAGGGGATACAGGGCCACGGGTTTCTCGGAACTTCCGGCCACAGCGCCGAGATGGACGCCGGGACCCTCATCCGCTATCTGAAACCGGTGGTCATGGGACAAAACCCGTTCGACCGGGAACGGTTGCACGAGGTGATGTCCGACCTGTACCGCAATACGTCGATGCGGGCCATTGGGGCCGTCGACGTCGCCCTTTGGGACATCGCCGGAAAGTTCGCCGGCCTTCCGATTCACCAACTGCTCGGCTCCTACCGCGACTCCATCCCGGCGTACGCAAGTTCGCCGCGCCTCGGCTCGGTGGAAGAGTACGTGGAAGAAGCGACGGGAATTCAGTCAGCAGGCTGGGCGGCATACAAGATCCATCCACCGGCCGAGGACATCGAGGAGGACATCGAGATCTGCCGGGCCGTGCGGGAAGCCGTCGGAGATGATTACCGCCTCATGCTTGACTCGATTTGGGCATACGACTACCCGCAGGCGCTGAGGGTCGGTAAGGCGATCCAGGACCTCGATTACTACTGGTACGAAGACCCCCTGGCCGGGGACGACATCTATAACTACATCAAACTCAAGTCCAGCCTCGATATTCCCATAATGGCCACCGAGCATTCCCCGGGCGGGTTCACGGCGTACGGTCCGTGGCTGATGTCGCAAGCGACCGACTACCTGCGCGGCGACGTGGCGGTGAAGGGCGGCATCACTCCGGTGATGAAGACCGCCCACCTGGCGGAAGCCTTCCACATGAACTACGAGATTCACCACGGAGGCAACTCCCTGAACAACGTGGCGAACCTGCACGCCACCATGGCCATCAAGAACACCGAGTTTTTCGAAGTCATCCTGCCCGCGGGCGCACAAAAATACGGCCTGGTAGAGGACATCGAACCGGACGAAAACGGCATGGTCCACGCCATCAATGAACCCGGCCTGGGAGCGCAGATCGACTTCGGTCTTATCGAATACAACAAAGTCGCAGTGCTGACCTGATCTCACGCATCTCGCCTGACTGTAAAAGGGGCGAATAAAGGTGGAAAAACCCAAACCTCCCGGCATCGCCCTACTGCGCGACGTGATGGTCCCGATGCGGGACGGTGTGCGTCTTGCAGCAGATGTCTACCTGCCCGCGGCGGACGACGGCGGTCCGGCCGACGGGCCCTTCCCTGCCCTCCTGATTCGTACGTCCTGGGACAAATCGAACGAGGAGTGGGACGAGGTGCGGGACTACTACCCGCGCCAGGGCTACGCGCTAGTCATCCAGGACCTGCGCTCGCGGTTCAAGTCGGAGGGCGACGGACGCTACTACCACACGGCGAACCCGTGGGAAGGCGAAGACGGCTACGACACAGTCGAGTGGATCGCCGCACAACCGTGGTGCAGCGGCCCGGTCGGTACGCTCGGCAGTTCCCACCGCGGCATCGTACAAACGGTGATGGCGTTACACCGTCCTCCCCATCTCGGCGCGCAGTGGGTCGAACAGGCGCCCACCAACATCTACGCGCACGAGGCGCGCGAGGGCGGTGCGATGGCCCTGCACATGGCGGCCGCAATCCACAACCACGCGCTCGACGCGCAGGAATTGCGCGACAACCCAGAGGGCGTGCGGCGTGTGATCGAGACTTTTCGCAACATGGGCGAATGGCTCGCCAGCACGCCGTGGAGGCGCGGTGAGACCGGACTGGCCGACGCGCCGTGCCTGGAAGAAACTCTCTTCAACTATTACCAGCGCGGCGAATACGACGAGTGGTGGGCCAACGAAAATAACGACCAGGAACCCTACCTTGATCGCCACGCCGACCTGCCCGTAGCCATTTCGGGCGGCTGGTGGGACCCGTTCTCCGACGCTTCGACCAGGCTCTTTGCCGAGTTGAGACGGCGTAACGACAGCCCCGTCCGCCTGGTAATGGGACCGTGGGCGCATGGCGGAATGAGGAGCGACGACACGCACGAAGGAGACGCCGACTACGGCCCTGAGGCGCCGTGGGGCATGGCGGAGTTCAACCGCGTGCGGGGACGCTGGTACGACCGCTGGCTGAAGGGGGAGGACAACGGCGTCGAGGACGAACCGCCGGTATTGATCTTCGTGATGGGCGGAGGCGACGGGACTAAGAATGCCGATGGCCGCCTGAATCACGGTGGTAAATGGCGTGCCGAGCCGGACTGGCCGATCGCAAGGACGAGGCAGTTGCAGCTTTACTTGAGCCGCGACGGGGCGCTCACGGAAGAATCCCCGGATACGAAAGAACCGCCACTCACCTTCAC
This sequence comes from Dehalococcoidia bacterium, assembly GCA_034421215.1. Lineage (GTDB taxonomy): Bacteria > Chloroflexota > Dehalococcoidia > Lucifugimonadales > Lucifugimonadaceae. The sequence continues at coordinate 33,422 of DAOUKO010000035.1, forward strand.
CTTCGATCCCGAAAACCCGGTCCCGTCGTTGGGCGGAAACATGGCGTCCTTCAGCGCGCTGCCCAAGCCCGAAGACGGCGGCCCGGAATTCGATGAGATCCCGCCGTTTGGCGAACGCGCGGCGGCTGTGTTGCCGCACGTGATTTCAACCGTGCCGACAGGGCCGATGCACCAGCGGGAACGGCCGGACCTGGTCGGCTGTCGCCCGCCGTGGCCGTTGCTATCCGACAGGCCGGACGTTCTGGCGTTCCAGACTCCGCCGCTCGAGGAGGACTTAGAGGTCACCGGGCCGATCACAGTTCGCCTGTGGGTCTCGTCGTCGGCCCCCGACACCGATTTCACGGCCAAGCTGCTCGACATATATCCGCCCAACGATGACTACCCCGACGGGTATCACCTGAACCTGGTGGACTCCATCCTGCGCTGCCGCTACAGGGAGTCGTGGACTGAGCCGGTCATGATGGAGGCAGGCGAGGTCTACCCGATAACCATTGCCCTGCCCCCAACCAGCAACCTGTTCAAGGCCGGCCACCGCATCCGGCTGGACATCTCAAGCAGTAACTTCCCCCGCTTCGACGTCAACCCCAACACCGGCGAGGCGATGGGCCGTCACACCCGTCTCCGGACCGCCCAAAACTCGGTCTTCGTCGACCAGCAACACCCGTCCCAGATCATCCTGCCCGTGATACCTCCGGACTGATCCCCACCCGGAGACCATTGCGTAACGTTCGATTGGCCGGCGACAGAGGGGTCCAGTGGCCTGTTTTCAACTTGCGTTTCGCCCTCACCACCGTATCGGGTACGGGGCAGGCTGAACAACCGGGCACATGGGTAACAGTTAGACCGGGGAGATAGGTAACACTCTTGTGGGGTGTTTGTCGACCTTCATGGTCACGTCGTCCAGGAGAGGGGGTTTTGCACGGGTCTCACCCGGGAAAGGGCGGTCCCGGGAATACCCAGCCGATCGGGTCCGCCTTGCCGGTGCTGTTTCCCCGTTTCATCACCATTGAAATGGAAGGGCTGTTCTACCATTGAAGGTGACATTCGACGTCACGGCGAGCCACCCGGGCGGGAAATCCAAGGCGGCTGCCCGACCAATCATTGGAGAAGACGATGCAGATCGATTTGGCCAATCACTCGGAGTTGATGATCAGGCAGAGGGTCGAGCGACTGGAGGCGTTCACCGGTTTCGAAACGGCCAATCGATACACGGTCATGACGCCCGCGGGCGAGGAGTTGTTCTACGCCCAGGAAGAGTCGGGCACGATTGGCCGCATTTTCCTGAAGAGCCACAGGCCGCTTACTCTTCGCATCAGCGACCGCAGCGGAAACGACGTGCTGGTCTCCAATCGTAGTTTCTTCTGGTTCTTCTCACACCTGCACATCAAGGATGCGGAAGGGCGACACCTCGGTTCCCTCAGACGACGGTTCTCTTTCCCGTCGCGCAAGATCACAATAGAAGGACCCAGCGGACAAGCGGTAGCGGAGATACGCGGGCCGCTCCTGAAACCCAAGACCTTCATGGTCTACCGGCAGGACCGGGAAATCGGCCGGGTCACGAAGCAGTGGAGCGGTCTGATGAAGGAGGCGTTTACGGACGCTGACACGTTCAAGCTCGAGTTAAACAGCCCAGGGCTGGACAGGGACCTGGCGCCCATGATGCTCGCGGCGGCATTCGCAATCGACCTGGACTTCTTCGAGTCCGGTTAGTCGAAGTCACACCAAGGTGAGAATACTGGCGGGGTTTTCCACCGTGATTGCCCGGATCTCGTCCTCCGAAAATCCCTTGCGCCGCATAACTGGAACGATGTTCTTCAGGATGTGGCCGTAGCCGTGCCCGCCGTATTGCACGAGCCGGTGCTTCACGGCGATGTCCTGTCCGATTACGACCCTGTCGACATAGCCGGCGTCGGCGATGTGCCTGATGAATTCCAGTCTTTGTGCGTCGCTGGGCATGTCAAAGTCGGCGAGCGGATAGTAAGACCCTTCATTGCCGAACAGGTCCCATTCGAGGTAGCAACCTGACGCAGCGATGCTCCGTAAAAGGTCGTAGTCGAACACGGTCCTGTCCAGGTGCCCCATGATCACGCGGGATATGTCTGCGCCGCCGTTCGACAGGATTTCCAGTATTTCACCCGGCGCATCCGGATGACGTCCTGGGTGAATCAGTATGGCCGCGCCGGTTTCTCTCTGCGCAATGGCTGACGCCAGCAGGGACTTTCGTTCGTTGGCCGTCAGCGGCCACGTGCATCCCACCTCGCCGATGATTCCAGCCTTGACTCGGCTGTCGCCGGCGCCGTCCGTAATATCTGAGACGATCTCGCGGGCCAGGTCCTCCACGCTCCGCTCGTCCATATCGTCGGGATGGACCATGTCAACATAGAAGCCCGCGCCCATCACGATATGCACCCCCGATTCGCGGGAAATTCGGGCCAGCGCGTCGGGATTCCGCCCGAAACACGACGTGGTCGTTTCCACGATCCCGCCGCCGCCGGCACTGCGGTAGAACTTGAGTTCGCTGACGGTGGTTTCGGGGTCCATCAGGGTCAAATTAGTGCGGTTGCTGTAGTAGTTGCGCCGTATCCATCCCAGGTTCTCCAGCGAAATCGGGGCATCTTCGAGTTCCGCAGACGGCGTGTCCCGGGCAGGCCGGAACATGAACGAGAAGTCGATATAGAGGTGCTCGTGGGTCGTGGTTGGGCCGAGTTCCGACGGCGGGATCGGTCCCAGGACGGTCTGTATGAGACCTCGATTTTGCGTTGCTGGCATCGGGCCGGTCCTCGTAGTAGGGTGGGCCGCAAGCGTAGCATCACGCGGTCAGTTGCACAGCACCGCGTCTACTGGCGTACCAGGACGCGGCGATGCAGTGCGGATCCCCTGGGTTTCGGGCAGTCGGTCACTTGATCATGAAGTCGACCTGATCTGGATGGCGGGAGGTCAATACATTGAAATTTGCCGCTTTCACCACGGTCGCAGCCTCCGCTGGAGAAGCTACGGACGCAGTCGGCCTGCTGGACAATCTCAGGCGGCAGACGGTCCTTGCCGAGGAACTCGGTTTTGAGGCGATGTGGCTTGGGGAGCATCACTTTGGACCCTACGGAGCGGGCGATATTCCGAACCCGATTCTGCTCGGCGCGGACCTGGCGGCCCGGACTTCCCGGATCCGCATCGGGCAGATGGCGAACATCGCTCCGTGGTGGCATCCGATACGGCTTGCCGAGGACATAGCGATCCTGGACAACATGACCGGGGGACGCGTCGACGTCGGCTTTGGCAGAGGGATCTGGCCGTACGAGGGTCCGCAGTTCCACCCCAACGCGGACCCGCGCAAGGACAAGGAGAACAGGGAACTGTTCCGGGAGACGGTGGAGATCGTGCGGGAGATATGGTCGAACGAGTACTTTTCGTACCGCGGGACCAACTACAACTTTCCGGCTGAAGACACCGTCTTTTCACATCCCCTGTACCCGTCGAATCCCGCGTGGCAGGACGGTGACAAGGTGACGAAGCTGCGCGTTACACCGCGGCCGTACCAGCAGCCGCACCCTCCGATGTGGATGACCGTCTCCACCGACCGTTCCGTGACGACCGCGGCCGAAATGGGACTGAAGGCGTGCTATTGGCAGCCGCCGGCTCTCAGGATCAGGCGCCGTATGGAACTCTACGCCCAGGTAAGGAGCGAACTGGAGGGTCGGCCATTCGCCGTCGGAGAAGACCAGGCGGTCATGCGCTCGACGTACGTCTCCACTTCGATGGAGCAGGCGCGGCGTGAGGCGGAAGAGGCCATCATGTCTGCCTTCATCTTCAACGATCCATTCCGCGGCAGGCAGGTCTTTACCAATCCGGGCGAAGAGTTGGCGCCCGAAGTCAAGCTGGACTGGGACTTCCTGGAGCCGCGCACTCTCCTGGTGGGGTCCCCGGAGAATGTGGTTGAGAAGGTCCAGGAGTTGCAGGAGGTCTGCAACCTCAACTACCTGCTGGTCGATTTCTCGCACATGGGCCTTTCGTTGAGCAAATCGCTGCGGAACCTGGAGACCTTCGCGACCAAGGTGATGCCGCGGTTTGCGGGTGATGGCTGAATCATCGCCGGACAATTAACAAAGCACGAGTTTCGAGCTTCGAGTCCAAGTGGTACAACGTGCGCGTTGTCACCGCTTGAAATGGAGGAGTCCTGATGCCAATCGAAGGCGAATTGTCCGGCAAAGTAGCCCTGGTCACCGGAGCGAGCAGGGGAATCGGCAAGGCGATTGCCGTCGGCTACGCGGCCGCTGGCGCAAGCGTCTGCTGCGTCGCCAGGACCGAGTCGGTTCTGGCTCAGACGGTGGCCGAAATTCAACGATCCGGCGGTACTGCGATCGCCGTCCCGGCCGACGTCACGGACTACGATTCAATGGTCCGCGCGTTCGAAGTTGCCGCCAGCAAGTTCGGCGGTGTGGACATCGTCGTTGTCAACGCCGGCGGCAATTTCGACGAAAGCCGGGACGTAGAGAGCGGAAGCCTGGAGCCGTGGACACGCACAATCCATGTAAACCTGGTGGGCGCCTACCACACGGCGAAGGCTGCAATTCCTTACATCAAGCAGCGCGGCGGCGGGAAGATCATCGCGGTCGGATCGGGCCTTGGCCGTCGCGGCAGGCCGGGCGGATCGGCCTACGCGTCAGCGAAAGCGGGGCTTTCCATGCTCATACGCGTGCTGGCCCAGGAACTGTGGCAGCGCGACATCAGCGTCAACGAGCTCATCCCGGGGCCGGTGTTGACAAAACGAGTCGCACAGTCTTACGCACAGGACCCGCAGTCCGTATTCCAGGACGACAGCGAGTGGGTCAAGACCCCCGAAGACGTCGTACCCCTGGCGCTGTACATAGCCACCCAGCCGGAGAAGGGCCCAACCGGCCAGACCTTCAGCCTGATGCGGCGGGATATGTGACAAAGGTCTGGCATTCCCGCCGAGTGCATCCATGACCTGACGACCCGCCACGCCCGTATCATTCCCGCGTGTTAGACCCCATCGATTTCCTGTTTACGGCCCTCGTGCTGGGCGTGGCTGCGTTCATCATTGGCGCTATCGGATTCGGGTTCGGCCTCACCACCACGCCGTTTCTGCTGCTCTACCTCGATCCTCAGACCGTCGTGATCGTGGTCAACGCCGTTGCGATCCTGGCATTCGGCCTGATGCTGTTCGAGACCCGCCGGGAAGTGCCCTACCGGGAGCTCACGCCCGTGGCGGCCGCCGGCGTCCTGGGCGTGCCGGTCGGCGTTTACGCCCTCAGCGAGCTGGACCCGCACGCGCTTCGCATCGGCATCGCGGGGCTCGTGCTGGCGCTCACGGTCCTAGTAATCGTCAACAGAAACTGGCGCGTCCCGAAACCGAAGGTCACCGGCCCCGTGACCGGCTTCTGCGCCTCAGCGCTCGTGGCGGGCCTAGCCATCGGCGGACCCCTCCTCGTCCTCTACCTGCTGGGCCGCGGAATGGACCGGCAGGGCGTGCGCGCCTCGATGTCATTCCTATTCGTCATCATGTACAGCACCGCCCTTGCGGGCTACGCAATCCAGGGCCTCGTAACCACTGATCGCCTGCTCCTCACGGCCGCAGCCATTCCCGCTGTCGCCGTCGGATACTGGCTGTCCGTACGTCTCACCGGAAGTATGAATGCCGCCGTGTTTCGCCGGGTCGTAGTCACCGTCATCGCAACAACGAGCATCCTCGTCCTGGCGCGGGAAGTTTTGGCGCTGTAGTTTGCGCTGGGCCCAAGTGCGCCCATTAGGTCCCCAACCAACGAGCGTCAACCAGCGCGCGGCGGCATCACTGACTACTCAGGAAATCCATCAGCGCGTTGGCAATAATCACGTGACCGGTGTGGTTCGGGTGGACCGGTTCGGGTGGACCGGTTCGGGGCAGAACGCGCCTGGCGGCCGGTATTTCAACTGTTCCTGGAACACGTCGTGGAGGTTTAGTAACAGTGTGCCGTACCTGGCGCTCATGTCCTTAACAACCTCGATGTACTCGGGAATGAGTCCCAGTGCAGCGCCTTCGATCTCATCATCGCGATTGGTGGATATGTAGAACGGGGTTATGAGGAGAATCGGGATGTCGCCCAGCGCGCGTCGCGTACAGTCCAGTATCTCGTCGTAGTTCTGCCGGTACTGGTCAGGCGAGACGCCGTCGGCATCGCCGCGCCGGAAACTGTTCAGGTCGTTAATGCCGATCTTGACGGACAGCCGGTCCGGTCGTTGGTTGATCGCATCGGTCTGCCACCGTTCCTTCAGGTGCGTGGTCCGGTTGCCCCCGATTCCCATGTTGACCCAATCGATGTTCCGCTCGGGATACCGCGCCGTGGCAAGTTCGGTGAATATGCTCACGTAACCGTCGCCCAACGGCGCGGCCAGGTCTCTACGACCGCAGTCCGTGATGCTGTCACCAATGAACAGCATCCGTTCGCCTTCCTGGATCCAGAAATCGCTCATCGTTCTCCCTTTTTATCCGTAGTGGTCACTGTCCCATTATCTGCACGAGTGACCTTCTGACCATTTCGTCACCATGCTATCGTTCGGCGCGGGAGGCGCTCAGATGACCAAACTGGAGTTCGTCGACACACACATCCACCTGTATGACATGCAGCACCCGGAGTTGCAGTACGGCCACTGGCAACCGACCGAGCCGCATCCGGTCATGGGGTGGCAAATACGGAAACTCGCCGAGAACAACTACGTCGCCGAGGACTACATCGCAGAGACCCGAAACGCCAACGTCACAAAGGCGGTGCACGTGCAGGCCGCCTTCGGCAACCCAGACCCGGTCACAGAGACGGAGTGGTTGCAGCAAGCGGCCGACCGTACCGGCTTTCCCCACGGCATCGTGGCGCACGCGGACCTGCGCGACCCCGGCGTGGAGTCTGTACTCGAACGTCACTGCGAGCACTCCAACATGCGCGGCGTCCGCGACTTCTCCTACGGCGACTACCTTGTCGAGCCGGACTACCACCGCGGATTCGACCTACTCGAAAAGTACAACCTGGTGTCCAGCATGCCTGCCGAGTGGCAGCACATGGAGGACCTGCGAAACCTGGCAAACAAGTTCCCGAACATCCTCATCGTCGTCGATCACACCGCCTTTCCCACGGAGCGCACGGACGAGTACTTCGAGAACTGGAAGAAGGGCGTCGCTATCGCGGCCACGTGCGACAACATCCGCTGGAAGATTTCCGGCCTCGGAATGGCCGACCACAACTGGACGATAGACAGCATCAGGCCATACGTGCTCACCTCCATCGAGACGATGGGCATAGACCGCTGCTTCTTCGCCACCAACTGGCCTGTCGACAAGATTTTCAGCACCTACGACGAACTCATAGACGCCTACACGGAGCTCATTTCAGGATTCAGTCAGGACGAGCAGACGGCCCTGTTCTCCAGGACGGCCGAGGAGATCTACCGCATCTGACGGGCTTGTCGGACCCTTAGCACCCATCGCCTTGCAATTCAGGACCAATAACGAATGGCCACGCTAACCGAACTAATCGACCGCGCCCCATGGAGGGAAGCCGTCACCTATCGAGACACATGGCCCCACGAGTACGTGGTCACCGAAAAGGACGGTCAACAGGAGTTGTTGGAGGAGGTGTGCAAGCGCTTTCGCGACGGCGAAGGTGTGGCCTGCCGCTTCTTCCGCATGAACAACACCTACCTGTTCATCGGTGACTATAAGTACTGGTTGATGGTCCACTGGGACGACGTGGAGCCGGGTGACGACCACGTATTAAACCGGGCCCGGCTCTACCGGGATCGCCGGGATTTCGTTATCCAGCCCGGAGATACGGGCAAGCCGGAGGACTATCCTGTCAACCCTGCCCAGTGATCGACCGCCGCCCAACCCCACGGCGCCACCACACTTTCATCAACTCGTGCAACCCAGGCCATAGTCAGCCCAAAACCCTCATCCAAATCATCCCGAACGCTCTTGCATGTCATCCCGAGCGAAGCCGAGGGATCTAAGCCGTCCATTGGTCCAATCTCGCCGTCCCGAACCTGACCCGGTATCCAACGTGGGTGTGGTCCACTTGACCGCAGGGCCACACAAGTCACTGGCGACCACCGAGTAAAACCGGCTGACAAACGGACCACCTAATGGGTTCAAACCTGAACCGCATACCGGCGCCTCAGATTTCTCGGCTTCGCTCGAAATGACATCGTTACGAACATGGACCGCCAGGGAGGTCACACCCTCACTCGTCTTGCCGGACTTTGATCCGGTACCCAGGGGAGCGGGGGTCGCGCAAACCGCGTTCACATCATTTCCGACAGCAGGCCCTGCGCCAATCACAGTCGCCCCACTTCCACCACCTCGTGCGGCCCTGACAAGACCATCGTCATCCCGGACACTCACTCACGTCACCAAAACAATCATCCAAATCAACCCGGACCCTCACACATGCCATCCCGAACGCTCTTCCATGTCATCCCGAGCGAAGCCGAGGGATCTGAGCCGTCCATCGGCCCAAGCTCGCCATTCCAGACCTGATCGGTAGTCCAACGGGCTTGTCGGCCACTCAACCGTCGGGCCACATCAATCATCGGCGGGCGCCAAATTAGGCTGGCTGATGAACAGCCCACCTCGAGGATTCAAGCCGGGGCTGCACACCGGCGCCTCGGGTTTCTCGGCGGCGCTCGAAATGACAGTCCGGGCACTCGGCGACAAGGGTCGGACGAATTGCATCCGGCGTGGACGGTGCGGCCAGTTCCTGGCCGGCTGACAAACGGCCCACCTCGAGGATTCAAGCCGGGGCTGCACACCGGCGCCTCGGATTTCTCGGCGGCGCTCGAAATGACAGTATAGGCACTCGGCAAAAAGGATGGGCCGAATTCCATCCGGCGTGGGCCGTTCGGCCGCCCTGTGCCAGCGGGACCCTAATAGTCCCTCAACGCCCCGTCGCTCGTAATAATTGGGTACCGGTAATTTATCTGCGGCGGGTGGTGCTTCAACGCCTCTTCGTTCAACTCGATGCCGATTCCCGGCACGTCCGGCACTACCAGGTGTCCGTCTTCTATTTTCAGCGGTTCTTTGACCAGGTCGCGTTTCGGCGCCGCGTACTCGGTTCCCGTGTATTCCTGGATCGCCACGTTGTGGATCGCGGCGTCCAACTGCACGCACGATGCCGTCATCACTGGCGAGCACGGGTTGTGCGGCACCATTCCCACGTAGCTCGCCTCCGCCAGCGCAGCAATTTTCTTCAGGTTCGTGAACCCGCCCGCAACGCTGATGTCAGGCCGCACGTACGCCGACCCGTTCTTGTTCAGCAGGTCGCGAAATTGGTAGATGGTGTACAGCCGCTCGCCGGAGGCCACAGGTATCGGGATGTTGTTGGCGACGTGCGCCATGGCGTCTATGTTGTCCGGCTCTATCGGGTCCTCGAAGAAAAACAACCCGTACGGCTCCAGCGCCCTGCCCGCCCCTATCGCCTCGGCCGGAGTCAACCGGTTCACGACGTCGATTATCAGGTCGAGTTCCGGCCCTACCGCGTTTCGAACGGCCTCGGTGTACGCCACCATCTTCCGGATGACTCCCTGGAACGTATTCGGCAGCCCGCGCTCGAACGGGTCGAGCGGATAGAACCGCAGCGCTGTGTAGCCCTCCTCCACCAGCCGTACCGCATTGTCGGCCATCTCCTCCGGCGAATCGCCCACCACGTGAACATATACGCGCACCCGCTCCCGCGTCGGGCCTCCCAGCAGGCGGTATACGGGCAGACCGGCCGCCTTGCCGGCGATGTCCCACAGCGCCACGTCGATCGCGCCGATTGCAGACATCGCGTCGGAGCCGCCCCTGAACAGGCACCGACGAAACATGTGCTGCCAGTGCCGTTCGATGTGGGTCGGGTCCTTACCGACCAGGTACTCCGAACAGTGTTCGACCGCGGCCCTAACGTTGACCGGATTGCCGCCGCCGCCGCTCGCGCCGTGCAGGTCGCCGATGCCGACCAGCCCCTCGTCGGTCGTCACCTTGACCCACTGGTGGATCGAGGCCCGCAGCACTTCAACCTTCGTGACCTTCATGGCTTTCCCCTATTCGTCTATGTCCCTCTGAGCGGCGCCTGTCATCCGCTCTGACCGAGACCCATCACCTTTGATCAGAGCCTAACCCTTACTCGATACGGGGGTGAGGGCATAGCGTGAAATCGTAAGTCCTTAGATTGATACAACGATTCCGGTTGCCGGACGTGACGCCCTCACCTCAATCCTCTTCCCCAGGAGAGGAAGTAGTTTAGCCGCGCGATTTCTGAAACAGGCTCTTCAAACCCGCCCCTATGAAGGGTGTTGGGGGGGGGGGGGGGGGGGG
>DAOUKO010000036.1:0-126136 GCA_034421215.1 Dehalococcoidia bacterium
AAGACTCGGCCAGCGAAGGCTGACCCATTTCACGGTGCATGAGACCCTCCTGAAAGGTTCGGATTGGCTCACGTCATGATCCACTTACCCCATAAGGTTGTGCAAAGGTCTCATCGGAGTCGGGGAAGACGGGGTACGGAGGTCGGGGAGGACGGGTTGGGAGGATGCCGGATGTGGGTAAGGGGTGGGCGGTTGATGAGGGTAGCCGCGGTACCCATGGTGGGCGGGCGGCGGGGCCACACCCTTCCCACAACCACGCCACTCCCGCAAGGGGGCAGCCTGCCCCGTACTTGATACGGGGTCATCCTCCACTCCCAATCCCTGTCATCCTCGAGCCGCCCATCTGTCATCCTCGAGCGCGGCGAAAGATCTCCCGGATATTGCCCACCAACGTCATGTGGGGCACCCACATGCCAACGCACCCTACGAGACGTGGAGTGAGGAATCATTGTGCGTGAAAACACTTATGCAGAGGTCTCCAAGACGGGAAGGGGGCTTTTGAAACAGGCTTTTGAGACCTGCCACTGTGAAATGATGGTGGGAGCCGGCGGGGGGTCGCCGATGCGTGTTCGATTGAACGAGGAGGACAACATGAGTGGGGCAACTGATTCACTGTTTTCGGAGCGTGCCGTGATGAGCTGCGGGACCGTCATGGACGGCGCCGATGTAGACGCCGTAATCGCAAGGTGCCGGCTGTTGAAAACCGATCGCGTGGCGCTGGCCCGCGACTCGTTGCCGGGGTTCGACAATGCGACCTACTCGGGCGTGCCGGACGCCGGGTTCCTCAAAGAGACCGTCGAGCGAGTAGGCGAGGCCGGCATAGAGGTGTACGCCGTATCGAAGCCGTATTGCATGGGCAAGGACATGGACGTGATTCGAAACCCGTCGGCCCACCGTCGGGAGATCGACGAGATGATGGCGACCGTGGAAGTGGTCGCCGGCGCGGGAATCCCCGTGATGCTCCAGTATGCGCACGTCGAGGACCCGGAGGACCCCGCGGAGGACGAGGACCTGTGGGGCGGCGTGGCGACCATCTACCGCGAGGTTGTCGCCCAGGCGGAGACTTCGGGTCTAAAGTTGGCGAACCATGGTCGCTGGCCGACACCCGACGACGCGGCACGGGCGAGGGCCGCCGAGCAGGGAATCGGCTACGAGGACTACCGCCGCTTCCGAGTGCCGGAGTGGGAAGGGCCGTTCATGATTCGCGACGGCGACCACATCGCGCGGCTGGTCGAGCAAGAGGCGCCGAGCCCGAACCACGGCGTCTGCATGTGCGCCGGCATGGGCATGAACGGCACCGACGTACTGGCGGCGGTCGATCGGTTCCGAGGCAAGATCTTCTTCGCCCAGCCAAGAGACCTCAAGGGGACGTGGCCGCAGGTCGAAGAGGTGATGCCCGGTGAAGGGGACATCGACTTGAAGGAGTTCCTGAGGAGGCTCCATTCAGGCGGCTACACCGGCATGGTTCACCCCGAGCACTTCGAGGACACCAGGCGAGAAAGCGCCGACCCTGAGGAGGATGCTATCGACATCATCCAGGGATGGATAAACGAGGTCACAGGCGCTTCAGACTGAATCCCGGACGCCTGTTGTCAGGTCCATGCGCGGCTCGGCTATCCGCTGGGGCAACCGCGTCGTTGTAGTTCGCAGGCGTTATCCTCTAGCCTAGTTGGCGGACTGGCCGATTGGAGGACCGCATGAACAGAGACGAAGTTCTCGATGCCCTGCGACAGCACAAGCAGGTCCTGCGAGAACGGTTCGACGTGACCGGTCTTGCCCTGTACGGCTCCTTCGCTCGGAACCAGGCCACTGCTGAAAGCGATGTGGACATTGTTGTCCGTTTCGGCGGGCCGGCTACATCCAAGTCGTACTTCGGGACCCTGTTCTACCTGGAGGACTTGTTCGGGCGACCAGTGGACATGTCAACCATGAAGGAAGTACGCAGCGAAATTCGGCCCTATGTGGAGCGGGACGCAATCAGTGTTTGATGGCGGGCGGACATTTCGGAGTCGCCACGCCTTACAGGTTGGGAGGACGCAGATGATTCCAGCGATCGAGGATCGAATTGATGAGTTGAGGCGTCTCTGCGTCCACTTCAACGTTCTTCGCCTGGAATTGTTCGGATCGGCTACAAAACGTGAGACCCGATCAGAGGTCAGCGATCTGGACTTTGTGGTCGAGTTTGAGCCGGCGGCTTTCGACGCCTATTCTGAGTCCTACTTTGGCTTGCTGGAGGCCCTGGAACAGCTATCCGATAGTCCCGTCGATCTCGTAGTGAGGTCCGCCATAAAGAACCCTTACTTCCTGCAATCTGTGGAGGAGACGAGGGTACCTGTCTATGAGGCTTGAGACTCGGAAATACCTCTACGACATACGGCACGACGGAGCCTTGTTAGTTCAAACCAAACCTCCCCGCTTAATCGGTGGTGAGCGTGGACACCCGTGAAACCACTTGCCAATCCACCGCTCGGACTCCATCATCTATCAGACAGTTGTCGGGCCTTGGAAAATTGGACGTGTCCTCATAGTTTGTTATTCCTCTGAGTTGCCTATCCTTGATAGCGACTTGCACTGGACGATCCAGGCCATCCCACCAATCCGGTGCGAAGTACGTATTTTCACAAAATTCCAAAATCCATCGAATTATGGCGTGCGGTAAATCGGCGTCCGCTAGTGAGTGGAGGGATCTGATGACTTCTCGGCTTATCGTATGAGCCTTTGGCCAACTGAATATCACTGCGCCTCCTTCGTCCGTCGCTATCAATGATAAAGTCAACCAATTGCTTTCGCGGTTTAGATTACCCAAGTCGTGGAGTTTATTGCCCCGAAAATCATGAGTGGCCTGGCTGACATCGCTACACAACACTTGGGGACACGTGGCCAATTCGATTACGTACGAGTCCAAATAATTTGTGCCTTGCTCAAATATTGTTTGGGTGTACCTGTGCTTTAAATTACGAAGCTCCTTGACAGCCGAGCGTACACCAGAATGAAATTCGCGCTGCTCTCTCTGATATTTGTATTGGTAAATGAACGGGATTCCTTTATCCATGTCTCGCCTTAATTCAGAAGCGTCGAGAGTTCGCTCCTTCATGTACAGTTGGTGACAAATGCTACGGTAGCCGAGCAGTGCTATTTGCAATGGTGACGCATGAAATGGCGACTGCTCTAGTGGCTTGAATAAATCGTTGTCATGGCGATTACAAAACCCGGAAAATGTCGACGCTTTCCTGACCCCTATGCTTATTGCCCCACTTTGTGGATCCCATACGGATTCATCAAATAGTCCCATATGCTTGACAAACGTATATACTTGTCCGCGGCGGGAGATTCTACTCAAACCGCCATTTCTTTGAATTGTGTGTGCTTTGATAATGCCGCTACTGCATTCGGATGGTTCCGCATCCGGATGGAGACACATGCCTTTCTCGTATATTCGTTTACGCTGCCGGTGAAACTCCTGTTTATCAACTGGAGCCTGACTCTCCCGATTCAAGTGGCATCGTTTGTGTTTTTTGCGGGAACCGCACCAACACGGCTTGTTCCTGCCGAGTTTATTTGTGTGCGCCTTCAAGGCAGCAGCTTCGGCGATGAGCAAGGTCATTGTCGTCCTTCGTGTTCGGTCATTAGCAGTCTATGGTTTCCAAACTCGTTCGATAGAGACCCGAATTTGCTTTTCCATGCGATCAATTTTGGCCCGCGCCCCATCAATCACACGTTGGTAGTCTTCAATTTCTGCCACAATCTCCCGTTGCACTGCCAGCGGTGGCAAGGGGATCAATATGTTTTCGATTTGACTTTTGTTAATGGACGCAAAAGCGGCTCCAGCATTTCCAGTGATCTCATCTTCTAAGTGCAACAGCACGTTAAACACATAGGGCATCAGCACGCGGCTAGTGTCTGGCCGAATGGCGGCGAGCCCACGCCCAATACATGCTGTCTGCGTAGCAAGGTTAACGGGACCTACAGGTGCCCTGACCGACATAAGAATATCGTGCCTTTTCGCAAGTCTTCGAGGATCAGTGGTCCATTTTGTGGGTGCACCTATGAAGACATCACCGAATTCTGACTTCCCTTGATAAAAAGCCATACCAACTCCGTTACTATTGTAGGAATTCCCGGGTGGTGACTGTCCGGCGATTACCTCTGAAACTTGACCCAAAGGCACAACTGGATAGTGCGAAACGTAGTTTTTGCGCTCTCGGTACCGCTCCCCACTCAAGTTGTAATCGCCTTCTGCCGCGACCTTGTTTTTGCCCACGGCAAGGCCGAGTTCCGACGCGAATTCGTTCACTGGCTCAGACGCGCGCAGGAGGCTGAGATACTCGCTAAGCTCAATTCCCACTTGGGGCAGGTCGTTCCGGTCAACTGGGTTTCGTTGATCCCCTAGATCGAAGCCATCGCTTTCCACCTTGAAGAAGGCGATGCGATCGGTGTGGCGTGCCAGGGCCTTGTCCAGTATCAGGATCGAAGTCTTGACACCGGAATAGGGTTTGAATACGCCTGCGGGCAGTGAGATGACGGCCACCAGGTATTCCTCGAACAACATTTTTCGCAACGCAGTGTGTGCCTTTTGGCTCTGGAAGATGATGCCTTCCGGCACAATTATCCCGGCGCGGCCTTTGGGAGTGAGGTGCTCTGCGATGTAGTCCACAAACAGGACCTCGCTGCGCTTTGACTTGATCGAGAAGCGGTTGTGGGGCCGTATCCCTCCCTTCGGCGTCATGAACGGAGGATTTGCCAAGATCACGTCGGCGTATTCGTTCCACCGCTCGTCGCTGGTCAGCGTGTCGTACTCGGAGATCTGGGGAGCGACGAACCCGTGCAGGTACATGTTGACTAGTGACAATCGGACGAAATCCGGTGATATGTCGTAGCCAACCAAGTTGTCGGCAAGCCGGCCTCTCTCATCAGGCGTCAGTGTGCTGCTGCCGTCCTCGGATGAATTGGCGGCGAGGATGTGTTTGTAGGAGGAAATCAGAAACCCAGCCGTGCCGCAGGCGGGGTCGAGCACCACGTCATCCTTCTTTGGGTCAACGATCGAGACGATGAAGTCGATTATGTGCCGCGGTGTACGGAACTGGCCCGCGTCTCCCTGTGACCCTAGAACGGACAGCAAATACTCGAACGCATCGCCCAACCGTTCCGAGTGGTCATATGAAAACTCGTCGATCACCTTGAGGAAAGCCCGCAGGGTTTCCGGATCGCGATAGGGCAGGTAGGCGTTGTTGAATATGTCCCGGAAGAGCGGCGGTATGCCGGGGTTTTCCGGCATCCTCGTGATCGCCTCGGCATAAAGGTTGAGCATTTCGTGTCCGCCGAGGCCTGGGCGGACCAACTTGGCCCACCCGTAGCGAGCGAACCCATCGGCAAAGAACTGCCTTTTCCCGCCAAGCTCCTCGCTCTCGGCATCGATGTCGTCCATGAACTTGTAGATGAGCGCGATTGTTATCTGCTCTACCTGGCTCTTGGGATCCGGCACTTTGCCGACGAGGATGTCCCGTGCGGTGTCTATTCGTCGTTTGGTTGCGGCGTCGAGCATTTTGTCTGCACTGTGACTTACGGGATTATTGGATTCCCCTGATGTTTTTGCTTGAATTTGCTGTTGGATACACGCTTGAACTGGAGACTTCTTGCGTCAAAGTTGATTAGCAGCCCGACTTCCAGGTCGTATGCCTCCAGGTAGTTGATGGCTTGCGCCAGGTGAACGTCTTCGAGTTGGATCACGGCTTTCAACTCGACGGAGACGAAGCCTTCCAGCAGGAAGTCAACTCTTCTCGTACCGACCTGCCGGCCCTTGTAGTAGATGGGCATTTCGTGCTCGCGGCTGAACGACAGGCCCTGATCAGCCATCTCGATTGCCAGCGCCCGCTGGTAGATCACCTCCTGAAAACCGTTTCCCAAAGCCGAGTGGACCGTCATGGCGCATCCGATGATTTTTCCGGTAAGCGCCGAATGCTTATGTTCTCTCTTAATCACAGCCCATCAAAAAATCACGCGCATCAAAGTCGAGACGATTATGAGGCGAACTGGTTCAACGAGACGTAGTCCTTGATGTACTCAGGCACGATCTCACGGTACCTCCTTGGCACGGCCCGGTAGTCCTGCGTCGAGAACACCGGGCTGGTGGCCAGGCGGGCGAATTCCCGGCGGTCCACGATGTACCGGGTCCAAGCGTTTGTGGCGTACGCTTTGAAGTAGTTCTTGATTGGCTGGTAAGAACCGGCTCTGGCAAGCTCGAATTCCCTGACGAAATTTTCGAACTCGTCCTCCAGCAACTCGTCCTTCGTCTTGAAACGAGGGATTATGTCAAAGCCCTTTTCAAGAATCTCCCTGACGGACAGCCGACGGTCAACCGCGGCGGCCTTCCGCAATTTGTCGAGGGTGTAATACTCCTCCGGCTTGTCGAACACTTCACGGTTCACGTAGTCGATGACATGGTCCCAACGCTCAGCTTCGACCCCTTTCCTGATCGTTTCGTCCTCGAGCACGGTTTCCGCGAATCGGTCGAACAGCATCCGGTCAACCTTCATCCCCTCGGGCCCGATCTTCTCTTGTACGATCGACGAGATGATATCTGTCCCCAGGTGTTCGTACGCGGAGCCACGCTTGCCATTACCGTCCCCACCGGGCTCGCTCTTGGCGGATGGGGGCGGGGGCAGCTTCAAGACCTGATCGTAGTTGAACTCGGTCTCGAAAAACTCGCAGTTTCCGAAGTAATCAAAGAGTTTGAACTCAGTCTTGTCCGGATGCGAAACACCGTCTGCGACGCTCGAATCAAACAGTTGTTCCAGGAAGTTGTGCCGTCGCGTGCCGCGCCCCTTGATCTGAACGAAGTCCGTTGGCGAGAAGATGGGCCTGAAGAGACCGAGATTAAGGATATCGGTACAGTCGTACCCGGTGGTCATCATCCCAACCGTTACGCAGACCCGCGCCTTGCTAGTCCGGTAGCTGGCCAGGAAGTTAGCGGAACCCAACAGGTTGTTGTTGGCGAAGTTGATGGTGAACTGCTGGGCGTCGGGAATCTGTGAAGTCACCTGCACGGCGAAGTCGGACTGGCACATACCGGGAAACATGCGGTCGGCCATCAAATTGAGGGTCTGGGCCAGTCTGGCCGCGTGGTTTTGGCTAACCGCGAAGACGATTGACTTGCCGATTTCGCCGCTGACAGGATCCCTTAACGCATTCTCCAAGAATGCCTTGCAGAAAACTCCATTGGTTGCTTCCGAGAAGAATCGCTTCTCAAATTCCCTTTGCTTAAACGACTCCTCATGCTCTTCGCCCGTATCGTCGACGACGGACGCGATGAATCCCTGTTCCGCAAGCAGTTGGGTAGTTACCTCTGTGCGGGCGTCCACGACGGTCGGATTTATCAAGTAGCCGTCCTTCACGCCATCGATCAGCGAGTAACGGAACGTCGGCTGTCCGCTTTCGCATCCGAATGTCCGGTAGGTGTCGAGCAAAATTCGCCGCTCCAACTCGCGGGGATCATGAACGATTGGGCCGTCACCCTTTACCCCCCTGAGATAGTCGCGAGGAGTCGCCGTGAGACCCAGCTTGTAACCGACGAAGTAGTTGAATACGGACCGGGCGTTGCCGCTGATTGACCGGTGCGCCTCGTCGGAAATAACGAGGTCGAAGTCGGTCGGCGAGAATAGGGTCTGGTACTTCCCATTGAACATCAGGGACTGGACTGTTGTGACGACTATCTCAGCCGAACGCCAGTCCTCCCGTTTTTCCTTGTAGACCACCGTCTGGAAGTCGGCCGAGAGCAGGGCGGTGAACACCTTGCGGGCTTGCTCTTCGAGTTCGAGCCGGTCCACAAGGAACAGCACGCGGGATGCGTTGCCTGTTCGCAGGAACAACTTAATGATCGCCGCGGCGGTGAGAGTTTTGCCGGTGCCTGTGGCCATCTCGAAAAGAAAGCGGTCATTGCCGTCATTTACGGACCTTTGCAGGGCGTGAACGGCTTTCAACTGGTAGGCGCGCAGAAAGCGCAAGTTGTTCCGACGAATGAAATCTGGCCGTTCAGCCTCGTCGTTCCAAGCTGCTTCGGCGGCGTAGTTAGGCCGTTGACTGAGGACGATGTAGTCGTCCTGCACCCGCTCGTCGGTCAGACGTTTCGGATTTGGCTGGACCTTCGAGTACCCAACGACCGAGTCGGGCGCGGGGAACGTGGTGATGATGTGAGGGTTTCCACGTTCCAAATCCCAAAAATAGTGCAGATTTCCGTTCGACAGGAGAACGAACCGGCAATCAAGTGAGCGGGCATACTTCCGGGCCTGTTCTTTGCCCGTAAGGGGGTTTTTTTCCTCGGACTTTGCTTCCAGGACCACAAAGGGAAATCCCTTGGAATCGAGCAAGAGAAAGTCGACAAATCCTTTGGCGGTCTTGTCGAAATCCTCGCCTAAAGCGTCGAGATCGTTTTGCTTGATCGTGACACTCGGTTCAAGCCGTATATTGGCGGCCTTGCCATTTTTCGGAAAGAAACGCCAACCTGCTCTTTCGAGTAGTTTGTTGATCTTTAACCGTGCCGTAGCTTCATTCATACATTAGATGCTACTAGTTATTCATGGTATTGGCAGCAGCAAAATTAGGCACCCTATGCTCCTTTATCAACCGGTCCAACTCGGCTACGCCGTTGTCGATGGTCTTTCGGAGGGCGGCCAGTTCGTCTCCGGCCTCGCGGCTCAGTACTTCGAACACGTCGTAGGCCTGGCGGGGCGGCGCGAAGTCGGCGACGGCAACTACTTCGCATAATTCCGCCAGCCGGGTGTTGATGGTGGGACGCATGTTTGGCCGGTCGAGGGCGCCGCGGAAACCGACCTTCATGAGCCGTTTTTCTGCGCTGTCGAGATCGTCGGTAAGGCGGCCGCACACGCGGGTCAGTTCGGTGGCGCCGCTACCTTCCGACTCCGCTCGGCTTGCCCACCCAGCGACCTGATTCCGCACGTCTCGCAATTCGATGATGGCTGAGTTGACTTCCGACAGCCGGTCGCGGATGCGTTTGTGCAGATCAAACCTCTCCTGGAGGTCCGCCTGGGTCGCCGAGACCCGCGGGTCCTTGGCGATCTCGAATTCCTGGGTCAACTCGGTCCCGCCGACTGTCAGGCGCGCTGTGTAGCGCCCGGGAGGCGCGTGTGGCGCGGTAGGTTTGCCGGCAGTCGCTAGATCGCCGGGGACCTGCGTGGCGGCGGGATAGAGCATGTCCCACATGAACCGGTTGAGTCCGGCCGCCGCCGGCGCGACCTGGCCGTCACTGTTCCCGGTCGTGGTGCTGGAGAACGTCCTGATGACCTCGCCCGCGTCGTCGAGTATGGCGATCTCCACCACGGCAGATTCCGGCAAATAGTAGTGGACGACCACCCCACCCGGCGGGCCCTCGCCTGCGTCGAGGAAGCTGCGCACCGCGTCGCCGTCGGCCGTTTTGCGCATGACGTACGTAGAAGCGGCGCCGATGCCGTGTTGGTGGTAGTTCTTGCCGTGGAGTGGACTGTCGTGCATGATCGACCCGGGCAGGCGGTACGTCCGGCGAGGCGCAAACAGGCGCGGTCCGTCACTGCCGACCGACTCGGCGACCTGCCGGACGACGTTCAGGTCGTCGAGTATCCATATCGAGCGGCCGTGCGTTCCGGCAATCAGGTCGTTTCCTTTGACCTTCAAGTCGAAGACCGGATTGATGGGCAGATTGGCCTGGATCGGCTGCCAGTTTTCGCCGTCGTCGAACGACACGTGAATTCCCAGTTCAGTCCCGGCATATAGCAGTCCCGGCGTTTCGTGGTCTTCGCGTATTACACGCGTGTATTCAACTGCAGGTATTCCCTCGGTGATTGCCACCCACGTCGCGCCGTAATCCGATGTGCGCATGAGGATGGGACTGGGATCGTCGAACTTGTACCGTGTTCCGGCAAGGTAGGCCTTGCCGGGTACGTGGTGCGAAGGTTCGATCGTGCTTATGAGCGTCCACTCGGGCAACTGGTCCGGTGTAACGTCCCGCCAGGACGCTCCGCCGTCTCCGGACAGGTGGACCAGGCCGTCGTCGCTGGCCGCCCAGAGTTGTCCCTTCTCGAGGGTCGATTCCGCCAGCGCCTGGATCGTGCAATAGGTCTCCCCGCCGGTCGCCTCGCGAGTGATCTCCCCGCCGGACGGCCCCATCTTGGATGGGTCATTGCGAGTCAGATCGGGGCTGATCGCAGTCCAGCTTCCGCCTTCGTCGGTCGACTTGAACACCCGCTCGCCTGCGACGTACAGCGTGTTGGGGTCGTGGGGTGAGAAGAGGATGGGGAAGGTCCACTGGAAGCGGTGCTTCATGTCCCTGGCGCCGACGCCGGAGTAGTCCTCAGGCCAGACGGTGACGATGCGCGTCTGGCCGGTGCTGCGGTCGTGCCGGAGCAGGACGCCACCCCCGCCCGGCGCGCTGCCGATTGCGCCGGAAAACACGATGTCCGGATTCTCAGGGTGCGCCGCGATGTGCCCGCTCTCCGAACTGCCAACCGCGCGGCAATCGGCCCAGTTGATGGCGATGTCGTCAGCGGCCGACGGCACCATGATGGCGGTGTTGTCCTGCTGCGTGGCGTAGACGTTGTAGGGGAACCGGTTGTCTGTGTCGAGACGGTAAAACTGCGCCGTGAGCTGGTTGTAGAGGGTGGACCAGGTGTCGCCGCCGTTGAAGGAGACGCATGCGCCGCCGTCCGCGCCTTCGATCATGCGCTGCGGATCGCGGGGGTCGATCCACAGGTCGTGGTGGTCTCCATGCGGCGCAGAGACCTCTTCGAAGTTCCGTCCGCCATCGATGGACCGCCAAAAGCTGTAATTGAGGACCCACATGGTGTCAGCGTCCACGGGATCGGCGAAGATGTGCTGGTAGTACCAGGGACGGCCCTGCAGGTCCCGGTCGTCGGTGAGCAACTCCCATGTTTCGCCGTCGTCGTCCGACCGGTACAGCCCGCGCTCGCGCGCTTCCACGGTGGCCCAAACGCGGCCCGGCATTGCGGGCGAGACCGCAACTCCTATGCGACCGAGCGGTCCGGATGGGAAGCCGGGCTTCTCGGATAAGTCGATCCACGTGTCACCGCCGTCCCCTGAGCGAAACAGGCCGCTGCCTTGTCCGCCGCTCTCGATGTTCCAGAAGCTGCGTCGCATCCGCCACATGGCGGCGAAGATGCGCCGGGGGTTGGCCGGGTCCATCGACAGGTCGATTGCGCCGACCTCGTCGCCCGGAGCCAGCACCTTCTCCCAAGTCTCTCCGCCGTCTGCAGTGCGGTACACGCCCCGGTCGGGGTGCGGCCCAAAGGCGTGGCCCAGCGCCGCTACGTAGACGAGTTCCGGGTTGTCTGGGTGAATGCGGACGCGGGCGATGTGGCGCGTGTCCCTGAGGCCAACGTTGGTCCAGGTCTTTCCGGCGTCGGTGCTGCGATACACACCGTCGCCGTACGAGCCGTCCAGCCGGACGCACGCCTCGCCCATGCCGGCGTAGATGACGTTGGGGTCCGACTCGGCTACGGCGACCGCGCCGACGGAGGCGGTTTCGAAAAATCCGTCCGAAATGTTCTCCCAGTACGTTCCGCCGTCGTAAGTCTTCCACAGCCCCCCGGCACAGGCCCCGAAGTAGAAGACGGCAGGTGTCGACGGGTCGCCGGCGACGGCAATAGACCGCGCCCCGCGAGGCGGGCCGATGCAACGCCATCGCAGCTTGTCCAGAGTGTCCTGTTTCATGTCGGTACCCATGGTGGCGCCTCGTTCGGTTAGCGATGCCGGTTGATGTCCGTCTTGCTACGGCCGATGCCAGTATAGGCCCGCGTCCGCCGGCTGAAGCCTGTTTAACCGCTGCTACACTCTGCCTGCGGCCAGCACGATAGAGGTGGGCAATGAAGTACCGGCGATTAGGGCAATCGGACCTCGAAGTCTCGGAGATCGGACTGGGTACCAATAACTTCGGCATCACACCCGGCCCGACCAACTACGGTAGCCAGATGTCCCCCGAGGCCGCTGCGGACGTGATTGACGCCGCTCTGGACGTAGGAGTCAACCTGATCGATACGGCCGACATCTACTCCGCGGGCGATTCGGAACGTTACATAGGGCGGGCTCTGAAGGGTAAGCGCCATCAGGCCATAATCGCGACGAAGTTCGGCGGGTGGTGGCTCGGCGGCCCGAAGGGCGCGGGTGGTTCGCGTGAATACATCATGTCCGCCGTTGAGGGCAGCCTGGAGCGGTTGCAGACCGATTTCATCGATCTCTACCAGATTCATGGCCCGGACCCGAGGACGCCGATCGATGAGACGCTTGGTGCGCTCGACGAACTGGTCCGCGAGGGCAAGGTGCGCCACATAGGGCACTCGAACTTCGCAGCCTGGCAGATAGTCGAGGCCGACTGGACGTCACGGGAGTCGGGCGGAGCGCGATTTGTAAGTTCCCAGTCTGAGTACTCCATGCTGGAGCGGGACCTCGAGGAGGACGTGATTCCGGTCTGCGGCAAGTACGGCCTTGGGATCCTCCCGTTCTTCCCGCTGGCCCACGGCTTTCTGACCGGCCGTTATCGCCGAGGCGAGGCGGCGCCCGCCGGCAGCCGGCTGGGAGTAAACGTGAAGGCCGGCGAACGAAGGTTGACCGGGACGAATTTCGATGTGATCGAAGGCCTTTCCGGGTGGGTGGAGGAGCGCGGCATCACGCTAGTGGAATTGGCGTTCGCCTGGTTGCTGGCGCGCCCGGAGGTCAGTTCCGTCATAGCGGGCGCGTCGCGACCCGAACAGATCCGCCAGAACGCCGCCACGGTGGAAACCCGGCTGACGGCCGAGGACATGGCGGAACTGGATGCGATATTGGCGGGGGAATAGGGGGCATACAGGTCTTCGACTCCGGTATTTCCACCACCTCACCAGGCCTATCCATTCTGCGCCGTTAAACAGATAAAACAGGTCCCTTCCCAGTGTGCCTGCGGGCGTGACGCTGCGACAATCCCGTAGTATCAACTGGACCTCTGCCGGGAGGTCCGCAGGCGGCTCCAGCGCCAATTTTCGCCTCAGGAGGAAGAACGCATGCTGCAGAGGGGAACGGCACTGACGGCCATCCTGGTGCTGTCGATATTTCTGGCCGCGTGCGGCGGGGCCTTAGAGGTCACGGTCAGCAAGGAAACCGCCAATCCCGAACCCACTACGGCGCCGACAGTCGCGCCACCGGTGGAGCCCACCCCGGCGCCCTCACCAACGCCTCGGGCGGAAACGACTCCCGCCGAGAAGTCGACCGGCGATGAGGCATCTGACGCACCCACACCCACTGCAACGCCCCAGGTTGAGCCAACGCCAACGGAGGCAGCTCCCGACGAACCAGTAGACGTGGCAGAACACCTCAGCGAAAAGACCATGCGGTTGTGGGACGTCTACAACATGCACGATCCGGAACTACTCGAGGAGTTCTACTCGGCGGACTACTGGCAGGTAGAAGTGGACGAGATCCGCTCGAACATGGAGCCCTTCAAGAACCTGGGCTTGACCTTCACTGCGGAGGAGACGTCTCCGCCCACGGAAATCGGACCTGGCAAGTGGGAGGTCAAGCACACCGCGCGCTTCCAGGGGGGCCTTGTGAACATGGTGTTCATCTACGAGGAGTTCGACGGGGACTGGCGGCTGACCTACGCAAAGCCTGAGTAGGGCGGAATATCGGGGCATCCGCTCCGATGCCACCTTCGCGCGACATGCAACAACCACCCCCGACCTAACCCATTCAGTTAAGAGGACTGGTCAGTGACCACACCAAACGTATCTTGGAATTCAGGCCTCACAGGCCCCCATTTGAAAATCGCAGCGTACCCGGGTACCCCGTTGCGAGTGATGGCAGGTCCCGGAACTGGAAAGACATTCGCATTGATGCGAAGGATAGCTAGGCTGCTCCAAGACGGAGTGCTTCCTCAAACAATTTTGGCTGTTACATTCACGCGCACTGCTGCCAGTGATCTGTTGGACCAACTAAATGCACTTGGCAGCGCAGGAGCCAAAAGTGTAAGGTCTTCCACTTTGCATTCGATATCGTTTTCCATCCTCAACAAGAACTCAGTATTGCAAGCTACTAATCGTGTAGCTCGCCCATTGCTCCAGTTCGAACAAAATTGCCTTATTTCAGATCTGGCCATATCCCATGGTGGACGAAGGGCAGCCAGAGATTTCCTCTCGGCCTTCGAAACAGCGTGGGCGACTATGCAGCACCAACAGCCCGGCTGGCCGAAACAGGCGGATCAACAGGACTTCCATCGCGATCTGATTGAATGGCTGACCAGGCACCAGTCCATGCTCATCGGCGAACTGGTTCCTTTAGCATTGGAATTTATCCGCCGCAATCCGGCCTCTCCAGACGCATTCGCATTTGATCATGTGCTCGTTGATGAATACCAAGACCTGAACCGAGCGGATCAAGAGTTAGTCGAAAGTTTGGCGAGGAACGGGACCCTTACGATTATCGGTGATGAAGACCAATCCATCTATACATTCCTCCGACACGCCCGACCAGAAGGGATCGTTGAGTTCCACAAGTCTCATATTAATACGCATGATGAAGCATTGACAGAGTGTAAACGGTGCCCTACTAGAGTGATTGGGATGGCTAATTCACTGATTCTCCACAACCATCCTAACGTCCCGAGCACTATTACTCCCTCACCTCACAATGGCGTCGGTCAAGTATACATTGTCCAGCACAATTCGCTCCAAGATGAAGCACAGTCCACCGCCGAGTTCATTGACCATTACCTTAGCACAAACATTCAAGTAACACGCGGTGAAATATTGATACTTGCAACTAGGCGGTTAATCGGAAATATGATCCGTGATGAATTAGTAACTCTGGGCCATTCATCACAAAGTTTCTTTACTGAGGACTGCTTAGTAAATCGATCCGCTCAAGAAGGGTTTTGCTTGCTGAGATTAAACGTCCATCCCAGCGACCCAGTGGCTCTCCGAGCTTGGCTTGGAATAGGCTCCGATAACCTTAGGAGCAATACTTACCTTCGCCTGCAAAACGCAGCCCAAAACGCCAATACAACTGTTAGAGACTTACTAATTGACGCGGCCGCCAGCAACCGTGCACCAATTCCTCAAATTGGAAGCCTTATGGTTAGATTTGCCGAATTAGAAACTAAGTTGAAGGCCATAGCAGGGTTGTCGGACATGGCATTGGTTGATGAACTCTGGCCAGCTGGTGACGCAGACTGCGCGGACGTACGTGGATTCGCTATCGCTTTGTTGAAAAAGTCACCACAAAATAGCGAACTATTGGATGACTTGATTGAAGTAATCACCCAACCTGAGTTGCCCGGAATCAATGACGACATCATTCGCGTTATGAGTCTGCAGAAGTCAAAGGGACTCACAGCAAGATGCGTCGTTATAGCTGGTTGTATGGAGGGCGCACTACCAATGCACAATTCAAGGTACACGCAGGCAGAGTTCAAGTTGTTATTGGAAGAACAGCGTCGGTTATTTTATGTGGCATTGACACGTACTACTGAGACCGTGTTGATAAGCAGTGCCGCCACGGGATCATTTGGAGATGTGGTTAAAATGGGTCTGACACCGAAAGGTTTCACACGTGGCCTGTCGAATATTCACGCCAGTCAATTCCTTTCAGAGTTAGGGAGTTCGGCGCCAAGTGTTGAATCCGGTGTCGCCTGGCGTACCAGAATTGGATTTTAGTGGTGAGTTGGTTGTATGTTTCGTCAAAATGCCTAAAAAACTGTGTAGTGGACGGTGAAAACTGTATTTCACGGAATCAGCACGGTGCGGGCTACTCTGCCTGCTGCGAGGTCTTCGAATGCCTCGTTGACCTCGTCCAGGGGCCGGCGTTTCGTGACCAGTTCATCCAACTTCAGGTTGCCGTTGCGGTAGTGCTCCACCAGCCACCGGAAGTCGGCGCGGGGGCTTGCCGATCCTGCGCTGCATCCCATCAGCGTGCGGTCCTGGAACAAGGGTTGCATCGGGATGTCGACCAGTCCTCCCTCCGGCGGGGCGCCCATCGTGACGCACGTACCGCCGGGCCTGAGCGAATCGAACGCCTGCCGCGTGCTCGTGGCATTGCCGATGGCCTCGAAGGTGTAGTCGGCGCCTCCGCCGGTCAGTTCGGTGACCTTCGCGACCGGGTCCACTTCCGATGCGTTGACCGTGTCGGTTGCGCCGAATTGGCGGCCGAATTCGAGCTTGTTGTCGGCCAGGTCCACTGCGATTATCTGGGACGCGCCAGCGATGACGCAGCCCTGGACCACGTTTAGGCCGACGCCTCCGCTGCCCCAGATCGCGACCCGTGAGCCCGGCTCGACCCTGGCGCGTTTCACCACGGCCCCGATGCCGGTGATGACGGCACAGCCCACGAGGCTAAGGTTGTCGATCGGGACGTCGTCCCCGACCTTCACGACGTAGTCCTCCGTCACGACGGTGTACTGCGAGAAGGTGGCGCTGCCGTGGTAGAGGGGCTCGCCTTTCCTGTAGATGCGGGATGCCTGATCGAGCGGTCTGGCCTCATGGCCGATGCAGAGGTTGAACTTTCCGCATGCGCAGTACTCACAGACACCGCACGAGGGTCGAATGGCGAACACCACCGGGTCTCCCGGCTCGAAGGCGTGGACGCCCGGGCCGACCTGTTCGATGACGCCTGAGGCTTCGTGCCCCATCACCATGGGTAGGTTTTCCACGTACCTGAAGCCGTCTACCAGGTTGTAGTCGCTGTGGCACACGCCGGTCGCCGCCACGCGCACCATGACCTCGCCGGCCCGCGGCGGCAGGACCTCCACCTCCTCAACCGTCGGCGGCTTCCGTTGTTCATCGAGTACGACTGCTTTACTGCGCATAGTGGGTGCTCCCGGCTGGTGGCGACTGCGACGGGGGCTATTGTCTCGCGGAGGGGCGAGGGTGTGAAGTGGGGGGGGGGGGCAGGGCGTCAGGAGTCGGCATGGCTGGGGGATTCGGGTCCGAGGTTTGCCAACAGAATTGTTGCCAACAAGATCGTTGGCGACTGGTGCATCGTGAGGCCTCCCTGCTACTTGCGGCTGCGATGGGCCTATTTTCCGGCGCAACACACGGCGCGTGAAGCCGGGGGAAGGCAGAGCCTCTTCCGAGCAGCCGGGGTATTCAGGCTGAGACCCCCACCCGCCGATCCGTAATTGAAGGTTCCCGCGCTAACTCCCGCCGCATCGTCGCGACCCAGTCAGCGTCGAAATCCAGCGCCGTTATGACTGCATCGTCTATCTGTTTGCGTACGGGGTCCTAGTGCATTTGGGGGAAGGGTTGCAGGGTTTCGTTTTGCAGCCAATCGAACCAGTTGGTCATATGGTCGCGCTCAGCGGTTGGTAAGGCAGCGAATTCGGGTACCGGCAGTGACCGCAGCGTGTCCAGCGAGAACGACGGGTATGACTGGACCCGATTGCCGCGCGCGCCCGGCGCGTGAACGCGTAGTGGGGCATCGAGGCGAAACCGGGAATTATGTGATTTCAGCGTTGGCGCGTCTCCAGTCTCCTGGATTACGGATCAAGTCCGAAATGTCGATTGACGCATGTGCATGTGGCCGCCATTTGGGGAACTTCTCATGAATCTCGCCAGATAGTGAACGAAACCGCCCATAATGGGCGGCATGTCGATGCGAAATGTGCACCCTGACCTGAAGCTGGGCCTTGTGCTTGTGTCCGCGGCGATCCTGGTGAATGCCGTAGGGTGGACCACTTTCGCGAAAGGGCGATACGCTCCATCGGAGTCACCGACCACATGGTTGATTTTGGCGGCCGTGATCGGCGGGCTGGCCGTGATCCCGGCGGCCATATGGGCGGACCGTCGGCCTCCACACAAGATGATGGCGGGCGGCGCGGTTGTCGTCGCCGTGGGTCTCTCTATCCTCGTTCTCTCCAGTAGCCAGGTGTTCGTCTCGCTCGGGTTTTTTGTATCGACTGTGGGGATGACTGTGACGGGTTTGTTGGTGTTTTATGCCGTCGCAGTCAAAGGCTCAACGCGGTATAAGGGCACACTAATCGGGGCGTTGGGTATGGTCGTAGCGTTGCGCCTAAGCGAAATAGTTTTGCGGGATTGGGCACTTGACTCCCCGACGTTGGTGTTGGCGATTGGCATTGCACTCGCCTTGGTGGGCGGCGCGGTCCTTTTCCTGCTCCTGCCGCGCGTATTCACGTATTCGTACGGACCAGGCAAGACGCTGCTGCGGGATTTGGCCGTGCCGAGGGTCCGCGGAGCGGTGGTGGGGGCAACAGCCACGTATCTCCTTGCTTTCATGGCCATGTTCGCGATTCTCACGACGCTCTCTGTCACACCAAGTGCGACGCTGCCGTCCGCCTCCGGTATTGATGGTGTTTGGTCACCGAGCCAGGCCATGACCATTTCCATCGCCATCAGCGTTCTGTTCTGGGGCATCGCCTCCGATTTCTATCCCGTACGCCGGTTGATTCTGATCGTTGCGTTGCTGCTACTGCCCGCGGCGTTGGCTCTTGCGGCTATTGACGGCTTTCGATCGTCGGTCGCGGGTGTCGTAGGGCTCGGTTTTTTACGGGGGGGCCTGCTCTGCTTGCCCTGGGTGTTGATGGCGGAACTGCTGCCGACGCGGCACTTTGCAAAGATCGCAGTCGGTGTAACGGTCATACTGGCACCGTTGAGTTGGATGCTGATCCATATATTGTTGGGCGCCTTGGCAGATGATTGGGTGACCAACGCGTACTTCTGGATCATCCCGGTTCTAGGAATCGCCCTGGCTCTTGTGGCATGGCGGCTGCCGGGGCCTCCCCAGGAAGCGCGGGTTTCGCCGCCTGGATGACGTAAGGGGAGTTCAGAATCACTATGGCCTTGGTTGGGCCGAACGAGGTGATGTGGGTGGGACGACGGTGATTGGCGCGGGGGCTCCTGCCGGAATAGAAGTGGTCGTCATTTGCGCGTAGCCCCACGCCCATGGGTGCCGGATCGGAGTCCGGCAAGACGAGTCGGGAGAACGCCGGTGGTGGTAACCGCGCCGCCCGTCCGCCCCGGCGGGCGCCCACATCCCAGCGCACCCTACGTGACGTCGTTTTGGGATATCCGGGAGGTTCTTCGCTTCGCTCAAGAATCACTATGGCCTTGTTAAGGCCGCACGAGGTGATGTGGGTGGGACGACGATGATTGGCGCGGGGGCTCCTGCCGTAATAGAAGTGGTCGTCATTTGCGCGTAGCCCCACGCCCATGGGTACCGGATCGGAGTCCGGTAAGACGATTCTGGAGAACGCCGGTAGTGGTAACCGCGCCGCCCGTCCGCCCCGGCGGGCGCCCACATCCCAGCGCACTCTACATGATGTCGTTTCGAGCGCAGGGCAGGCTACCCCTCACGGGAATTGCGTGGTGGAGGTTTGTGTGTGGCCCCCGCTCCGGCGCCCGCCCACCGTGGGTACCGGATCGGAGTCCGGCACGACGGGACGCGAGAACGCCGGTGGTGGTGGTGGTTTGTGTGCGGCCCCGCTCCGCCGCCCGCCCACCGTGGGTACCGGATCGGAGTCCGGCACGACGAGTCGGGAGAACGCTGGTTGTTGCCTGGCGGGAGTGGCGTGATGATGGTTTGTGTTTGGGCCTGTTTCGCCGCCCGAACACCGTGGGTCCCCGATCGGAGTCGGGGAAGACGAAGGAGGGGGAGTCGGAAAAGACGACAAAGGGGGAGCCCGGTAAGACGAGTAGGGGAGCCGGCACGACGAGTCGCGAGAGTGTGACCTTCCTGGCGGGCTGTATTCGTCGCATTTGCGGTGAGTCAAGGCCCTTTGGGCGGCATGCCATAAATCGAAACCTGACCGGCGTTCGTAGTAAAGTGCGGCGAGGGTCCGCCATCGCGCGCGTCGCGGGTGCGTTATGCGGATACAATCCCACCCATTCGTGAATTCATACAGCAGGGAGTCCAATGTGACTACAGCCGCAGATCCAAAGACGCTTGTCGAGACGCTCGTCGACAATATTGGGCAGGTAATCATCGGCAAGCGAGGCGTGGTCGAGCTTGCGCTGGTCAGCCTGATGAGCAAGGGACACCTGCTCATCGAGGACGTGCCGGGCGTGGGCAAGACCATGCTGGCGCGGTCCATCGCCGTGACGACGGGCTGCGAGTACCGCCGGATGCAGTTCACGCCGGACCTGTTGCCGTCCGACGTAACGGGCGCATCCGTCTACAACCAGAAGGAAGAAGAGTTCCAGTTCCGGGCGGGCCCGGTCATCGCCCAGGTGGTTCTCGCCGACGAGATCAACCGGGCGACCCCGAAGACGCAGTCGGCCCTTCTCGAAGCGATGGGCGAACGGCAGGTCTCGGTCGACGGCGTGACCTACCAGTTGCCGGAGCCTTTCATGGTAATGGCAACGCAGAACCCCATCGAATACGAGGGGACCTTCCCGTTGCCCGAAGCCCAGTTGGACCGGTTCTTCATGCGCGTGTCCCTCGGCTACCCCGACTCGGCGGAGGAAGTGGCGATCATGGACCGCCGTGAGCAGGTGGACCCCATCGACGAACTGACCGCGGCATGCGGGCCGGCCGACATCATCAAGCTCCAGTCTGCCGCAGACAACGTCTACGCCGACGAACTGGTCAAGCAATACATAGTCGACCTTTCCAACGGCACACGCGACCACGACGACGCTACCCTTGGTGTGTCGCCCCGCGCGTCTATCAACCTGATGAAGGGCTCGAAGGCGATGGCTATGCTGCAGGGCCGCGACTACGTGGTCCCGGACGACGTGAAGGGAATAGCCGTGCCGGTGATGGCCCACCGCGTCCTGCTGACCGCGTCTGCCCGCATGCGCGGCATTCGCCAGGAGTCGGTGGTCAACGAGGTCCTCGACTCCGTCTCCGTGCCGGGCTCCGCGGGCGGCCGTTCATGATGCTCGCTAAAACGGCTCGTCCGCACGACGCTGGCCGGCGACGCGAGGGCCGTTGGCCGCAGGGTAGTCGCAAGACCGGGTAGACCCATCACCTATGCAATACGATCGCGCTTCAGGCTATTCACGAATCGGGGCTGCGCGCTCCCGAACTGGTGACGCCGCGTCGCGCAGCAAGGGCCAAGGAGGCCAGCGAGTGGTGCGGGCCCTCAGCCGGCACCCTGTCCTGTACGGCATTGCCGCGCTGACGGCCATCTCTTTGATGGCGGGCATGGCCACCGGGTTCGACCTTGCGTTCCGGCTCGTCTACCTGCTTGCGGCGATAGTGATCATCGCCTACGTCCTGGCAAAGCTGGGCGCCAGGCAGATCTCTGCAGAGGTGCAACGCCCGCTGGGACCGTTCGCGGTCGGCGACACGTACAGGGAGGCGGTCACCGTGCGGAACCACGGCAGGACGCCCAAGGCGTGGGTGGAGGTTGAAGACAAGACGAATATACCCGGCCTGACAATCAGGCAGATCGGGAGCCTGGGGATGGTAGTCCCGTTCAATCGGGTAGAGGTGTCCGGCACGCTCAGACAACGCGGCGAGTACGAAATCGGCCCCCTCGTGGTGCGGGCGTCCGACCCGCTCAACCTTTTCCCGCAGGAGGTGGAGTTCGAGGGCGTGGACAAGATCCTGGTCTACCCCCGCGTGGTGCAGGTGCCCGACTTCGCGTCGCCGGCGATCCATCTCACCGGCGACGGCTCGAGACGGCAGCGCGCCAACATCATCAGCACGGATGTCTCATCGGTGCGCGAGTACACGGCCGGCGACAGCGTGAGCAGGATTCACTGGCTCTCCACGGCGCGGGTCAACCAGTTGATGGTCAAGCAGTTCGACAGGGGCTCGGCGAGCCACGTCTGGGTTCTGTTCGACCAGCACCGCGACTCGCAGGCCGGCGATTCGCCCGAATCCACGGACGAATACGCCGCCACCGTTGCGGCTTCGGTAGTCGACCGCTACGGACGGTCCATGCTGCCAATTGGCTACTCGGCCCACGGCAGCGAGGCCCTCGTGATGATTCCCGACAGGTCCAACTACCAGATGGAAACCATCATGCGGCACATCGCCTCGAGCCGGCCGGAGGGCAACACCCCGATGATTGAACTGCTGGCCGAGATGGACCGCGAGTTGAGCCAGACCTCTTCGCTCGTGGTCATTACCGCGGCGGGCAGCGGCGGGTGGATCGATGCGCTGGCGGGTTTGCAGAGGCGCGGGATCAGGGTGAGCACCGTGCTGATCGACCGCGGCTCTTTCGGGGGAGAGCCGAACGACGCGGCGCTGATGGACCTGGTCAATAGCGGCGTTCGAACGTTCAACCTCCAACAGGGCGCTTCGATCCCCGACTCGCTCTCAGTGCCGGTCGGCGCTGCCGCCGGAATGACAAGACCCTCGCTCGGGCACGATGTCGCTGTTTCGGCGGAGGCGGCTCTGTGAGCACCGCCGCGCAGGCGCTTCCGCAAGCCGAACCGCTTCCGCAACGCACGGCGCTGCTGCAGAACGCCCGGGCGTTGGTGCAGCGCGTCGAACTGCGCGACTGGGTGACGCTGGGCCTGCTGGCCTGGATGCTCGGCTCAATGGCCTGGTCGGTCCAACTTTCCAACTGGGGTGACCTGCCTTCGATCCTCCCCACCGCGTTCCTGGGGCTGATCGCCGGGTTCCTGATTACTCGCAGCAAACTTGCCTGGTGGATCAAGGCGCTGGCTCCGTTCGGAATCGGCATAGTGGTAATCCTTTGGCAGGGGTCCATACCTGTTGGCGAGGGCGATCCGTTCAGCAGGGCCGCGGCGGCATGGGAGCGGATGTTCATTTGGGTGGCGGACGCACGCGAAGGGGGCATCAACAGAGACACGGTGCCCTTCGCGCTGATGTTCATGACGGCCACGTGGATCGTCGGATATCTCACCTCGTGGATCACTTTCAAGTGGCGAAACCCGTGGGCGCCCACGATCCTCCTGGGACTGGGCATGCTGACGAATCTCAGCTACCGCCAGGGGCAGTTCGAATACATCTTCTTCATCTTCATGCTCGGCGGCATCGTGCTGTTCGCCCACCTTACGACGCTCACCCGTATGGCCAGGTGGGAAGCCGACGGCACCAGCTACCCCGGCATTATCCGCTGGACCGGCGCCCGCAACGCGATCGTCGTGGGAGTGGTAGCCCTGCTGGTATCTGCCCTGCCCCTGGTCGAGCCGCGAAACTCCTCGCTCCAGACCACGTGGGACCTGCTCAAGGCGCCGTTCGAGCTGGTGCGGGACCCCGCATCCAGGCTTCTGGCCGGGGTCAGCGGCAAAGGGGAGGGCGTACTCGACGCGCCGGGCAAGGCGCTGCCTTTCCGGGGACCGATCAACTTGACGGACGACCCGGTCATGTGGGTCAATTCCAAGTACCCGACCCTGCTCCCCGCCAGGACGTACGACACGTACACCCCGCAGGGCTGGCTCACCGGAGAGCACGCCGTCTTCACGGCTGAGCCCAATGCTCCACTGACGAACCCGCCCGAAGAGTTGTCGAGGGAACGAATCGACCAGACGATCCTGCCACTCTTTCCAACCGACGCCATACTGAGCGCGGGGACACTCTTCAGCGCTTCGCGGCAGTCGCAATTGGACATCCTGGCGCCGCGTCGTTACACGATCCCGCTCGACGACCCGGAAGGCCGCCTCCCGTTCATGCCGCCGGACATCGACGCCATGGCCCGGGGCCTGCTTTCGGGCCTGTACGGACAGGGCGCAGCGACGGACGGTTCGCAGTTGTCAGAACAGCAAGTGATGAACGAGCTGCAGGGGCGTACGCCTCCCGACGTGACGATAACCCTTCTCAGGGACGGCGGGTTCGGCCAGCCAACCCACCTGGTAGCCGAGCGCATAACTCCGCCGGAACAGACCAGCGTGCAATTACTGGACGAAGTGCTGGAGCAGGAGTCCTACTCGGTCGTCACCTTTGTCTCCCGCGCGTCAGACCGGGAATTGGCGCAGACGGGGGACAACTACCCGCGTTGGGTAACGGACCGGTATCTACTGCTGCCGGCGGCCATACCCGATAGAGTCCTGGAACTGACCAGGAACCTGGTTAACGAGGCCGGCGCAGAGACGCCGTTCGAGAAGGTGCAGGCGGTCCAGGACTTCCTGCAGTCGCAGTCCTACTCCATGCAAATCAGCGGGCCCGATGCTGATGAAGGCGGAGTCGACTGGTTCCTCTTCGAGTCTCAGTCCGAACCATGCCCGGCAGGCTCAGAGGAATGCGACGAGTCCGACATCAAGGGTTACAGCCACTATTACGGTTCGGCTGCGTCCGTAATGTTGAGAGCGGTCGGCGTTCCCACGCGAATGGTGGCCGGCTGGTCGGCCGGGCACTACATACCCCAGGCCCGGCAGTTCCTGATCCTGGACAGCGACCGCCACGGCTGGACTCAGGTCTATTACGAGAACTACGGCTGGGTCGATGTCGAAGTGACACCTGGCCGCGTCGAGCCCTCCAAGGAGTTCGAAGTCCCGGAACTACCCGAAGGCGGAACGGCCTTCGATGAGGACGAACTCCTGGAATTCGGGGATGAGATATTCGACGAACTCGACGAGACCCTGCTGGAGGACCTGGGGCTCGTGCCGAACTTCCCTGGGGATATCGAATTTGCGCAACAGTCCTCGCAGCCCACCTGGTTGTACATCCTGCTCGGCATAGTCGGAGGCGCCGTACTGCTGGCGGCCGCGGTGTGGACCTGGCTGCACTGGGGGCTCGACCCTGAACGCAGGGCCTACGCAAAGATGGTCCACTTCGGCAAAGCCATCGGAATGGGCAAGTCGCCTAGCCAGTCCGCGGCCGAGTTTGCCAGGCATCTGGGATTCCTGGTGCCGCCGGTCGAAGAAGCGGCCGTCCATATAGCCGGGAGCTACGAGCGAGTCCGCTACGGCAACACGGAATCGGACCCGGACGCGGAAAAAGAACTGGGCCGGGCATGGCGACGCGTCCTGCGGGGGCTGCTGGCCTACCGGATCGGTTTGACCGGGCGTCGAAGAGAGGGCGGGATCGCCGAAGAGATGATGCAGGCCAGGGGACAGGTGGGGTCCGTCGCGACCTCGGAGAGTTCATGATGACCGATATGACGTACGACGTCTTCGAGACTGCGCTGGGGTGGGTGGCGATCGCGGCCCGCGATGGCAAGGTGCGGCGCTCCACTCTTCCCGAGAGGTCACGCCTCGCCGCGCTGGAATCGATCGAGGCCGACATCAACGGAGCGGAGTTGGACGAGGACGCGACAATACACGTACGGGATGTGATCACCAGATACTGCGCAGGCGAGGATATCGACCTGTCGACGCTGCCGATCGACTTTAGTGACGTTACGCCCTTTTTCGCACGCGCCTACGCCGCGTGCCGGTCCATTCCGGCCGGGGAGACGCGGTCTTACGCCTGGCTGGCCAACGAGGCGGGCAATGCTCGCGCCGCCCGGGGCGCGGGACAGGCGATGGCGCGAAACCGCTGGCCTCTGCTGGTGCCCTGCCACCGCGTCATAGGCTCGGACGGGAGCCTCCACGGATTCGGGGGTGGGACCGGGCTACCCCTGAAGGCCCGTTTGCTGGAGTTGGAACGCAGCAGCGCGGCTCCGGTGTCAACTGCGTAAAAGGCAGTGCGGCGGGGTCGCCGATCAGGGTCGAGACGACGGGAATCGCGCGGAACGACGGTGTGGGAACGGTCGTGTGTCGGAGGCCCGGGTCAGGGGTTAACGATGTTCTGGGGTGTGCCGTTCAGGAAAGCGAGTGTGTTTTCGACGACGCCCTGGTTCAATAGATCGAGTCCTTCGGGGGTCATGTCGGCGATGTGTGGCGTCAGGATGACGTGCTCGCATTCAAGCAGCGGGTGATTCTCTGGCAGCGGCTCCTCTTCGAACACGTCGAGAGCCGCGCCGCCGAGGTGTCCCGAGTTCAGAGCGTTGACCAGCGCCACCTCGTCCACAATCGGACCGCGTGCCACGTTCACGAGCAGGGCGCCCGGTTTCATCATTGCAAGTTCCGGTTCGCCGATCATGTGGTGCGACTCCGGGGTCTGCTGAATGTGGATGCTTATCACGTCGGAACGCGCAAGCAATTCGTTGAACTCCACGAATTCCACGCCCAGCCTGGCCGCTCGCTCGTCTGACGGGTTGAATGTCCAGGCGATGACGTCCATGCCGACGGCGCGGCACAGCCTGACCATCTCCGCGCCGATGTTGCCGGTGCCTATGATCCCGGCAGTCTTTCCGGCGAGAAAGACGCCGTCCATCTTCGTCCAAAGGCCGGCGCGCATGGAGTCCATGTACCAGGTGAGTTGCTTGGCTATAGCCCACATGAGGGCGAAGGAGTGCTCGGCGACCACCGGGGCGGTCTTGCCCGGGATGTTGGAAACCAGGACGCCGTGTTCTTTCGCCGCCTCGAGGTCTATCGAGTCCGTGCCGATACCGCAGACGGTTATGTGTCCCAGTTCGGGGAGCTGTTCGAGGGCCTTCCTGGGCCACTGTATGTAGCTGCGCGAGTTGATGATGGCCGACGCGCCTCGGACGCGATCCATCTGCTCTTCGAAGTCGATCGGCCGGTCCATGAACAGGCGGATTTCCGCCTTTTCGCCCAGTTTCGCCAACCACGCGGACCCCTGGCACTGCGGTGGATCGTCTGAGGGTATGGCGACAATTGGCTTATCGGTCAAGGCGCGTTTTCCTGTGTTCAGGGCGACTGTGTATCGCCCGGTCGGGAAATTGTAACCGTTGTGACGGGCGGTCGGCGGCGGCTAGGCGCCCTTGCTCAGGCGCATGAGCAGGTGGCGGCCGCCCCGCGCTGCGTACGGCGTGATGTTCTCGTTAACGATCTGAACGAGTTCCCTCGCCGGGAGCATGCCTGCCTGTGCCAGGAGCCGGGCCTCTTCTTCCTTGGCGCGGTGGAACGCAAACGCCAGCGGAGTGACGTCCATTCCCGACTCGAGTTCCAGGTCCCAGTCGGACGCCAGGGACCTGAACGTCGCCCGCGGATCGTCCCAATAGGTGCTGAGGATGAACGTCCCGCCGGGCTTCAGTACCCTGCGGACCTCCGACGGGTCGAAGATATCGGTGGAAATAGCCAGGTCAAAGTGGTCGTCTGGAAACGGTAGGTCGTCGGCTCGGGCGTTAAGGAACGAGCACAACTGCTCGATATGTTCGATCTCCGCCAACTCCCTCGCGACTTCCAACTCTCCCTCGTCGATGTCGATGCCGGACACCTCGCAGCCGTACAGAGACGCCAGCCAGCGGGCGTTGCCGCCAATCGCGCAGGCGATATCCAGGGCGCGCATTTCGTCCGTGAGTTTCAGCCCTTCGAGGGCGACCCTCAGGAGGGTCTGGTTCGCTCCCACGTGCATGAATTCGCCGTAGGACGCCACATCCCAGTTCGGGTGCGTTTCGATCCACTTTTGTAGCCGCTGAGTCTTGTTCATGTCGCATCATTCGGGCAGCGGAATGAAGTCGTGTAATCCCGGTCCTCGTTGCCAACGCGGGCAACTTGGGGCATTATCGCCTTTCGTAAGTGTAAATGTACCTTCGAAATGGAGTACCCGATTCACATGCCGGAAATAACGCCCGAACACATTCAACAGTACGCGTCTGACCACACGACCCGGCCCGGTCCGCCGTTCGACGAATTGGCCGCGACGACCCGCGAGCGGATGACGTCACACGGGATGATGTCCGGCAACACCGTCGGACGCCTGTTGCAGGCCATGGTCCACGCCCTCGGCGCAAAACGAGTCCTGGAGATTGGCACGTTCACCGGGTACAGCGCCTTGATGATGGCCGAGGCGCTGCCGGAGGACGGCAAGGTCATCACTTGCGACGTCGATCCGGAGGCGACCGGCATTGCCAGGGAGTATTGGGCGAAGTCTCCGCACGGCGGAAAGATCGACTTGCGGCTGGGTCCTGCGCTCGAGACCCTGGACCGGCTGAAGGGACAGTTCGACCTGATATTCATCGACGCCGACAAGGAGCCGTACCCCGACTACTACCGGCGCAGCGTCGAACTACTCGCGCCGACGGGCGTCATCGCGGTCGACAACGTGTTGTGGGGCGGGCGAATAATCGACCCCGACCAGCCATCCGGCAAGGCAATCGCCAAATTCAACGACATCGTCCAGAACGACGAAAGGGTCGTGAACGTGCTGCTCCCCATAAGGGACGGCATTATGCTGATCTGGAAGAAGTGAGGGGGGTGCAGGGTGTGGCATGGGTTGGAACGCGATTTGATAACGCCTGCGGCCCAGTCACTTGGAATTTACGTCTTTGGGAAGCGCGACAATATAGGTAGCGAGGTCGCCCATGGCAAATCGATTTCACGAACATCCCATTCTCAACTCTCCCTACTCTTGCCCGAAGGAACATTGGGAGCTCGATGGACAAGGGCTGCCAACCGAAAAGGTAATCAAGCAAAGGCGCCGCGCCGATTTTATCTCCCCCATACCGAAACCTCGAAAACTCAAAGCGGCCAAAAACCAACTGCAAATGGTCGCCGACGAAGGCAAGGGCCTGTCTACGGAGGACCAACAGTACGAAGTCACGGCAACCCTGAATGAAATCCGGCGCCACGTAGACCAATGGAGGAATCTGCCTAATCCAAATGACTGGCGCGTCACCCCAGAAACTGCCCGTCTCCTCCAGCACTGGCGACACCACCAATTCAGTAATATCCGCCCTTTCTTCTGCCAGATAGAGGCGGTTGAGACCGTCATTTGGTTGACAGAGGTCGCTCCCAATTTTGGGCGGGTAGGAAAGGGCTTCCTCGATCGGCTCGTCGACGTCAATAAGGAGGCCAACCCGCAGCTTTCGCGTCTGGCGCTGAAACTTGCCACGGGCGCCGGGAAGACCACAGTGATGGCCATGATCATCGCATGGCAGACCGTCAATGCCGTCCGGCATCCCAACAGCAGGCGCTTCACGCGGGGCTTCCTTGTCGTAACACCGGGCATCACGATCAAAGACCGTCTGCGCGTGCTCCAGCCCAACGATCCGGACAGCTACTACGACAGTAGAGAACTTGTGCCCAAAGACATGCTCAGGGACATCGAGCGCGCCAAGATCGTCATCACCAACTACCACTCGCTAAGACGACGCGACCGCGCAGAACTTTCGAAGGGCGGCCGCGCGCTCCTCCAGGGCCGGGGAACCGAACTGGACACAGTAGAAACCGGGGGCCAGATGATCCAGCGCGTCATGCCTGAACTGATGGGCATGAAGAACATCTGGGCGCTGAATGACGAGGGGCATCACTGCTATCGACACAAGCCAGGCGAAGATGAAGAAGGGGCTCTGAAAGGCGAGGACAGAAAAGAGGCCAAGAAGAATGAAGAGGCCGCCCGCGTGTGGATATCGGGACTCGAGATCGTCAAAGACAAGATGGGTATCACGCAAGTCGTTGACCTATCGGCGACTCCGTTCTTCCTCCGCGGCTCCGGCTATGCCGAGGGCACACTCTTCCCTTGGACGGTTAGCGACTTTTCGCTGATGGACGCCATCGAGAGCGGCATCGTGAAACTTCCTCGCGTTCCTGTGGCCGACAACATACCGGGCGGTGAAATGCCCAAGTACAGGGCACTATGGGAGAACATAAGAAGGGACATGCCGAAGAAGGGGCGCGGCAAAGCCGGAGGAAATCTCGACCCGCTCAGCCTGCCGGTACAACTTCAGACCGCGCTCGAAGCTCTTTACGGACACTATGTGAAAACTTATGAAAGTTGGGGCGAAGCTGGGATTATGGTCCCGCCCTGCTTCATTGTGGTCTGCAACAACACTTCGACCTCCAAGCTCGTCTATGACTACATCTCCGGTTTCGACCGCGAAAACGAAGACGGCTCGGAGACCCCGGTGCCTGGGCGCCTCGAACTGTTCCGAAACTCCGACGAGCACGGGAACCCGTACGCTGTGCCGCGCACGGTTCTGATTGACAGCGAGCAGATCGAATCGGGCGACGCGCTTGACAAAAATTTTCGCAAAATGGCGGCAGATGAGATCGAGCGCTTCCGCAGGGATATTGTAGAGCGCACAGGCGACACTCGAGAAGCTGACAACATAACCGACCAAGACCTTCTCCGGGAGGTGATGAACACGGTTGGCAAAGAGGGTCGCCTTGGGCAGTCGATACGCTGCGTCGTTTCGGTATCCATGCTCACCGAGGGTTGGGACGCCAACACCGTCACACACGTCCTCGGCGTGAGGGCGTTCGGGACCCAACTCCTTTGCGAGCAGGTCGTCGGGCGCGCCCTGCGGAGGCAGTCCTACGACGTTAACAACGATGGATTGTTCGAGGTTGAATACGCCGACGTGCTTGGCGTGCCGTTCGACTTTACGGCGAGCCCCGTAGTTGTAAAGCCTCAGAAGGCACGCGAGACGGTGCAAGTTAAAGCAGTCCGTCCTGACCGTGACCGTCTCGAAATTCGGTTTCCCAGGGTCTCTGGCTATCGGATTGACCCACCGAAGGAAGAACTTACGGCGGAGTTCACCAAAGACTCTTACCTGGTTCTGACGCCTGATCTGGTGGGGCCATCGATAACCCTGAACGAGGGCATCATTGGCGAAGGCGTAAATCTCACCCTGGTTCACACTCGAGACATGAGGCGCTCCACCCTGATTCTGAACCTCACCAAGCGATTGCTCGAAACCAAGTGGCGCGATCCGAACCAAGAGCCGAAACTGCATCTTTTCGGCAGGTTG
The DNA here is from genome assembly GCA_034421215.1 of Dehalococcoidia bacterium. Classification (GTDB taxonomy): domain Bacteria; phylum Chloroflexota; class Dehalococcoidia; order Lucifugimonadales; family Lucifugimonadaceae. Next base: position 30,596 of record DAOUKO010000036.1, read on the forward strand.
AAAGGAATAGTCCGGCACTGGCTAGACGAATACTTGGTGTGCAAGGGCGGGACGTACCCGGCGCAACTCATGTACCAGGAACTGGCAGACAGGGCGTGTGGAATCATCACGGCCGCCATCACCAGCAGCCGGTCTAACGGCCATCCCGTCAAGGCGCTGCTCGATTCATACAACCCGACGGGTTCCACCGCGCACGTGAACTTCAGCACTTCCAAGGCCAGTCGATGGAAGACCGACTCTCGCAAGTGCCACATCAACTGGGTCGTGCTCGACAGCGACTGGGAGGCCGAGTTCTGCCGAGTGGCGGAGGTTCATCCCAAGGTCAGGGCTTACGTGAAGAACCACAGCCTGGGCCTGGAAGTGCCGTACCGTGCCAGTACCTACACACGTACATACATTCCCGATTTTATCGTCCAGGTTGACGATGGGCATGGGGAAGACGATCCGCTCAACCTCGTAGTGGAGATCAAGGGCTACCGCAACGAGGACGCCAGGGCCAAGAAACGCACCATGGAGACGTACTGGGTCCCCGGCGTAAACAACCTTCGCCAGTATGGGCGCTGGGACTTCGTTGAATTCACGGACGTCTTCGATATGAAGGCTGGATTCGAAAAGTTGATGCTGAGGGCCGTAAGGGAATCAGGTATCCCTGACTACAGTGCTCTCAGCGCCAAGGAACTACTCATGTCCTGCCCCATTGATGAGGAGTACTTGGAGCGGCCTCGCGAGTTTCCTAGAGACCTAGATTTTTGACGTATCTGCTCGATACCAACGTGATCTCGGAACTGCGCAAGGGCGACCGCTGTGACGCCAACGTGATGGCTTGGTTCGCGGGAGTGAAGGAAACTGAGATCTTTCTTAGCGTACTGGTGCTTGGAGAGTTGCGCAGGGGCATTGAGCGTATACGCAGACGTGACCCGCGGCAGACCGTTGTTCTGGAACGTTGGCTCAAGCAGACTGCTCTCAAATTCACCGGCCGGGTGTTGCCCGTCGACGACGTTATTGCCGAAGCGTGGGGGCGAACATACTACGTACGCGACACCTCTGTAGTTGACGGCCTGCTGGCCGCCACAGCCATGGCGCACGGCATGACCCTCGTAACTCGCAACGTTTCCGACGTTCAAGGTTTGGGCGCGAAAGTGCTGAATCCTTTCAGCGGAAACGACTCCTCCCAAGAATCAGTCCAGTAGAGAGGAAAAAGACTCTCATGCCAAGACGACGAACCAAGCGACCGAAGTCTGTCGAGACATTCACTTACGAAGAAGACCGGCGCAAGAATCTGCCTTCAGCCGAGCACCAGCCGCTGATGGAGGAGGAAGAGCAGAGCCCGGTACAGGTGGCATACAGGCGGCGCAACCGCGATCTCGACCCACAACTCGTGTGGCGCGGCAAGGATGCGCAAGACAGTTCGGACCTGGTGGTAAACGCGCCGCCTCTCTACATCCAGGAGCGGATCCACCCAAAGGTCTTAGTCGACGACCTCATGCGCCAGTCCAAGAACGGCCGGGGGTCCGACGAACACCAGACCGACATGTTCGCCGACTTCAACGGCCTGCCTTCCGAGGACGCGAAAACTGAGTTCTACCAGCACGACGCGAACTGGTCGAACCGCATGGTCCTGGGCGACAGCCTGCAAGTGATGGCCTCAATGGCCGAACGCGAAGGACTACGGGGCAAGGTACAGTGCATTTACATTGACCCACCCTACGGCATCAAGTTCAATTCCAACTTCCAGTGGTCGACGATGAGCCGCGTTGTGCGGGATGGCAACACAGCTCATATCACTCGGGAACCGGAGCAAGTGAAGGCCTTTCGAGACACATGGCAGGACGGGATTCACTCCTACTTGACGTATTTGCGAGATCGGCTAACCGTGGCGCAGGGCTTGCTAGCTGAATCCGGGTCCATCTTTGTTCAAATTGGCGATGAGAACGTACATCGGATACGGGTGCTTATGGACGAGGTGTTTGGCGCGAGTAATTTTGTTAGCGAGATCCGGTTCCTTAAAACGACCGGCAAGTCGTCAGATTTCCTAGATTCTAATTTTGATGCTCTTTTGTGGTACAGCAGATCATACAGCAAGACTAAATTCAGACGATCAGTCTTTTATCGTTCGCCAGAAGATGACTATAATCTTAGGTTCGTGCAAGAAAACAACGGTATAAGGCGTAGGGTCAAAGACGTTGAAGTCAGGGATCTTTGGGTAAATGGCGCTGATTTTTTTCGTCCCAATCCGCTCACTTCACAAACTCCTAGCACCACTATTCAGTACGATTTTGAATTTAACGGGAAGCGATATTCACCAGGCAAAAGAGGGTGGTCGACGAATTTAATTGGAATGACCAGGTTGGATAAGGCAGATCGCCTTATGGGGATAGGGAATACGCTGACCTTCTTGCGGTACTTGCGAGATGCTCCTACAAGGGCCTATACGTCGTTTTGGGATGATACGCGGCAAAGCGGTTTCGGCGGCGAAAAAACATACGTTGTACAAACAGCTGCAAAAGTCATCCAACGCTGCATCCTAATGACAACCGACCCCGGCGACCTTGTCCTTGACCCCACTTGCGGCGCGGGAACCTCGGCGTACGTCGCGGAGCAGTGGGGCCGTCGCTGGATCACCATTGACACCTCTCGGGTTGCCCTAGCCCTAGCCCGCGCACGTGTCATGGGCGCGCGCTATCCGTACTATCTGCTTTCCGACAGCCGCGAAGGGCAGGTGAAACAGGCGGATATAGAGCGCAGGGCCGCTTCTGAGTCTTCCACGTTCAACGACATCCGGCAGGGGTTCGTATACGAGCGAGTGCCGCATATCACCCTGCGGGCCATCGCCAACAACGCCGAAATCGACGTCATCTGGGAGGATGCGCAGAAGGACCTGGAACCGCTTCGGGAGGAATTGAACCGGGTGCTTGGCGAATCGTGGGAGGAGTGGGAGATTCCCCGCGATGCCGAGGAGGGCTGGCCTGAGGAAGCCAAGGAGTTTCACGAAGCGTGGTGGGAGCGGCGCATCGCCCGTCAGAAGGAGATCGACGCCTCCATTGCTGCCAAAGCCGACTTCGAGTACCTGTACGACAAGCCCTACGAGGACCGCAACAAGGTGCGCGTCGCGGGGCCGTTCACCGTTGAGAGCATCTCGCCGCATCGTGTATTGGGAGTCGACGAGAACGGGGACGTTATCGCGGAGTCGGCCAACGGCTACGGGACCGAGTTTGATTTCGCCCGGGTCATGCTCGACAACCTGGAGACATCCGGCGTCCAGCAGGCGCACCGGGAAGACAGAATCGAGTTCACCTCCCTTAACCCTTGGCCAGGACGCCTGGTGTGCGCCGAAGGAAGTTACGTGGAGGGTGATGACGAGGATGGCATACCGCGGCGCGCGGCGATCTTCATCGGCCCGGAGTTCGGTACGGTGTCGAGACCAGACTTGGTAGAAGCGGCGCGCGAGGCTGCAGACGGTGGGTTCGATGTTCTTATCGCCTGCGCATTCAACTATGAGGCCCACACCACGGAATTCGAGAGCCTGGGGCGAGTCCCGGTGCTGAAGGCACGAATGAACGCCGATCTCCACATGGCCGGCGACCTGAAGAACACGGGAAAGGGCAACCTGTTCGTCATTTTCGGCGAGCCGGACATCGACATCCTTGAGGCTGGCGACGATCAGGTCCAGGTAAAGGTCAACGGCGTGGACGTGTTCCATCCGAACACGGGGGAGATTCGCAGCGACGGACCGGATGGCATCGCCTGCTGGTTCATAGACACCGACTACAACGAAGAAGCCTTCTTTGTCCGCCACGCCTACTTCTTGGGGGCAAGCGATCCCTACAAGTCGCTAAAGACCACCCTCAAGGCAGAGATTAACGCCGAAGCGTGGGCAACTCTGAAGAGCGACATCTCCCGCCCATTTGACAAACCCGAGTCGGGACGTGTCGCGGTTAAAATAATTAATCATCTGGGCGACGAAGTGCTAAAGGTGTTCAAGGTTTAGAAGAGGAGGCCCGAAAGTGGCTGACTACAGAAGCAGAAAGCATGAGGTCTGGGAAAGGGCAGCCAGAATCCGGGGCAAAGACCCCAATAAGTATCGCAAAGACCCATACGGCAACGTGATTTACTGGGGGAGCTACGGTAAACACTCGCCCATGGGTTGGGAGATAGACCATATACGGCCGAGGTCTCTTGGCGGTTCGAACAGGTTAAACAACCTTCAGGCCCTCAAATCTAGAAAGAACAGGTCGCTGGGAGGCTCTCCGTTTAAGCGGAGGCGTCGACTTAGGGCGCCCCGTCGCCTTAGGTAAGGAAGAAGCCGATAGCGGATGCAAACCCGGCTCTCCACGACGTTTACAGCCAGCTTGGCGAAACTGAGCCCTGTTGAGCAGACTGCTGTCAAGTCGACCGTATTCGATCTACAGACAGACTCGACGCGTCCCGGCTCCAGGATGCACCAGATTGAAGGGGCCAGGGACCGGAATTTTCGGTCTGTACGGGTAAACCAGGACCTCCGCATCATCATTCACCAGTCCGGCGCCGGGACGACGCTTTGCTACGTGGACCACCACGACGACGCCTACACATGGGCGCATGGCAGACGGATCGAGGCCCACCCCCACACCGGCGCGATGCAGATCGTCGAGATACGCGAGACGGTCAGGAAAGTCGAGGTCCCGGTCTACATAGAAGTGGAACGGCCGGCGCCTCCCAAGCCGAGACCAGCGGCAGGGCTGCCGGACGAACAGTTGCTGAGCTACGGCGTTCCGGTCGAGTGGCTGGGCAGCGTGCGCGAGGCGGATGAAGACGCCCTGCTTGAAATCGCCATGCACCTCCCTGAGGAAGCAGGCGAAGCCCTATTACAGATCGCGGCCGGCGAAACCCCGCAGGCCGCCCTGCTCGTCCCGGCCGGAGGCGACCCGTTCGACCACCCAGACGCCATGCGGCGCTTCAGGGTCTTTGGTGATATCGAGGAACTCGCCCAGGCGCTGGAATACCCGTGGGACAAGTGGGCAGTCTTTCTCCATCCGGCCCAGCGGGCAATCGTAGAGAGGGACTATAACGGCCCTGCCAGGGTCTCCGGCTCGGCCGGTACCGGCAAGACTATCGTTGCGCTTCACCGCGCGGTCCACCTTGCCCGCAAGAACCCGGATGCCAGGGTGCTGTTGACTACTTTCTCGGAGACCCTCGCCAACGCCTTGCGTGACCGGTTACGCGTACTTGTAAGCTCTCAGCCCCGGCTTGCTGAGCGAGTGGAGGTGTACGTCATTGACGCTCTTGCCGAAAGGCTATATCGGCTGAACGTGGGCCCGCCTTCTTTCGCTCCGGAAACACAGATACAAGCTTTGATAGAAGAAGCAGCCGCCAACGTAGAGGGCAGCAAATTCACGACGGGCTTCATGCTGACGGAATGGGCGCAAGTAATCGACGCTTGGCAGCTTGATACCTGGGAAGCCTATCGGGATGTGCCGCGCCTCGGCCGCAGGAGGCGGCTGCCCGAAAACCAACGTCGAGTGCTGTGGTCGATGTTTGAGGAGGTGCGTTCAGGACTCAGAGACCGGGACTTGTTGACGCGAGCGGAGTTGTTCTCCTACCTGGCTTCTAGATTCGGCGAGACCCAGCCGTCGCCGTTCGATTTCGTGGTCGTGGATGAGGCGCAGGACGTCGGCGTACCCCAGCTTCGCTTCCTGGCGGCTTTGGGAGCCGAACGGCCCGACGGCCTGTTCTTCGCCGGGGACCTTGGCCAGCGAATCTTCCAACAACCGTTCTCATGGCAGACGCTGGGTGTAGAGATACGTGGACGCTCACGTACGTTGAAGATCAACTACCGGACCTCGCACCAGATCAGGCAACGGTCGGATCTCCTGCTGGGGGCAGAGTTATCCGACGTCGACGGCAACACGGAAGAGCGTTCAGGCACGATATCGGTATTCAACGGACCAGAGCCGTCCGTGGCCATAGCCCAGTCCAGCGGCGAAGAATCCAAGACTGTTGCTGACTGGTTGAACAATCTGACAGGGAAGGGCTTGGAGCCTCACGAAATCAGCGTTTTCGTGAGGTCGAAAGATCAGATCAACCGTGCCGCCGGTGCCGTTAAAGGCGCCGGGCTGCCCTTCACCGTCCTGGACGATCACGTTCAGACGACTGTTGGGCAAGTCTCGATCAGCACTATGCACCTGGCGAAGGGACTGGAGTTCCGCGGGGTGGTCGTCATGGTCTGCGATGATGAGGTCATCCCACTGCAGGAGCGGATCGAGTCGGTCACTGACGATTCGGACCTGGAAGATGTCTACAACACCGAGCGGCATCTCCTATACGTCGCGTGTACCCGTGCCAGGGACTACTTGCTTGTGACTGGCGTCGAGCCGGCGTCGGAATTCTTAGACGACCTTCGGGCGTAAGAAGAGCTGGCCGCGGCGGCCCGCTAACGCGTAAAAATAGTCCCTGTCACGTATTCGGCGTCGTCGCTGGCCAGGAAGGCGCAGATGCGGGATATGCCGTCTGGGGTGACGAGTTTGTTCATCGTGGTGTCGTAGGTCTCACGGTCTCCGGTGACTTTCAGGGCCTCTTCCGTGGCTGCGACCTTCAACGGGGTGTCGACGGACCCGGGGGCGATGTCGTTGACCCGTATCCCGTACTCGGCCAGCCGCTGCGCCATGACCATGGCCAGGCCGTGCACGCCGCCCTTGCTTGAGCCGTATGCGAATGACGAACTGCCGCCCTTGACGCCGGCGCCCGAGGCTGCCAGCACTATCGTGCCGTGCCGCTGCTTTCTCATGAAGGAGACGACGTGCTTGGCTATCAGGTACGAGCCCTTGAGATTCGTGTCTACGACCATGTCCCAGGTGTCCTCCGGGAACTGGTCTATGTCGACCGCCACGCCTTCGAGGACCCCTGCGAAGTGGAGCAGCACGTCGATGCCGCCAAGCCATGATTCGGCGGCGATGACTCCGCCTGATACGGCCGCTTCATGCGCTACGTCGACGTGCCAGTAACGGGCGTCGCCGCCGGCCTCGTTGATGTCGGCCACAGTCGCGCTGCCTGCGGCGTCGTTCACGTCGAACACGGCGACCCGGGCGCCGTAGGCTGCGACTCTAAGCGCAGTCGCCCGCCCGATTCCGGTGGCGCCGCCGGTAACGATGATGCGTTTGCCCTTCAAGTCCATGCAAGCGTGTCCCCTGATGAGTCCCGTATCTCCTAATTCTAGGGATTATCGAAGACGATGCCCGCCGATGCTGCGGCGCGCCTCAATCCCTGCGCCGCAGCGGGAACCAGGTCGTCAGGCAGGTGTTCTATGAGCACGTGTCCATCTGGGCGGACTTTCTGCATTCCGGTGAGGAACTCGTGCTGGTCCAGCATGCCGCGCCCGATGACCTCCTCCTCGAAGTGGGGCAACAATGCGTCCACCAGGCGGAAGTCCTTGGCGTGGGCGCCAAAAATACGGTCCGGCAGCAGGTCGTAGAACTCCCGTTGCAACGACGCCGTGTCGTATGCCTGCTCAATCGAGCCGACGAAGTTGACGGGGTCCATGTTGAAGCCCAGGTTGGGGGATCCCACGGCATCCAGGAAGTCCCGTATCCGGCGCGCCGAGAATAGCGGGCACACCACACCCCCCTCGACGGCGATCAAAACGCCTTCGCTCTCTGCCGTCGCGCAGACTTGCCTTGCGGAATCTACGAGCCTGTCGAAGACCCTCGGAGACCGGTTGTCCGGATGAGGAAACCACGGGCTGCCGGGGTTAAGGCTCCCCGGCCTCAGGTAGGTGTCCGGCGCGCCCAGGTTGACCGTGACGCCGCACATGCCCTTCATGAATTCGACGGCCGCGGCTCTTTCGCCGTTGTCGGCTGCGACCAGCCCACCCCCGTAGTTGCCTACGGTCTGCCCGACCACCACGCCGTGCTCTTCGAACAACTGCTTGAGCGCCCGGGAGTTGGAGGGACCAAGTTCACGCGGGTCGTCTACGCGGATTTGAAGAACGGAGAAACCGAGGTTACGCACGTTCCGCAGGACGTCGGCGTCGATAGCGCGCCAATCGCCGTTCACGAGACCTGCTATGCCGAGTAACAACGCTGATTAACTCACTGGAATGATCGGGCTTGCGCCGGCCGGGGTCACATTAGGACCGAACGCCGCGGCTTGTCCCTGGGTGGGCCCGGAGAGTCCGACTCGCCGCGCTTTTCGTTTTCGAGACGGGTCTTGAGGGCTCCAAGTCCCGTTTCGATGATCCGGTTCACTTCGTTGTGGAACATCCCGCTGAAACCTGTCCAGCGGGCGAGCGGCCCTTCGGCGGATGTGTCGCAAGTGATTGTGGTCCTGCGGAAGTCTCCATCAATTCTGAACACGTGCCGCGTGGTCGAAAACCAGAGTCCCCATTCCCAGCCAAATGCTCGTTCGATCCTCGCTGTCTGGATGCGGCAGGTCAATGAAAGCACCTTGCGGAGGCGAATGCTGAAAACGCCCCGGTCTTCGCTGCTCACCCACTTCGAAGCATCGATTTCCGGGTGCCAATCGGCCCAAAGATCAACCCGGCTGATCCACTCCCACACCATTTTGGGTGGAGCAAAGACCTCTATCTCATGGTGAGCCTTGATGGCGGCGGGTTGAAATCGAATCGAACTCATTGTCAAAGGGCCGCGCATCCTGCAAACATTATCGCCGCGCGACGTGAGCGTAATGGTGTCACGGAGTACAGTCAAACCAGCGCATTCCGGCCCGCAGATGCGACAGCCTGTTTCCGGCGGGCATTCGGCCGGCACGACGCGTGGGCCAGGGAGAGCAGGACGGTCCGGTCGCCTTGAGTAGCAGCGAACGATGGACGCAGATGGTGCTTGCCGAGCATCGACAGTCCGAGCGCGTCATGGCAGACCTGCCGCCAAAGGACTTTTGGAGCGGGCTTTCACACCGGTTCGTACCTCCGCGCCCCGGCGAGACCGGGCGTGACGAGACCCTCGAAGCACTGCTTGGCGTCGTACGCCCTGAACACACGGTCATGGACGTGGGGGCCGGGGCTGGACGTATTGCCGTCCCGCTGAGCCGGCACTGCCGCGAAGTGACGGCGGTGGAACCGTCGGAAGCCATGCGCTCCAGGCTCGCAGAGATGGCGGACTTGTGGGAGGCGAATAACTTGCGGGTGATTCCGGAGCGCTGGGAAGATGCGTCCCCGGAACCCGCCGACATCGTCTTCTGCGCCCACGTCGTGTACACCGTAACGGACGTAGAGCAATTCACCGCCAAGCTGGACAACCACGCGCGGGAACTCGTCGCCGTCGTCCTGTTCGAAAGGCCGGCGGCCGCCAACTACTTTCCGCTTTGGGCATTGGTCCACGGTGAGGAGCGGTTGACCCTGCCTTGTGCCCCGGAGTACACGGACGTCCTGGCGGAGATGGGCGTCGACTACGAGGTGCGTGAACTGCCTGCGTGGGGGCCGGAACCATTCACCAACATGGAATCGGCCTTCAATGAGTGTTCGGCGCGGCTATTCGTCGAACCCAGCTCCGAAAAGGCGGACCGGCTAAAGGCCGCGCTACGCGAGAACCTTGCGGAGGTGGACGGAGGCGTTGGGTTCCACTGGGCCTTGCCCAACACGCCATGGCTGATCACGTGGAAGCCGCAGTTGAGTGGGCAACAGCGCCAGGCAGGCGAATACCTTTGACGACGACCAGCAAGAACATCGAAGACGAGGTCCCTGACGCCGAACGGTTGTCCGACATCGAGGACCGGGTCCGGGAGCTGATCGACGAAGGCCGCGTCGATGCTGCAGCGGAAGCACTGTTCGGCCTGAGGCCTCCAGACCGTGCGGCCGTGTATGAGGACCTGGAGTCGGATTTGCGCGGCGTGTTGTTGGCGGCGGCGAGCGACGAGATGACCGCCGAGGCGTTCGCCCATATGGCGCCGTCCGATGCGGCCGAAGTCATAGGACACGTCGGCCCGGAACGAATGGCCGCCATGCTCGACCTGTGTCCGCCGGACGTGGCCGCCGACGTGCTGCGAAGGCTCGACTGGGAAGAGACAGGTCCAGTCCTGGTCCGGATGACCTCCCGCAGGGCCATTGGCGACCTGCTGTTGTACCAGGACGACGAGGCGGGCGGTCTAATGTCCCCTCGCGTCGTGGCGCTTCGCGATTCCTGGCCGGCCGCCCACGCCATCAACGTGCTCCGCTACTCGGGGCTGGACGCCGGTGAACTCCGACAGCTATTCGCCGTGGATGAGGACAATGTACTCGTCGGCTATCTCGATCTACCGGAACTGGTTTTCGCCCAGCCCGGCGCGACCGTGAACGACGTCATGGCGGCGGACGTCATCTCTGTGGAAACGGGCACCGACCAGGAGGAGGCCGCGAGGTTAATGGCGCGCTACGAGCTTCGCAGTATTCCCGTCGTAGACCATGTTGGCAGGCTCAAAGGGGCCATCGCCATCGAGGACCTCGTGCAGGTCGCCAGCGAAGAGGCCACCGAGGACATGTTCCGCATGGTGGGTGTCAGGCTTGGTGGGCGAGAGACAGGCCGATTTCTTGCGTCGGTGCGCGGTCGTTTGCCGTGGCTGACCATCAACCTGGGGACGGTGTTGCTGGCGGGATGGGTGCTGAGCCTGTTCCAGTCGACCCTCGACAGCCTGACGATCCTCGCCGTATTCCTGCCGGTCGTGATGGGACAGGCCGGGATAGCCGGCACTCAGACCCTCACGATCATCGTCCGTTCGATAGCCCTGGGCGAATTCCCAACGTCCGAAGCCCGAGGCGTACTGATCATGGAAACGGCATTGGCCGTCGGCCAGGGTCTCGTGGTCGGCGCCATTTTGGTCGGCATCGTCTGGTTGTGGCGCGGCGATTCTTACCTGGCGCTGGTGGTTGCCGGCGCGCTATTGCTCAACATGCTGGTGGCGGCCCTCGGCGGCGTGCTCGTGCCCCTGATACTTCGGGCCGTGCGAATAGACCCCGCAACGTCATCAGCCGTGTTCGTCACGACGCTCACCGACGTATCCGGCATCGCGCTGTACCTGGGGCTAGCGACGGTGATGCTGTCGGCGCTGAAGGTGGGTTAGGGGTGTACCTACCCGGTGAGCCTGGTTGGGCTGGGCATCATGGCCCTTTATGTGGTCCCATTTTGAATCACTCCACAAACGCAGCCGCCACGTGGCGGCGCTGGATCTTTCCGGTGGCTGTGCGCGGGAGGCTGTCTGCAACGTAGATGCGGTCGGGGACCTTGAAGCCGGCTAGGCTGTCGCGGCAATGAGCGATGATGTCGTCTGAGTCGCACTCGGCGTCGAGGACGACTGCGGCCTGGACGCACTCGCCGTACTTCTCGTCGGGCACGGCGAAGCACACCGCCTCTGCCACCAAGGGATGCTGGAGGAGCACGGCGTCCACTTCGAGCGGCGATATCTTCTCTCCGCCTCTGTTGATCAACTCCTTGATGCGGCCGGTGAGGGTGAGATAGCCAGTCTGGTCGAGCATCCCCTGGTCGCCTGTCCTGAACCAGCCGTTGGCGAAGGCGTCGGCGTTAGCGTCGGGGTTGTTCCTGTACCCGTGCATCACGTTAGGGCCCCTGATCACCACCTCGCCCCGTTGGTCTTCGCCGAGGAGTTCACCCGGGCGTTCCATGTCCATGATGGCAATGTCTACGCCCGTGCCAGGCCCGACGGTCCCGGGCTCTCTACGGCCAGGCGGTAGCGGGTTCGAGGACATCTGGTGGGCCGCTTCCGTCATCCCGTACGCCTCGAGCACGGGCGCTTCGAATCGGTCTTCCAGTTGTGCGAAGACGGCGGGCGCCAGGGCTGAGGAACACGAGCGGATGAACCGGAACGAGCCGCGTGGCGCCCCGTCGGCATCGGCTCGCTGGAGCAAGATCTGGTGGATGGTTGGGACGGCGGAGTACCACGTGGCGCCTGACGCTTCCTGGTCGGCCCAGAAACTGCTCGCCGAAAACCTTGGCGGGACCACCACCGTGCCGCCGGAGTAGAGAGTGCTGAGAGTCGCCCCGAGCAAACCGTGAACGTGAAATAGCGGCATGACGATCAGCGACGAGTCTTCGGGCGTCAGTCCGTACGTGTTGCTGATGTTGGCCAGCGACGAGACGAGGTTCGCATGCGTGAGCGGCACACCTTTGGGCCTGCTCGTGGTGCCCGACGTGTGGAGGAACAGGGCGGTGTCGTCGGGCGACGGCGAGGTGGGTTCGACCGATGCGGTCAGCGCCTGGCCGTTTCTCATCAACTCCAGTTGAGCGCCGTCTAACGATGCGTCGACGCATGGCACGCCGAGTTGCGATGCCGCCTGGCGAGCTTGATGATCGCCCGCCGGGAGAATGGCGAGCCCGGAGGAGGCGTCCTCCATGTAGAACTTGAATTCGTCGACGGTGTAGGCGGGATTGAGGGGAGCCGCAACTGCTCCGCAACGGGTGACGGCGAGGAACACGACGACGAATTCCAGGCCGTTCGGCAGGATGATCGAGACCGTTTTCCCCGGCGACGCCCCGGCCGCAGCCAGTCGCCCCGCAACCCTCTCGACCTCGTCGCCGAGCCATGCGTAGTTGACCTTCGGCCCGCCAGGTATGTCCACCGCAGCATCGGCGTGGTTTGCCGACCCGAGTACGTCACAAAGTGTGTTGATCGTCATGTGGGACCCTTCCGTTCGTATTACGGCCCCGATTGTAAAACCCCCAGGCCGAGGGTGCAGTCCGGGTACCCGGCTGTCCATTCGCGACCACACGTCCCGGGTCCGTTACCGGCTCCGAATGTGGCCGGACAACCGGCCGAAACGTGTATTTACAGGTGATCGGCCGAAGAGGCCGGCGACCCTATAATTCATGGGTAAATAACCCCACTCACTTCCAGAGGACAACTCCATGGCAGACACCAGCTTCGACCTAGTCGTCATTGGCGCCGGACCCGGCGGATACCACGCCGCCATAAGAGCCGCGCAACTCGGCCTCCGAACAGCCGTGGTTGAGAAGGACGACGGCACCGGCATCGGTGGGCTCGGCGGGGTTTGCCTTAACTGGGGTTGCATTCCATCAAAGTCTCTTCTCAAAAATGCCGAGCTGGTCAGCCAGTTGAAGAACGCCGGCGACTGGGGCCTTTCGTTCGACAATTTCCGCGCCGACATGGGCAAGGCGGTCGACCGGAGCCGCCGGGTGTCGGCCACTCTCACGCGGGGCATCGCATTCCTGCTGCGAAAGAACAACGTCGCTGTTTTCAGGGGCAAGGGTACGCTCAGGAGTTCGACTCTTGTAGAGATCGAGGGCGGACCCACTCTGACCGCCAACAACATCCTGATCGCGACCGGCGCGCGGCCGCGCGGACTGCCGAACCTGGAGATAGACGGCAAGACGGTCATTACCAGCAGGGAGGCCCTGGAACTGCGGGACAAACCGGCCGCCGTCGGCATCGTGGGCGCCAGCGCCATCGGGGTGGAATTTGCCTACTACTTCAACGCGTACGGCGTCGAAGTCATGTTGTTCGAAGTCCTGCCTCACCTCGTTCCCAAGGAGGATGTGGACATCTCTGTCGAACTCGAGAGGGCGTTCAAAAAGCAGGGCATCAAGTTCGCGACGGGCGTCATGGTCACTGGAGTCGATACTTCCGGACTGCGCCCCGTGATCAACTACGAGTCGGGACGCGAGGACCTGACGTTCGAGTGCGACAAAGTCCTCCTCGGCGTAGGGGTCCAGCCTAATTCTGATGGCATGGGCCTCGAAGAGCAGGGCGTGGCGACAGACAACGGTTTCATCCAGGTAGACGGGCGGATGCGCACGAATGTAACCGGCGTGTACGCGGTCGGGGACGTCACCGGCAAACTACCGCTTGCCCACGTGGCGTTCACACAGGGCGTTATTGCGGCCGAGACGATCGCCGGCCACTCGCCCATGGAGATCGGCGACTACGCAGACATGCCCCGCTGCACGTATTGCGTTCCGCAGATCGCCAGCATAGGTCTCACCGAGGACGAGGCAGAGGCCCAGGGTATCGAGATGAAGATCGGCAGGTTCCCATTCAGGGGAGCGGGCAAGGCGATTGCGATTGGCGACTACGAGGGGTTTGTAAAGGTGATTGCCGACGCCGAGACAGGCGAAGTGGTGGGGACGCACATGATCGGGCCGGACGTGACGGAACTTGTGGGCGAGGTGGGGATGCTGAGGTTGCTGGAGGGCACGAACCTGGAGTTGGGGGCGTTGACGCACGCACACCCGACGCTGAGCGAGGCGCTGAAAGAGGCAGGGCTCGCCGTGGACGGCGAAGCGGTCCACGCCTGACCTTTGGCGGGAGGCAACCCGCGCCGCCGGGTCCCTTTCGCGTCCCGTATTAACTCTTCAAGCCGCGCCCGGTCAATTCCGAGGTACCGCGCTCGCGCCGCGTCGGCTTCCGCAACAGCGACATCGGCCAGCTCAATGTAGACGCCGGCCCGGTTGGCGTACGCCTCTGCGAAGTCCGGACGCAGCCTGATAGCCGCAATCAACTCCCTCACCGCGTCCTCGTCGCGCCCGGCGTCCGAAGCCGCCGCGCCGCACCGGCTTGACAAAAGCAGATCTGAGCAATTGCGGTACTTTATATAAACTTCACAATAACTGGGCCGTATTAATCTGCTTCTTTACGTACTACTTATATTTCTGCTTGTACGATTACAACTTGGCTCGCCCTGGCCGCCTTAAGCCTCGGGCGCGGCCTGAATAACCCGTCCCTCAACCGACAGACCCAAGACCGGTCAAACATGGAGGAGCGAGAGCATGTCATCACTGAGAACGTTCCGGGGAATCACGCGGCTACCGGAAAGGCTCCTGGTTGTCGCCCTGATCGTTGCTGTGGCTATTGCCGCGCTCGCGGTCCCCGCAGTCTCGGCGCAGAGTGACGGCAACGATGCGGTCACAGTGGCGGAAGTCTCCGTTTTCTCGGATGGCAAGTGGTATGGCTACGGGCCCGACGATGTAATACAAGTCGCCGTCAGATTCACCGGTGATATTACCGTTACGGGTTCGCCGCAAATCTCCCTGGACATCGGTGGCGAAACGAAGACCGCTGCGCTCAACAACACTTTCTCATCGAACCTCACGTTCAAGTACACGGTTGAAGATGGCGATGTTGACGATGACGGTTTCAGCATCCCGGCGAATTCCCTCAGCCTGAACGGCGGCACGATCCAGGACTCATCCGGAACCGACATCGATCTGAGTCATGACGAGGTCACCACCAGCAACGAAGTTGGCCCCGTGCCCGTGCAGAATGACGATTCGGCCCGCATTTTGGGCCTCACGATTTTGTCAGACCCCGGGGCCGATGGCGTGTACTCCGATGAGTATCTCACCGTGACCGTCGACTTCGACAAGGACATCGAGGCGGTCCATGGAGTGTGGATCGTCGTGGATGTCGGAGGCGCTGAAGTCAGCGGGTTCGGCGACGAAGTCTTGGGTAATGTGGTCGAATTCAATGTGTGGATGTCGGGCAGCCTGGCCGATACCGATGGAGTTTCCATCCCTCAGAATGCGCTCCGCACGAATGGTGGCGCAATAGAAGACGAGAACGGGAATCCCGCCTACCTGGAACATGACGCGTTGCCGGACGATCCTGACCACAAGGTCGGAATCCAGCCCGAGATCCAGAGCGTTTCCTTCAATTCAGAGCCGACCGGCGAATACTACAAGGACGGCGACAGGATCGAAGTTCTTGTCACCTTCAACACGTACAACCTGCGTGTGGACCACACGGATCAGCCAAGCGTTGAGCTCACACTGGACAGCGGGACCGCCGACGCTCCTTTCAGCCGGTCCAACGGGGACCTGATGTACTTCTCATACATCGTCTCCCACAACGACTACGATGACGACGGCATCGAGATCGCAGCGAATGCATTTTCCGGCAGGGTGGCGGCCAACTCCGGCCTGGTAGCAACCACTACGCACAATGCGGTTGCCGCAGATGGCGTGCAGCTGGTCGACGCGGTCCCTCCCACGTTCAGCAGCGCCGAGACGTCCGAAAACGGCAGTGAAGTGACTTTGACTTTCAGCGAGAACCTTGTGGTGCCATCGCTGCTTTCAACACTTAGCAGCCTCTTCGACCTTACCCTTGATCTCTTCTACAGGGCTGTGCTGGACGTCGTCATCGACGGTGACGAGTTCACCGAGGAGACCGGAGCCAGCCTTAATGGCGACACGATTGTCCTGAGCCTGGGTACCTCAATTACGAAAGGTCAGGACGTCAAGGTCAATTACAACAACAACTTCGCATCGGACGCTCAGGGACTTTTCAGGGACGCGGCGGGCAACACGCTGGCGCGATTCTCCGGGGAGTCCGTTACGAATAACTCCACGGTGGCGGATGCCGCCGCGGACACAACGAATCTCGTGTTGAGCAAGTCCGAACTCAAGTTTGCGGAAGGCAGCAACGGGACCGTAAAGATCAAGCTCTCGTCAGCGCCAACCGACGATGTCACCGTTACATCTTCGGCATATCCGACCAGCAACGTGACGTTTAGCCCAGCGACGATAACCTTCACGACCGCCAACTGGAACACGGATCAGACCCTCACGGTCAACGTCGCCGCGGATGACAACAGTGTGAATGCATGGCACCGGATCACCCTGGCTGCCGCCGGAGGCGGCTATGACAACGAATCCTCCGGTCTCCGCGTCCTGGCGACAGATTCCGATTCACAGTAATGGAAGGAGCGTCTGGGCGGCTCGAGAAGGGGAGTTCTGCAGTGGTGAGCAGGTCCTCAGCGCGGCAAATCGCGACGTTCGTGGTCGCCATCGCAATAGCGGTGACAGTCGCCGCCTGCAGCCCCGATGAGGACCCTGCTCCGCCGTCCGTGACCACCCCGGCCCCGCCGGAGGCGACAACTCCCGCTGCTACTCCAACAATGGCTGCGCCAACCGCTACCGCCACCATGGCCGCGCCCACAGCCACTCCGACCATGGCCGCGCCGACTGCCACCCCCGCCATCGCCGCGCCCACGGCCACCGCCACTACGGCTGTGCCCACAATGATCCCCGTCCCCGCTCGCACGCCAATCTCAGTTGATGAGCTTGAAATCACGGAAGACACCACGTTGCGCGACGTCATCGGGGCGCTCTCGGATGATGAAGTGCGCTGCATGCAGGACATGGTCGGGGCGGAAGCATTCGACGTGGTGCTCGACGTGCCGTTGAGCGCGTTGCCTCAGAATGTCGGGCAGCTTCCGACCGAGTGCCTGTCCGGTGAAAACGCAATCGGCTTGAGCGTGGCGTTTCTGTCCAGCGAAGCCGGAGGGCTGGATGCAGAGACGCGCAGCTGCGTAAAAGAGGCAGTTGCGGCGACCCCGTCAGTGCTCGGGCTCGGAGAGCAGCCGGATAACCCGCTGGAAATCATCATCGGCGCGCTCACCATGCAGTTGTGCCTCTCCGACGAGGAGGCGGCCGTGCTGGCGCTGGGCGGTGAAAACGAATTGCCTCAGCCATCGGCCCTGCGATGCCTTGCCGAGCAACTCGGTGGAGCGGAGGCCATGCTGACTACGCTTGTGGACGGGCAGGACGATCCAAACGCCGTCTTTGAGGTCATGTTGGCGGCATTCACGTGCGAACAGGGCCCGACCGCGGCGTCATCCCCCTAGTCATCCCCCCACGTCCACCCGCGCCTGGTCCTAAGGCCGGCGTTCCGCGCCGCCGTAATACCCCGCGAATATAGAATGGGGACCCGTTACCCTCACACTTTTGCTTTACGCAAACACTCATCCCCTACGGCGGGTCGCTTTCGCGTCACGCATCAGTTCTTCAAGCCGCGACAGGTCTATGCCGAGTTCCCGCGCTCGCGCGGCGTCTGCGTCCGCGGCAGCGGTATCGGCCAGTTCGACGTAGACGACGGCTCGGTTTGCGTACGCCTCAGCGAAGTCCGGACGCAGCCTTATGGCCTCCGAGTAGTCTTTGAGGGCCGATTCTCGGTGTCCGAGCGCGTGATGCGCATTGCCCCGGTCTAGGTATGTGTCGGGGTAGCGCGGGTTTGCGCGCACGGCCGCGTCGTAGTCGAGAATCGCCTCCTCGTGCCGGTCGAGTTCCGCGAGGGCCCGGCCGCGGTGGTGGTTCATGTGGCTGTCCACGCCCGCGGCGCGAATGGCCGCCGTGAAATCCCGGACGGCGTCTTCGAGGCGACCACCTTCGGAGGCGGCCGCGCCGCGCCGATAGTGGCGCATTGCGTCCTCGGACGGGGAGATGTCGACCGGGCGCGCCAGGGCTTTCGCAACTAGTTTTCGAAGTCGGTCTAGCACGCGGTCACATCCGGTGGGGTGACAATGGCCGCGCCCTTCGGCGTGTGCCGACGAGGGTCGCGGCGAATCCAGTCTTGGGCTGGACCTTCCTAGAACTCAGTCGAGCCTCCCGGCTTGGGATGACGTTCGGCGAACTCGAGCCAGTTGCCGTCCGGGTCCTGGAAGTACACCGCGTACCTGCCCCAGGGGTATCCGACGTCTCGCAGGGTGGGCGGACCGGTGACCCTGACGCCGTTCGCCTTCAGGTGTTCGTACCATTCGAGCACGCTGTCGACGAGCATGCCGCAGTGCGCCGCGCCGACCCGGTTTCGGTCATCCATGTGCTCCCTGAACCCACCGTTGGGTTTCTTGTACTGGAGCAACTCGATGGACGTGCCGCTGCCTACGCCCACCATGGCCAGGACCATCGTCACCTCTTCGTATCCAACGACTTCCGCCAGCCATTTGGTTGACACCTCGGTCGGCTCGCGCTCCACGCGCATGCCCAGCACGTTGGTGTAGAAGTCGATGGACCTCTGCATGTCGCTGACCACGAAACCCGAGTGATAAGGGTGAATGATCTTCATAGTCTTGGCTGACCACCTTTACTGCCGGTTCGGTATTCGACCAGACCCGCGCTGTCGCCGCGCACAGTTCTCGCGCGGTCGATCGCGGGACCTTCAAGGGCTTACCGCATTACTTTGGATAACGCCGACGGGTTAGTCGGTGTGGAAGACCTCTTCCAGTTCGACCATGCTCTGATCGGGTCGAGCGCCCTCCGGGATTTCGAAGTAGGGGGCCATCATTGCCTGCCACTTCAGGTTGACTTCCTCCCCGGCTATACCGTCAAGAGCGGCCTGGAAGGACTCATCCACCTCCACGTAGCCGAACATCAGGCCGTCAGGGCGCATGTACAGGGAGTAGTTTCTCCATCCGTGCCGCCGCAGGGCATCGAGCAGGTCTGGCCAGACTTTCGTGTGCCACTCCTTGTACTCGGGGATCACTTCTTCCTTGACCTTCAACATAAATCCAACTCTCTTCATTTTTTGGCTCCTTGCCTATCTAACTGGATCGATATTCGTTCGGACCCGGAGACTTATTGCCTTGCAGTAGTACGACGTCATTTGGGCTCCTTGCCCGCCGATCATCTTCAACGTTCGACCGGTTACGTGAAGATACTCTATTACGGTCGTTGCAGGACGGTTAGGATGGGGCAAGCCGCGGGAGTCTGACCTGACCAATGGCCTGGCGACGTTCTGCAGGTCACAACTCCACTCAACGACACGGAACCATGAAAGGCGGTCGAACAAACAATGAAGGCATTTGGAGCAGCGCTCGATCTCAAGAATGATCCGAAGATCATCGAGGAGTACAAGGAGTACCATCGGAACGTCTGGCCGGAAGTGAAGGAGGCCCTTGGCGAGGTCGGAATCACGGCCATGAGGATCTTCATCATCGGCAATCACATGTACATGTACATGGAGGCGAAAGACGACTTCGAACCGGGTCGTGATCTGCAGGAATACCGCCGGTTCCCGCGGGCGATGGAGTGGGACGAACTTATGCGGCCGCTGCAACAAAAGGTGCCCGAAGCCGGCCAGGACGATTGGTGGGCGCCGATGGAACTTGCCTTCGACCTCGACTGGGTGAAGTAGCAGGCGCGATCAGGCCCCCGTCATCGCCGGACCCCGCCCATCGCCCGTTACTGCCCCCCCACCCGCGTTTGACCGCGGAAAGCGCGCCGGCGGGCGTATGATTCTGGCTGGTATGTACGAGGATGACCTGGCGGAATCGCCGACGATTGTGGAACTTTTGGATGAGGCGGTGCGGCTGGCCGAAGAACTCGCCGCACCTCCGGCGGGCAGGTGGGTGGCTGACAGGCTGCGGGATGAACTGATACCGGCGTTGTACGACGTTCGCACCTATGTGGAGATCGGCGCCCATGGGGCCGCTGAGATCAGGACCGGTCTGTCTAATGCGGCCGTAATCGCCAGCGACCTGCTCGACGTGGACGCGCGATACGGGCCGTTGTACAGCCGGCTGAGGGTGTTGCGGGAAGAGGCCGGGTCTGCCGCGCGGGGCTGAGGTTTTGAGGCATCCCTGTGCTAGGATGAGCCGACTCCGGGAAGGCCTTTTGCGGTGCGTCCAGACCAACTCGTAGAGGTAATCGTCGAGGCCGGTCCGGCGGACGGTCCGCTGGTGGACCTGGTACGGCGGACGGCCGGTTTCGCGATGCGCCAGCCGCGCCGCGACGGCGCTGTCACGGGACTGCCGTTAGACGCATCCGGCGTTACGGTCCTGCTCACGGGTGACGACACATTGCGCGACCTGAATCGCCGGTTCGCCGATGAGGACAAGGTGACCGATGTCCTGGCTTTTGGCTCAGGCTCAGGGTTTCCTGGTGACGAGGGAGATGCCGCAACTTTGGGCGACATAGCCATTTCGATACCGCAGGCGCGACGGCAGGCCGCCGCGGCCGGTCATTCGGAGGGCCGGGAGATCGCCATGCTCACCGCCCACGGAGTGCTCCACCTGCTGGGTTACGATCATGCCGAGCCAGACGAAGAAAGGGAGATGTTCGGCATAACCGACGCAATACTTCGAGAGGTATTTCAGCCAATTCCCGTCGCGGACAATCCTGTATGACCCAGTCCACGCAAGTCTTCTATAGAAAATGGCGGCCGCAACGTTTCGGCGAGGTGTCGGGACAAGACCACGTGACCCGCACGCTCCGCCGCGCCGTCGCGACCGGTCGCGTGGCCCACGCCTATCTCTTCACCGGCCCGCGCGGCGTCGGCAAGACGTCTTCCGCCCGCATCCTGGCGAAGGCCCTGAATTGCCTCAACCCTTCTGAAGGCGAGCCCGACGACGCCTGCGAAAACTGCATAGCCGTCAACCAGGACAGGATGCTGGACCTGATCGAGATCGACGCCGCCTCGAACAGGGGCATAAACGACGTCCGAAATCTTCGGGACAACGTGCGCTTCGAGCCGACAGCCGGCCGGTGGAAGGTGTACATCATCGACGAAGTCCACATGATGACCCTGCCGGCCTTCAACGCCCTGTTGAAGACTCTGGAAGAACCGCCGCCGAGGACGGTCCTGGTGCTGGCCACCACCGACGTTCACACGATCCCGCTGACGATCATAAGCCGGTGCCAGCGTTTCGACTTCCGACGGCTCAGCAACGACGACGTGGTGGACCGCCTCGCCGAGGTTTGCGGAGCGGAAGAGATCGAATGCGACCCGACCGTGCTGTACATGATCGCCCGAGCGGCGTGGGGCAGCTTGAGGGACGCCGAGAATATCCTGGAACAGCTTGCCGTGTCGGCCGCGGCCGCCAGGCAGATGGAAGGCGAGATTACCATCACCGAGTCGGACGCCCGCGAACTGCTCGGACTGGGTGACAGCAGCGCATCGCTGGAACTGGCGACGGCGTTGCTGGAAAAGGACGCGGCAAAGGCCCTGAATGTGATCAACGCGCAGGCCTCAAAAGGCTCCGACCTGCAGGCTCTACGTAACGGGACGGTCGAAGCGCTGCGCGCCGGTCTCCTGATTAAGGCCGGGGTCCAAGACGCGCATGACCAGCCTTCCGAGGTGCTGGAGGCCATGCGCAGCAGCGGCCAGTCGGCGTCGGTTGACCACCTGCTGCACGTACTGTCCGCGCTGGGTCAGGCCCAGATGAGAGGCGGTTCGTCATCTCCGCTGTCGCTCGAACTGGCTGCCCTCAAGGCCGTTACGCCACCGGCCGCCACGCCGCAGCCGGCTGCACGGCCCGCGCCAGCTGCTGCCGCTCCCCCGGCAAGCCGTCCCGCCCCATCTCGGCCCGCAGGCCCGCCGCCTCGTCGTGGACCCGCCCCGCCGCGTGGGGCTGCCCCGCCGCGAGGGCCCGCCCGGTCTGCGCCGCGCCCCGTTCGTGAAGAGTCGGGACCACCGCCGCCACGGCGCGAAATGACGCCCGCCCAGCAACGCTGGGGGCAGGTGCAGTACGCGTTGCGCCGCACCAAGTTCCGCAAGTACGTGATAGGGGCGCTGCTCAGGAATGCCGAGGTGGGTGACCCATCCGGCGGAGAATTACACCTGAATTTCAAGAGCAAGTCTCTGCGCGAGAACTTCGTGGAGGAACTACAGGACCCGAGGGCCAAGGCGGCGCTGGATAACGCGGTAAAGGACGCGTACGGAAGTGAACTGATTGTCCGGGTCGGTGACAACGGCGCGCCTCGACCGGCGAGCCAGGCCGCTCCCTCTGCTGAGTCCAGCCCCCTCGTGCGCGCAGCATTGTCGATGGGAGCGCAGATCGTCGAGTCTGAGTAGACGATCACGCGCACCTGCATCGACGCCATCCCGATAAGCGGACTACACGCACTTGGGATGTCGACTGCGCGCATCCCCGGCGCGGGTTAGGATAGGGGACAATCTCCGGCGGAGCAGCAGACTCAACGCTCGCGTGCATGATTCTGCGCAGCCGAATGTCCAGTGGGGGTGGACCTCGTGAACCGCAACATGATGAGACAGGCCCGCCAGATGCAGGCGCGGCTCGAAAAAATTCAGGAAGAATTGGCAGAAGCCCGGACGGAGGCGTCCGCAGGTGGAGGCGCGGTGAAGGCGGTGGTGATCGGCGGGAACCGGGTGGAGTCTATCGAGATATCGCCGGACGCGGTCGATCCCGAGGACGTTGAGCTTCTCGAAGACCTGGTCACCGCGGCCGTCAATGAGGCTCTTGAATCTGCCCAGGCGAACGCAGCCTCCAAGATGAGCGCCATAACGGGCGGCCTCAACATCCCCGGTCTCACCTGAACATGACTACCTCCGGCATCGCGCCCTCGACCGCGCCGCCGGTGGCGCGGCTCATCGACGCCTTCCACCGGCTACCAGGTGTTGGCCCCAAGGGTGCCCAACGGCTCACCTACTTCCTGATACGCATGCCGCGGAAGGAGGCCGAGGAGCTGGCGGAGGCGATCATTTCAGTCAAGGACCGGATCGTTCTCTGTGAAACCTGCGCCAACATCGGTGAAAAGACCGAATGCGCAGTTTGCGCCGACCTGGCCCGCGACCGTACTCGCATTTGCGTAGTCGAGGAGCCGCTCGACGTCGTTGCGATAGAACGCACCCACGTATTCAGAGGCATGTACCACGTGCTGCACGGCGTAATCTCTCCGGTGAATGGCGTGGGACCGGAGGATCTGAAGGTCCGCGAACTGCTCGAAAGGCTTAGGGAAGGGCAGGTGCGAGAGGTGATCCTGGCGACCAATCCCAACCTCGAGGGCGAAGCGACGGCGATGTACCTGCAACGGCTGATCGGTCCGCTCGGAGTCAGGGTCACGCGACTTGCACGCGGGCTGCCGTCGGGGGCCGACCTTGAATACGCAGACGACGCCACACTCGCGCACGCGCTGGAAGCGCGCACGCAGCTTGATGGAGCGACTCCGCAGGAACCGGCCTAGCGGTCGAGGATCGGGCTCAGTTCTCGTCGTTCCCGTGATAAGAGACCTTTGCGTAACCACCCTTTTGCCGGGGAATGTCGCGAATCCGGGGTCTCCGCGGAACTGCCTTTTGCCCTCACCCCAACCCTCTCCCACGGGAGAGGGAGGTTTTGAAAGGTCTCTGAAAGCGGGGATCTACGTCTCGTCGGACCGGGGCAGACCGCTGTGACTACACGCTCACGTACGTATTCCACGGAAGGCGTGGTGGTCCGCCAACGGGACATCGGCGAGGCGGACCGGCTGTTGTGGATCATCACGCCGGACCACGGCATCATCCGGGCGGTAGCGAGGAGCGCGCGCAAGCCGGGTTCAAGACTGGGCGGCCACATCGACTTGCTGCGGCACGTGGCGTTGTCGATGCGGACAGGCCGGACCCTGGACCAGGTGTCGCAGGCCGAGACGGTCTCGGGTTTCATTTCGCTGCGACAAGACCTCGTCAGGGCCACGACGGGCTCGTACGTGGCGGAACTGGCTGAACGCTTCAGTGTAGAGGGTGGATCAAACCGCCAGTTGTTCGATCTGCTGGTTACTGCGCTCGGCTACCTGCAATCGACGGAGAGGGCGCAGTGGCTGCCCCGCTGGTTCGAACTGCGGCTGCTGTCGATTTCAGGCTTCATGCCGGAGCTATACGCGTGTGTCGACTGCGGGGGTGAGCTTGTGCAGGGGGACCATGTCTTTTCGTCGGAACGCGGCGGTATCGTCTGCCCCGACTGCAAGGCCGGCGGCAGCGACGTCCTTCTACCCGCAAGCGAGGGCGCCATAAAGCTGCTGCGGTTCCTGCACGCCGCCGAGTGGGAGACCGCCGAGCGATTGCAGATCAACGATGAGGTGTCACGCCAGACGTCCCGCATCCTGCGCGCACACATGCGCTACGTGCTGGACCACTCGATCCGTTCGATAGCGTTCCTGGATGAGGTGAGCAGGGGGCGGGGCAGCGGAGGGTGATTGTAGACGTGGAATTCGAGACGCGATGGGCTAACTGGTATCGCGCGCGAGTACGGAATCACCCCACCGCCCAACATCAACCGGGTCCAAGCGTGTGAGGCCGGACAGATGGTCAAAGCCGGTGTCCGCGGAGATGATCAAGTTAGTGCCCAGACGTTTCATCACCGCAGCGTGGACAAGGCCGCGTGCGCTGACCCCCGACTGACCTTCTGCCAAATCCGCCGCTAAGCGGATATCTTGCTCATAGACCGGTTCGATCCGGTCGCGCATCACCTCCGCGAATCCCTGAAGGACTGCTCTGCCGAGGGTCCACCGTCTAGACGCAATGTAGCGGTGTAAAAGTTCCTGAAGTACCTCGGCGCTTGTCACGAACGAACTGGGGCTCTCGACCACCATCATCACAACCTGGAAGCACGGCTTTTTGTACCGATGTGGCCTGCCGGAGGCGTAGATGGGGACGTTGGAGTCAATGAATGCCACCTGGCTCATACGTTTCCTCAAGCTCGCGGGACAGCGTGTCCGGGTCCGGAGGGTCTTCGACCTCTAACGCGAATAACCGCTCCGCGGCAATTCTGCGACGCTCCCGCATGGTGCTTTCGTACGCGTCGTCAATCATTCCGCGCACCACCTCCGAGATGGGCACGCCTCTCTCCTCGACGACCTCCTCCAGCCGCCGCCGCCGTTCGGCGTCCAATCGTACGTCAAGCCTCGCCATGTTCTCTCCCCGTGCGGACAACTATGTACGGGATCAATTGTACGTCAAATTATTGCCGTACGTCTATTCTGTCACACGAAAGACTGTCGAGAACGTGCCAATTACCACCAAATGCCGAGTGACAGGGAGGCCCAAGTACCCTTGACCGAACAAACTGAGTATCTGCTTCAAATAATGACCATGACCACGATAGTTTTGAATATGCAAGAAGCGAAGACTCACCTGTCCAGGCACATCGCCGGTTTGAAGTCTGGCGACCGGATCATCCTGTGCCGGCGGGACCGCCCGGTAGCCGATCTCCGGCCGCCAAGACGAACCGCGCCCCGTTGGGCTGGGCAGGGGCCTGGCCGAGGTGACGGACGCGTTTTTCGATCCGTTGCCGGACGACATACTCGACGGTTTTGAGGGTGGTGCTAGGTGAGTACGGCCACGGGCTGACGAGCCGCCCGGCGCGGAACTATCACCCACCCTCAAACTCGTCGACGTTGTACGTGTCCGGTGGGGTTACACCGTGAAATATCGAAAACTCCGAAATGACGGCGTCCTCGCCGTGTATGCCGCCCCAAATCACTATCGAATACACTCCGTCGCCATGCTTAGCTAACACGTTAGACAAGTCGGCCTCGATGGAGAATTCCTTGCCGTTGTCGGCCCATTTCTGCGCGGTTATCCATGGCACGGTGATCGTCTGTAGTTGTCGTGTCAGGCTTTCTCTATAGGCAGCTAGCCAAATTGAATGGGCTTCGTTGTGCGATTGTGCTGCGCGCGCGTTCGGGGAGACGTTGTAGGGATCCGGACAAGGCATGTGAGTCTGAATAAACTCGTCTTCATCATAGAACCAACCTCCGGAAAGTGGCTGTCTCAGCGAGGCGACCAAGAGCCCATTGTCATAGCAATAGGTGCGCCCCACCTGTCCCCTGGATAGCGTCTGCGGCGGTTGGTCGTAGTAGACCTGCACACCAGAGTAGAGGCTGTTGTCGAACTGCGCACCGTTCTTCAACGTTCCTGCAATTCGAAGGTTGCCCTTGTCCATAGCGGGAAGTTGGTCGTACTCAACGTAGTCGCCCTCGAAGTGCTGTACCACTTTGAAGTTGTATCGGTCCCAAGCCAGTCCGATGTTGATCTTTTTGTGCCGCGGGCGGAGGATATTGTCCCGGTGGCCCGGGCTATCCATGAAGCCATCCATGGCTTGGCGAATCTCCTGCATCGCGCCGTTATTTGCGCGGTATCCGTCAGACGCTTTGATGCAGTAACCCAAACCACTGACATTTTCTCCGTTGGACTGGTAACCGCCGGCGAGGCTGTAACGCATGTATGGCTTCAGGCCATCCACTCCCCAGTGGGACGAAAAGCAATTCTCGAGCGATGCCTCTGCGTGAAGCTGGGCCGCGGCGTTGTTGCCGAGGACGACTGGATTCAGGCCCGCGCTTACTCGCTCATCGTTTATGAGTTCGAGCATGTAGAGCTTTTCCTCAATGTGCCGCAGCGGGGGTGGGGGTACAGGTGTCGGCGTGGGTGTACTTGTGGCGGTAGGTGACGGTGTCGGCGTGTATGTGGCCGTAGGCGTCGGTGTCGGCGTTGGCGTGTACGTGGCGGTAGGTGTCGGTGTTGGTGTGTTCGTGGCCGTAGGAGTCGGGGTGGGTGTGTTCGTGGGCGAAGGTGTAGGAGTAATGCCTGCAGTCGGTGTATATGTGGGTGGGGGTATGAGTGGAGTCACCGACGCTGCTGGCGGCGGATTCCCAGCGGGTAGTGGAGTCGTTGTAACGGGAGGCAATGCCGTCGGCGTCAACGTGGGGGAGATGCCAGGCGTAGCGGTGTCCGATGGATAAAGTGTGGCTGAAGAGGTAGGAGTATTTTGGGGCTGAGGTGAGGGCTCGGGCAGTTTCGTGGGTGTGTCTGTTGCCACTAAGGTGTTCGCTTGAATTCCGGCAGTCGACTGCATACCGGGGGATACCGTGGCTGTGGGCAAAGGCGTCGGAAATTCAGCCGCGATGGGTGTTCCTTGCGGACTTTCGCTATACCAGCGATAGCCAAGAACGGCAGCCGCGACTAGAAGTGCTGAGACAAGCAGCACGGCCATCAGCCATCTTGCAGTGCGCCAGAAGCTGGAGCTATTTCCCGTCCGCCGTTTAGGTGGCCGTCCTTTCCACGGAGGGCTAGTACCCGCTTGCTGGGTCGGTGGCCCCGGCTCTTGGACAGACGCCCGCCTTCCCTTCCGGCGGCGCGTACCCCGCTTTCGGGAGCGGGAGCGCTTGCTCGACTGCGAGGAATCTGTTTTCGACGGTTCCGGAGACGCCCTGATTTCTTCCTCGCTCCTCCACTCATTCCAGCGGCTACGCTGACATGCCTCACAAGGACAATTGGAAGGGTGTTGAGCGGGGTCCGGCTGCTGGTATGTCGTTCCGGGATCTGGGGATCGGGATCGCTCACTTGGCCGCGATGAGGTTTTTCTTGACTTCGCCGGGCCAGTTCTTTGTCTAGAACGGTTCGATTGCGTACGGTGTGCTTCATCGTTTGTGCTACCAGCCGTTTCCGCGTGGCGCCTGCGTCTTTGTGACTGGCGATCAAAGTTGCCAGGGCTGCTGGCAAATGTAATGGCATCGTAATCTCGCCGCAATTGGGAGTTTGACAAAATTTCATATATTTGATTCAACCGAGCTGTTTCTCGATTTGCCTGGCTTCGTTTAGATACATCAGGATGAACTTCTTTCAACCGTTGAAAATAGGCTTTTCGTATCTCAACAAAAGTAGCCGATGGTTCAATATTCAATTCATCATAATAAGTTCGAGTTCTGAGTTTGGGACGCCCAATGGTCGGCCAATCGGATGGCTCGATCAACCTCAGAAACGCGTCGCGGAGTTCTCGGGCGCAGACAGATGCATCCTGGTGCCGAATGGATATCCTCAGAAAGCGTTGGTCGACCATGAGGGCCTGACTAAACGCATCGTGAAATTCCCAACGGTCCCCATTTGTGATTCCGACATAATTGACGCCAGCCATATTGGCGACTATTAACGCTTTGGTGCGATCCGCGTCTACGATGTCATTTTCCAAAGGCTTGACATCGATAAAGACGATTGGCCTGCGCCCGCGGACCCCATTGCCGGAACCTAAGAGGGCATAGTCAACCTGAACGTTCCCTACCCGGTAGTCGGGAATAACCATGGCGGAATCCGTCGCGTCCCACCCAAGGGCGCTAAGCAATGGGACGACGAGCAACATGCGGGTGCGGGCATCAGAAGAGCCGATAGCCCAGCCGTGGTGCCTGATGACCCCTTGCAACGTTTCGATTAGACGGGCAAGTTCGTCAAGGTCCACTCGTTCATTTGGGTTGGGCATGTACTACTCACTTCCGCAGGCGATTTTAACGGCCGGAGGGCCGGGATCTCTTGCATGACTTCATCAAGCCAGTGGCCCATCTTTTGACGTACCAGGTGAGAGTGTGGACTCCCTCGTTGAGCGAAGGGACTGCGCTTAGAACTCGGACGTGGATACATGCGCCAACCACCACTTCTTCCCACTGTCCCAAGCGATGGCGCTCGCGATCCGGCCTATGGGACAGACCGGCATCGTCGGTACGGCAAGCAGGTTTTTTGGTCGTCTGGCCGAATGGAATAGGGCAGGGTTCAAGGAAAGTCATATAAAATATACGGTGTATGCATGTATTATCGAATGACCACGTCTCCGGCCATCTAAGGCGACCCGGTTGAAACGATATTTCCTGGCTGCTGTCGTGCTGGTCGTCCTGGCCGGCGCGGGGACTGGGATCATCCTCGTTTCGATGGCGCTGAATTCCGCCGTGCATGAGATCGGCAGGCTCAATTCTGAGTTGACGCAATTGAGGTACGACCTGGCGGCGTTGGAGAGCCAGCCTCCGCCCACGCCCCAGCCAACGGCGACGCCGCAACCGACGCCCACCCTTCCGCCGTCGCCAACGCCGCTACCCACGCCAACGCCGGTCCGGCTACTCCCTGCGCCTACTCCACAGCCAACCGCCACACCCCAACCGACGGCCACGCCACAGCCAATACCATCGCCAGGAACGGTGCCCACGCCTCAGCCGACGGCAACGCCGCAGCCCTGGCCCACTCCGCAGCCGACTCCGGTCCCTGTCCCGTTTCCACCAACCGCCACACCTCAGCCTACTGCCTCACCCCAACCCGCGCCGACCCCTCAGCCCACTCCTACTCCCCAGCCGACATCGACACCGTTCAACTTCGTGTTGACGGCTACCGCAACGCCGGCTCCCTCATGGGGCGACGTCTACTCGAACCTACGTAAGTCCGTGGTGCGACTGGCCACTCCGACCGGCGTCGGCACAGCATGGGTCTATGAACCGGGATGGCTCCTGACTGCCGAACACGTGGTACGGGGGATGTCGGCGGTCGATATCCGGTATTTGGACGAGGACAACAATTCGACCTTGGTGACGGGTTACGTCCGGGGAACGGACCGTTACCGGGACCTCGCGGCGATAGTCGTGGACATAGACCTTCCCGGGCTGCCGGTCGCGTCGGGCGTGTTTACACGCCAGACCGCCAAGCCTGTCATGAGCCTGGGCTATTCCTCCAATCCTCCCACGGGATTTCCGAACGTGAGGGTCGGTGTCGTGACCACCGCCTACAGTCTCGACGGGGGTGATCTGGCGGCTTTCGAGACCGATGCAACCTTCGATCCGGGAGACTCCGGCGGTCCGGTGGTGGGCCTTGACGGTCGGGTGATGGGCATGAGCCAGGCGTCGAGGGTGACCGCCGGGCCGAACTACTATCGCGTCCAGGGCCAACAACGGGCATTATCCATTTCCGAGGTAGTGGAAGTGTGGGACCGGTTGAAGCAAGGGGACAACCTGAACGCCTCCAGCACTACATACTGGTGGCACAGGGAGTAGGGTAGGCGGGGCGCGTCTGACGCCGCCGGACAGCGCTGGGAGAGACGCGACCCCGGTTTCCGCGAGGCCGGAGGCGGGTCTGAGGCTTTGCATGTCGGATGGCGGTTGAATATGTCGGGCGCACCCACCTCCGTTCCCCACCGTTGGTACCGGGTTACCCCGGTAAGACGAGAGGGGGTCGTATATAGAGCTTTCGCCGGTAAGTTGATGTGGGGGCTGTCTGCCCGACAGGGTTGTGAGCGGCGCGAAATGCTGGCTACTCCTCCCCGGTCAGTAGTCTCCTGGGGTTGTCGTGCATGATGGTGTGGAATTGCTCATCGGACAGACCTATCTCACCCCCAAGGATGGCCATGCCCTGCGTCGACAGGTAGTCGTATCCGGCGCCGCCGTTCATCGCGTAGTCGCTCCTGTAACAGACGTCGTGGGACAACAGCAGGTTTCGGATGTATCCGGCGTCGATGATCATCTTGATGCGCCGAAGGGTACGGTCCCTTTCGAAATCATTGAATGTCGGGAGCATCCCCATCCTGTCGAATGACACGAATGCGCCGCGCCTGGCGATCTCCGCGTGGTAGTTGTGGATGGGGAATGCGCCGGAGTGGGCTATAGCGACCCTGCGCGGGTCGACGCCTTCCTGCACGAGCACGTCGAGTTGGTCCAGGCCGTGCGGACCAAGTGTGGCGTGCGTTACCAGTCCAACGCCGGTCTTAACCTGGGCGCGGCCCGCGGCTCTCAAGACGCGTTCTTCTATCGCCGACAGCCGGTTGAAGTGGGCGCCGATTTCTCCGATGATTCCGGCCCTGACGTCTGTCCCATCGATGCCCTCCGTCAGGTCCCTGACGATCTCCTCTTCGATCTCGCCGGTCTTCATTTGCCACAGTCGCGGCGCGTAGTAACTCTCCCTGTACCAGCCGCATCCCAGGACGATGTTTAGCCCGGTCTTTTTGGACATCGCCCGGACCGCTTCAGGGTGTTTCAGGTGATTCAGATCCTTGTCGAAGACGAGGTCCTGGTCGTTGCCCTTAAGTCCGCCGGAGGTGAGGTCGACCAGCGTGCTGCCCCCTGCGTCTGCATACCGCTGGACTTCGATCTCGGCCATCTCGATGTCATTGAGGAGGTTGTTGACGTGCCACCTGTCGCGCATCAGATCCAGGTAGATGTGCTCGTGGGCCAACGTGAATCCAAGCTCGTCGCTTGAAATCGGACCGGTAACGGTCATGACTTGAGTAGACAACTTCAGGCCTCCCGTGTCTGGCATTGTATTGCGGGGAGACTGGGTGTCGCGGAAACGGCGGCATAGCTCTCGATCACATCAGCAGCCTGTGCGTGAGAGCGCATCCATAGGGCAATCTTTGTACTGTGCGAAAGGCCAACGAAGCGTGAAACGCCATCAGCCGACCGCGGCATTCAAAGGTCATAACAAAAAAATGGCGCGCTTGGCGGGATTCGAACCCACGACCTCAGCCTTCGCAGGGCTGCGCTCTATCCAGCTGAGCTACAAGCGCGCGTAACGGGTATATGCGGGGTTTTGGTGCCGAGGGTGAGATTCGAACTCACACGCCCTTACGGGCACTACGTCCTGAACGTAGCGCGTCTACCATTTCGCCACCCCGGCACGTTGTCACCGTTCGTACCTTCTAAGGATAACGCCTTACGGGGTACCGGCGCGCTCCGACCTGCTCCGGTTTGACCTCTTCCCGTTCCCTCCGGTCTGAAAGCCTCCCACACCGTTGGTGAAACGTTACGATGGGGGCGACTATGACAAATGGCAGGAGGCAGGAACGTTCAGACCGGTGTGACGACTGAACATACCCCGTCGGGGTCGACCGGCTCACCGCCGTTGCTCCAGGTCCGAGACGTCGTCAAGGAGTTCGGGGGCGTCCGGGCGGTCGACAATTGCTCGCTCGACGTTTACGAAGGCGCGATCACGGGTCTTATCGGCCCTAACGGCGCCGGCAAGACGACGCTGTTCAACCTTGTTTCCGGCGCGTTGTCTCCGACCAGCGGGCGGATTCACTTCAATGGCCGTCGCGTCGACGGCCTCGGGATGCACCAAACCTTTCGGCTGGGCCTGATGCGCACCTTCCAGATCCCGCGGGAAATGAAACGCATGACCGTGCTGGAGAACCTGATGCTGGTGCCCGAGGCGCAAGCCGGTGAACACCTGTGGGCGTCCTGGTTTATGCCGCGCAAAGTGGCCCGTGAGGAACTGATCATCGAGTCACAGGCGATGGAGGTGCTGGACTTGCTGAGCCTGTCCCACCTTGCCTCCGAGTACGCCGGAAACCTGTCGGGCGGTCAGAAGAAGCTACTCGAGCTTGCCCGCACGCTGATGGCGCGGCCCAGGATGGTGCTGCTTGACGAGCCGGGCGCCGGTGTCAATCGCACTCTGCTCCGGGAAATCTCCAGGAACATCCTGGTGGCCAGCGTCGAACGCAACATCACCTTCGTGATCATCGAGCATGACATGAGGTTCGTCATGACGATGTGCGATCCGGTCATCGTCATGGCCAACGGGGCCGTCATCGCTCAAGGTTCGCCGCGGGAAGTTCAGGCAAACCCGCGGGTGATGGAGGCATATCTGGGAGGTCCCGCAGGGTGACGCTGCTGACAGCCTCCGATGTTGTGGCCGGGTACGGAGAGGCCGAGATACTGCACGGCGTGTCCATCACCGTGGCAGAGGGCGAGATCGTCACGATCATCGGTCCAAACGGGTGCGGCAAGTCCACCTTGATGAAGGCCATCGTTGGCCTCGTTGACGTCCGGACGGGAAGCGTGAGATTTCGGGGTGATGACATTACCGGCGTTCCGCCGGAGATGATCGTCCGGACCGGCTTGTGCTACGTGCCTCAAACCAGCAACGTCTTCCCGTCCCTGACCATCCGGGAGAACCTGGAGATGGGCGCGTTCGTTCGTTCCGACGACTTCAGGGGACGCATCGACGAGATGTTCAACCTGTTTCCGGACCTGGCGGTGCGGCCTGGGAGGAAGGCAGGCAGCCTGTCGGGCGGGCAACGGCAGATGCTGGCAATAGGCCGCGCCCTGATGCTGGACCCCAGGTTGCTGATCCTGGACGAACCGTCCGCCGGGCTCTCCCCGGCGATGACGAACATGGTCTTCGAGCGCATACGGGAGATCAACGGGAGCGGGGTGGCTGTGCTGTTGGTTGAACAGAACGCCCGTCAGGCCCTGCAGATGTCGAATCGGGGCTACGTTTTGACTGCCGGGGAGAACCGCCTGGAAGATTCCGGCCCAGACCTGTTGAACAACCCGGAAGTGGCCACCCTTTACCTGGGAGGATGAACGAGCCTTGCCGGTGGTGCAAAAGCGGGCAGCGGTAAGCCCAAGATGACTGCCATGCGACAGACCGCAAGACGGATCAGGCATGCCTGGACGCCGGGCTACACCATTGCCGTTATCGTGGCGCTGGCCATAGCCATCGGCTTCCTGCCGTTCGTCAAGATGGGGTTGGTGGTCAACGGGGTTTTCATCGGGTTCATCATTGCGCTCGGGGCCATTGGGCTGACCCTGATATACGGCATCCTGAATTTCGCCAACGTTGCCCACGGCGACTATATGACCGTGGGGGCCTATGCCGGGCTCTTCATCGTCGCCAGCGTCCTGCCGCGACTGGGCATCGAGGGCGGGGGCCTGGGCCCATTTACGTTTGGCTACCCGCTACTCATAGCGCTGCCTTTGGCCGTAATCGCCGTCGCTGCAATGGCCATATTGCTGGACACGGTTGTGTACCGGAGGCTGCGAGATCGGGGCGTGAACGTCGTGGTGGTGTCCATGGCCTCCCTGGGAGTCGCCATCGCGCTGCGCGGGCTCGTCCAACTCATCTGGGGTGGGGACGTCCAGCGGTTCCCGCGTGAGACGCGGCAGGTGTTCCACCTTCCAATGGACGTGCGGATACCGCCGGATGCCATTTTCATCGCCATCGTAGCCATCATCCTCGTGGCGACCGTTTACCTGGTCCTCAACCGAAGCAAGATGGGCAAGGCGATGCGGGCCACGGCGGACAATCCCGACCTGGCCCTGGTGAGCGGAATCGGCACCCGGCGAGTGATCTGGTGGACGTGGGTCATGGGCGCGGTGTTGGCAGCGACCGCCGGCATACTGCTGGGCGTGTTCCAGGCGAACATGCTGCCCATCATGGGGTGGAAGTTCCTGATTCCCCTGTTCGCCGCCGTCATCCTTGGCGGCATCGGCAACCCCTACGGCGCGCTGGCCGGCGCCTTCGTAATCGGAGTCTCTTCGGAGGTCTCGACCCAGTGGATCAATCCGAGTTACAAGCCTGCCGTGGCGTTCGCCCTGATGATTGCGGTGTTGCTGGTACGGCCGCGCGGGATATTTGGGGGCGGTGGGAATTGACGCCCTGGATTGCAACTGTTCGTAGAAGAGCTTCCAGTCGATCGGGTGTAGACGGATGGAAGTAATCGGAATCATCGACTACCTGGTTGGCTTTGCCATCGTGGCGGGCATATATGCCATCTTCACGCTGGGTCTGAACGTCCACTGGGGATTCACCGGGCTGTTCAATATAGGAGTCGCGGGCTTCTTCGCGCTGGGAGCCTACACGTCTGCCCTGTTGACCACCTCTCCTCCGGACGCGGCGTTTTTCGAGGACTTCAAATTCGGCGGCAACTGGGCAAACCTTGGTTACCTGGACTGGGGTGTTGACGTCTGGTTCCTGTTTGGACTGGGGGTTGCGGCCGTTTGCTGCGGGGTGATCGCTCTGATCATCGGCTACGTGACACTTCGATTGCGCGACGACTACCTGGCAATAGCCACTCTGGGTATTGCCGAGACGGTTCGCCTGGTCTTCCTCAATGAGAAGTGGCTGGCAAACGGCTCCAAAGGGCTGTACAGGATTCCCAAGTTCCTTGGGGACTGGATCGCTCCGGATATGTACAACTACCTGTACGTGGTGGTGGTTGCGATCGTGCTTGCCGGCCTCTACTTCGCCGTCCAACGGGCGGTGAACTCTCCCTGGGGAAGGGTCCTGCGGGCCATCAGGGAGGACGAGACGGCTGCCGAGGCCAGCGGCAAGGACGTGTTCAAATTCAAGCTGCAGGCATTCATCCTGGGAGCGATGATCATGGGCGTGGGCGGCGCGCTCTACGCGCACCACATCCGCTTCCTCTCCCCTCTGACCTTCGATCCGCTGTTGGCCACGTTCGTCATCTGGGCCATGCTGATGGTGGGAGGGTCTGCCAATAACCGGGGAGCGATACTCGGGGCGTTCGTGGTGTGGGGGATCTGGACTGGCACGCAGTCATTACCCGGGGTGCTTGCCGACCCCAGCTTCCGTCTCTTCTTGATCGGCGCCCTCATCATTGCGGTAATCCTGTTGCGCCCCGGCGGCATACTCGGGGAACAGCGTCGCCTTGCCAGGCGAGTGGCGGCTACAGACACGGCCGAACGGCCCGAACAACAAAGCGGCGGCACATGAAAAACGCCGGGACGCGGAGACCGTACTCTCAGCGTCCCGGCGAAACCGATCGGTATTACTCGTCGGCAGTTTGTCCGGGTCCGGACTACCTGCCCAGGTTGGCCAGGTCTACCGGTACCTGGCGCTCTGACACGATCTCACCGCCTTCGATTTTCCAGATCTCGATGTGACCGGAGATTACGTCGCCGTTCTCATCGAGGTCGACGGAACCGGCAGCGCCCTCGTAGTTGACCTCTTCGCCGGCAGCTATAAGCTCCAGCGCCCGCTTTATGCCCTCTTCACCGGGCCGCACGATCTCGCCCGGAGCGTTTGCCACGTCCCGCATGGCGTCTCGAATCGCGGCGGAGTCAGTGGTTGTGCCCGCCTTCGCCGCGGCGAGGCCGATGAGGATCATGGCGTCGTACGTCTCGTTCATGAAGGGATGCTCAGGTTCCCTGTCGTACGTTTCGACGTAGGCGTCGATGAAAGCCTGGGTCGATGGATTGGCCTCGAAGCCCGGCCCTGTGCCGTAGCTGCCTTCCAGGAGATCCCAGCCGACCACCTCGAACGATTCGGGGATCTTGGTCCCGTCCACGAACAGGAAGGTATCCGCATAGTCGCCTTCCAGCGCTTCGCGCAGGTAGACCTCGGCTTGCTGGTAGCTAAGGGCGAGAAGCACGTCCGGGTCGCCCTCGGTGGCCTTCTCCAACTCGGAGACGAAGGTCGGCTGGCTGTCCTCGTGCGGCACAGACGCGGTTACGGTCCCACCCAGGGCGGTAAACGTAGCGGTGAACTGTGCGGCCAGTCCTTCCCCGTAGGCATTGTTGATGTACAGGATGCCGGCAGTCTCGTAGCCAAGCGCGTTGGCAAGTCCCCCAAGGACCACGCCCTGCGTGGCGTCGGACAATGCGGTGCGGAAAAGGTAATCGTTGTCTTCGAGCACCGTTATGGCGGGCGCGGTGGATGCCCCGGAAATCTGGACTATGCCGTTGGGTACTGTGACTGAAGTGGCGACCGGTATGGTCACGCCACTGGCCAAAGCCCCTACGATCGCCACAACTCCCTGGGCGTTCACCAACTCTTCAGCCGCTGCAACGCCCTGGACCGGGTTTACGCCGGTGTCCCGGTGAATGAGGACGACGGAACCGCCCTGGATGCCGCCGGCACGGTTAATGTGGTCCGCGGCCAGACCGATGCTGGTGGAGTGGGCCTCGCCGAAGTACGAGAGCGATCCGGTCAGGGCGTTCAGGTGGCCGACGATCAACGGGTCGAGGGTCTCAGTCATGACTTCGACAGGGACCTCAACGGTGACTTCGACTTCCTTCTCGACCTCTACCTGTTTTTCCACCTCTCGAGTTACTTCAACTTCAACTTGCTTCTCCACCTCCACCTGTTTTTCTACTTCAACAGGGACCTCCACCGTAACTTCAACTTCCTTGACGACCTCGACGGTCTGGACGACGGTCTCAGTCTCTCCACAGGAGACGACGGCCATCATCAAAATGGCGATGAGGAACGTCGCCCCCAATCCCAACAACTGCTTTCTGATTCGGCTGCTGATCATTTATCAACCTCTTTCGTTTTGCAGGTTCAAAAGCCTTACTCGTGAGATTACTCGTCGTATAAATTAAAGCACTGTCCCTATGTCCTGCATAGGTTACGGAGTCGGGAATTCGCCGTATCGCTGCACTAGCGCACTCCATGTGGAAGCGCGGCCGTCAAGGCGGCTTGGCTAGAGGCTCGTAGCTTTGCCCAATAGCTCGGCGGCGTCCGGCAACGACCCCGGCGGGTACGTGCGTGCGTCCCTGACAACGCCCTCCGCGTCGATCACGAAAGTCGCCCGTCCGGCGATTCCCCGCTCATCGTTGTAGATGCCGTAGGCGATAGCCACCTCGGCCTTGGGGTGGAAGTCTGCGAGCAGCGGGAACGGGACACCGCCGACCGACTCAGCCCAGGCCTTCTGGATCGGAGCGTTGTCGACGCTGACCTCCAGTAGCCGGACGCCTGCCGCTTCGTAGTCGTCGTAGTTCTCACGGAACTCGGTCAGTTGGTTCGTTCAGCCGCCTGTGAAGCTTGCCGGGTGGAACGCCAGCACCACGGGCGCGCCGCGCAGGTCGGAAAGAGAGACGGGTGAGCCCTCGTGGGATGTCAAAGTGAAGTCAGGCGCCGTTTCGCCGGGGTTGATTGCCATGTCGATCACCTTCAAGAACGGAATTGGCGACCTCCGCCAAGACTGCAAGCATACCCCGGTTACCCCCGGAGCGTTTGAAGTGCTGCGCTTCCGAATTTAGTCGTTGTCCTCACTGCCGGCAAAACCGGGGCGAACTCCGGCGGGATGCGTGCAGGCGGGTGGGGCAGGCGGACTTCAAGTACTCACCCAATGACGATTGGGCTGTTGGCGATAAACTGCGCCGTTACAACACTTCAACGGTCTTCTTGCGGAAGTAGTCCCAGTCCCACTCTGCTCCCCAGCCTGGGCGCTCCGGCGGGGTGACGTATCCGTTCTCAGGCAGGGGAGGATTCGTCATGCCGATCTCCTTGCCTATTTCGTCCCGGATACCTCCGGGGAAGAATTCATAGTAGCTGGTGTTGGAGATGGCACAGTTCAGGTGCGTGTGGACCAGGCCGAACAGGCCGCCCGCGCCGTGCATCTCGACGTTCGTGCCGTGCAACTCGGCCAGGTGGGCGAGCTTCAGTACTGACGTCGAGCCGTGCCTGGCGCTGACCCGCAGCAGGTCGGCGGCGCCGGAGATCAGCCACTCTGCGCTGAGGTCGATGGCGTTCGTCAACGACTCAGGGTTCAGGACGGGAATGTCGAGGGTCTCGCAGAGGGCTTGCAACTCGTGCCGCCGCACGTCGTTCATGGGCTCCTCTAACCAGCGAAAGTCGACCTCTTCCAACGCCCGCCCGATGCGGACGGCCTCGCCGAATGTGTACATACCGACCGGGTCGTGCATCAGGTCGATATCGGGCCCGACCGCATTCCTGACGGCGCGGAACCACTCTATGTTTTCCTCAGGTTCCTGCACGAAGTGGTCTTTGATGGCGGGGAACCCCTCGCCGACCGCGAACTCGGAGTCCTCGACGGCCTTTTCCATCGAGTCGCCTCGGATGTTGTAGTAGGCGGGAGCGCGTTTCCGCACGCGTCCCATCAGGGCGCAGACCGGCATCCCGGCCGCCTTGCCGGCGATGTCCCACAGGCAGTTGTCGAATGCTCCGAACCAGCCGTAAGGGGCGAACGCCTGCCGCGTAGCGTGCTTCATCTTCTGGAACAGCCGCTCGCGGTCCAGCGGGTCCTCGCCGACTGCGAGAATGCGTAGTTGCTCCAATGTCGGCACCGGCATGGTCATGTACCGGCCGTCCCCTACCGGGCACACGCCTTCGACACCCTCATCCGTGCGCACGTGCAGCACGTGCATGACGCCCGGCCTCGCAGGGCGCGGCTGGTGCCTCCAACGGCGGTGTCCCGCCCGCCCGGACTCATCGAGGTCGAATGACGTGAGGACGCCGGACATCTCAAATACAGAGATAGAAATTTCGGTGATTTTCATGCTGCGTACCAGGAGTGGGTCAGGTGATGCGTGGCAGCGAATTCCTGCCGGTGGGGACATGTCCCTTCGAGTGACTAGAGACAGTCTTGGACAGTTTCGCCCTGAATATCCCTCATGTCACCCCGTACCCGCCCGCATGTCACCCTGTGGCTGCCTGCATATCACCCCGTGCCCGCCCACATGTCACCCCGAGCGAAGCCGAGGGGGGTCTGAGACGGTCAACAATCACCCGGCGCACGTCGCACCAACCACGTCGCTCCACAGCCCACATGTAGGGTGCGCTGGAATGTGGGCGCCCGTGGGAGGGGCCGCGCGGCACGGTTAACCAAGGGCGCGGTTGCCGTATCCCCTTCTCCGTCGCCATCCCTATTCACGACACAGCTTCCTAAGCCGTTCGGTTACCATATCGGCGGGAGCCGATGTATGAAAACGCGATATTTAGGGAACAAACGCCATGTGGCCAGATGAACTTTATGATCTCGTTGCCGAACTTGGCGAAAAGATTCGACGGTACGGCGATGTATACCGGAGTAACGAATCGGCTACTCGCTACTCGCTGATTGATCCTGTACTCACGGCCCTAGGGTGGGATCTTGCCGACACATCTCGGGTCTTGCCAGAGTACCCACTTCGTGGGTCCGAATCTGGCCGAGGCCGCAGTCGCGTTGCCGATTATGCAATGTTGCACGAAAGTGGCCGACCACAATTTTTTGTTGAGGCTAAAAACCTCGACACGGTAATAGACAAGGATTCTCCCGCAGTCGAACAGGCGATCAACTACACCATTCGAAGCGACTGCGAATACGTAGTCGTTACAAACGGTGACACATGGGAGGCATACAGGCCCCGCGCCAGTGGCGAGTTGCACGAACGGCGTACGACCGCGTTCAGAATCGAAGACGAGGACCATAGAAGTACAGTCACGGCGATGCTATGGCTATGGCGCTGGCGTTGGGAGAGTAGCGATCCAGTCACACCGCCAGCCGTTGAGGTACCGACCATGATGTCGACGCCTGTTGCTCCGACACCCCACGTCGAATACCCGAATCCACCACCACCTGCCGCGCCAACTCCACCGTCAGCAACATCGCCGAATTCCCCGCGGCAATCCACCGAACCAATCCCTACGGTCACCGCAAATTCTTCCCACGAGTCGGACAGCGATATCGCGGCCCACCTATTTGGGACTGCCTTAAATCAACTGACTGATGTGACCGGGAAAGTGCCCCTACAGACGATGACGTTTCCTGATGGAAAATCCAAACCTGTTGGGAAGTGGAACCGACTCCAGATCGCGACGGTCGAGTGGTTAATTGAAACGGGCAAATTGACTGAGTCTGACTGCCCGTTGACCAACCCACGCAGGACCCACCTAGTTCATACAACTCCGTACAGACGAGACGGGAAGCGATTTACTCAACCCGCGCCGATAAACCAATTTTGGATAGATGGGCATGCCAGCGCTAGAAACCATGTCTCGCGCGCCAACGACATACTCAAGGCAGCGAAAGTAGACCCCGCCACCGTCTTCGTGGCCTGACTAGTGGCGAAGGAGCTCTTGCCTTTCCCGCCCCAAAACGGGCTTGATGCCGTCGATGCATCCCACCGTCTGCCCTTATAGTTTATGATATGGTAACGCAACCGTTACCATCAAGCCGTGATTGAGATTCGAGAATACATCGACGACCGAGGCCGCAGTCGGTTCGGTCGCTGGTTCGATAGTCTCGACGCTAGAGCCGCAAGCAGGGTGAGAACGTCACTCGCCCGGATGGAGGCGGGAAACCTCCCCAACGTCAGCGGCGTTGGGAGCGGCGTGCCGGAATGCCGCATACATGTCGGCCCAGGCTTCAGGGTCTATTTCGGCAAGGACGGAGACCGCCTGATAATCCTGTTGGGCGGAGGTACCAAGGCGCGCCAACGACAAGACATCGAAGACGCCCGCGGACTATGGCAAGAGTACAAACTGCGCAAACGGCAGGAGAAAAGGAAAAATGGCGCTCACACGTGATTTCAAGGAGACTGTTCAGGCCCGTGCCCGCAGCGACCCTGACTTTCGAGAAGGGTTGCTGAAAGAGGGAGTCGAGTGCCTGCTAGCCGGCGACGTCGAGACGGGGAAGATCGTGTTACGTGACTACATAAATGCCACGATCGGATTCGAGGAGCTTGGCGCCCTGACGAACAAGCAGCCGAAAAGTCTGATGCGCATGTTCGGGCCGTCCGGCAACCCGCAGGCCCGCAACCTCTTCGAAGTCATTGGCCACATGCAGCAACATGAGGGCGTCCAGCTTGAAGTCAGGGCAATTCGATAGCGTTAGGTTGCGGTCCCTCGGCGACCCCGGTGTAAACCCAGCCACCGTCTTCGTCGCGGTCTGACTAACGCGACGGCGCCTTGCCGTTGCCGCTTCTGGCCGGGCGACGGCGTTGAGGGCCGGGCCCCGAGGCAGCCTTGCTCCGGCCGAAGCCAATGACCTTTGTGCCGAAGCCGGCGCGAACGGCGAACAAGGTGGCCGGAACCAGGAATACGGCCGCAGGGGCGAAGTAGCCGCCGATCAGGTACACGCCGGCGGCGGCCGACAAAATGAGTATGAGCGCCGAGTACCTGGGGTGATTCAGCGCCATCAACGCCCCGCCTGCCGCAACGATCGATGCCAGCACGGCGAGCATGCCCCGCCAGACCGCCACGCTGTTTTCCTCAGAGCCGAACTGGGCTACGAATTCACCCAGGTTCAGGACCGACACACCTCCCAGGACCGCGACCGTCGCTCCGCCCACGAATCCGATTACGGCCCCAAGCAGGCCCAGTACAAGGGCGCCTATTGGCATTCTGCGCTCCCACTCACGTTCTCTACTCCTCTGGCCGCCAGCGCAGGTAGGGTCGTCGGGCCGCGGTGGCCTCGTCCAGCCGCGTGTTCGGCAGGTCGTGCGGGGCGTCGTGTAGCAACGATGGGTCGTTGTCGATCTCGTCGTCGATACGCCGCATCACCTCGATAAGCCGGTCCAGCGTCTCCTTCGACTCCGTCTCGGTCGGCTCGACCATCAGGGCTTCATCGACGATTAGGGGGAAGTACATCGTGGGGGCGTGTATGCCGTAGTCGAGCAACCGCTTGGCGATGTCGAGGGCCGACACGCCGCGTGCCTTCTGGCGGCGGGCGCTCAGGACCGTCTCGTGCATGCAGTAGCGGTCGGCTGCCAGGTCGTACCGGTCGCGCAGCCCGGCCTGGACGTAGTTTGCGTTGATGATGGCGTTTTCCGCCACCTCCCGCAGGCCGTCCCTGCCGAGCGAGCGCATATACGTGTAGGCCCGCACGAGGATCGAAAACGAGCCGTGGAAGCCGTTGATCTTCCCGATGCTCTTTTCCGGCCGCGTGAGCCGGTACTCCCCTTCGGACATGGTCACCACCGGCGCTGGCAGGAACTCCGATAGCTGGTCCGTGACCATCACCGGCCCGGCTCCCGGACCGCCGCCGCCGTGGGGCGTGGAGAAAGTCTTATGCAGGTTGGAGTGGCAGATGTCGAACCCGAGGTCGCCCAGCTTGGCAAGACCCAGCAGGGCGTTCAGGTTTGCCCCGTCTGCGTACACCAGGCCGCCCGCGTTGTGAACGGCGGCCGTCAGTTCCAGTATGTTCGGGTTGAACAGGCCCAGCGTGTTCGGCAGAGTCAGCATGAACACCGCCGTCCGCTCGTCGCAGGCCGCGGCCAGGGAGGCGAGATCAAGGTTGCCGTTCTCGTCGGACGGCACGGTCACCACTTCCAGCCCGGCCATTGCCGCCGACGCCGGGTTCGTGCCATGCGCGCTGTCGGGTATGAGCGCCACGGTCCTCTGCGACTCACCGCGGCTTTCGAACCACGCCCGCGCTATCAGCAGGCCGGCGTATTCGCCCTGCGCACCGGCGAGGGGCGTGAGGCCGACTCCCGGCAAGCCCGTGACTTCACCGAGCATCTGCTGCAATTCGTACAGGAGTTTCAGAGCGCCCTGCACGGTTGCATCCGGTTGGGAGGGGTGGATCTGGCTGAACCCGGGCAGGGAGGCCGCCTCGTCGTTCAGCTTCGGGTTGTACTTCATGGTGCACGACCCGAGCGGGTAGAAGTTGGTGTCGATAGAGAAGTTGAGTTGACTCAGCAGCGTGAAATACCTGACCAGGTCGAGTTGCGACACCTCCGGCAGTTCGAGGTCGTCCCTGAGCAGCGACGCGTCCGGCATTTCGGCCGGGGGCACGTC
Source organism: Dehalococcoidia bacterium (assembly GCA_034421215.1). GTDB lineage: Bacteria > Chloroflexota > Dehalococcoidia > Lucifugimonadales > Lucifugimonadaceae. Next base: position 74,018 of record DAOUKO010000036.1, read on the forward strand.
GCTCGGAGCCACCCTCACGGCCGAACGGCCCGAGACACTGCGGTCCATCAACAATCGGCGGTCCGGGGCGCGGAGGCTGTTCATGCCGATTCTCCCGCCTCGCCGAGGGCTGCCACGAGCGAATCTATCTCCTCGCGCGGGTTCATTTCAGTGACGCACAGCAGCATCGTGTTCGGGATGCGGTGGCTGATGTCGTACCCACCGATGATCTTGCGCTCCAGCAAGCGCCGGTTAATCTGGTCCGGCGGAAGCGGGCACTGGACTGCGAATTCGTGGAAGAAGTCTCCCTCGACCGGCAGCGAATAGCCCGGCAGGTTGGCGATCCGGCTGGCTGCGTAGTGGGCCTTCTGGTAGCACAGTTCGGCGACCTGTCGCATACCGGTCTTGCCCATCGCCGCGACGTATGCGGTCGCCATGAGCGCGATGAGTTGCGTGGACGTGCATATATTCGAGGTGGCCCGTTCGCGCCGGATGTGCTGCTCGCGTGTCTGCAGTGTCAGTGCGAATCCGCGCCGACCGAGGGTGTCGGTCGTCCGGCCGACGATGCGGCCCGGCATCTGCCGGACGTGCGTCTGCCTGCAGGCGAGCAGCCCGACGTATGCGCCGCCGAAATTGAGCGGAACGCCAAGCGGTTGTCCCTCTGCCGTCGTTATGTCTGCGCCGTAATCTCCCGGCGGCTTGAACATGCCGAGCGATATGGGGTTGGTGTGCACGACCGCCAACGCTCCGCCGGCGTGGGCTGCTTCGACCGCCGCACCCAGGTCCTCGACCACGCCGTAGACGTTCGGCGACTGGGCCATGAGACATGCCGAGCCGTCGGGCAATGACGATGAGGATTCGACGACGTTGATTTCCACACCCTGGTAACGGGCATAGGAGTCCAGCACCTCCACGAGCCTTTCGTCGACGGTCTCGAGTACGGATACAGAATTTCTCCTGGTTATCCGGCACGCCATTAACGCGGCCTCTGCGAAGGCGGTTGCGCCGTCGTACATGCCGGCGTTCGCCACCTCCATTCCGGTCAACTGGCAGACGGCTGTCTGGAACTCGAAACCCACCTGCAACGTGCCCTGTGCCGCCTCCGGCTGATAGGGCGTGTAGGCGGTGACGAACTCGCCGCGGGAGGCGATGGATCGCGTTACGGCCGGCACGAAGTGGCGGTATGCCCCTGCGCCCAGGAAGCTCGCGTAGTCGCCCGGCGTTGCGTTGCCTCCGGCCATGCGCGCCAACTCGGCGGTAAGGGCCGGTTCCGGCGCTCCTTCGGGCACATTGAGGTCCGGATAGACGTGGGCGGACGGGATGTCCGCCACCAGTTCATCGAATCTGGAAACGCCGATAGCGTCGAGCATCGCGGCCCGGTCGGCGCCGGTATTGGGTATGTACGGATGCGGAGACGCCGCAGACCGAGAGTTGGAGCGCGGGGACGACATGCCGGGTTAGCCGGACTCGGCCAGCAGCGCCTCGTACGCCTCGGCGGACATCAGGTTGTCCAGTCCGGCTGAGTCGTCGATACGCAGTTTTATGAGCCATCCGTCCCCGTAGGGATCGGCGTTCACTCGTTCCGGATCGTCGATGGCTTCCTGGTTCACCTCGGTCACCGTGCCGCTCAGGGGTGTGAACAGGTCGCTCACCGCCTTGACCGACTCGATCTCGCCGAACTTGGCGAACTGCTCCAGGTCCGTGCCGGGGGGCGGCAGGTTTATGTACACGACGTCGCCAAGGGAGTCCTGCGCGAAGTGGGTGACGCCGATGGTTGCCACGTCGCCTTCCACCAGCGCCCATTCGTGCTCTTTTGAGTACTTTAGCCCTGAGGGGTTCTGTTCAGACATGTTTGCGTGCAGACCTCGGATTTTCAGGATGAACGTCGATAGAAAGGCAGGGGCGCCGTTTCGGCCGCCACAATCCTGCCGCGAATGTCAATTTCTATTGGAGTTGACGGCGCAGCGTACTCTGGGTCAACGTAGCCCATGCCTATATTTGCGTCAAGCGTAGGCGAATGCGTACCTGAAGTAACCGTGCCGATCGCCCGCCCGTCGGAAAGGATGGGATGGCCGTGCCGGGCGATGCCGCGGCCGGTCATTCTGAACCCGGTCAGCCGCTTCTCAGGACCGGCATCCCTGACGCCGCGCAGGGCTTTGGCCGCGACATAGCCGGGCGAGTCCAGGTAGACGAAACGTTCCAGACCGGCCTCGAACGGGTTGTCTTCGACCGTCATGTCGTTGCCGTGCAGCAGGAGGCCTGCCTCGAGCCGGAGCACGTCCCGTGCGCCGAGTCCGCAGGGCGCTGCGCCCCCCTCTTCCAGGGCTGACCATAAGTCGGCCGTTTTGTCCGCAGGGGGCATTAATTCAAAGCCGTCCTCGCCGGTGTACCCGGTGCGTGCGACGCGGCACGGAATCCCCGCCACGTCCGCATTGGTGATGGCGAATGGACGAAGCGATGAGACCGGGGAATCGGACAACCGTTCCGTCAACCCGACCGCTTCGGGCCCCTGGATAGCGATCATCCCCACTTCTTGAGTGGTCACTGTGCTGTCGAGGTCTTTGACGCCAACGGCATTCGCGGCGAGCCACTCTGAGACGGCGTCGTAGTTGCCGGCGTTGACTATCAGCAGGTAGCGCGACTCCGCAAGACGGTAAACGATGGCGTCGTCGATGATGCCGCCTGCCTCGTTGCAGATGACGTGGTACCTCGACCGGCCTCGCCGCAGTTTCGCGACGTTGGCGCTTAGCAAGCTGTCGAGAAACGCCCCCGCACCAGCGCCCCAGAACTCCATGCGCCCCATGTGGGACACGTCGAAAATTCCTGCGTTGGTCCGGACGGCGGCCACCTCCCGCAGTATGCCGGTCGGGTACTGGATTGGCATGTCCCACCCTCCGAACGGGGCCATGCGGGCGCCTGCTGCCGTGTGCGAAGCGTGGAGGGGAGTTTGATTGAGGCTCTCGGTTGTCATGCGTGCGTGATACCTAAGGTCAAGGAAGAGTAGACCGGATTGGGAACCCAAACCAGGACGTGGTATCTATCTAGAATCCTACACGCTCGGTGTTTAATTCGACACGGCCGAGCGCGACCGTAAATGGTGATACGTAAACATTATTGCAAGAGTGCTTCAGGGCTTCTTGCTGTTTAGTGCCGAACGTCAGGAATGTATAATGCCGGCCTATTCGAACGTACCCTCCCACGATACGCCGGACATGCGGGCCGCGTCGGGGTACCGGCTGGCCAGCAGTGAAGCGTGACCGCCGCTGGTGTCCAACAGTGGCACGGGTAACGGGGGACCGGCGCCCGGAACGTCAGTTTCGGCCAAGCCGGCAAGGCAGTGGGCCGGCGCGTTCCTGGCGTGGATCGCCACCCTGAACCCTCCCATGCCCTGGGGATCGAGCAACTCGAGAATCCCGGCCCTGTTCGCGGCCTTTTCGAATTGAGACATGCCTCGACTCCTCAGAGTCTCGACGAAGTGGCCAGCGCCCAACCGGGCGAGAAACTCCCCCTGTGTGGTGTGGCCGGCTACGCTGAGACCTTTGTGGCTGAGCGCCTCGTCCACGGCCGTAAAGTCGACGTGGGACGTCATGTCCTGGCGCCCGACGCGGGCTAGCGGATCGTCGACGTGCGCGTGCCGGTAGTAGCACCGCAGCGTGCCGCGCCACCGCGCCGGGGCGTAGAGGTTGCCGCGGTCGTACCCGTAGTCGATAGTCAGCACGTAGCCTGAAGCGAGCGTGCCGGATACCAGGTCTGCCCACCAGGCGTCGATGCCGAGGTTCACCTCGCCCCGGTAGCCGTCCGGTAGTCCTCGCGCCGACTCTCCCAGGCGGTCGGCGATTGCCGGGGTCGATGGTGGGCCGACGACCTCGCAAAACCGGTCTCCCTCGAGACCCACGTAGAGCTCCCGCGGTCCACCCTTTTCGATGACGAACCGGTGCACCGGCATGGCGTCAAGCAATTCGTTGGACAGTATGCAGCCGGTGATTGACGACGGGACCAGGTCGAGGCCGCGCACCGGGTAGTACGCGTCGAGGCGCGGGACTCGGTCCACGGCCAGGTATTCGAGCGCGCGGGCGAAAGCCGGGTCGAGGCGATCTGCGTAGGCTGTGACATCGCGAGCGAGCAGACCGTCTCCCGCTCCCAGTTCGACGACGGTGAATTTGGCCTGCCTGGCCATGTGTTGCCACATGTCCCGCAGTTGTACGGCGATCAGCGCTCCGAAGGCCGGGTGCGCCATGGGGCTGGTGAAGTAGTCTGGCGGACCGCCGGATTGCGTTGATGCGGGCGATGAAGCGAGCCGCGTGTAGTAGCCGCATTTTGGTGAATAGAGAGCGGCCTCCATGAACTCGGCGAACGTGATCGGGCCGGAATCGATGATTCGTTGCCGTATGGCCAGTTCAAGTTCGTTCATGTCCGGCAGCATACCGCGTTTCAATCCGGTCCCCGCGGGACGGTTCCGGGCCGGTGTGTGCGGGGCGCCGAGGAATACCAAACGCGAAAGCGGAGCGCCTGCTGGCGCTCCGCTGCGGTTCTGGGTGTGTGAGGACTATCCGGCGGCGCGTTGCCTGGCCTCGGCTGCCTTTCGCCTGGTCTCAGGGGTGCTGCGTTGCCAGCCGGTTATAGGAATGGAGTTCTTGAACTCCTGTACTTCGCCGCAGTACTTGCACGTGCCTTTGCTTGTTGGACCATTGGGCGCTTCAACGCGCCAGAAATGAACGCAAGTGCCGTTCTTTGACGCGCTTTTCGCGGAAGTCTGGCTTTTCAAGATTGATCCCCCCTTTCGCCACGTTGCCGTGGCTCGTGCATCTTTCAGGCGTTTCGGTTTTAGCGGTCGTCTATTGGTACGTATTCGCGCTCCCGTTCTCCGGCAAATAGCAGCAGCGGACGAATAAGGATGTTGTGGCGATATTGCTCGACGACCTGGATGGTCCAGCCTGGTACGCGGCCGACGGCAAATATCGGTACGAAAAGATCGTTCGGGATACCTATCAGGTGGTACATCGCCCCTGCGAAGAAGTCCACGTTTACGTGGATACCGCGGCGGGCGTACGGCTTCATGGCCTCGATGACGGCCTCCAGGATGTCGTACCACTTGGGTTCGCCCATCTCATGGCTGAGCCGTCTGACGCCGGAGCGCAGGTGACGGGCTCTCGGGTCTTCAGCCCGATACACGCGATGACCGAAGCCCATCACGCGCCGGCGGGTGGAGAGCAACTCTTTCACGTAAGCGGCGGCGTTTTCAGGCGAACCGATCTCCTCCGTCATGGTCATGACGTTCTCTGCAGCGCCGCCGTGGAATGGGCCTGACAGCGCGGCCACGCCTGCGGTTACGGCGCTGTGAAGGTCTGCGCCTGTGCCGGCGACAACCCGCGCCGTGAACGCGGAGGCGTTCGAGCCGTGGTCTGCGTGCAGGATGAAATCGCGGTCGAGCAACTCTGCCGTGTCGTCACTGGGCCGTTCGCCGTTCAGCATGTACAGGAAGTTGGCGGCGTGGGACATCCCGTCGTCCGGTTCGACGATTTCTCGTCCGTTCCGGATGGCGTTGTGGGTCATGACGATGGTCGGGACCTGGGACGTCAGCCTGATCCCCTTGCGGAAAGTCGCCTCTGCGGAGTTGTCCCCGATGTCCGGGTCGGTCGCCGCCAGTGCGGAGACCGCCGTCCGAAGAACGTCCATCGGGTGCGAGTCCTGCACTTTCCTGATGATGTCTACGACATCCCCAGGGATTGGCCGCGCGGCCTTGAGCTGGCTGTCGAACTCTTCCAGTTCGGCGCGAGTGGGCAACGAACCGTAGAGGAGCAGGTATGAGGTCTCTTCGAAGGTCGATTTTTCGGCGAGGTCGTGGATCGAGAAACCGCGGTACTCAAGGACGCCTTTGCGGCCGTCGATGAACGTGGTCTCGGTCCGGTCGAAATAGACGCCTTGCAGACCGCGATGGAGTGTTACTTTTTCCGAACTCACTGATGAACTACCGGGCGCTGTGGCAACTGCCGCGTGCATGCCTGAACACGCGGGCTGGGCCGATTATCAAAGGTACGTCGAGGGCGACAATACTGGTCGAAACGATGATGGGGAGACGTTCTCGGATTTCTGAGGTTCTCACCCTTGCATACCGTCCAAACCGGTGCGCGCAATCACACGCGATGTCGCTTCCCGGAGCACCGTTACACTAGCATCGCGCCGGGTTACCGTCAACTTTGGCTCGCACGCGGCCCAGACTTGCAGAGCCTACGTCCTGGACCTGGAATTGACTTCTTCGACAATGTGTTCCGCGAACTCATCGAGAGGGCGCGCGCCGAGGTTGCCGCCGGTGCGCGTGCGCACCGCAACCGCGTCGGCCTCCTCCTCCCGATCGCCGACCACCAGCATGTAGGGCACTTTCTGTAGCTGGGCGCGTCGAATCTTGGCGTTCATGCGGTCACTGGAGTCGTCCACGACGGCCCGTAAGCCGGCGTCGGTCAGGCGGTCGAGCACCGAACCGGCGTAGTCGAGGTGGCGGTCGGCGATGGGCACGATGGTGGCTTGAACTGGGGCGAGCCAGACGGGGAACGCCCCGGCCAGGTGTTCGATGAGCACTCCCAGGAAGCGTTCCATGGATCCGAGCATGGCGCGGTGGATCATCACCGGCCGCTCCCTTGCGCCTTCCGCGGTTACGTATTCCAGGTCGAAACGCTCGGGCTGGTTAAAGTCGACCTGGACCGTGCCGAGTTGCCACTCTCTGCCGAGGGCATCTGGGACGAACATGTCGATCTTCGGGCCGTAGAACGCCCCTTCCCCCTCGGCCTCCTCGTGGTTGAGTTCCCGTTCCGCCAGCACCGCCTTCAGGGCGGATTCCGCCTTGTCCCACTGCTGGTCAGAGCCGACCCGTTTTTCGGGACGAAGCGACAGGACGTAGCGGGTGTCATCGAAGCCGTACACCTCGTAGCTTTCGACGAGCATGTCGATGAAGCCGTTCACCTCCTGTGCGATCTGGTCCTCGCGACAGAAGATGTGGGCATCGTCCTGCGAAAACGACCTGACGCGCGTGAGACCCTGTGTGACGCCGGACAACTCGTAGCGGTGGAGCCGCCCGAAGTCTGCGTATCGAATGGGCAGATCGCGGTACGAATAGAGGCTCTTCGAGTACATGACTGCGTGGGACGGGCAGTTCATCGGCTTGACGCCGTACTCCTGCTCGTCGATCTCCAGCATGTACATGTGCTCCAGGTAGTTGTCGTAGTGGCCGGAGGTCTTGAACAGGTCTGTCTTGAAAATCTGCGGCGTCACGACCTCCTGGTACCCGTAGCGGTCGTATAGCTCCCGCATGTATTCGGTAAGGGCGTTGTATACGAACGCGCCCTTTGGCAAGAAGAACGGGTTCGCTGGCGCCACCGGGTCAAAAAAGAACAGTTCCAGGTCCCGTCCCAACTTGCGGTGGTCCCGTTTCTCGGCCTCTTCCCTGCGCCTCAGGTGTGCCCGCAACGACTTCGGGGACTCCCACGCCGTGCCGTAGATGCGTTGCAGCATCGGATTGGCTTCGCTGCCCCTCCAGTACGCGCCTGCCGAGCTCAGGAGCTTGAACGCCCTGATCTCGCCGGTCGAAGCCACGTGTCCGCCCCGGCACAGGTCGTCAAAGTCTCCGTGGCTGCAAAACGAGAGCCGCTCGCCTTCCGGAATTCCTTCGATGATCTCCAGCTTGTACGGGTTGTCTGCGACCAGTTCTTGCGCCTCGGCGCGGTCGACTTCCCGCTCGACGAAGGGCTTGTTGGCCTTTATCGATTCCCGCATGAGCCCCTCGATCTGCTCGATGTCGGCGGGAGTGAACGGCTCGGGAACGTCGAAATCGTAGTAGAAGCCGTCGTCCGTGGGAGGGCCGATGGTCAACTTTGCCTGCGGAAACAGCTCTAGTACCGCTTCGGCCAGCACGTGCGCTGCCGAGTGGCGCATGCGGCTGAGCAGGCCTGCCTGTTCTTCTGGGGTGAGGTCTTTGAAACGCTTTTTTTTGCGCTCGACTGAGGGCTGTTCGCCGGCCTTGATTTCCTGTGTCATTTCACCAACTTCTTTTTTGCAACTTGTCCCATGGAGGGGACTGATAGGGGCTGCGGCGCGCTAGCTGCGTAGAAGCGGTTGTGGATTCGTTGCGCCCGGCAAAATGGCAACATGGTGGAGTTAGCCGGGGACGTATACGGACGAATCGTGAGGCCCGCCGCCGCTTCGGGTGGAGGCGCGGGCGAGAGGGTAGATTTCAGGCCCGCGCCATCATAGTGAGGGTATCGCGCCGCGAAGGGTCGCCCTCACTCAGGATGTCTCTGGTTCGTTGGGCCTTCATATCAAGTTTGGGCCGGTCTGGCTGGGCTGTTCAGATCAGCCGCTTCGATTCAATTTTAGATTTTATTCAGTATGGCCGCTCAACTTCAACTTACGCAGCAGGACGCGCACGGGCGCGTACAGCGCGAACAAACCGAACGGGGCGGCGATTTAGGCGGTCCGCGGGCGGACCAACTGCACGCGTAAAGGGCAGACCGTAGCCTGCCCTCGCATTTTGTGCCATTAAGGCTTGTTAACGGATGGCGCCGCAAAGCGGTGCCCTAGAGTCCCCGATCTCCCATCGGACAAACCGTTTTCGTCTTTCGACGACTGAATCGTAACATGGAGCCGTTGAAGTGGCGAACGAAGGTGACAGATATGACAGAACCAAGCACAGTGAAATACAGACTAGGGTTGGATTTGGGCACAAATTCGATCGGATGGGCCGCGGTCCGACTGGACGATTATGGTGTTCCGTGCGGAATCCTCGATTTGGGCGTACGCATCTTTCCTGACGGCCGTAACCCAAGGGACGGCTCCTCGAACGCCGTAAAGCGCCGCATCCCGCGCGGGATGCGGCGCCGGCGTGATCGCTATCTGAAGAGGCGCGCCGCACTTGTCGAGCAACTCACTGAATACGGATTGATGCCTCGCGAGAAAGGCGCGCGCAAGACCCTTGTCGGACGCGACCCATATGAGCTCAGGGCAAACGCACTGGTATACCCACTCAAGCCAAATGAACTTGGCCGGGCGCTGTTTCACATCGATCAGAGACGGGGCTTCAAGTCGAACCGCAAGTCTGACGGCGAAGACGAAGATGAGGCGAAGAAGACTCGCGGGCAGATAGATGAACTTCGGCGTCGCATGAAAGCGAGCGGAGCGCGCACGCTTGGGCAATATCTCGCCAGGCGGAGGAAGAAAAACAAGACAGTTCGTGCGCGGCCCGAGTCAGGTTTGTATCCCGACCGCGCCATGTACGAAGCCGAATTCGACGAAATTCGCAAGGCGCAATCACCCCACCAATCTCTGAACGATGACCAGTGGGATTCACTGAAACACACCATCTTTTTTCAACGGGACTTAAAGCCGGTTGACCCGGGATGGTGCCAACTTGAGCAGGATGAGAAGCGGGCGCCGAGAGCCCTGCCCATCGTTCAGGAATTCCGAATTCTCCAGGAGGTCAATAACCTGAGGCTACGGAACGGCTTCGAACCGGAACGCCCGTTGAACGAGCAGGAAAGATCTAACGTGCTCGATCGATTGTGGTCAGGCAAAGACATTGACCTCCAAAAGCCGATTAAGAGTCTCGGCCTGCCGCCCGGGTCCACATTTAACCTTGCCAGCGGCGGCCGAAAGTCTGTCAAGGGAGACGAGACAGCGGTCCGTCTCATGAAGAGGAAAAAAGGAAAAGGAGAAAAGAAAGCTCTGACCCTTTTCGGCGACCGTTGGCTCTCGCTGTCCCTAGACGAACGCAACGAGATCGTTAGATTCATGCTCGATACAGATGATCCGGAGATTGTTCGCCAGGAAGCAAAAGACGAGTGGGCGCTGGATGCTGACCAGGCGGGTGCCATCGCCGTCGCGTCGCTTCCGGACGGCTACGGAAATTTGAGCGAAAAGGCCATCCGCAAGCTCCTGCCCCACCTGGAGAGAGGGTGCGTGTACTCGGATGCCGCCAAAGAAGCCGGATACCACCACTCCGATTTCCGCGAGGGGCAGGCCCTCGATCGTCTTCCGTATTATGGCGAGGCGCTCGAACGTGACGTTGTCGGAGCGGACCCTCAGAAAGATCCGGAGGCGGATGGGGAAGTTGAACGTTACGGCAGGATAGGCAATCCGACAGTCCACATCGGCTTGAACCAAATCCGCCGTGTCGTCAACAAGATCATCGCACTGTATGGAAAACCGGACGAGATTGTCGTGGAGTTGGCGCGCCACCTCAAGATGAGTCTGGCTCAAAAACAGGAGTACGAACGACGGCAAAGGGAGGGCGGGGAGCGCAACAAGTGTTTCACCGAAATGCTGAAATCGGCGGAAATCGCGCCTTCAGCGGACGCGCTCCAGAGGTTGCGACTGTGGGAGGAACAGGGCCCGCCTCAAGCGCGCGTCTGCCCTTATACAGGAACGAATCTCTCTTTCGAGATGGTGGTGTCGAATAAGACCCAAGTCGATCACATCCTCCCATGGTCCCGAACGCTGGACAACTCAATGTCGAACAAGGTCGTTTGCGTCGCGGGGAGCAACCAAATCAAGGGGGACAGGTCGCCGTTCGAAGCATTTGGACACAACCCGCCTGGCTACGATTACGATGCGATTCTTAACCGGGTAGCCAAGTGGCCTGACAACAAGAAATGGCGTTTCAATCGCGATGCTATGGAACGTTTCGAAGACGAACGAGGGTTTCTCGACCGCCAGCTAAATGAAACAGCCTATCTGTCCCGTACGACCCGTCGTTACCTCGCCCACCTTTACGACGAGAAGTCCGAGGGGAGTGTGCGAGTCAGAGTCATACCGGGTCGAATGACTGCGCTGTTAAGGCGTGGGTGGGGACTGGAAGGGATGCTCCGGGAGTTGAAATCCGGCGAGACGCCGCGCAAGCAGCGCGATGATCACCGCCACCACGCCATCGACGCATTTGTCGTTGCGAACACCACGCAGGGACTTCTACAGCGATTCGCCCGCGCCGCAAGCTCTGCTCTTGATGACACGGACAGATTGGCCAGCAAGGCACCGCCGCCGTGGACTGGGTTCGACCGGAACGAGGTCAAGCCGTTCCTGGACCGCATGGTGGTCTCGTACAAACCGGACCATGGAACAAGCGATCAAAGTGGCAAGACCACTGGCCAGTTGCACAACGAGACCGCCTACGGCCTGATCGAATTATCCGAGGAGGGCCGGTCCACAGTCGTATTGCGCAAGCAGCTGGCTGACTTAAAGAAGCCTGACAAGGACCTGGACGCTGTCCGGGATCCGGCCTTAAGGCACGCATTGAAACAACTTTGGGATCAGGTCAAGGCGAATGGCGGCAATGTCCCGAAATTCGCCGAGCGTGCAGGAAAGCGAGGCGTGCTGGTGAACGGCAGGCTTCAGCGCGTCAAGCGCGTGCGATTGGAGGACAAACAACGTGTCATTCCGATCAAGGACAACACAGGGAAGGCCTACAAGGGTTATTTGCCTGGTGGCAATGAATTCGCAGACATCTGGCAGATGCGGGACGGCAGGTGGAAGATGGCCGTCGTGCCCACGTTCGAGGCCAACCAGCCCGGCTTCAGCATCGAGGATTTTAGGCCGCATGACAAGTCCGGCAGGGCCGATCCGACGGCGAAACGCCTCATGAGTCTACGCATCGATGACATGTGCGCACTAGGAGAGGGACAGGACCGCCGAATTGTTCGTGTAAGGAAGATCGACGCCGCAAATAAAGGCCGTGTAGTTCTGGATGATCACAATGAAGCAAACGTGCCCGATCGCATTAGGCGCGACAGCCGTGTTAGACGGGAAACAGGCATTGACGCTGGTATGAAAGAGGAAGTGTTCTCTGCCGAGAAACTCCGCAGGCTGGCCTTCCGCAAGGTAGGCGTCGACGAGATAGGTCGGGTCCTCGACCCGGGGCCACGTGGGCGGTGATCGGCCGCGTCATAGAAGTTTCCAGCGAGGGCCGTCATCTGGCGCGTTCCCGCGGTTTCTTGACTGTATCCAGTGGCGACGGAGAGGACGGGCGGGTCCCACTCGATGACATCTCCGTCCTTTTGTGCAACGCCCGCGGGCTCACCTACTCAAACAGCCTCATGACCGAGTTGGCGCGCCGCGGCGCCGCGGTTGTTTTGTGTGGGCCAAACTACCTCCCCGTGGCGTGGCTATGGCCGCTAGACGGTCACCACGTGCAGGCTTTGCGGATGCGCCATCAACTGGAGGCGTCTAAGCCGCTGTTGAAACGGCTTTGGCAGGCTGTAGTAAGGGCCAAGATAAATCAGCAGAAGCACACCCTTGAACTACTCCAGCTACCGACAGAAGGGTTCGATGGCTTGGCGCGCAGGGTCAAGTCCGGTGACCCCGAAAACGTGGAGTCCCAGGCTGCTCGCCGCTACTGGCCCTTGCTGTTCGGTAAAGAGTTTCGTCGCAGTCGATTCGGCGGTGGTCCCAATCAATTCCTGAACTACGGATATACGGTGCTCAGGGCCGCGGTGGCGCGGGCGGTCGTGGCGACCGGATTGCACCCTTCGATCGGTATTCACCACAGCAATCGAGCGAACTCAATGTGCCTGGTTGACGACCTGATGGAGCCGTTCAGGCCGTTCGTGGACTACAGAACAGTCCACCTGGTCAGACGGGGTTACGAGGAACTGTCCTCAGACGCAAAACGGGAGCTGTCCGGAATTCTCACCGCGGACCTGGTCTCGGAAAGAGGAACAACACCGCTGCAAACGTCCATTGAACGGTCGGCCCTGTCGATCGCAAAATCATTCGAGTGTGGTAAGCCGGACTACATCGCCCCCGGGCGTCCGGTCATGAGTTTCATTCAGGCAGGGGGTTAGGAAATGGGCTGTGCTCTCAGGTTACCGGCTCATGTGGATGTTGGTGATGTTCGATCTCCCGGTGCTCACGAAGAAGGAGGGTCGGGAAGCCATGAATTTTCGAAAATTCCTGTTGGACCAGGGATTTCACATGTGCCAGTTTTCTGTCTACCTGCGATTCTGCGCCGGAAAAGAGCAGACGGCCGTCTACACGCGCCGGGTTAGGTCCGCGCTGCCGGGCGCCGGCAATGTGCAGATCCTGTACTTCACCGACAAGCAGTACGAAAACATCGTCAGTTTCGATGGCCGTAGACGCCAACCGGCCAATAAAAACCCGGAACAATTCGCGCTGTTCTGATGGCTCCGTGGGCCTTTTTCTGCGGTTTCCAGCCTCGCCGGCCAAACTCGTTTCCAAGTTGGCCAGCGCACTGGAGTAGTTTAGCCGATGGGAGATCGGGGACTAACCGCAACAGCCGCAAGGCCAGGGCAAACGCACCGGTAGTTTAGCCGATGGGAGATCGGGGACTAACCGCAACCTCAGAGACCATTTCACCCGCGGACAGCGTAGTTTAGCCGATGGGAGATCGGGGACTAACCGCAACGCGTCGCGACGCTTCGAAGTCCGGCCGGAAGTTTAGCCGATGGGAGATCGGGGACTAACCGCAACCATCAGGTCAGCCTGCTGGTAGATCATTTGAGTTTAGCCGATGGGAGATCGGGGACTAACCGCAACTGCTTCCCGTTCCGCCTCATCTTCGCCAACAGTTTAGCCGATGGGAGATCGGGGACTAACCGCAACTCGCCTGGCCGCGTGATCTCTGGAACGCTTAGTTTAGCCGATGGGAGATCGGGGACTAACCGCAACTTGATGCGTTTCCAGTCCTGCCCGACATTAGTTTAGCCGATGGGAGATAGGGGACTAACCGCAACACGCGGGACAGGCGAGTTTCCTCGGGCTCAAGTTTAGCCGATGGGAGATCGGGGACTAACCGCAACCTCGTCCTCCCGGTGTCGTTTCCCCCGGCAAGTTTAGCCGATGGGAGATCGGGGACTAACCGCAACTACTAGCCTCCTTGCTTCCAGCGAGACTAAGTTTAGCCGATGGGAGATCGGGGACTAACCGCAACGCATTCAGCAGCGGGACTTCCTCGGCGAAGTTTAGCCGATGGGAGATCGGGGACTAACCGCAACTCTCGAGCCCGCTGGACGCCGTTCTGGTGAAGTTTAGCCGATGGGAGATCGGTGACTAACCGCAATAAGAGTTTGGAAACCTTACCGGGCGGCTTAAGTTTAGCCGATGGGAGGTCGGGGGCTAACCGCAACTGAAATGGTCGCGGCCGTATGACTCCCAAAAGTAAGCCGCGCGTGGAGTTCGTCTGGAACCGGGGGGCACCAGCAGGTATGACGCGTCATAGCGAAAGGCATCAGCCGGATCTGACTAGCCGGCTTAGATGGACACGGCGTCGTTACGCGATTCTGTTGTCGAGGCGGATGCCAGCTTTCGCAGGTAAGACGATGCGCGGGAGTTTGGGCTGTGTTCGTAAACATCCAGGAGGGTATGATTCCGTGGCGCGATGTACACATTGAGGGCAACCAGTTTTTCCGATGTATCGCCGGTCCGGTTTCGGACACAAAGGGCCATCCGACTACGGGGGGCGAGGCCCTATTGCGGTTAGCTGGCACGAAGGGAGCCGGGCCATGATGATTGACCTCTCGGATCGGACCGCATTGGTCACCGGCGGAGGGCAGGGCGTGGGCGAAGCGATTGCGCTCGTCCTGGCGCAGCAGGGCGCCAACGTTGCCATCGGCGACGTCCGGGTGGACCTCGCCGAAAAAGTCGCCGGGGACATTCGACGCCGCGGTCGCCTTGCCCTCGCATTTCACCTGGACGTTTCGTCCCGGGCTTCGGCCATGGCGGCGGCTGCTCAAGTCGTCTCAGAGTGGGGCCATATCGACATCCTTGTCAACAACGCGGGCGTGGTGTTTGGGCCCTCTGATGCGGCCGGCGACGGGGTGGAGGCGACGTGGGACCATGTCCTGGCCATCAACTTGAAGGGTGTGGTCAACTGCACGGATGCCGTGATGCCATACATGGCCGAGGCGCGCTACGGCAAGATCATCAACATCGCCTCGACCGCCGGTAAGCCGGGCGACCCGATATGGATGGCCGCTTCTGGTCCGGCCCCTGAGGATGCGGCGCCGCAACTCGGCGGGTCTGCCTACGCCGTCAGCAAGGCTGCCGTAATCAGGCACACACAGTTATCCGCCGGCGCGGCGGCCCCGTTCAATATCAATGTCAACGCCATCTGTCCTACGCGGATGATCACACAAATGGGGTTGGATATAGCCCGGGCCCGGCAAGTTAGCGGAACTGCGGACGCAGGCGAGGACCTGGTCGAACTGCGCCGCAAGCACGTGTTGCAACTCAACAGGTTTGGACGCGAACTGGAACCGGTCGACATCGGAAATATGGCAGCGTTCCTGGCGTCCGAAGACTCCCGAAACGTGACCGGCCAGAGCATCAACGTGGACGGCGGGTCCCACATGGGAATGTAGCCGGGCCGTCCGAAGCATTACTACGAAAATTAACTGGTCAGCCCCCACATCGTCTTACCAGCGAATGCTGGTACCGACGGTGGGGCGCGGAGGTGGGTACACCCTACGTGTACTGCCACAGACTGACCAGCCTAATACCTTGGCCCTGACCTTCAGGCCGGCATCAGACCAACTGGCGCAACCTCGGGTCGAGGCGGTCGCGGAGCCAGTCGCCCAGGAAGTTGAAAGCCAGCACAGTAAGGGCAATAGCCAGGGCCGGGTACATCGATACCCACGGAGCCACCACTAGGTAATCGAATCCGTCCTTCACCATTACGCCCCACGCCGGCGTGGGCGGCTGGATGCCCACGCCGAGATAGCTCAGTATCGATTCAGTGATGATCAGCGCGCCCACCTGGAGGCTGACGAGTACAACCACAGTGTTGACGACGCCGGGCAGGATGTGCCGCGACAGTATTCGGGTGGTAGAGGCGCCTGCAATTCTGGCCAATGAAACATAGTCCATGTTCTTCAATTGCAGGGTTTCGGCGCGCACTATGCGGGCAAAACCTCCCCAACTGAATAAGACCAGGAGGGTAATAATCATCGGCAGGCTCGGGCTAAAAACAATCACGAAGACGAATGCCACCAGTAGGAACGGGAGGGCTATCAGAAGCTCTATCGACCGCTGGATGAACTCGTCTGTGATCCCCCCGTACCATCCTGAGATGAGCCCGAGGGAGGTACCCGCGATGGCGCCTGATGTGAGGACCACCCCTACAAACATGAGAGAGATCCTGGTGCCGTGCATGATCCTCGTGAAGATGTCCCGTCCCAGCTGGTCGGCGCCGAGCAGGTAGGACGATGATCCTTCGGGATACCACATGGGTGGAGTGTTTCTATCGTAAAGCTCCCCGTTGAATTGGTCCTTCCCGGATATTACGTCGGCAAAGATTGCGAACACCAGGAACATCGCAATTATCGCCAGCGGGACCAGCGGCCACTCCCGTATGAAACGGTAGGTGCCCCAGACGATGCCGCGCCGCGCCTCCTGGTTTTGGAACCTGATCCCCTCCTCGGTGGTGACTTGAGTCGTCAAGTGGTCCGCTCCCTTAGTTAAACCTGATCCTGGGGTCGACGTATGCATAGAGCATGTCGGCGGTGAAGTTCGCCAGTATGAATACTGAACCCGTCAGGATTACGACCCCCGTAATCAAGGCAAAGTCATTATGCCCAACTGCCTGCCAGGCGAGAATCCCCAGACCGGGCCAGGCGAACACGCTCTCGACGAGAATCGATCCGGTGACAAAACCGGCCAGGAGCAGAGTGGAATAGGTCAGGGGCGCGATAAGGGCGTTTCTGAGCGCGTGCTTCCAGATTATGCCGTTGTTGCTGACTCCCTTGGCGCGCGCCAACTTAACGTACTCCGAATCGAGTACTTCCAGCAATGAAGACCGTATGAGCCGCAACAGGCCCGCTGCCGGAGCCCAGCCCAATGTAATAGCGGGCAGAAAGTAGCTCCTGAGCCCATGGTCCTGCCTGCTTGTGGGCAGCCAACCCAGTTCCACGGCGAAGATGATGACCAGTATCACGCCCAGTGCGAACGGTGGGGTGGACTGGCCGATCAGTGCGAAGACGCGACCAACGTAGTCTCCGGCTGAACTTCGTTTGACTGCTGAAAGCACGCCCAGCGGAATGCCCACCAGCAGGGCGAACGCAAAGCCTGCCGCGGCCAGGCGAAGCGTGGCTGGAGTCCTGTTAAGGATCAACTCCGTCACGGGGCGTTTTTGCGCGAGGGAATCTCCAAAGTCGAGCCGAGCAGCATCTCCGAGCCAGTCGAGGTACTGCAGGTACAGCGGCTTGTTTAGACCCAGAAGTTCACCCCATTGCTCGTACACCGCCGGTGTGGTGTACATGGTCAGGTACAGGTCCCTGGGGTCACCTGCCGCGCGCGACAGTGCGAACGTGAAGACCGTCGTAAGCAGGATCATCAGAAACGCGGTGATGACCCGCCGGATAAAAAACTGCCTCAATTTAAGCTACCGGCTTCCAACATTAGTCAGGCACACGAGCGCCGAAATCAAATGCAAGCCGCCGGGACACGGTCCGCCACCGAATTCTCGGTGGCCGCCCGTGTCCCGGCATACGGCTCTGTTCTAACGCGTACGCGTCGTACGTGTGCGCTTAGTTGTCGGGCCGCACCTGGACCGTCTCGGGGTTCGTGAAGTAACGACCCGCGATCCTGTGCGGCGTCCATGCGGCGATCCTGGGACCAACCATGAAGTAGTCGCTGATGGTGCCCAATGGGAGGTTGAGCCTCCACTCACTGACGTAGTCCTGGACCTGTCGGTTTACTTCGACCCGCTGGTCAAAGTCATCGATGTCCAGCACCGATGCTGCCAGGTCCTGGATTTCGCAGGGGACCTCTGCGCCGTGGAACGTGTTGTAACGCCCATAAGCGCCGATCTTTTCACGGTCGAGGTTGCCGCCTCCTGAGTGGTGGTACCACGGAATGTCGTCCACACCCCTGAAGTGGCGCGGCCTCGCCGTGGCGTAGGCGCTGGTCTCGATGTTGACACCCAAGCCGAGCTGTCGCCACATCTGCGCGACCGCCTCACCCGCTTCGGGGTTGACCACGATGTGGTCCGGCGGGACGTAGAACGTGAACTCGAACCCGTCCGGGTAGCCGGCCTCTGCAAGCAGGGCCTTGGCCGCGTCGAGGTCGTACGACACGTCCCATTCGTCCTTCCAACCGTCGTCAGAGGGGATGAATCCGGTGTACATGGCGGTTGGTAGACCGAGGCCGCCGAAGACCGTGTCGAGCAGCGTCTGGCGGTCGACGGCCATGGACATGGCCTGCCTGACCTTCAACGCGCTCTCCATGCTGTTGCCGCCTGTGCCATGCGGGTCGCCGATCCAGGGGTGTTCTGCGTCTGGCTTGAAGCCGGGCCGCGGCCACTCTGCATCAACCGTCCAACTGGTGACGAGCGAGGACTCACAGGCCTCTTCGCCGCGCCAGTAGTTACCGGTGTAGTAGACCACGTGCGGCCAGGTAGTGCCTCGGGCGATCTGCTCGTAAGCGCCGGAAACAGCACGCTTCAACTGCGGGATGTCCTTGTTGGCCACCTCGATGATGTCGACTTCACGGGTGGTGAAAGCGGCGTTCCTGACCAGCGGAGACTCGATCTCGACGACCTCCATCCGCTGCGCGGCCGGCTCGGCTCGCCAGTGGTTGCCGCCGTCGAAGGCCTCGGTTATCACGATGTCATCCGTGCGGTAGAGGACGTTCTCGAACGGGCCGGTGCCGAGCGGCGTTACGTTCGCAACGGACTCGCCCAATTCGTCAACGGCTGCCTTGGGGTAGATCCAGGGCTGGTGGGTGGACAAGTTGGACAGAGTTTCCGCCCAGGTTGCCCGGTAAGTCTTGAAGTACATGTCGACTGTGTAGTCGTCGACCTTCTCCCACCGGTCC
The DNA here is from genome assembly GCA_034421215.1 of Dehalococcoidia bacterium. Taxonomy (GTDB): domain Bacteria; phylum Chloroflexota; class Dehalococcoidia; order Lucifugimonadales; family Lucifugimonadaceae. Next base: position 92,804 of record DAOUKO010000036.1, read on the forward strand.
ATCCACGCCTGCAGGCCGCCAACGCCCCAGAAGGTCGAACCTTCTCGAATGGCGTTATTCATGCTCCAGACCACGTCGTCCGCGGTCATTTCACCGTAGCCCTTGTGGAACTTGACGCCCTCACGCAGGTTGAAGCGGACCTTGCTCTGGTCGTCCGCCACTTCCCACGACGTGGCCATGCTGATGTCAGGTTGGATGACTTCTTCGTAGTCCGCGTAAAGGAGGAACTCGACCATGCCCCAGGACGCAAAGTCCTGCTCGTGGCCGACGCCGCCAAGCGCGGGTACGAAGAGCGGCGGAATGATGTTCCTGACGGACAGTCTGAACGTGCCCTGTGGACCGCCGACTGGCGTCGGAGCGGGAGTCGGGGGCGCCACCGGTGTGGCGATAACCAGCTTTTCGACGACGACAGTCTCGACAACCGGTACCTCAACCTGCTTCTCGACGACAACCGTCTCGACAACGCGTTCGGTAACCGTTACCGGCTTCTCGACGATGACCGTCTCAACGACCATCACGGTCTTGCCTTCGACTTCTCTCTCGACGACAACCGTTTCGACGACCTTCTCTGTCCGGGTGACTTCTCTCTCGACGACGACCGTCTCGACAACCCTCTCGGTGATCGTCTCACCGGGCAGTTGTTTTTCGACGATTACCGTCTCGACAACTCGCTCGGTCACAACCTCAGTCCCGCCGCAGGCTACTGCCAGCGCGGCGACCATGCTGCCGATTGCCAGCACGCCGAGGGTGAGCAACCGTGCCCATTTGGGCTTAAGTGATCCCATCATTTCCTCCTGCTAAAAACTCAAGCACAAGTAACGACGTGGCCAAGCATCCACCGGGAGGTGATTATCGTGAGCCGCGCCAACGCGGAATGTTAGTACGTATGAGCCAAAGGCGCAATGCTGGAGGTTCGTTGCACGATGCCGCGCCGCGTGGTTGTAGGCCTTATTCGACCATCTCCTGGTACAGGTCGCGCGCCTGCCTGAAGAGGCCGAACACTTCATTGCGCTGTTCTTGCCCGCGTTCCCGCGCGGCCTTCCAGAACGATTCAGTATCCGGTTCGACGCTACCGTGACTCCAGCCGGTTCAAGCGTTCCTCATGGTCGTGGCTGAGCCGCACAACGTCTCCCACCAGACGCGCAAGCCGGTCAACGGTCCTGTCGAGCCGGTCACACCGTTTCTGGGTCTGTTTCGCCAAGGCTTCGATATTCTCAGCGCATTTCCGCACGGCCGCATCGGTCATTCGGATGGCTTCCGTGTTGATTCGGATGGCTTCCGCGTTTTGCTCCACCAGCCGCTCAAGACGGTCCAGACGCTCCTCAGTTCTGGCGGTCATCATGCTTCCTTGCTGACTCTTGCCCTTATCAGGGTATCTTCAGGGTTGGGATTGGTTTTCACAAAGTTCCATGTCACAGGCAGTGACGACGCGGGCTGTTGAGTACCGGGCCGAACTGATTAGACCATCTCCTGGTACAGGTCGCGCGCCTGCCTGAAGAGGTCGAACACTTCGTTCCGCTGTTCATCGGTGTGGAACTTGCCGTCTTCTGTTAGCCAGGCAATCGAATCGTCTATTTGACGGACGATCAGGGCGGCAGAGACGCTTCTCTCCGGCGACGCCTGACCGCCAGCGTCTATGTAAACGGGGCTGGTGTGGGCCCATATCGGCTGAGCAAAGCTGTCACGCGAGTTACTGCCGATGCGCGCCGCGATCCACCCGTCGCCCTTGACGTCCACCTCGCACTCGAACGAACCGCCCGTCGACCCGTCTGAGTAGTCCATCGTGTGGACCGGTTTGCCATTCGCGACCACCTCCACCCGATGTATCGGGTAGTGTGATTTCCAGTCCACTCCTACCGTCACTTGCCCACCGACCCCGGCCTTTACCGTGTCGCCCACGCTCGAACCGTCAACGGCGATGTCCAGGATCGGGCCGTTGGTGATGAAAGTCTTGCCGTCTCGCAGGGCCTGCATCCAACTCGTGTATTCAAATTCGGGCTGGGTCTTCGTGTAGACCCTGTTGGCGGAACACAGGAACCAGTCCGACCCGGTGGACGCCGGCAACCGGATGCCGCAGTTGAGCAGCGCGTACCAGGCGTCCCACTCAAGGTCCTCCCAGTAGACGTCCCACAGGCTCAGGGCATCCACCTTCCCGAGGATCGCCGCCACCGAGCATTCGATGCCGTGGCCGTTGTGGCACCAGATGACCACGCCGCCCTGCCGGTGCGTGTCGTCGCAGGCGTAGCTGATCGGCGGATACTCCGGTGCGAAGGCGTCGATCAGTAGCCCGCGCCCGGGCGGAATAACGACGTTACGGAGGTCGAGGAGCATCACATGGCCGAAGCCGTAAAGGTGGTCAGACACCATGTAGTGCCTGGTCTCCTCGCCGCACTGGACGTGGTGCCGGGCGTCGGTGAATTTCTTCAGGACACCGGGAGCGTACCTGTTGCTGGCGTAAGGAAGGTCCCACCGCTTGACGTAGCTCAGGGCCGTTACGCGCAAGTCTTCTCCGCGAGAGTCGTACATTATCCGGCGGTCCGGGTCGTCCTCAGTCTCCTTATAGTGGAGATGCAAATTCCCAGGGTGCCAGCCGTCGGCCGCCGGATCGCACCACCGTTCGAGCTCGATCACGTAGTCCACGTGACCGGGTTCGTTGAACTCCAGCGTGCGGCGCCAAGGTATGTACTCCGTGCCTCGTTCCACCGTGACCTGCACCCGTCCGCGGGGGACGTTCAGCGTGAACTCACCGTCGGAATAGAAGAACGGCTCGCCCGTGCCGATCTTCCACATCGCGTCAGGCGGGGCAATCGGCGCTCCCTCCGTACCGATGATCTGGACCCGCCCACCCACCTTCTCGCCGGTGGCGGCATCGACGATCCGCCCAGTGAGGACGTAATTGCCGGTGCTGTAATTCAGCAAGTAGCGTATCGATTCGATCTTCAAGTCCTCCTCGTGACGGCTGGCCGGCAACGAATTCGTCCGTGCTAGCTGTCCCGGTAGTCGTCCAATGCGCCTACGAGCGAGTCGATGTCGTCCTGGTTGTTGAAAAAGTGCGGGGTGACGCGAGCCGAGGCCTCACCCAGAACGGAGGCGGGTCTCACACAAAGGTAAATGCCCCGCTCCTGGGCGTACGCCTGGAATTCCTCGCCCGATACGGCGATGGCGTTGATGCCGGTCATGCCTTCAGGTTCTGGCGGCGACAGGACCGTGTGGCCGTGCTCCTGCGCAGTGATCCGCAACTGGGACGAAAGCGAGAGGACGCGTTTCTCCACGGCCTCGATGCCTCCGAAATCCAGGATGATGTCCGCCATCTGGTTGAGTCCGAGCAACGCGATTACGCTGGGACTTACCTCCATGCGAACGGCCGCATCCGGGTAGCCCAGAGTCCCGGCGGGAATCTGCTGCGGCCCACTGCCCGACGCGCCGTAATCGAACATCTGGCCCACGAACGACTCCCAGTCGCTTTGCCGCGGGTCCAGGCTATAGAAGTGCACCGTGTGCGGAATGATGTCTTCGATGACGTCTCTGTTCACGTAGGACACGCCGAGACCTTCCGGAGAGCACATCCACTTGTACGCGCCCGCCGACATCATCGTCACGTTGCTGTTCGCAACGTCGATGTCGAGGTGGCCCATCCCCTGTATGGCGTCCAGGAAAAGGTAGAGGCCGTGTTCGCCCGCCACCCGGCTCAACGCGTCCAGGTCCTGCCGGTACCCGTTGTACGTATTCACCAGGCACATCCCGATGGCACGCGTCCTGGGACTGATGGCGCGTTCGATGTCATCGGCGTCCATGCGGTAGTCCCGCTGGGGCACCACAGTGACCGTTATTCCCCGCTCAGCCAGGTTGGACCAGACCGCGTAGTCAGCAGGGTGGTCGAGGCCGCCGACCAGGATTTCATCCCCGGGTTTCAGAAGTGCGTTCGCCACCGTGCTGATGGCATCGGTGGTGCCCTTCGGGAACCACACCTCTTCCGGCGTTACGTTCAGCACCTGCGCCATCTTCGACCGGACGCTGTCCACGAACACCCGGTCCTCATCCGCTCGACCGAACGGGTAGGCCACCGTGCTTCTCTTCAAAACGAATTCCGTGATCGCTTCGGCGGTGCGTCGAGGGTAGGGTCCCCAGTAAGCCGAGTCCATGTAGGTGTAGGAATCGACGACCGGAAACTCCGCGCGCAACTCTTCGGCTGTCAACTTGGTCAACGTTGTTCTCCTCTGGTCCGTCCGCCGCAGCGGAGGCTCTGACTCCAACAGATCATGTGGCGGCTCCCGACGCCATAAATGCGACTCCGCCCGGTTGAGCAGCGCCGTTTGAGGTGGTGCGCGGCGTCAATCTTAAACTGACGCACGCATTCTTTCGATGTTGCGTCATGTGCGGGTGCCCCTGAGACGCGGATCGAGGATATCTCTCAGGCCGTCGCCTACCAGGTTCGCCGCCAGGACCGTCATCGTCAGGAATATGCCCGGGATCACCACGATCCACGGCGCGTTGTACAACTGGTTTCTACCCATGCTGACGATGTTGCCCCAACTCGGCACGTAGTCCGGCACTCCGGCGCCAATGAAACTTAGACCCGCCTCGGTCAACATCGCCACGGCGAACAGGAACGTGGCCTGGATCGTAACCGGCCCCAGCGTGTTGGGCGCGATGTGCACCAGCAATATCCGCCAGGTCGGCGCTCCCGTAGCCCTCGCGGCCTCCACGAACGGCCGTTCCCGGAGGCTCAACACCGAACTCCGCACCACGCGGGCTATCGACGGTATCGCGTTTACCGAGATGGCGATCACGACATTTTGCACGCTCGACCCCAGCATCGCTATCAGCGCAAGCGCAAGCAACAGACCGGGGAACGCCATGATTGCGTCGACGATGCGCATCAACACCGCGTCCATTCGCCGGTCGTACCCGGAGATCAGGCCGATTATCTCCCCGGCGATAGCGGCAATCGCCACGACGCTCGCTCCCACCAGCAGCGAAAGTCGTGCGCCATGAATGGTCCGAGAGTAAAGGTCCCTGCCGAAACTGTCAGTGCCGAACCAGTGCTCGGAGCTCGGGGACATGAGGCGGTCTGTGACTGCAAGCCGCAGCGGATCGTAGCGGTCGATGACCGGGGCGAAGATTGCGACGATGCTCATGACGCCCAGGATCAGGATGCCAATGCTCATGTTCGGATTGCGCGCCAGCAGCCGCAACCCGAGCCGCGGCGCGCGCCTCAGCAGGCTGCGCCCGCCCTGGGAGGCTTGAACGGCTTCGCGAATGGCCATCGTCAGTACCTGACTCTGGGGTCAAGATATGCGTAGACGACATCGGTCAGCAGGTTGGTGAAAACGATGATCGCGCCCAATACCAGCACTACAGCCTGGATTACGGGAATGTCGCGATTCACCACCGCGTCGGCCGCCAGGCGGCCAAGGCCGGGGATGGTGAATACCTTTTCGGTGACAACGACGCCTGTCAGCAACCCGGCCAGTAGCAACCCGATTATCGTCGCGACGGGAAGCGACGCAGCCTTGAGCGAGTGCCTCTGCAATATGACGCGGTCCGTCAGGCCCTTGGCGCGCGCCGTCCTGATGTAGTCCTCGTTAAGAATCTCCAGCATGCTGGAGCGAGTCATCCGGGCGATAATCGCCGCCCCTGAGACTGCAATGCTCAGGGCCGGCAGCGTCATGCTCTTGAAGAACCCCGGCACACTTTCCAGCACGCTCACGTAGCCAATGGCCGGGAACCATCTCAGACTCACTGCGAACATCAGGATCAGCATGAAGCCCAGCCAGAACGCCGGAACGGAAAAACCCAGAACGGAAAAAAACATGATCACGCGGTCTATCCAGGTGTGAGCTTTCCATCCGGCCACGACCCCCAGGGGAATCCCTATCAGGACGGACAACAGCAACCCGAGAACGGTCAAGCTGATCGTCGGCTCCATCCTGTTGCCGATGAGCTCCGTTACCTGGTGGCCGGTGAACAGCGATCGGCCGAAGTCACCCTGCAGGATTCCTCCGAACCAGTTACCGAACTGGACTACGAAAGGCTTGTCGAGGCCCATCTCCAGGGTGATGCGTTCGATGTCCTCGGGAGTCGCATCCTCACCCGCAATGGCGTACGCCGCGTTGCCGGGCGCGAGGTACGTGATGGAAAAAGTCAGTATCGCGACGAGCAGGACAACAGGAATGCTGACGACGATTCGCCGGAGGATGTAGCCGCTCATTTAATGGATCGGACCGTGGGAGTTAGGGGTTGATGCCGGCTGACGGAACAGGCGCGGCCACCGCACACTAACACCGGGGGTGCGTTCGCAATCGAAGTCAGCACGGTAACGCGGGCCGGGCCCACCCCGCGCCGGTCGGGGGCGGGCCCGGCTTCGCATTCATCCAACAGGGGAATCCTGCTGTGTCAGGCAAACGGGCTGCTATCTGTCCTTCCAGGAGTTCACGAAGCTGGTGTGAGTGCCGAGCAAGCGAATTTCAACTCCGTGCAGCGCCTTGCTCTTGGCAAAGACCGACACTACCTCGCCGAACGGGATGTACTGCAAGTCCTTGAAGAACAATTCCTGCATCTCGATTATCAGTTCGTCTTGCCTCTCCCTCGGCGCCCGGGCAAACTCCTCGAGCATCGCCGTGAAGTTGCCAGACGGGTCCTGGTACTTGTTCCAGTACTTTCCCTTCGCCAGGGTGCTGTTGAGCAACGGGCTGATGCCACCCCAGGAGACCGGACCGCCGGTGAAGAACATGTCGAACTTGTCCGGATCGGCCCTGCGTTCCTTGTAGCTGGCTGCATCGACGTGCTGGTAGTCGACATCGAATCCCAGGTCTTCTACCACTTCGCGCATCACCAGGGCGGACGGCGCGGAGCCGGACCTGGTCAACAGGGTCATCCTGGCGCCGGTGAAGCCCGCCTCGTCGATGAGCGCCTTGGCAGCATCAAGATCGGGCGGATCGTAGTAGATCGTGTCACCCGGTGTGCGTATGCCGCCCCAGCGAGTCCCGCAGAGCATGAGCGAGCCGCACTCCCTGTACAGGGACGCGTCGCCCGCCGTCGCCAGCAGGGCGTCCTCATTCGGGAAAGCGATCATGATCGCCCGGCGTACCCGCGAGTCACTCATCGGCCCCTTGACGTGGTTCGGCCATGCTCCGATGCGGACCGGCCCGGTGTCGTCAATGAAGACTTCCAGGTCGGGGTTCGCCTCGAGTCGGGCCTTCTGGTCGCCGGAAATCGTGCCAATCCAATCGACGGCTCCCGTCTCGAGAGCGGCGATGCGGGCCGCTTCTTCCGGAATCACGATCGCTTCCAGCACGTCGGCGTACGCCAACCTGGTGCCGGCAAGGAATGAAGTCGGGCCCGGCGGTGACTGGTAGTCAGCCCACTTTGTGAACAGGAGACGGTCGCCCGGCCGCCACTGGACCAACTGGTATGGGCCCGTGCCGCCGAACGTCTCAAAGTCACCGTTTCCAGGGCCGTCGTCCGGGTCAACCTGGTACATCTCGGGCGGCATCATGTATGGAGAGTAACCGCCGAGGCGGGCGAATCCGTCCAGGAGTAGACCTGTCGGCTCGCTCAGGGTCACGACGTATGTCAGGTCGTCAGGGGTCTCGATGGACTCGATGAACCCGTTGAGTATCCCTCCGAAGTTGTCCCTCGCAAGCCAGCGCTCCCAGTTGGCCATTGCGTGTTCAGACGTGAACGGCCGGCCTTCCACGGGCGCGTTGTAGGTGACGCCTTCCCGCAAGGTGAAGGTCCACGTGAGCCCATCGTCACTGGAGGTCCAGCTCTCGACCAGGGACGGTTGAGGGGTGAGATTCTCATCGAATTCGAAGAGCTTCTCCTGGCTGTGCAGAGCGCCGATTTCCGGCTGGGAGGTCGTAGTCAGCGCGTCCAGCGTGGCGACGTTGTCGTCCAGCGCCCACCTCACGGTCCCGCCGCTGACGGGCTGCATGCCGACCGGCGTGGGTGTCGCCACGATCGTTACTTCCTGCCGGACGATGACCGTCTCTACTACCTTTACCTCTTCCGTGACGGTGACAGGCTTCTCAACGACGACGGTCTGGACAACCTGTTCGGTTCGGGTGACCTGCTTTTCGACGACCACCGTCTCCACAACTTGCACGGTCTTCCCTTCGACGAGTTTCTCGACGATAACCGTCTCGATCACCTTTTCGGTGCGGGTAACCGGCCTATCCACCAGGACTGTCTCTACAACCCTGACGGTCTCGCCTTCAACCACCTTCTCGACAACGACGGTCTCCACCACCTTCTCAACCTGGGTGACCGGTTTTTCGACGACCACCGTCTGGATTTGGGTGACCACCTCCGGCTCCGCGGTCCCGCACGCGACCGCCAGGGCGGCCAGCAGGCCGCCAACGACAAGCAACGCGACGGTTACCAGCCGCTTCCAACTTGACTTAAATGAATTCATTACGTCCTCCTCGCGGGATCCGGTCTGACTGTAGACAGCGTCTCATTACACAACGGCCGTCACAACCGTCCCGGCAATCAACCGGCATCTTAGTACGTACCCGGATTCACTGCAATGGAATCTCCGTTGAGTTCGATCACCGCGCCGGGCTACGTAAGAACGGTCCGATTCAGGTCGTAGACGCGATTGCCGGCGGATGAAATCCAGAACGGGACGGCCATCCGGCTCACGTGACACCGGGTCCGACGTACCGCTCCAGCCATTCGAACATCAGCCGGTAGTAATCGAGGATGAGGTTAGGGTGGCCCTTTCCGCGAAAGTTGTGGTTCGAATCCGGGAATCGCGCGAACTCGACGGTCTTCCCGAGCCGCTTGAGCGCCACGAAGTACTGCTCGCTCTGTTCGATAGGACACCGCAGGTCATTCTCACCGTGCAAAAGCAGGACCGGCGTCTGCACGTTGGGCGCGTAGGTGATGGGTGAGTGGTAGAGAAACTTGTCCCGCGCTTCGGTGTAAACACCGCCCCAGTTCAGCTCCCCGAAACTCGTGCCGATGTCGGAGGTGCCGTACATGCTGTGCAGGTTGGCGCACATCGCTCCGACGATTGCAACCTTGAAGCGATGATCGTGCCCCACTATCCAACTGCTCATGAAGCCGCCGTAGCTGAACCCGTGAACGGCCATGCGATCTTCGTCCACGTATGGCCGCGCAGAGAATTCGTCCACTGCGGCGAGGAGGTCAAGGTAGTCTTCGCCTCCCCAGTCATTCATGACGGCCTTTGTGAATTCCGGGCTGTATGTCGATGACCCGCGCGGATTGACGGTCAACACGATGTAGCCGTTGGTGGCTGGAATCTGGTGCACCGGATCGAAGTTGTCGGAAAAGCGGCCGTTGGGGCCACCGTGGATGTCCAGCACCATTGGGTATTTGTTTGCTTCGCTGAAGCCGGGTGGGAACAAAACACGCGACTCAATTTCGAATCCGGCCCGGCGAATGGTGAACTTCTCCATGCGGGCAGGTGGATGGGAGTCGAAATATGGCTGAGAGTACGAGGTAATCGCCCGGGTCAGAGCCGTGTCGAGATCGACGTATGCCATTTCTGGCGTCGAACGCGGTGATTCGACAAGAATGGCGGCTTTAGAGGCTCTCCCGTTGACCGAAATGCTGCCGATCGACTCGCCGCCATTCGTGATGCGCTTGAAGTCGCTGCCGTCCGGGCGGATGGAACATAGGAAGTATTCCCCGCGATGGACGCCGACGAACACGATGTCGCGCCGGTTAGTCCAGGACAGCCCACACTCCGGCACCGGAGTGTGGAGGCCGTCCGTGATCCTGTCGATGCGCCCATCGGCGCCAATTACGTAGAGCCAGGCGGAACGAGGATCGTACATTTCTGGATCGTGGCAACCGATGACGACGAGCGACGCGCCGTCCGGCGACCACGCGACCGCCCATACGTAGGGAAAGCCCTCCGACCGCGAGACCGGATTGCCGTTTCGCAAGTCCACCACTTTTACCTGGGAATAGGTGGTGGAGTCCCTGCCTTCAATGTCGTCCGATACGAAGGCGAGCGACCTGCCATCGGGCGACCATTCGGGTTGCCAGTTGTCTCCCTCCCCGTCGGTGATCTGTCGGGCGGTCCCCGACTCGACATCCGCCACGAAGATTTGCCGGAATGCGTTGCCCGTAAACCCGTGGATGTCGTGGCGGTAGCGTATCCGGCGGACCACAGTCGCGCGGGGCAGACCGGACCCTTGTTCTTCCTCCGAGTCAGGGTCGACAGTCGACACGACCGCAATTTCATGCCCGCTCGGCGAAAGAGAGAACTCTTCCACGCCACCCGACAGGTCCGTGATGCGCGTCGCGTCTCCGCCACTGAGAGGGACAGACCAGACCTGCTTCTTGTCGTTGTCGTCTGGCCGGAGAAAGAGGACACGATCGTTGTCAATGAACGGCGCGGAGTCTTTTGGCCCATCAGTCAAGTCGACAACATCGGTTAACGGGCGACGCGAAACGACGATTCTTGACACTCGCTCCATCTTCGTCCGGTCAATCGTCGTTTTGACGAACGCAACCGCGGAGTTGTCGTCAGCGAGGCAAGGCTGCGAGACCGCAGGTACTTCGAAGATGTAATCGGCAGTTATAGGCAGAGACATGTTGCTCCTTTGGTGCGTATCCCGCCTGTTGCCATGGCGGCGCATCGAATCGTTCGCAGGTTAGATGACCTGTAATTCAGTTCAGAGTCCCATATTATTGCCGACAATGATGGTGCGGGCGTTGCGCCGTCGAACATGGCCCGCGCGGGTCGGCCCCGCTCCGTTTAGTGCCCGCTGAATCTAGAATGCCTGCTTAGACTGTCTCAGAGCAGAGTTTCGAGGGAGTGAAATGACGATGAGCAACGTTAACGAAAGCTCAAGTGGTCTGGACCTGAGCGGACAGGTTGCCACCATAACCGGCGCAGGGCGGGGGAGCGGGAGGGCTACCGCGTTCCAGCTTGCCCGCTCAGGGGCGTCGCTATTCCTCAGCGACATCGAAGCGGAGACCCTGGAAGAGACTCTGACCGATCTGAAGAGCCAGGGATTTGAGGCCTCTGGTGGCGTTTTCGATGCGAGCAAGGTGGATGAAGCCGAACGCCTGATCACGGCCGCAATGGATGGATACGGCCGTATCGACGTCCTTGTGAACAATGCTGGCGCATCCCGAATACAGGCTTTTCCGGAGGTTTCTCCGGAGACCTGGGACTGGACTATCGATCTGAATCTGAAGGGCCCCTACTTCATCATGCAGGAGACCGCCAAAGTGATGATCGAGCAGGGGTCGGGTTGCATCGTGAACATCGCTTCCATATCGGCCTGGGGAGGAATGACCTTTTCGCCGCCCTACGCCATCTCAAAGGCCGGAGTAGTCACCATGACGGTAACGGCCGCCGCATACCTGGCCAAATACGGGATCAGAGTCAATGCGGTATCGCCGGGCATAGTAGATACGAAATTCGGCGATGAGGCGGACAGGATATTCGGGCAACAACAGGGCCTCGAGCCCGGTGAATTCACGCGAAGTCGGGCCGACGGGATTCCGATGGGGAGGCTCGCAGAGCCGGAGGATGTTGCGTCAGCAGTGGCCTTTCTGGCCTCGCCGGGAGCCAGCTACATAACCGGCGAAAACCTCACGGTAGGGGGCGGCAAGGCCCGACTGTAAGCAGACGCTGTCGTTAAGAGACGCTCGGATTGCGGAGGCCGGGAAGCAAGCCCGTTTGCCTGTCGTGTCGTGCGCCGCGTACCGTCGTTACCGCCCGCGGGCGTAGATCCAGGCAACGGCGATGCCGGAGACGCCTGCCAGCGCCGCCCCGGCGATCAATCCGTTACGGGACATGACTTCCACCTCTTCGAGGTTCTTCTTCTCAGCAATCAACAGTTGATTGACGGGATTGGCCGGCAGATCGTCGAGCCGGCTTTGTGTGAGAAACAACGTGCCCGCCGACACAATGAGGACTGCGATTCCCACTATGAGCAACGCGCCTGCGGCCTTGATCATGACCGATCAACCCGTCCCGGCCGGTATCGGACTCGATCAGAAGTCGACGCGGCTCTGCTTTCCGAACCCGTAGAAGTCCTGGAGATGGAAGGCGCCATAACGGCCTGCAATGGCTGGCAGGTCGCCCGCCCACGCCGCCATGTCGCCGTCGCTCGCACCCAGGACCCGCTCCACGGCCGGAAATGGGCCGACCGCCCCGGCTCCGGTGCTCACAATGGCTTCCATCTCCGGCGTGAAGACCAGCAATGGCGGCGCCGTTCCGTCCTCGTCATCCTCTTCCTCGGTAATGAGAGTGGTCCGAATCCCGGCGCGCTCGCACGCCTGGATTCCCAGCACCGTGTCGACGAACCGTCGCCCGCGGATATTGGTGGAAATGATCGCGCCGTCAGCGCCGAGCATCTTGGCCATCTGCGCCGACCTGGACGCGGACAACTGCATCTCACGTTGGCCACCCCAGTTGGTCCGCTGGATGATGCACCCCAGGAAGTTGAGGTCGCGGCCGTGCCTGGAGATCAGTTCTTCCACAATCGGGTTGTTCGTGAAGTGCCACGAGATTCGCTGTGACACCGCGCCGTCGAACATCTCTTCCGGTTGGATCAACCAGGGCGCGGAGAGCCGGGTGACCCCGTAGACGGCCGTTCCCATCTTGGAGTCCGGTCCGGTCCAGAACTCCATGGACATCAGGTTGCAAATGAAGACCACGCCGGGCAGGGAGGGATCGCGGTTGGCGGTGTCGTACTCATCCATTACAGGAGGGTCGAGGTCCCGCACCGCATCTCCTATGCCGTCCAGGACTTTGAGTGTCGCAGAATGCGTCGCCAGGTACTCGTCTTCCGGTCCCAGCCCATCCTCCGGCGTGATGCTGACGCACACGTTGCACAGCCCGGAGGCCGGCGTAACTGCCCCGGGGCCGGACATGTCGACGAAGTTCTGAGGCCGTTCGTTTTGCTTGAGCTTCAGCGCCTCTTCCGCGGTGCTGGTCCGCACACGGGCTGCCCTCTGCCCAAGGACCGATTCAACGATCCCCATGCCGCCCAGCCGGTATGTCGTGCCGCTGCCCACGGTGTCCAGGGACCTGTTGCACACGCCGGGATAGGCGGTCCCAGGACCGTCCACCTTGATCCGCGGCTCCATCAAATCGTTCACGTTGATGATCCGCGCCGACTCGCCAGGGCACGCAATGTCAACGGACACGTGTTCCACGTTGGGCACGGCCTGCGCCGACTCCGTGAGCCCCCCCAGATCGACAGTCAGGGTCCCATCTTCCCAGCTTGTCTTCGGTCCGACTTCGAGGCGGTGGACGGGGAACGTTCCGACTTTAAGTGACATGTTCCAACTCTCTCACTTCCGTCGTGTCCGGATCGAAGATCGTCGGCCCGTCGACGTCCGTCGTGAGGGACCTCAAGGCCGTCTTCACAATCTGCATGTTCAAATCGCGGTCCCCGTCCTCGGACAGGGTAGGATCGCCGCACACGTGTTCGATCCGGACCCCGCGCGTGACCCGGTTCGCCCCCACCGTGTAAGGGACGATCGGTATTGCGCTGATAACGGCCACGGGAATGCCGGCGCGCTCCAGTTCCTTGGTTATCGTTGCGCCGCAACGATTGCAGCTACCTCAGGTCGGTACCAGGACCACTGCGCCGACGCCTTCCTCCTGGAATTCCTTCCTGATCTCCGCCCCGAACCGCCTGGCATTGGTGATCGAGGTCTGGTTGCCGACCGTCGAGATGTACTGGCCGTACACGGAACCGATCTGTCCCTGGGCCTCGAGAATGCGCAGGCTGCGCAGCGGCACCACGTAGTTCGGGTCTCGCTCATTGACCCAATGGTGGCCATACCCGCCGTGGATCGTCTCCCAATCCCCCTGTACGAGTTCAGACATGTCGTCGATGTCGTAATGGAAGATGGCGTCCGCCCTGGCAGCGGAAAGCTTGTCGGGATTGCCTTTCGGGACGAGTCCGCCGCTTGTGACTACTCCGATCTTGATGCCCTTGAGCGAGTCCAGCGACGGCGGAGGTGGAACGTGATCATAATCCCTTATGACGATCTCGCTGTCGAAGGACTCACCTTTGATCCTGGCCAGGACCATATCGGCTGCCCGCCGCGCGCCGTGCCTCTCCCTCTGAACGTCCTTGCGGTACCCACGCGGGATGTAGCCTTCTTCCTCCGCCGAGCCGAGTTGCCCATCCGAACCAAGTTTGATGGCCAACGGCGCCACCGATGCCAGGATGCGGGTCAAATCGGTTACGTTCGCGCTCGTGGGGACGCAAATGAAGTCTCGCCTGTAGACGCCCACACCCGGGTTGTCCGGCTCCATGGCGGATATGCCGGGAACGCCTGATTGCCCGGCGATCTTGCACACCAGACCGCAGGCAAGGCCGTAGCGGCCGGAGTCGAACGCGGGGCCGGCAACTACGACGTCAGGCCGGTATTTCTCGATTACGCCGGTCACGAAGGACTCTGCCTCCGCTTCGTTCTCGACAAAGTAGTTGTCACCGCAGACGATCGTCGCCAGCACCGTTCCGGCGTCCCCCAGGGCGGCGTTCAACGCCCGGCCGGGACCGACGGCGCCGTCGACCATGTGTGGCGGATCGTTGGCGTGTTCCTCACCTCCGACTCCGCCGAAGAACTGGTTGAGGTAATGAATCACCTTCATGACATGCGCCTTTCTGTTCTTGAGTTCAGGCAATCACAATCTGTGAGTTTGTGATCGATGGTGCGAATTCCTATAACTGACGCAGTCGCGGGTCCCACCTGTCACGCAGCCAGTCGCCCATGAAGTTGAACGCCAGCACGGTCAGGTAGATCGCTACGCCCGGGAAGAAAGCCACCCACCATGCTGAGCCGAGATAGTCTCTGCCGTCGGACACCATCGAACCCCACGCCGGGGTCGGTGGCGGGACCCCCGCTCCGAGGAAGCTCAGGATCGACTCCGCCAGGATGACGCTGCCCACCTCGAGGGTGGCCACGACGATGATGGTGCTTTGGACCCCGGGCAATATGTGCTTGAAGATTATCCGTGCTCCTGATGCGCCTAATACCCGCGACTGTGCAACGTAGTCCAACGTCTTCAGTTGAAACGCCTGTCCCCTTACAAGCCGGGCGGGCCCGCCCCAGTTGCTGAGAGCCAGGACGATGATCAGCGTCGTCAGGCTCTGCCCCAGCACAATGACAACTATCAGCGCCAGGAGAATGAAGGGCACCGCGGCGTTGATATCCAGGATCCGCATGATCACTTCGTCGATCAGGCCTCCCACGTACCCTGCGATCAAGCCGAGCGTTGTGCCTATGAACAACCCCGCGGCGATCGCTATGCCCGCGACCATGAGGGAAATGCGGGCGCCGTGGATTATGCGGCTCAGCACGTCGCGTCCCAGTGGGTCTCCACCCAGGACGTATTTGCCGCTGCTGCCCGACATCCAGAACGGCTCGTCGTTCCTCTCTCTCAAAGAGTTGAGCAGTGGGTCATGCGGGGATATTTGCGGCGCAAAGATCGCACACACGACGAGTGTGAGGATGATGGCGACCGGCAATATGGGCCACCTGCGGAGCGCGTGGAAAACGGTCCCGCGCCGCGAGGGAGGAGCAAACGCGCGCTCAGCGTCATCGCTCATGCTGCGGACTTCGTCTGCTATCGCCACGAAGCTACCTCACCCTCACCCGCGGGTCCACGAGGCCGTACGAGATGTCTACGAGGAAGACCACACCTACATATAAGGCGGTAAAGATAAGGACGCATCCGGTCATGACCGGGAAGTCATTGTTGTTTATGGCGGTCACGACCAGCCGGCCCAGGCCGGGCCAGGCGAATACGGTCTCTGTCACTACCGTGCCCGTGAGGAAACCGGCCAGGATCAACGCCGCAAACGTCATTGGCGCAATCATGGCGTTCTTGAACGCATGCTTCCAGATAACGCTCGTCCGGCTCACACCTTTCGCAGAGGCAAGTTTCACGTACTCGGAATCAAGGGTCTCCAACATCGCCGAACGCACCAATCGAAGCACGCCGGCGGCCGGCAACCAGCCCAGCGTGATGGCGGGCAGTATGTAGTGCTCCGGCCCGCCCCTCTGGCTGGTTGGCAGCAATCCCCAGGCAACCGCAAATAGCAAGATCAACATGATGCCTAACCAGAACGGCGGCAGGGCCTGCCCGAATAACGCGAACATACGTCCGCTCAGGTCCCATGAACTGCCCCGTTTCGACGCGGATAGGACGCCTAGCGGCAGGCCGATCAACAGCGCAAATATCCAGGCCGCCGCTGCCAGCTGAAGCGTTGCAGGGATCTTCTGCTTGATAGTGTCGAACGCCGGGTGACCCGTGGCTATCGACTTTCCGAAGTCGAGCCGGGCTGCCTTGCCCAGCCAGATGAAGTACTGGACGGGCAGCGGTTTGTCGAGGCCGAAGTCCCGCCCCCACTGTTCCCACACCTCCGGGGTGGTGACGCCGACTGAGAGGTAGAGATTGCGGGGATCGCCTGCGACCCTGGACAGCGTAAAGACAACGAAGGTCGCGCCGATGATTGACAACAACCCGAAGAGGAATCGCCGGAGCACGAACCTTCCCATGTCTGTGGTCGCTCTCTATCTACTCTCCGGAGGCCGAAGGAAGCACACTTGACTAACGGCGGGGTACCCGGAGCGCGTCCGGTCAGCCGCCCGCGCACATCGCGGACCGGTCCCAACGGTGTCAGACCATCCGCGGGCCAGTCTGTTGCATCGAGTTTCAACGCAGCCCCGGTCGTCTCAGGCCGGGGCTGCGTCTTTTGTCGAAGTCTATGGCGCGAGTATGACGCTTTCGAAGTTGTTGATGTCCCGGAATGGAAGCAGGTTCCACACCAGCACGCGTTCAGGATTGACGCCGATCAACGTCGGCACCTCGACCACGCCCGCTGCGAACATCTGCTCGAACGCCCAGTCCCACGCTGCCTCGCGGGACGACAGGTTCTCAGGCGAACCCTTTAGCTGAGCAGACGTCTCTTCGAAGAAGTCGTAGTACATCTGGTGCTCAACGCCAGGGTTGTAGCCACCGGTCGGTTGCGGGAAGAGGCAGCAGCCCCAGGCGCCGCCAACTTCACCCTGGAACTGAAGCCGGTTCGGGCCCCAGGTGGTCTGCCAGATCGTGTTGATCGTGCGGCCGACCATAGTGGGCCGCCGCGCCGTGTATGCGGAAGTATCAATCTGAACGGAAATGTTCAGGTGTTCCTGCCACATACCTGCAACGGCCTGGCAAACCTCACCGTTCACACCAATGTCAACCGGGCAGAAGTAGTCGCTGACCTCGAAGCCGTCAGGATATCCGGCCTCGGCCAGCAAGTCCTTGGCGCCGGCCGGGTCGAACGGGATGATCCAGCGGTCCTTGAACTCGGGGTTGTTCTGGTGCACGCCGACCTGTGCGTGACCACCGTAGATCGGTCCGCCAAAGCCTGCGAGTATCGTCTCGTTGATCAGCTCGCGGTCTATTGCCATCGCGAGGGCGTGCCGCACCTTGCGGGCCGACTCATCGCGTGCGGGATCGTTGGGGTCACCTATCCACGGGTGTGCGTCGTCGGGCATCAGGGCATCCCTGGTTACCGACTCGCCCGTCTCCGGGATCGTGTCCATGTAGTAGTTGCCGGTGAAGTAGATGAAGTTCCCGAGGAACTGTCTCAGGCCGTCATTGAACTCGAAGCCGTCGTCTGAAAGGGACGGCACGTCCGAGATCGGAACAGGCGCGATGTCCACCTCGCCCGTCCTTAGTTGAGCGGTCCTGACAGACCCTTCAGGCGTCTCGATCAGCACCAGGTTCTCAATGAGGGGCGGGTCCATGTAGTAGTCGTTGTTCGCCCGAAGTTCGACCCTCTCATTCGCGCTCCAGTTCGTCACGATGAACGGCCCTGTGCCGTGCGGAGTAATCAGCGCGGCGTCTGCGCCCATCTCATCGAACAGTGCCTTGGAGACGACGGCTGCCGAGTCATTGCATTCGCTGACCGTGTTTGCCGTCAGGTAGTCGCCCTGGAACCTCTTGAACGGAGCGTCGACCTTTTTCGGGTTGGCCGCATTGACCGCCCAGGGATCGAAGATCGAATTCAGTTCACCGGCCGCAGAGTGTCTCGAAGCGGGGTTGTCCGCGCCAGAACGGTTGTACGAGAACGCAACGTCCTCAGCGGTCATCTCACCCCAGTCGCGGTCGTCCGTAAAGAAGTGGACTCCTTCTCGAATCGTAAACGTGACCTTGCTCAGGTCGTCCGCCAACTCCCACGACGTGGCGAGTTGGGGTACCAGGCAGCTGTCTCCGTCGCCCGTGAGCAGAGTCTCCTGGATACCAAAGAAGTACTGGAGCATGTTGGTCGGGAAGACTGCGTCCTGGTTGTCGAATACCGGGCTGCCCACCTGGGGCGCTGCCACCGTCAGGGTTCCCTGCTGCTCGGGCACGCCGCCCATGCTGGGTCCGGGCATAGCGGTCTGGACGACGACTACCGTCTCGACCACTTTCTCGGTCACGGTGACCTGTTTCTCGACGACGACAGTCTCTATGACCTTTTCAGTGCGGGTGACCGGTTTCTCGACGACTACCGTCTCAACCACCGTGACCGTCTTGCCCTCGACTTCTCTTTCGACGACGACAGTTTCGATGACCTTCTCAACCTGGGTTACCTGCTTTTCGACGACCACCGTCTCCACGACCCTCTCGGTGCGCGTGACGGGCCTGTCGACTACGACAGTCTCAACCACCTTGATGGTCTCGCCCGGCAGTTGCTTTTCGACGACTACCGTCTCGACCACTGTGACGACTTCCGTCTCACCTCCGCATGCGGCAGCCACCGCAGCGAACAGACCTCCAATGGCGAGAATCGCCGCCAAAACGGCGAGCCGCCAACGTCTACTGAACGAACTCATAACGTCCTCCTGACCTTCGCATGCAGGCTCATACGCATCTACTCAAAAACGTGCCTGGGTAGACGACGAATGTTAGTACGATTCCCATACCGGCGCAATTAAAACCAGACGTGCCCGGCAGCCGCACGCTTGCCTTGTTTCTTGGTGGACCGGGTTAAACTCTCCACCTACCGGTCCACAAGCACCTACCGAGCCATCCAGGAGGCAAAACCTTGCCGCGATACGACCTTTTGATTGCCGGTGGTACCGTTCTGGATCCGGCTAATTCGTTCGAGGATGTTGCCGACGTGGCGATATCGGACGGACGGGTGGACCGCGTCGAGCCGGAGATCGACCGTTCCCTGGCGGCCGAGGTTTTGAACGCCGACGGGATGTGGGTGATGCCCGGGATGGTCGACGGCCACGTGCACGTCGGCGGCGAACGGGCGACTTGGGATCCGGCGTTGGGCATACGCATGCTCGCGCTTGCCGGTGTGACCACCGGCATCGATTTCGGCTGCACGCCCGAGGGCCTATTCGACGGCATGCAACGCCTGGGCGCCGGCATAAACATCGGCGGGATCATGGTCCTCCGGCCCGGCAGCACCATCCCGCGAGACGATCCGCCGCCGCCCGAGGTCCGGTCCATCGTGTCGGACGCGCTGCGGCGGGGCGCAATTGGGGTAAAGATCATCGGCGGTTACGATCCGTTCACCCCTGAGGTAACGGCCGACATCATCGCCGCGTGCAATGAACAGCGGGCATACATCGGCTACCACATCGGGACCAAGGAGACCGGCAGCCGCATGGACGGCATGCGCGAGGTCCCCGACCTCGTTGGCAACGGCCGCCTGCACATCGCCCACATCAACGCCTACACCCGCGGCTCCATCGCCGACCCAGTTGACGAATGCACCGAAGCGCTGGAGATCCTTTCGGCCAAGAAGGGCCAGTACAACTCGGAGGTGCACCAGGCCGTCCCAAACGGCACCTCAGGCGCATGCAGCGACGACGGTTACGTTCTGGCAGACGTCGCCAGGAACTGCCTCAACCTCGGCGGCTACCCGACGACAGCCGACGGCATCCGTGACGCCATCCGCGACGGCTACGCGTCGGTGATCCGGCAAAAGGACGGCGTTGTCGGCTACGTCAAGTACGACGAAGCGTTGGCCATCTTCGAGGAACTCGACACTAACTGCCCGCTGAGCTTTCCGGTGAACCTGCCGCGGTCCGCCTTCCTGCTCACCACGGCCAGGGACGCCGACGGCGACTTCGTGGTCGACGCGGTGGCCTCCGACGGCGGGTCTCACCCGCGCAACATCAATATAGAAAGCACGACTGCGCTGGTCCGGTTCGGCGCGCTCTCACCGTTGGAGATGGTCGAGAAGCTCTCGTACAACCCGTCCCGCATGTTCGGCCTGCTTAACAAGGGCCACTTCTCACCCGGCGCCGACGCCGACGTGACGGTGACCGACCCGGCGGCCGGAAAGGCCGTGCGCACCTACGTGGCTGGACGGCCCGTGCTTGTCGACGGGCAGGTTGCGCAGACGGGCGGCACGATCCTGGCGACCGCCGAGGGCGAACAAGCCGCGCGCGACACGGGTCTGCCAGTCGAGGTCGTCGACCTCACCGAGAGCAAGCTATACGCGGGTTACTCCGACTAAACCCGATTCGCTCTCAAGCCTTCTCGATGGTGCAACCCAGCGAGAATGACCTGATCCGGTCCCGGTACAACTCGGCCCGTTCCAGCGGGCACACGATGACCACGGCCGTCCCGTTGTTGTGCGCCTCCAGCATGATCCGCACCGCGTCTACCTGCTCCAACTCCGGCACGCTCTTCAACAGCGCCCGTGCGACGAACGTCATCTCGTTCACGTCGTCGTTATGCAGGATCACGGCGTACGGGGGCAGAAACTCCGTGACGGTCTTTTCGGCCTGTTTCGGTTCGTGGGTGGTCACGCGCAGATTGTAAGCTGCCCGCGCAGCAACAACCGAACTTGACACGCCGCATCCCGCCGAACCACCCTTATGAGCATCAATAAGTGACCGGGGTTCATTGGACCGCGAAACATCTACCGGACACTGGCTCCAACACAACCATTCGTAGGGGCGTCTCTTGTGGGTGCCCGTGGGGGGGGCTGGGCGCGGCAACCGGCGCGACGCCACTTTGTAATCGATCAAGGAACAACAGCAATGAAGATCTCTGACATCAAGACCTATCCGGTGTGGGTGGGCACTCGAAACCAGATGCTGGTCAAGGTTGAGACCGACGAGGGCATCTACGGCTGGGGTGAGTCCGGCGTGTCGTCGCGCGAACTGGCCGTGGAAGCCGCGGTCAAGCACTACCGGGAATTCCTCATCGGGCAGGACCCGATGAGCCGCGGCGGCCTTTGGCAGAAGATGTACCGCAGCCAGTACTTCGAGGGCGGCCGCATCCTCACCGGCGCCATCTCGGCCATCGACATCGCCCTCCACGACATCGTCGGCAAGAAGCTCGGCGTCCCCGTCTACCAGCTTCTCGGCGGCAAACAGCGCAACTACGTCCCGTGTTTCGCTACCGCCGGCGGAGAAACGGGCGAGGAACTCATGGAAGGCGTGCGGCTCCTCAATCGCGAGGGGTGGAAGTGCATCCGCACCACGATCCTCCACCCCGACACCGGCGGCGACGACCTCCTCTACGAGCCGAGGGAGTCGATTGCAATGACCGCCGAGTGGCTCACGAAGATCAGGGAGGACATCGGGCCGGAGCCGGTCTTCGGAATCGACTACCACCACCGGCTCAGCGTCGCGGAAGCGGCGTCGTTCTGCCAGATGATGCCGCCGCATACACTCGACTTCCTCGAAGAACCGATCAGGGACGAGACGCCGGAGGCGTATGAGGTTCTTCGGACGATGACGCCCATACCGTTTGCGATTGGCGAGGAGTTCGCGTCCAAGTGGCAGTTCCTGCCATATATAGAGCGGGGACTAACAAACTACGCGCGCATAGACGTCTGCAACGTGGGCGGGCTCACGGAGGCGATGAAGGTCGCCGGCTGGGCCGAGGCGCACTACATCGACCTCATGCCCCACAACCCGCTGGGGCCGATCTGCGTTGCGGCAACCTCCCATCTCGCAACCGCCGTCACCAACTTCTCCTGGCTCGAAATACGCCAGTCACCCACGGAGGACTCGGGCTTCTACGACAAGGAGATATTCCCCGTGCAGCCTGAACTGAAGGGCGACAAGGTGTTCCTGTCGGACGAACCCGGCCTGGGGATAGAGGTGGATGAAGCCTCACTCACTGAACCCTTCAGGTTCTCCGAGTCGCCACACCCGCACCGGCGTGACGGATCCCTGACCAACTGGTAACTCCCAAACCTTAGTCCGCGTAAGATGTTCCAGCCACGCTCTCAGACAAACACACGTAGGGGCGTCTCTTGTGGGCGCCCAATGAGGTGGGGTGCGGCTGACTCCCAACCAGGGCGCAGGCAACAACCCCCAAAACCCGGAGCAAAACCGTGACCGCAATAGACCTGACCGGCAAGACAGGCGTCGTATTCGGCGTGGCCAACCAGCGCAGCATCGCCTGGGCAATCGCCAGCGCGCTTGCGGACGCCGGCGCCGACCTTGCCTTTACGTACCTGAACGAACGGCTGCGCGGGCCCGTCGAAAAGACCGTCTCCGGCCTTGGCGATCCGCTCCTTGTCGAGTGCGACGCCACCAGCGACGAGCAGGTCGAACGCGTCTACGATGCAGTCGCCGAACGACACGGCAGCGTCGACATCGTGATTCACTCGATCGCGTTCGCCGACCGCAAGGACCTTGGCGGCGACTTTTCGGCCTCGGACCTGCAAGGCTTTCGTACCGCGCTGGAGGTGAGCGCGTACACGCTCATCCCGATCGTCAGCAAGGCGGTCCCGCACATGGGCGAGGAGGGCGGCTCGGTGGTGGCGTTGACCTTCGACGCGGCCAACCGCGTGTACCCCGGTTACAACATCATGGGCACGGCCAAGGCCGCGCTCGAAAACGAGGTGCGGCAGTTGGCCAACGAGTTCGGCCCGCAGAACGTGCGTGTCAACGCCGTCTCGGCCGGACCGCTGCCCACGCTGGCCGCGCGCTCCATACCCGGCTTCAACGTCATGCGCCGCGCCTACTCCGACAGGTCGCCCATGAAGCGCAACGTCACACACGAAGAAGTCGCCAACACCGCCCTCTTCCTCTCCAGCGGCCTGTCCTCCGGCATAACCGGCGCCGTCATCCCCGTAGACGCCGGCTACAGCGTCATGGGGATTTAGCCGCCCACCCACGCATCCCCAAACCCATCGTAGCGGCGGGTTTCAAACCCGCCTGGGGGGAATTCGGGGCGCGGCTTCCACCCACAGCCTCCTAGCCACCCCATCCCCGTCGTGCCGGACCCCGATCCGGTACCCATGGTGAGGTGGAAGAGGAGGGCACCCTCGGCATCTACAACCCCAACCGGCAGGCCACAACCGTACACCCCCTACCGCCATCATCCCGGTCCCGATTGCCAAGGTTCGTTATACTGGGAAAATCCACGACGAGAGGGGGACACCATGACGACGGCCAACATGACCGTCGAGGAGCGTCTCGGGCGCATCGAGACGAGGCTCGATAGCTTCGAGAAGAATTTCGCTACGAAAGCCGATCTCGCTAACCTGAAAGCGTGGATGGTGGTGACGATGGTGGCCCTCCAACTCACGGGCCTCGCCGCCATAGCGGCAATCGTTAGATGGGTAGTGTGACCATCAATCCGGCCATCGACGCTTGGGGGAAATACAGGGCGCGACAGGCCCCCTCCGCCCCTTACCCGCGTCGGTTAACATCACAGCCGCGGGCATCCAAGCAGGCGCCCAAAGCAAACAATGGGTACTTTCACGGAAACCGTATACGTCAGTGATGGCAACGGCGGGCCCGGGGTCTCGGTCGAGGTCCTGGTCGACACCGGCGCAACATTCACCGTCTTACCTGCATCGTTGCTGCGCGACCGGCTTGGAATAAAGCATAGGCGGGAAGATACGTTCATCCTCGCCGACGGCACCAGGCAGACTCTGCCCATCGGGGACATTCACATCGCTGCGGCCGGGTGGGAAGCGCCTTCCCCAGTCGTATTTGGCGCCGGGGACCGGTTCCTGATGGGCGCCACATCGTTGCAGTCCCTCGGCCTGGTAGCCGACACGACGAACCACCGGCTCATCCCAGCGCCGGAACTGTACCTGTAGGCGACTGCCGACATCCACGGTGGGGTTACCGTGGAGGGCACGTGTGTTTGTCCAACCGGTGCGTAGCCGAACGGCCCCCAGCCCCCGGCCCCACCGTGGGTACCGGATCGCAGTCCGGCACGACGAAGGGAGCCCCCTACTTCACCGCCTCCACGCCGTCGAACGCAGGTCCCGCGCCGGGCCGGCGGCCCCCGACAGGTCGGCCAACTCCACTATCCCCACCACCCTTGCGCCGTCGGCCACAACGGCATGCGTCGCGCCCCTCGCCACCATCCGCTCCAGCACGCCGGCGGCGGGATCATTCGGCCTGGCTACCACCGGGTTCGGGTCCATGATCTGTCGTACCACCAGCCGCTTCCAGGCCGCCTCGCCCGCCATCTGCGCGGCCGGCTCGGTCACGACGCCGATCAGTCCGGCGCCGTCGAGCACCGGCGCGGCCGTACAGTTGAGCCTCAGGAAACACTCGTAGACGAGGTCATTGACCGGCAGGTCCGGCCCTACGACGACGGGGTTCGGGCGCATGACCTGCCGCACCTCCACGCCGGTCGGGTTGGCCGTCGTGGTCGCGGCGCCACCGGCCTGACGCCGCCGCCTGCGCGTCTGCCGCATCGCGGAGCTTGCCGACCCGGCCAGGAACCAGCCGATCAGGGCGAGCCACAGGCCGTCCAGCAGGCTGCTGCGTGAAATCATCACGTACACGCCGTAAGCCACGATCGCCCACCCGACCACCTGCCCGGCGCGACCGGCCACAATGGTGGCCTGGTCCATCTTGCCGGTGGCCTTCCAGATGATCGATCGCAACACCCGGCCGCCGTCAAGGGGGAGGCCGGGCAGCAGGTTGAACACGCCGACCCCAACGTTCATCCACCCCAGGTAGAAGAGCAGCGCGTGCACCGGCTGGTAATCACGCGTTGCGTCCGGCGCCATCGACCGCCACGCGAACAAAGCCAGGCCGCCGATCAAAAGGGACATCAGCGGCCCTGCGACGGACACCTGGAACTCATCGCCAGGCCGTTCCGTCTCGGCGCCAAGGTTGCTGACGCCGCCGAAGATGAACAGCGTGATGGACCGCACCCGCATGCCCTTCGCCAGCGCTACGAACGAGTGCGCCAGTTCATGTGCAAGCACCGAAGCGAACAGCGCGAGCGCCGCCACCACCGCCATCGCCCAGTGGGTCACGGACGCCCACTGCGGATAGGAAGCCGGAAAGACCGAAAGCCCAAGGAAGGCCGTGATTATGAGGAACGCAAACGGCCACGAGTAATGCACGCCGATCTCGATGCCGGCAATCTTTCCTATGACGAAAGAACTTTTCAATGTCGTTGGGCGGAGCGTTTTCGTGACCGTGCCGGCCAAATTGCCGCGCCGTAGTTCATTCTCATCGTAACCCTAACCTGCCCCGTGACGGGCGGCGCGGCCACACCAACACCATCCACCCCATCACACCCCTCTCCCGTCGTGCCGGACTCCGATCCGGTACCCATGGTAGGGCGCGGGACGGGCGCGGCTACCCCCACCTACCTGCGACACAACCACACCCGCACACCGGCCAACCACCCTCGTAGGGGCCGTTCGCGAACGGCCCTGGTGCGGGGCGCGGCTACAACCTCCCGCCCCTCACCCAACCGGCGTTCTGCCACCCCCGTCGTGCCGGGGTAACCCGGTACCCACGGTGGGGCATGGGCGGCGCGGGTATCCCCACCAACCTCCCAATCACACATAACCGGCATTCTCGCGACCCGTCGTGCCGGACCCCGATCCGGTACCCACGGTGGGACCCAGGAGCGGGGCGCGGCTACCGCGCAAACCCACACAACCACCGAACACATCCGCACGTCGGCCAACCACTTCCTCTCCTGGGGGAGAGGATTGAGGTGAGGGCGCCACGTCCGACAACCGGAATCGTCGTATCAAATCAAGGACTTACGAAATCCCTCTCCCGCGAAACGGGAGAGAGGACATTTGAAGCAGGCTCTTCAAACCCACCTCTACAGGGGATTGGTAAGCGGGCGTTTTCGTGACTGATTGGCAGGTTGTTGGGGGTAGCCGCGCCCGTCGGCCCCTGGGTCCCCGATCGGAGTCGGGGAAGACGGAAGAGGTGTGTGTGGTTGTGTCGCAGGTTGTTGGGGATAGCCGCGCCGCCCATGCCCCACCGTGGGTACCGCCCCGCATCGGAGTGCGGGGAGACGATGGGGGCACGACGAGTTGGGAGAACGCCGGTTGGGTGAGTGGAGAATGTGGTTGTGGGATGGCCGGGAGGTCCTTCGCTTCGCTCATGGGTGACATTGAACGATGTGTGGGATTGGCGGTAAGCGGCTACCCCCACCAACCTGCAATCTGGCCAACCACGTATGTAGGGGTGCCTCTTGTGGGCACCCGCCGGGGCGGATGGGCAGCGCGGCTACCCCCACCAACCTGCGACACAACCGGAATACTCGCGACCCGTCGTGCCGGACTCCGATCCGGTACCCATGGTAGGGCGCGGGACGGGCGCGGCTACCCCCACCTACCTGCGACACAACCACACCCGCACACCGGCCAACCACCCCGTAGAGGCCGTTCGCGAACGGCCCTGGTGGGGTGCACGGCTACCTCAACACCAACCTCCCACCCCTTACCCACATCCCCCATTCCCCCAAACCGTCTTCCCCGACCTCCGTACCCCGTCTTCCCCGACTCCGATCGGGGACCCAGGGGCGACGCGGCTACCCCCACCAACCTCCCACACACATCACCGCCCGTTCACCAACCACCCCCGTAGGGGCCGTTCGCGAACGGCCCTGGTGCGGGGCGCGGCCACCACGCAAACCCACACAACCACCGAACACACCCGCACGTCGGCCAACCACTTCCTCTCCTGGGGGAGAGGATTGAGGTGAGGGCGCCACGTCCGACAACTGGAATCGTCGTATCAAATCAAGGACATATGAAATCCCTCTCCCGCGTAACGGGAGAGAGGACATTTGAAACAGGCTCTTCAAACCCACCTCTACAGGGGATTGGTAAGCGGGCGTTTTTGTGACTGATTGGCAGGTTGTTGGGGGTAGCCGCGTCCGTCGGCCCCTGGATCCCCGATCGGAGTCGGGGAAGACGGGTTGGGGGAATCGCGGGTGTGTGTGCATGGCGGTTGGTGGGGATAGCCGCGCCCGTCCCGCGCCTCACCATGGGTACCGCCCCGCATCGGAGTGCGGGGAGACGATGGGGGGCACGACGGGGGAGGGGTGTGTGGCTGGTGGCAGGTTGGTGGGGTATCCGCGCCCGTCCCATGCCCCACCGTGGGTACCGGCCCCGCATCGGAGTGCGGGGAGACGATGGGGGCACGACGAGTTGGCAGAACGCCGGTTGGGTGAGTGGAGGGTGTGGTTGCGTGGAAGGTTGGTGGGGGTAGCCGCGCCCGTCGGCCCCTGGGTCCCCGGTCGGAGTCGGGGAAGACGGATTTGGGGGAATGGCGGATGTGGGTAATGAGCGGCAGGTCGGTGGGGCCGGGCGCGGGGCGCCGTGCGGCTACGGACTGGGTGGACACTGGGTATGCACCAGGTAGGGGTGATGACCCTTCGCCGGTGAGTCCCGACGGCATCGAACAGACGTACCACCAGATTAGATGAAACCCGCCCGTCACGTTTTCGCTGAAATCAGGAATAACTCCGCGTTGATGCAGTTTATGGGGAGTGATAAATGTGTACTGAGCGCGACTCGAATCACCAGTCGCGCCGCCCCCTGTATCGACTCGGATGCAACGAGGTGTCGAAATTCAAGACTCAAAAACCGATTGACTTGAAATGGGGATACCGAAATAGACTGGAATCAAATGGCCTTTTCCGGTGATCGTGACCTGGCGCGGGGACTGCCCGAAGCCCGGCAATCTCCTCGTTATGGGATTCCTTGGAGGAATCAATGAGACACAAAAAGCCCGCCCTTCCCCTGGCTGCAGCGATAGCGCTGACACTTGCCCTTGTAACGGGAATTCTCTTTCTCGCCGAAAGCCCCGCCCGAGCGGCACCTCCTACTATCACCGTCGTCGCCCAGACTGACTGCGCCACCGCCCGGTGCGTCGAAGAAAACACGCCGCCGGGCGTCAACATCGGTGCACCCGTCTCGGC
Organism: Dehalococcoidia bacterium; assembly: GCA_034421215.1. Taxonomy (GTDB): domain Bacteria; phylum Chloroflexota; class Dehalococcoidia; order Lucifugimonadales; family Lucifugimonadaceae. The sequence continues at coordinate 120,930 of DAOUKO010000036.1, forward strand.
CACCGACCCCGACGAGACCGGCGACGCCGCCATCGAGTTCGGCAACACGCTGACCTACAGCCTCGAGGCCAGCGCCGACACCCCCGTAGCCCGCGCAGACGCGGCGGCGTTCGACATCGACCCTTCGACAGGCCAACTCATCACAAAGGCCCCCCTGGACGCGGACGGCGGTAAGACGACCTACACAGTAACGGTTAGAGTGGACGACGGCGAGACCCGCGCCGCAGACGATCCCTGCACAACTTGCACAACGGACGTGACAATCACGGTCACGAACATTGCTGAGCTTCCGGCCGCGCCGTTCCCGCCGACGGTGGTGTCGGGCCCGGACGACGATACTACTGAATCGGCCGACGAATCGACCTCTAGCCTGAAGGTGGTCTGGCACCCGCCCGAGAACATGGGACGGCCCGATATCATCAGTTACGCGGTGGAGTACAAGAAGAGCACAGAGACTTCCTTCGGCACTACCGGGGTAGGCTCTGTTAGCGGTACCACCGTCGAGATTACAGGGCTGGAGGCCGACACCTCCTATGACGTGCGGGTCCAGGCAACGAACGGAGACGGCACAGGCCCCTGGTCGTTCGTGGGGACGGGCTCGACCAACAAGGAGGGCAACAAAGCACCCTCATTCAACGAGGACGATTCATTGGTCGAACGGGACGTGGATGAGAACACGCCCAGCGGAGAGGACGTGGACAGCCCGGTGTCGGCGACCGACGGAGATACGACCACTCTAACCTATGGACTCGGAGGCCCCCACGCGGACCTGTTCAGCTTCGACACCCGGTCGGGGCAGATTCGGACGAAGGCGCCCTTGAATCACGAGGACGCACGGTGCGGATACGTTGACGGGGCTACTCCATCAACCGCATGTATCTACAGGGTAACGGTGACGGTAGTCGACAGGGCCGGCGGGAGCGACGCGGTGGGAGTGAATATCGAAGTCGATGACAGGGACGAACCTGCGTCTGCGCCGGCCCGTCCTGCCGTTAAGGCGACGGAGAAGTCGAGCACGAGCCTCGACGTGAGTTGGAACGCGCCCGAGAACGCGGGCCCCCCTATTACCAGCTATATCGTTCAGTACCGCAAGGGTAGCGAGCCCTTCTCATCCGATGGAATCACCATCACAGGCACCACCGCCACCATCTCCGGTGGGCGTGATCATGACAGTGACGGCGCTACTCCTGATGAGCCGTGGCTCTCCTCCAACACTTCCTATGAGGTGCGGGTACGAGCGGTTAATGCCGAGCGCCCGAGTGACTGGTCGACATCCGGCACGGGTAGGACCAACAGGGCCAACCATGAGCCGATATTCGATGACAGACCAGGCACTGGCGACGGGAGCTCCCGCAAATCCTCCTTCACAATCTCGCGGAGGATAGACGAGAACCCCCGATCGGGCCAGGTAGTCGGGCGGGTATTCGCCGATGACGCAGACAACGATAGGCTGACCTACAAGCTGGTCGCGGCAGACTCCCCTGCCGAGGAAGAATACAAAAAGTTCACTATCAACGAAATGACCGGAGAGATTCGGACGAAGCCGGGCGAAATCTTCAACTACGAGTCGATCACCGCTACTGACACCTGCGATGTCAATGGTGGTACGCGTGTAGATGGGGTTGGGGCCAATGACGTGTGCTACACGGTGAAGGTGGAGGTCCGGGACGGTCTGAACAGCGACAGGGTCGAGGCAAAGGACGAGGCCGCCGACGACGTCATCACATTGAAGATCGGAATGCGCGACAGGGACGAACCTCCGGCCGTGCCGACCGTGACGGTGACATCGCCCGTCCGCGTCACAACCGACCCGGCGAACGAGCTTACAAAGCTAATCGTGTTCTGGCACGCCAGTAACACGGGTCCCCCCATTACCAGCTATGACTTGCAGTACCGAAAGGGCGGCGGTGCCTGGGTGGACGATAACTGCCAGGATACCCCAGCAACAGAAGATAATTGCACCGGTCTAGACAACGACGACACCGAAGACAACCGAACCACGATCACCAGTACCACGATTACGGGATTGGAGGCAGACACCTCGTACTCAGTGCATGTGCGGGCTAAAAATGCTGAGGGCACGAGCGGATGGTCGACCGTGGCCACGTTGAAAACCAATAAGGGGACTAACGAACCGCCTGTCTTTGCTGACACAACAGCAGCTGAACGTACACGGACCGTGGAAGAGAACACGCCCGCTGGGCGGAATGTCGGTGCCCCTGTGAGCGCGTCCGACGTAGGTTCGGACACTTGGACCTACAGTTTAGGAGGCCCTGACGGGACGTTGTTCACCATCGTATCCTCATCCGGCCAGATCCGGACGAAAGCGGCTTTGAATCACGAGGATCCGGCATGCTATGTTCCCGATCCAGATAGCGATCCAGTAACTGACGATTCTACGTGCATCTACACCGTGAGGGTGAAGGCCGACGACCGAAAGGGCGGCAGCGCCTCGATAGAAGTGATGATCAGTGTCACAGACGCCATAGAGGCTCCGGCCGCGCCTGGTACTCCGAGGGTGACTGCGACAAAAGACACCGGCCAGAAACTGGACGTTAACTGGAATGAGCCGCCCAACGCTGGGAAGCCCCCCATCACCGACTACGACATACAGTACCGCAAGGTCAAATCAGAGAGCCCAGACAGTTTTGTAATGTGGCCCCACGGTGGCACCGCTGACAGCCCTACTGATAGCACGGAAACAAGAGCCCAGATAATAAGGCGAGGTCCGGCCATGACCGCAAAACCGCTGGAGCCCAACACCCAGTATGAGCTACAGGTTCAGGCCAAAAATGCCGAGGGCGAGAGCGTATGGTCGACCGTGGCCAAGGCCACAACCGGCCAGAGCAACAGCAGGCCGTCTTTCGACCGGATGGACTCACTCATTACGCTGACAGTGGATGAGAACACGCGTTCGGGACAGAACATCGGGAGCGCCGTCTCGGCCTCGGACGCCGATAGCAACAACCTGAGGTATAGCCTCGAGGGCCCCGGCAGTAACTCGTTCACCATTGTCCCGTCATCGGGCCAGATACGAACGATGTCGCCCCTCGACCACGAGACACGGAAGAGCTACTCGGTGACCGTTAAGGTGGACGACGGACAGAAAAAGGACAACAGCGTCGCTGCGAAGTCGGTGACGATCATGGTTGACGACGTCCAAGAGCATCCGTCTGCGCCCGCGGCTCCGACAGTCACTGGAATACCCGGCTCGACTAGCAGCATACGCGTAACGTGGGCCGCGCCAGCGAATACGGGGCCTTCAGTCACAGAGTACGACGTACACTACCGCGAGGTCGGGAGCGGCCCCACGCGGTGGGACCACTTCGGAGCGGACAGGAGTACGATCATCACGGGCCTGAAGGCCGGCACGCGCTACGAGGTGCAGGTGCGGGCGAGAAGCGCCGAGGGCCGGGGCGAATGGTCGCGCTGGGGGTCCGGTTCGCCGAACCCGGACTCGGCAAATAGGAACCCCACGTTCGCGGCCGGTTCACGCAGCTTGAGCGTAGCCGAAAACACGCCTCCGAACACCGACGTCGGCGCCCCGGTCGCGGCCACCGACCGCGATGGCGACACGCTTACGTACACCCTGGAAGGGGCGGACGCCGACTCGTTCGATGTCCTGTCGACCTCCGACGGAGGCCAGATACGCACCAGCGCTTCCCTGAACTACGAAGAGAAATCGAGATACGCAGTAACGGTGCGAGTGACCGACGGCAGGGGCGGCGCCGATGCCGTGAACGTGACGATCAACGTGACGGACGTCGACGGCGAAGCGCCGGACACGCCCTTCGCGCCGACGGTCACGACGGTTTCGAGCACGAGACTCCAGGTGACCTGGGACGCGCCCGACAATGACGGGCCGCCTATCACAGACTACGATTACCGATACCGCGAGCCGTCAGGCACGTGGACCGAGGTGACCACAACGACAATCACCGGGACTACCCTGGAGATTACTGGACTGTCGGCGAGCACCTCCTACGACGTCGAGGTGCGGGCGACGAACGCCGAAGGCACGAGCGACTGGTCGAATCCGGGAATCGGATCGACGAACGCGCCCGGTGCCAACAACCCGCCCGTGTTTACGGAGGGAACGAGCGCCACGCGCAGCGTGATCGCAACCGCGCCCGCCGGCAGGAACATCGGAGCGCCGGTGACAGCAACGGATGCTGATACAGGCGACACGGTGAGCTACGACCTCGAGGGACGGGACGAAGCGAACTTCGACATCGTAACGACTTCCGGCCAACTGCAGACGAAGTCCGGCGTCACGCTGATCGCCGATGAGGAGTACGTGGTGGTTGTCGTCGCCGACGACGGTACGGACACCGCGCGGATCAACGTGACGATCACGGCTACCACGGCGCCTCCCAACAACGCGCCCGTGTTCACCGAAGGCGCGAGCGCCGCGCGGAGCGTCGCTGAAAGCGCAACTTCGGGCACGAACATCGGCGCCCCGGTCGCAGCGACGGACACTGATGCGGGCGACACGCTGACCTACACGCTGGGCGGCACCGACGCGGCGTCCTTCGCCATCGTTGCAGCCACCGGGCAGTTGCAGACCAGCGCCGCCCTGGACGCGTCCACGAAGAACACCTACACGGTAACGGTGACCGCCACCGACTCGGCCGGCGACACCGCCACCATCACGGTGACCATCACGGTGACCGCCGGTTCAAGCCTGGGTCCGTTGGGCGACCAGTACGACGCCAACAACAACGGCAGGATAGACAGGAACGAGGTCATAGACGCCATCCGCGACTACTTCGCCGACGACATCAGCAGGGATGACGTGATAGCGATCATCAGGCTGTACTTCCTCAGCTAACCAGCGGGCGAAACGCCGTTCACGCCAAGCGGCAAAACTGGGCCAGGCCGGTAATCGGCCTGGCCCAGTTGTCATTTTTACTCGTCGTGCCGGACCTCCCTCACCTCGTCTTTCCGGCGGAAGCCGGAACCTATGGTGGGGTGTAGTGGTGAAGGGCACGCTCGTACATCCAGCCGGTCCGTAGCCGAGCGGCGCCCCTCCTCCCGTCCCCACCATGGGTACCGGATCGGGGTCCGGCACGACCCCGTTTCGAGCACGGGGCAGGCTACCCCTCGTCTCACTGGCGAAGGCCAGTGCCCACGGTGGGGTGTCGTGGTGAAGGGCACGCGCGCGCATCCAGCCGGTTTGTAGGTGAGCGGCGCCACGCCTCCCGTCC
>DAOUKO010000037.1:0-18637 GCA_034421215.1 Dehalococcoidia bacterium
AAACGGCCTTGTGACGGGTTTATCAGGGTTTTTCGAGGCTGTCACCGCGTCCGAACACGGGCAAGTCAGGAGTGAAATCCGCCATTTCAACGAATTAGTTGGAACGAATGCCATAAGAGACGCCCCTACAAGTGGTCGACTGAGAGCGGGTCCGGGGGATGTTGCGCGGGGCAGCGCATTCCAAGGCCTAGTCGTCCGCGAGTGCGGGTTAGAATTGGCTATGGATGCGGCCATTTCCGGCTCACTGAGGTATGGCCGCACGCTGGGACGATGGACGCCTGCCGGGAGCAGGCCATTCTGGAGCAGTTCAGTTGACCACCACCATGCGCGAGGGCGAAACCGCCGAATCTCCGCAAGCCCGATACGTGCCGGGCGAGATCGAACCCAAGTGGCACAAGCGCTGGGACGAGTCCGGCCTGTACCGCACGAAAGACCACTCAGACGGCAAGGACAACTGGTTCGCTCTCACTATGTTCCCCTACCCTTCCGGGGACCTGCACATCGGCCACTGGTTCGCATTCTCCGGCGGTGACGTGGGCGCGCGCTTCAAGCGCATGCAGGGCTACAACGTCATGCACCCGCAGGGTTTCGACGCGTTCGGCCTGCCCGCCGAAAACGCCGCCATCTCCGACAACATTCACCCGCGCAAATGGACCTACGACCGCATAGCCAACCTGCGCCGCCAGTTCCGCCTCATGGGCAACTCTTACGACTGGTCGAGGCAGGTGGTCACCTGCGATCCGGAGTACTACCGCTGGAATCAGTATTTCTTCCTGAAGATGTTCGAAGAGGGCCTGGCTTACCGGGCCGAGGGCGCAGCCAACTGGTGCCCGCACTGCCAGACCACATTGGCCAACGAACAGGTGAAGGACGGATCGTGCGAGCGTTGCGAGGCTACCGTGGAGCGGCGGGAATTGCCGCAGTGGTTCTTCCGGATCACGAAGTACGCCGATGAACTGCTGAACATGGACCAGATCGACTGGCCGGAGAAGATCTGCGTGATGCAGCGCAACTGGATCGGCCGATCGGAAGGCGTCACCATCGCGTTCGACGCGAGCGAGTTCGCGCCGGGTGAGAAGATCGACACGTTTACGACTCGGATCGACACCATCTACGGCGTGACCTTCGTCGTGCTGGCTCCGGAGCACAGGCTGGTCGACGTCCTGACCCAGCCTGAACAGCGGGACGCGGTTGACGAGTACGTAGCGCGGGCCATGCGTGCAAGCGAGATCGAACGCACGTCCACGGAACGCGAAAAGACCGGCGTGCCGACCGGCGCGTACTGCGTCAACCCGCTGAACGGCGAACGGGTGCCGGTGCTTGTTGGCGACTACGTGTTGGCCACTTACGGGTCGGGCGCCGTGATGGGCGTGCCTGCGCACGACACCCGCGACTTCGACTTCGCCAAGAAGTACGGCCTTCCGATAAGGGTCGTCGTAGCCCCGGACGGGTGGCAAGACGAAGACCTTTCGGAGGCCTGGATTGGTCCCGGGACGCAGGTCAATTCCGGCGAGTTCGACGGAATGCCGAGTTCGCAGGGCATGGAGCGGATCGCCGACAAGATTGAGGCAAACGGTTGGGGCTGCCGCGAGGTCACTTACCACATGCGGGACTGGCTCATATCTCGCCAGCGCTATTGGGGTACGCCCATACCGATCGTCTATTGCGAAGAATGCGGCACGGTACCAGTCCAGGAAAGCCAGCTGCCGGTGCTGTTGCCCGAAGACGCCGACTTCAAGCCGACGGGGCAGTCTCCCCTCACACTCGACCCGGACTTTGTCAACACGTCGTGCCCTAAGTGTGAGGGAGAGGCGAAGCGAGAGACGGACACGATGGACACGTTCGTGGACTCGTCGTGGTACCACCTGCGCTACACGAGCCCGACACAGGATGAGCGGCCATTCGACTTCGACCGCGTGAAGGCGTGGTCCCCGGTACACCAGTACACCGGCGGCATGGAACACGCGGTTATGCACCTGCTGTACGCGCGTTTCTTTACGAAGGCGCTGCGGGACATGGGGTTCGTAGATTTCGACGAGCCGTATGCGAGGCTGTTCAGCCACGGGGTTATGACCACACAACTGGGCCGCATCTCGAAACGTTCCAACCCCCTCGCTCCGGACCCGCTCGTGGAGCAGTACGGGGCCGACACCGTCCGTTGCTACCTGATGTTCCTTGGTCCGTGGGATACGGGCGGCGCATGGACCGGCTCCGGAATCAACGGCATTTCACGCTGGATGAACCGCATCTGGGACCTGGCGCTGCGCGATACGGGCGCGCTTGGCGACGTTGAGTCGGACCAGGACGCGGAACGGGACCTGTTGAGGGCGGCGCACGCAACCACGCGCAGGGTCTTCGGTGACATGTCCGCGTTCAAGTTCAACACGTCGATCGCCGCGTTGATGGAGTACTCGAACGAACTGGGCAGGCTCTGGGCACACGGAGGTTTTTCGAAGTCGACGTGGGACGACGCTATCGAACGCCTGCTGCTGCTGGTCGCTCCGCTGGCGCCCCACATAACCGAGGAGCTTTGGGAACGCACCGGGCGTAGTGGCTCGGTCCACGAGCAGATGCTGCCAGGATGGGACGATGACCTGGCCGCGTCGGAAACCATCACGATGGTGGTCCAGGTGAACGGCCGGGTACGCGATCAACTGGAAATGCCGGCGGACGTGTCTGAGCAGGACGCGGTCGCCGCGGCGATGGCCAGCGAACGAGTCCTGCGTCACACCTCCAACGGTGAGGTTGTGAAGAAGATCTATGTGCCGGGCAGGCTGGTAAACCTGGTGGTGCGAGGCGGGTAGGCTGCCCAGCCCCACCACCCAGACGGGCGACCACAAGGGATCGCCCTTACACGTCGATGGCCTGCTTTTGAAGCTAGATTAAAGGCGCTTAAGAGTTGTCGTAGCCGGTCCAGTCGGTGTATTCGGACCAGTCTCCGCCGTCCAGCTTGATGTAATCACCCAGGTCTGCGTAGTCGGGGCGTGAAATGCCGTTCAGGTCCCACAGGATTTCGCCGGCTCGGATGGTCATGTGGCATTTGAGTTGCGTATCGCCTTGCATCCTGGTCCACCCGGAGTCGACGAATCCGAAGTCACCGTGTTCCAATTCCAGGACCGCGACGTCCGCCTCTGCGCCGACCGACAGGTTGCCCAGTTCCGGCCGTTTCATCCAGCTAGCCGCCGCCGACGTGGACATCTCCACGACCTGGTTTAACGTCAGACCCAGGTTCATCAACTTGGACATCGTGGTCGGCATCGTGGCGCGTGACAGGAAGAAGCTACCGTGGTGAACGTCGGTCGATATGGTGTTCGGTATATGCCCTTGCGGGATGAGCTTGCTTGCCGTGCTGAACCAGAAGCTGAAGCCGCCGTGCCCGACGTCGAACTGGACGCCGCGCTCGCGGGCCTCCAACAGGAAGTCGTATATGACGCCGTTTTCGTCCATCTGCGGCGTGTGCCTGCCGTACATGTGCGTGTGGGTGTCGCCCGGGCGCATGCGCTCGAGTAGTCCCCGGTAGTTGCGCGCCGGGTGGCGGTGGTAGTCGACCATTACCGCCTTTCCGGTCATCTCACCGGCTTCCACTGCCTGTTCGATGCCGTCGTAGTCCACTCCGTCGTAGTGGGCCGCCTTGATGCCCACGATGTGGTCCGGGTATTCGTTCATGACGACGGCGCACGGGGCTGCCCTAAGCTGCAACGAGTCCTGCTCGGCGTGCCTGAGCATCCCCTGTCGGCAGATATTCAGGAGAGCCAGTACCCTGATCCGGGAGTTGTCGATCGCCGCCGCCTTGAATTGCTCGAATGACTCGGCGCCGGATGTGCCGGCGTCGACAACGGTTGTGACGCCGTGGGGGATGCCGTAAACGTCCGGGTTGACCGTTGCGATGTCTCCGAAGTGGTGCGTGTGGAGGTCTATCAGGCCGGGGGTCACGTACAGCCCCGTTATGTCCACCGATGTACCTGCCGACGAAGCAGAAATGTCCGGCCCGACTTCGGAGATCTTGCCGTCCTTTATGGCCACGTCGCTGGGTCCGTCGAGGCCGTTTGCGGGATCGATGACGTGTCCGCCCTTAAGTACCAGGTCGTGGGTTGATTCGTTCGTGGTCATTGCTTTCTCCTCATCATCACGACGCGAAGCGCGTGGGCTGCGTGCGAGTCCGACTCGTCTCGCCCGGCGATCATCCGGCGGCAACCGTCGTGTTGACCGGCAATGATAACCCGGTCGCCAGCGGCGTACACGCGGTAAACAATTTCCGACCGCTCGTTGGCATCATGCGGCGAGAACGTGAAAAACACTTGCGGTCAGTTGACGAAATCTTGCAACGAAAATAAGATGCCGGGCGATCCGACAACGCGCCGGTGCGGCTTTTTTTGGCTGGGCTCAATCGACTTAATCGGGGCTCACCGGGCCGTTTGGCAGCACGTTGCGAAGGAGGGATTCATGCGCTTATTCAGATTAGGGACCGTGATCATGGCGGGGCTGATAGTAGCCGCCCTGGCCGCGGTTGCCTGTGGCGGCGAGACCGAAGTGGTCGAAAAAGTCGTCACTGTAGAAGTTGAAAAGGTTGTCGACAGGCCCGGCGAAACTATTGTCCAGACCGTTCTGGTTGAAAAACCCGTAACGGTGACGGAGAAGGTCGTTGAAACGGTCGTCGTCGAAAGGGTCGTCGAGGGTAAGACTATGATGGTCGTAGAGACCGTCGTGGTGGAACGGCCGGTTACTGTGACCGAGAAGGTAATCGAGACAGTCGTCGTCGAAAAGATCGTCGAGGGCGAGAAGGTTACTGAGATTCACACGGTAGTCGTCGAGAAGGAAGTCGAGAAGGAAGTTATTGTCAAAGAAGAGGTCATCAAGGAGGTCGAGAAGGTAGTCGTCGCTACCCCGAGCCTGTTTGAAGCCCTCAAGATCGCGGCAGCGGAGGACGGCCGTAGAGGCGGTACGCTGCGGGTCGTCTCGCAGGCCAGCATCGGCAATATAGACCCCATCTCGTCCAGCGCGTGGGTGGCGTGGGCTGTCGCTACACAGATTTACGACGTGCCATTCGCTGCAGACGGCAGCTTCCTGCCCCAGCTTCAAATGCTTGAAGACTGGTCTATCAGCGACGATGGGCTTGTCTGGTCATTCACGATCAGGGACGGCCTGATGTGGCACGACGGGGACCCGGTCACGGCGGAGGACTTCCAGGCCACCCTGGAACGAGCGTTCGACTCGTACTACACCGGATGGCAAGAGCTTGGCTCGCGCGCCGAGGTGGGCGTCGTAGACGACAAGACCTGGACTCTCAATTTCGAAGCGCCGTTCGGCCTGGTGCTGGACTCCCTGAGCTTCAACACTGAGGGCTTCCCGATCCAGAAGAAGAGCGTCATCGAAGACACGCCCGCAGAGCGCGGCGGCGGCGTACTGCAGGAGCACATCGGCTCCGGTCCGTACCAGTTCACGTCCTGGGACGTGGGAAACAAGCTCATCCTCGAGCGGTTCGATGACTACGTACCGCGAACCGAAGCGCCTTCGGGACACGCCGGCGCCAAGTACGCCTTCGTAGACAGCATCGAGTTCCTCGAGATTCCGGACGTCCAGACGCGGCTGTCCCTGCTGGAAACCAGGGAAGTTGACTTCATCGACACGGCTCCGCTGGACTTCTTCGAGATCATGCGGGACAACCCTGAGATAAACGTCTACACCGACCCGATCGGCCGGTGGCCGGTGATGGTGATCAACCACCGGGGTCCATTCATGGACGTCAAGGTGAGACAGGCTCTCCAGGCGGCCATACCGAACGAGGCCATAATGGCCGCGTACGGCCCGCCCGGGTTGCGAGGGCTATGCCCCGCCGTCTTCCTGTGCGGCCTCCGCTGGGACACCAGGGTAGGCGAAGAGAACTACAACCAGGGCGACGTGGAGAAGGCGAAGGCACTGCTGGCGGAGTCCGGCTACGCCGGCGAGACCATAAGAGCAATGACTCCGGCGGACCAGCCCACGATCCACCCGATTCTGACCGTAGCCGAGGAAAACCTGAGGGCTGCGGGCTTTAACCTGGACCTGCAGGTCGTAGACTGGGCCACGCTCAAGTCCCGCAGGGTGAAGCCGGACGACTGGGACCTCTTCACGACGTGGGGCGCGGCAGCGGCGGCGACGCCACTGACGAACAAGCTTGGTGTAGATGGCCTCGGCGGTTTCGAGAGCGAACGCATTACTTCACTACGTGAAGCTTTCTTCAAAGCCACCTCGGAAGACGAGCAGCGAATGCTGGTCGAGCAGCTCCAGTTGGCTTACTACGAAGAAGTGCCCCACGTGGTGATTGGATTCTTCTCCGGCATTCACGCGGCAGGCACCTGGGTGAGGGGATTCGACTCCCGCGCCCTTTGGCCGGCCTACTGGAACGTCTGGCTGGAGAGGTAATCTCCGTCTCCCTCGGGAAGTACCCTCAAGAACGTCGATAGGAGCCGGCAACCGCTCACTCAACCTCGGGTGAGCGGTTGCCGCCCCACATGAACCTGCTCCGGAACGGACCTTGGAGCAGGCCCACGACGCCATGACGTCTGGCGTCCGAGACTGAGACACCCACCTCTCAGACCTAGAGAAGGACATGCGCGCATACATTGGCCGGCGGCTGCTTCTCATTATCCCGACCATTCTTGTGGTGGCGATTTTCACTTTCGGCCTGCTCCAGATAACGCCCGGCGATCCGGCGGCGCTCCTGGCGGGCGAGGAGGAGACGGCCGAGGACATCGAGAAGATCAGGCGGAGTCTGGGTCTGGACAAGCCGGTAAGCCAGCAGTTCGTTGAGTGGATCGGTAAGCTCGTCAGGGGCGACCTTGGTACTTCGATCCGCTCCGGCAAGCCGGTCACCGGCATCATCATCGGCCGGCTGGAACCCACCATTGCGCTGACCATCCTGACGGAGATCGTGGCTATTTCAGTTGCCATTCCCCTGGGAGTGTTGGCGGCCTGGAAGGCAAACACGTGGATCGACCGCCTGGTCATGGGATTCTCTGTCCTTGGGTTCTCCATTCCGGTGTTCTGGCTGGGTTTCCTGCTGATCTGGGTGTTTGCGCTAACGTTGCAATGGCTGCCCGCCGGGGGTTATGAGCGGATATTCAATGGGTTCTGGCCGTTCGCCGAGCGGATGATCCTGCCCACCGTTTCCGCCGCCCTGGTCATCATGGCGCTGGTGGCCCGCATCACGCGCGCGAGCGTCATTGAAGTGCTACAGGAGGACTACGTAAGGACCGCAAGGGCGAAGGGTCTGGGCGAAAGACTGGTGCTGTGGCGGCATACGTTGAAGAACGCCAGCCTGCCGATCGTCACGATCATTGGACTGGGATTTGCCGCATTGCTGACAGGGGTAGTGGTGGTTGAAGTGGTGTTCGCGGTTCCCGGACTCGGGCGCCTGTTGCAGGACGCGATCAAAGCGCGTGACTACCCGATCATCCAGGGGCTGATTATCTTCCTCTCAGCAATTTACATACTGGTCAACCTGGCGGTGGACGTGATTTACGCCTACCTAGACCCAAGAATCAGGTACTAGCCGGGTGGCGAAGTGAAAAACGGAACGACAACACTTCAGGGTCTAGTCTCACAGGCGTCCGACGCCGGCGCGGCGCGTTTCGGACGAGTTTTGGAGCCGTTCCGGCGAAACGGCGTGATGGCGGCGGGAATCCTTATTGTCGCCATGATGGCGCTGATAGCGATCGCCGCGCCGCAAATTTCGCCAAAAGAGCCGTTGGCGATAGACACGTTCCGGCGCCTGCTTCCGCCTTCGGGGACGGACTGGCTGGGAACGGACCATCTCGGCAGGGACGTTTTTGCCCGAACGATCTTCGGAACACGGGTCTCGTTGATGGTGGGGTTCCTGGTTGCGATTCTGACGGTCTTCTCGGGCGCTGCGATCGGGCTCTTGTCCGGGTATTACCGGCAACTGGACATGATTTTGATGCGGGTTGTCGACGGGATAATGTCTATTCCCGGCTTGCTCCTGGCGGTAGCGCTGATGGCGATTTTCGGGGCCTCGATACAGAACGTGGTCATCGCGCTGGTAATAACGTCGATCCCGGCGGTGATCCGTCTCGTCAGGTCGCAGGTCCTCAGCCTGCGAGAGCAGGCGTTCGTCGAGGCGGCGCGAGCGATCGGTGTGAGGCCGATCCGGATACTGAGGTTGCACATTTTTCCTCAGACGGTCGCCCCGCTGATTGTGCAGGGCACGTACATCTGTGCCAGCGCGATCCTGGTGGAGGCGGCGCTGAGTTTCCTGGGGGCGGGCTCTCCTCCGAGCGTGCCGAGCTGGGGCAATATGATGGCCGAGGGACGGACCTACCTCCGCACTGCCGAGTGGATTGTGGTGTTCCCGGGGATCCTCCTGACGATAACCGTCATGGGCATAAACCTGGGCGGTGACGGTCTGAGAGACGCGCTCGACCCGAGGTTGAGACGGCGGCTGTAACGGCTGCCGGGTTTGGACACGGCGGGCGGAGCGACGAACGGTAGCGGTCCCAACAAAACAACTGCCGGAGCATTACCGAAGTAGTGGGGATCTCCTCTCTTTCGCCTCTTTCGCCCGTGTTTGGCAACTGGCCATCGGACACTCCAATTGACTACGGTTGCCCTGCGAAGTATGATTCTCGGCGGTTCGAAAACGTGCGGAAACGGTACTTTTCGGCTAGCCAGACGGGTTCTCCAGAACTGGGGGAGTCGTCCTTGGGCACGTTACGTAAGGAGGCAAGCATGCGCTTAACGAAACTGGGAGCCGTGATTGTGGTGGGACTGATTACAGCCGCCCTAGCCGCGGTCGCCTGTGGCGGCGAGACCGAAGTGGTCGAAAAAGTCGTCACCGTAGAAGTCGAGAAGGTCGTCGAGAAGGAAGGCGAGCGGATCGTTGAGACAGTCGTCGTCGAAAAACCTGTGACGGTGACCGAAAAAGTAGTCGAGACGGTGGTCGTCGAGAAGATCGTCGAGGGCCAGAAGGTAACCGAGATCCAGACCGTCGTCGTCGAAAAGCAGGTGACAGTCACGGAGAAGGTCGTCGAGACCGTCGTCGTGGTGGCGACCCCGGGCGCAGTCCCGGTACCGACGCTCGAGCCCGAGCGCCCGCCGCCGGACCCCAAGACCCCATCAGGTAATTTGACGTTTGCGACGATTCAGATTCTTGCGCCGCAGGGACTGAACTCGACCGGCGGACCTCCGAAGAACGTCTATCCCGTCACCGAAGACCTGTTCGGCTACGGCTTTGACGGCAACCGCGAAGAATTACTGCTGGCCGAGAGCTGGGAGCTTGCGGACGACCTGAGCTACGTCGATATCAAGATCAAGCAGGGTATTCCGTGGCAGGGAGCAGGTCACGGCGACTTCGGCGAATTGACCGCCGAGGACGTGGCGTACGCCTACAACGACGCGAACCCGGCATACAACCCCGTCAGCATCACGGACGGCGGCGGTTTCTGGTCCAACCTGATCGGCAACCAGCCGGTTGAGGTGCTGGACACGTACACCAACCGCTTCCCATTTGCACAGTTCGACGTGCGCTGGGCGAGCTTCTACCTGACTGACGAAGGGCTTGGCGCCCAGGTAATCAGCAAGGCCGTTCTCGAGCAGATGGGCGAAGACTGGACGAAGGCCAACCCGATCGGCACCGGCCCCTACACCGTTAGAGAGTGGGAAGCCGGAGGAAAGGTGGTCCTGGACCGGGTCGAGAACCACTGGCGGAAGACTGGCGAGGCAGAGACGATTACATTCGTCCACGCGCCTGAAGAGGCGACCCGCCTCTCGATGATGCGCACCGGTGAGGCCGACGCGATGGAGATCTCCGTCAGCCAGATTCCGGGTATGCAGCGCAACGGCATGAAGGCCGCAGGCACCGGCGGAGGCATCCAGATGGGTGTCTTCTTCTCCGGCAACCTGTGGGAGACCGTCCACGCAGGAACGGGTGAGCCCCTGCCGCCGGCGGGAACGTTCGTCCACGACATCCAGTGGATCGGCAACCCGTTCAAGCCGAACGACGGAAACAACCCTGAAGGCATAGACGACATGGAACAGGCCCGCCTGGTCCGCTGGGCGCTCGCCATGGCCATCGACCGCGATCTCGTAGTCGAGACGGTCCTTGGCGGGATCGGCAACCCTGTCCACGTCGAGTACTTCGACCCGAAGGACCCCAACTGGCAGTCGAAGTGGGAAGTTCCGTACGACCCGGCGATGGCCAATGAATACCTGGACAAGGCCGGATTCCCGAGGAATGACCAGGGCACGCGCTTCGCGATGGCCCTTTACACAGGACCGGAGCTTGGCGGTGGACTGGGCATCTCTGGTGAGATTGCCGACGCGACCGCCGGATTCTGGAACGAGGTTGGAATCGAAGTCCAGGTCCTGAAGTACGCGTACGCGATCTTCCGACCGTCGGTCGTTGGTCGCACCAACACCGTCCCGTGGCTCACGAGTTGTGGTGAAGGCCGCGACGGTAACCCGTGGGACTGGCCGAAGGGCGTTCAGATGAGCAGCCGGAGCCGAGGTGGCTTCAGTTGCGGATTCGAGACTCCGTTCGTTGCTGAACAGTACGGAAAAGCTGCGGCCAACCCGGACAAGCAAGAGCGCATCGAGTTGATGAACGAGGTTGCGGACTTCCTGTACATGTGGGCGTTGAACCCCGGTGTTGCATCCGTACCGCTTTCGATCGTTTACAACCCGAACTCGATCGCAGAGTGGCAGATGCGCCCGTCGTGGCGACAGCCATGGAACGCGCCTGAGTACATCAAGCTGGCCAGGTAACTGGCCTGTCCGGCACCCCTTTCTGGATAGCCGGATGAAGGAAACATAGCCAGGACGGCGGCCCGGCCATCACCCAGGTCGCGCCGCCGTTCTGGTTTACGAACGACCCTCGAGCGCTCTTATGCGACGATTCCTGGTTCGAAGATTCATCTTCGCGATTCTCGCCCTCCTGGTGGCAACGATGTTCACGTTCTCGATGTCACGGGCGGCCGGGGACCCGCGGCTGCTTTATGCAGGCGCCGAGGGTTATGGGATGACTCCGGAACACTGGGATTTGATCGGCAAGGAGTTGGGGTTGGACAAGCCCCTGCCGGTCCAGTACCTGGTGTGGCTCGGCGATGCGCTGCGGGGTGACTTTGGTCAGAGTCTCGCTGCAAAACAGCCCGTCACGACCGTGATTGGCGAAAAGGTGCCGGCGACTGCCATCCTCGGCATCGCATCGTGGGTCGTCGCGACGATAGTCGGAGTCCCCCTGGGAGTGCTCTCCGCCGTCAAACGGGGCTCAGCCTACGATTACGCGGGGCGAGTCTTTGCGCTGCTGGGACAGGCTCTGCCCGGTTTCTGGGTGGGGATCATGTCGATCCTGCTTTTCGCAGTGATCCTCGACTGGTTGCCGAGCGGCACACGCGGTGAAGGATTCAGCATCAGGCACATGATCCTGCCCACCCTTGTCCTGGCGTGGGGATCGGCCGCGGCGTACCTGCGGCTGACGCGATCCGCGATGCTGGAAGTCCTCGACTCCGAGTTCCTGAAACTTGCCAGGGCCAAGGGCGTCGGCAGCAGCCTGGTGGTGTGGAAACACGCATTCCGGAACTCCCTGATTACGCCTCTCACCTATTCCGCCCTGTTGGTCGCGGGATTCATCACTGGCGTAGTCGTGGTCGAAACCGTATTTGCCTGGCCGGGACTCGGATCTGCTGCTGTGAGGGCCGTCTGGGACAATGACTTCCCGGTAATGTCGTTCGTCGTAATCCTGTTCACTATCATTTTCGTCGGCATGAATTTCCTTGCCGACATCGCCTACGTGCTGATCGATCCGCGCATACGGTATTCATGAAATGGCGTTGCTGGACAACATATCTTCAGAACCGATAGGTATTAGTTCCGCATCTGAGTCCGAAGGCGGGCTTCGTCGCGTCTACCGAGCGTTTTTCCGTTACCCGGTGGTGCCTTTGTTCGTGCTGGCGGTCCTACTGTTCACCGGGATTGCTGCGCCGTGGCTGGAGCCGAAGGACCCCATCAAGCAAAATCTGCGGGCACGAAACGCCCCGCCTTCCTGGCATGATCCGGAATGGTACGCCGACAATCCAAATTTGACTGAAAGCTATTTCCTGGGCGCCGACCACGTCGGCAGGGATGTGTTGAGCCGGCTGATACAAGGGACGCGCGTGTCGTTGATAGTGGTTGCGGTGTCGATGGGAACAGGGCTCGCAGTAGGCACTGCGCTAGGTCTAATCGGCGGTTGGTTCGGCGGTCTGACCGACGAAATCATCATGCGTATGGTGGATATCTGGGCAGCCGTTCCGTTCCTGTTAGTCGCCCTGGTGGTGGCAGTTGTTCTTGGTTCCAGCCTGACGATCATGATGGCCCTGCTTGCGTTACTGGCCTGGTCTGGATTCGTTCGAAACATCAGAGCCGAGGTCCTGACGTTGAAAGAGCGAGACTACGTCAAGCTGGCACAAGTGGCTGGGGCGTCGACCACCAGGGTGTTACTCAGGCACATATTTCCTGGCATTACAAACACGATGGTGGTGATCGCCACGCTTAATATCGGCGGCCTGATCCTGGCCGAGGCCACGCTGTCGTTCCTGGGCGCCGGCATCCCCGGACCCAAGGCGACGTGGGGACTGATGATCAACGAGGGACGGCTCTACCTGTCACAGGCGTGGTGGATCACGGTGTTCCCGGGGGCCGCCATATTCCTGGTGGTGATGTCCCTGAACTTCCTCGGCGACTGGTTACGTGACTACCTGGACCCGCGGTTGAGGCAGCTTTAAGTCGGGCCGTATCGTCGCCCTCGTGGTGGTGCAGGTGATGGGCCAGTCGTACGCAGTGCTGGTGGGGCTGCTGGCCCTGCTGTCGCGGCCGGGGGCCGTCAGGCTGGTCAGGGCAGAAGTCCTCAGCTTGCGTTCCAGGGACTATGTGGACATGGCCAGGGTCGCCGGAGGTTCGGCCCCCAGGATCATGTACAAGCACATGTTGCCGAGCGTGTGGAACGTTGTGCTGGTCTCCGCAACATTGCAAATGGGCGGCATCATTCTGACAGAGGCCACGCTGAGTTTCCTGGGGATTGGTATTCCGCCGCCAACACCCGCCTGGGGCACCATGACATCGGACGGTAGAGGTTTTCTCAACGACGCGTGGTGGGTCTCGATGTTCCCCGGTATTTGCATATTCCTGGTGGTCATGGCAGGCAACTTCCTGGGGGACTGGCTGCGGGACCGGCTGGACCCGACGATACGGCAGATAAATTAGCGCCGGGTGCGCGCCCGTGCGACAGGCGATGTCGACGAGATCACCGCATCTCGGCTAAGGATGGAATTCTTGTCATGACTTACACAGGGCCGCCTGCTCCGCGGGATTCTCATGAGACTTGGCGTCAGGCCTCCGGCGCGGCAGGCCGGACGTATACCCGAGGGATGAGTGATGACGCGCAGGCACCTGCCCAACTGGTTGGCATGTTGTTCAGGCTAGTCCGGCGGGCCGCGAGAATGCTGATTCGTATGGTCCGGCGGAAGTAGCCTGCGGTGGCGTGACGCGAGGGTGGGGCAACTGGCGATTCGAACTGTTAGTCGCCTTATTCAGAGTCCAGGCTGCCCAGCATTAAGACCGTGCCGCCGTGTTCAGTTCCCGACAGAACGTTCGCGAAACGGGTGTCCGCCGTCACCAACGTCGCTCCTATTCGATGCGCCAGGGCAAGATAGACGCAGTCATAAACTGGCCGGTCCAGCGCAAGAGACAGGCGGACCGCGTCGGCGGAGACATCTTCATCTTCCATCCACCGAACAGCCATCTCGGGCATTGCGGCAGCTAACGTTCCTGCACGGCTGCGCTCCAATTGGCCCGTACGGACTTTTCGCCACAACGCGTTTCCTACCTCCGAAGCCAACAGCCGAGGGACAAACAACTCGTGGTCCCCGCTGAGTAGTCGTCCCGCGACGGCAGAACCCTCCTCTTCAACGAGCCACTTGACAGCAACGCTGGCGTCTATCACCAATCTCATCAGACTGGCCGGTGGTCTCTATCACGGTCTTCCCTTATAAGGACCTCGGAAGGTGTTTGGGGAGGGTTGTCCAGTCTTCGCAATCTCTGGGACAGGATCCGAAATTTTCGCATCTTCTCATCCATTCCCCCGTATGCTGCTTGCTCCAAAATGTATCGGGTCTCGCTTTCCAGGGACCGGCTGTTCTCTGCGGCGCGACGCTTAAGCCGTCTGATGACTTCATCATCCAATCGTCGAATATGTACGGTTCCCATGGCGACCTCGTAGATTGACTGCTAACAATATGCTAGCACTTTCTCCCGGGGACAGTTTACGTTCCGTCATAATCGGCATTAGGTCCACGAGATTCCGGCCTTGTCACGCCGTTCACACCGGCTTTATCAGTTCGTAGATGATGAAATTTGGCACCCGCAATTCGTCTTCGAATTCGGGGTGAGCTGCTAACTGTCCAGGCGATGGTGTCGGTTCCTTCAAACCCTGCAGGACGAAGCCGGGATCCAGGAACGCAGTGACGTAGCTTGAAAGGGTGCGGTGCATATTGACGAACGGCCCGTCCCACCATTCGAATTTACGAACTCCTTCGACTGTGTAGTTGTCGACCGGGTAGAACAGTTTTTTCTCACCTTGCTTCATCCAGCCGTTGGGCTGGCACATGCGCATCGGGTGTATGTTGCAGACTATGAAACGGCCGCCGGGCTTAAGGACCCGATAGGCGGCCTTGATCGAACTCTCGTAGTCGAGG
Organism: Dehalococcoidia bacterium; assembly: GCA_034421215.1. GTDB lineage: Bacteria > Chloroflexota > Dehalococcoidia > Lucifugimonadales > Lucifugimonadaceae. Next base: position 14,724 of record DAOUKO010000037.1, read on the forward strand.
ATATCGACCATCACGATGTACGAAACGGCGAGATCGAAGCTGTTGTCGTCTATTTCTTCGAGGTCTTCAGCGTTTCCGACGAGGTATTTTCCGACTCCGTTCGACAACCGGCGCGCCGCCTCGACGAGGCCATCGGTCAGGTCAATGCCCGTAACCTCCGCGCCCAGCCCTGCAAGCATGCGGCAGAAACGCCCTTCGCCGCAGCCTATATCCAAGACGCGGCGGCGGGATACGTCTCCGAGAGCGTCGAGCATCCAGGTGTCCAGCATGTCCGTGCGGACCGCCTGATCCTGTCCGATCCAGTACTCGACGGACTCAGCCCACTGCGCCCGTAGTTGTTCTCGGAGGTCCATGGTTCTGTGTGACTCCATTCGATCTAACGGTTTGACCGCTCAATCTGGCCCAAGCCGCGCCTGAGATCAGACTTCAAGGGAAGATCAGTCCGGACCGGGCGATCTTGGCGCGGGCGTAGCCATACGCGCAGGTGGGTTGGCTCCCGAGTTGGGAAGCCTTCCAGTACCCAGCATCACCCGGAGCCGCTCCCAGCCTGCTGCGTCAATGGGGTAGCCGCTGCCTGTGATAACCAGCCTCTCGTCGCCGAAATGGACGCCAAGTTCCCGACCCCCCGCGTCGTACTCGTTCTGAACCAACTCACGCAAGATGGCGGTCGGCGTGTGGCTCAGAGCGAACTGCTCCACCACGCTTTCCGCCACGTAGTATTGGTCAGACAGGTCCTCCATCGATGTCCCGGCCGGGTTCATCCTCTTAGTACTATCAGATATTCACTTCGCTAAGGCTGAGCACCTTCTCAACGCTTCGCATTTGAGCCGTGCTCGCGCCCATCTTCACCAAGTTCCCATTCGCCGGACTCTCCAGCGTGAGCAGAGGCTTGCCAGCGTCGGCAAGTCGGCGGGCTGTGGCCGGGAATGGCGACAGGAGCAGCAGGCGGCCGTCGTCCAGGGCGGGGCGCCAGTCGCGGGGGATGACGATAGTTTTGGCCTCGTCATCCAGGGTGAAGGCCACCTTTCGCAGTTGCTGGAGTATAGGTTCGCCGGTCTGACCGGTGCGGAACGCCTGCTCCTGGCAGGCCGCGGGCTTGCCACTCTCCCGCTTGACCCACTGCAATACCTGTGTCTTGCGGCCTGGGTCGGTGAAGATGATGAGGTGCTCGAAGGCGCGCTTTGCGACCTCGCTTTCGATCTTGCGACGGACAGGGTATTGGGGGATGTTGTTGTCGACGCTGGAGTCGCACTCGAAGACGGCCTTCTCCGCGATTGGTTTGAGCGTGTAGTCGCGCTCGTCGACGTGGACGCCCAACGGTTCCGTGACGTAGTTGTCCCAACCCAGGCCCTCCACGAAGAGACTTGAAAAGTCGAATGCCTGCAGGTGGGGTCGTAGCTTCTCGACGTTGGCCTGACTTGTCATGGGACTCTACCTAGAGGGGCCGGACTCCGGGCAGAGAGCCCATTCTGCGGTCCAGCGTCAGGGTTTCGAGCCCGTCGCGCGAGTAGTCGTCCGCGATGAGACGGTCAATCAGGCCGGGGCCGCCTGAAGCTTCCAACGCCTCGATGACGGTCTGCCGGTTCAAAGGGGCCACCATCCCGCTGGTCAGGGTGTCGAGTAGCGAAGATCGGGCCTTCGCCTTCGATACCCTATAGTGGTGCTGTAACGTGACGTAGGCCTCTCCGACAACCTGGTTCGAGGCAAAGATCTCACATTTGCGGGCCTCTACGATGGCCCCAAGTTCTTTGACGCAACGTTCGAACTCGTGCCTGGGTTTCCGGGTGACAAGCCTGACCAGGACAGAGGTGTCAATCCCGATACGCGTAGGGGTCATAGCCCTCTTCCCGGAACTTGCGAATGTCGAAGGGCTCGATATTCGGGTCGATGTGGTCGTGCAGGGTCCCCAGTTTCGAATAGTCGATTCGTTTGGGCTTCAACAGGAACCCGTCGGGGCCTTCCTGTAGCTCCAGCCGGTCACCCGGTCCCACCCCGAGCGCGTCCAAAACGTGTTTCGGGAAAGTGACCTGGCGTTTTGAGGTAATCGTCACTAGCATTGGCGTTGTTTCTCCTTACATTCAGGCTAGAACGGTAAGGCGGACGGGTCAAGCCTGGCACCCGGCTTACTTGTGCTTCTCAAAGAGCCCGAGTGAGCAGATGATCTGGGGTTCCCGTACCTCAGCGGCGGCGTCCTCCGTCAGGCAGAGCCTGTCCTGCTCACGCAGGGACATTACGAGCTCAGCCAACTGGTCGTCCGAGGCGCCGCTGCTGACGATTAGATTCCCGTTTACAAAGGTCTTTTTAACGGGAATCACTGTGGCCTGAGTTACGGACTTGACTCGCCAGTTCGTCGCCTTACGTCTTCTCAGGATCGTTTTCTTACTCTTCCCTTTGCTCAAATTCTGCCTTCCCTTTGAATGGACCCAGAGATGCTGCCATCGCTCGAAGGAACCCTCTTTTCTTGGGCAGAGTCTGGGACAGTGACACCTCGAGTCGAATCAATTGGCCCGAATCTAGTCCGCCAAGGAAAACAACCCGGTCTCGCCAGACGCGCCCTCTAGCACCAAGACGCACACAATAGATATTCCTAAAATGGCTATGTACAGCTTCACAGCCATGAAGTGATCCTTTTAGTTCTTCTGTACAGGGCCTCGTTAATCGCTCCCGGATGCGCCCGCCTCGTCCGTCGGCATCTTCAGATTCTCGCAGTTGCGACTAGATATAGCGGGCGCGGCATTGGCGCAGACCGAATCATCGGTCTTCCAGCAGTCTCCAGCGGCGGACCAACGGACGGGTTAACTCCCAATTACACAGGGGCCGTGTAATTGGGACGTAAAGACATCTGCGTTTCTCAACCAATTGCTGTAAACTTTGTGTCAAGCTGATACAGCCGCCCCATATGGGCCGAATCCAGGCCCCGTATAGCTAACACCAGATGCCGGAAACGTCCTCATCCGGCCCTAACGAGGTTATTGCGTGAATCGAGAAGACGATCTGTTGCAAGAATTCCAAGTGCTGCGGGAACGGCTGTCCAGGCTGAGCGAGGCCAGTGTGCGCATCAACGAGAGTCTCGACTTCAATGGGATCCTCCAGGAAGTCATTGACAACGCGCGCTACCTTTCCAATGCTCGCTACGGGGTCATTGCAAGCATCGATGAAGTTGGGGGACTGGACTCAGTCCTTACATCCGGAACGACGGAGGATGAGCACCGCCAGCTCGTGGAGCTACCGGGTGGGACAAAGATTTTCGATCACTTCAGCAAGATCCCCGGGCCACTCCGCGTGGACAACTACTATGAGTTTGCAGAATCGGTTGGACTGGATGGCAGGCTGCCGATGACCGTTTTTGCGGGTTTGGCTGCGCCCATAAGACATCAGGGCGAACCCGTGGGGATCATATGGCTGGGCCACGCCCAGGAAGATGAAAGGTTCAGCGAAGAGGATGCCGAGACGCTGGTCATGTTCGCCTCACAGGCAGCGATGGTCATCTCTATCTCCAGAAGGTACCGGGACGAACAGCGCGCCAGAGCTGACCTGGAGACCCTGATAAGTACAACCCCGGTGGGCGTTGCGGTCTTCGACGCCAGAACGGGAGCCCCTGTTTCTACCAACCGGGAGTGGATGAGGATCATCGACGCGTTGCTGGCCCCGGAAGAACCATCGGAGAATCTCCTGGAGACTCTGACGATCCGGCGTGACGATGGCCGCGAACTCCGCCTGGCCGACGTGTCTATGAACCAGTTGCTGAGGGCTGGAGAGAAGGTGCGCGCGGAGGAGATGGTATTCAGTGTGCCCGACGGACGGAGTGTCACTGTGCTGCTGAACGGCAACCCCATCCTTTCAAAGGACGGTGAGGTGGAGAGCCTCATTGTGACGATGCAGGACATGACCCCTCTGAAGGAGGTTGAGCGGCT
>DAOUKO010000038.1:0-122273 GCA_034421215.1 Dehalococcoidia bacterium
GCTGCCGTTGAGCAGCCGGAGTCGAACGAGGCCCGTCGGTACCTCCACGAACGGATCGATTGTGCCGTTCACCGTCAGCGTGCGATCGCGGTTCCCCTTCCCGGCAGCGTCGACGGCGAAGTCCAGTTGTCCGTCTTCGGTGAAGTCGCGGTCCTGCATGATGACCGGGATGTCGTCGACGCCGTAGGTGCCGGGCAGCACAGCGGCGGCAGGATTGTCGTCATCGATGATGATCATGCCGGCCGCGCCACGGTAGACCTGCTCGGCTGTGGCGCCCTTGAGATGAGGATGATACCAGAGGGTGGCTGCCGGCTGGATCACCTCGAAGTCGGCTACCCAAGTCGCGCCGGGTTTGATCTCCTGGTGCGGCCCGCCGTCGTCTTCGGCCGGGACGTCGCCGCCATGCCAATGTGTTGTTGTGGTCTCGTTGAGCTCGTTGGTGACGCTGATAACCACCGAGTGTCCAGATTTGAGACGAAGTGTGGGGCCGAGTACGGACATGCCGTTGTAGGAGTAGGTGTCCGTCAGGGCTGTCTGCTGGTAGTCGTGGCGAGATGCTGCAATCCTGAGGTCATAATATGCAACACCCTCTCCGTCGACCGTCGGCTCGAGCAACTCCGGGATCAAGAGTGGCGCAACCGCTGGGGTATCCATCGCCACTTTATTGACTGATTCGCCACACCCGGTTAAGTTGGCGACCGCTGAGACAACCCAGAAAACGGCGCCTACTCTCACAAGGACACGACGACGGATGTCGGTGAATGACTCGTAAGTCACGTGCCACCGGTCGACTGTCCTTACACCTTGCACGAATCGTCGCCGCAATGGACCGTTCGGACCAGACAATGCCTCTTGGTCCCTCTTTATTTCTTTATCTGGTGGTCCACTTCTGAGAGCCGCAAGTGATGAATCTGTCCCACTCTGTGCGGGAATAGTGGTTGGTGTCAGGTGCGTCTCAAAATCTGCTGTGTACGCCGAACGTGGTCGGAAGGGTCGGAAGGGTCGGAAGGGTCGGAAGGGTCGGAAAAGTATTTCCATATGTCCTTCCACGTCTCAATGCCGGTCTGCAGCATCTTGCCTTCAGTTGCAAACACCAGATAGCTCCCCGCGAGTACCTGCGCTTGCGCCAATCCCTCTGGGGACAGCGCCCCTTCTTCGACCGCTGCCCCTGCAAGTAGTCGGTACTGGCCTGTGTCGTCGGTCGCGTAGTCTGTGTAGACGCCCAGGTGTTGTTACTGTAGAAACGCTCCAGAGCGGCCCGATAGCGCCGCTTGCAGGTCAGTTTCCGCAGCATTGTAAGCCGTGATGTCGATTCCAACCGTCATCATCCCCGAGTGTTTAACTAAACGGTTAACGGTTTCAGTATCAAAGAATTCGATTTGGTGCAGGCGCTTGATCACCTTATCTACGATTTGGTTGTGAAATGGAATCGCTACGTCTTCAGAAATCACTACGCTACTTCTCCAGAAAATCACGATTATGCGTTAGGATGAGAGCGCTTCGGGTTGTTGGGTATTGTGGGACGCAAGTTCGTGGTTCCCTTATCATGTGAGATCACATGACCTCCTGGTCCTGGTGGAGCTGGGGGGACTCGAACCCCCGACCCCCTCAATGCCATTGAGGTGCTCTCCCAGCTGAGCTACAGCCCCACAGTGTCGACGTCGATGTCAGCGGCCGGACGGCACTCCCGGTACAGGATGCGCGGGCCCGGCGATTCGAACTGGCCGACTCTGAAATCGTAGCATGCCGCGGGCGGACGGTGACGTTCGCCTGGTTGCGGCCTTACAGGACCTGCCCCACTGCGCACGTCTCTACACGCGGGTGAGTTCGTAGAAGCGGCGGAGAACGTAGGCGACGGCGGCCCCGGCGGCGATGCTGCCGATGAACACTGCGCCGGGGACCACGATGAACGGCAACCAGTGCGACGAGCAGGCTGATGCGCCGGAACAGATCCACACGGACGCGGCGGCGTACCCCGCTGCAAACAGGCCGCCGGTCAGCCCGCCGAACAGCGCGCCGACCTTCAAGGCCGTGCGCCGGCCAGAATTTCCTTCCGCCTGACCGGACATCACCGCGCCATGGCGTATGCGTCCGCTCTCAAGTCAGCGCCCGCGGCAACTGCGCTCGTCGACCGGTCGGTCGCAATTCCGCACACGTCGCCCATGCCCCTGCTGTATGCGTCCACTCCGGAGACCTTGTGGCCCCGCCCTTCGAGATCGGACACGACCTCATTCGAAATCCTTCCTTCCGCGTCCATTCTGCCCGGTTCGTATGAGTGCGGCCAGAATGAGTTCGGAAAGCTCCACGTCAGGAACCTGGGCGCCTCGATTGCCTCCTGCGGCGTCATACCGAAAACGGTCATGTTCAGGAAGAACTGCAGCGTTGCCTGGCACTGGGCGTCTCCGCCCGGCGTGCCGAACGGCATCCACGGTTTGCCGTCCTTGAAGGCAAGAAGGGCGTTCGGCGTCAGCCGCGGCCGCTTGCCCGGCGCGAGAACCGAAGGATGACGTGGGTCGAGCCACGACTGCGTGCCCCGGCCCGACGGTGTGAAGCCCAGGGTGGGCGCCACCGGGACCATCGACAGGGTGTCCGACGGGGTCACCGAGAACATGTTGCCCCAACGGTCCACCGCGCAGGCGTACGACGTGTCGGGCTCGGCTGTCCCGCGAACCGGCTCAGGCGGCTCGTACGCGTAGCCGGCGGGCCTGGTACGGCCTTCGAACGGCCACGGGTCGCCCGCGGCCGGCATCGCCGGTGTGGCGCGGGCCATGTCGATCTCACCTCGCCGCGCATTCGTGTAACCCCTGTCGAGGAGACCTGCAATCGGGACGTCGACGTGGTCGGGGTCGCCGTAGTAAGCGTCGCGGTCGGCGAACGAAAGCTTGAGGGCTTCAGCCACCAGGTGGATGTAGTCGGCGGAGTTGTGGCCCAGCCCGGCGAGGTCGTCGTCGCCCAGCATCTGCAGCGTCTCGGCAAACACCGGACCCTGGCACCACGGGCCGTTGGTGAACACCTCGTACTCGTGGAAATTGCCGGACACCGGTGGCTCATGCCCGGCCTGGAATGACGCCATGTCGTCGGTCGACAGGAACCCGCCGGCCTCACGCACGAACGAGACCAGTTCGTCAGCGATCGGCCCTTCGTAGAAGTAGGTTCGGGCCGCGTCAATGGCCTCTTCCCGGCCGCGGTGTGCGTTCGCTTTTTCGGTCGTTATGAGCCGTTCGAATGTGCGCGCAAGGGCGGAATTGACCGACACTTCGCCCTGCTGCAGCGGGTGGCCGTTGGGCGCGTAGATCGCGGCAGAGGTTGGCCACTGATCGAAGTACTCGGCGCACCCGGCGAGGTTATTGGCAAGCGTCTGGCTGACGATGAAGCCGTCGCGCGCCAGTTCCAGCGCGGGCGTTACGACCTGCTCGAAACTCATCGTGCCGTGTTCGATCAGCGCCGTCATCCACGCATGGGCGGCCGCCGGCACGACGCACCGTTCGACTCCAGGCGCCACCTTTCCGCCTCGCTGTTCGATGAAGAAGCCGGCGCTTGCCTCAGCGGGCCACCCGCCCAGCCCGCTGATGCTGTGGACCTTGTTGTCCCTGGCGCTGTAGATGAGGATTGGCGCCACGCCGCCGAAACTGGTGCTGGCAGGCAGGACAACGTTAATGGCGATGCCCGCAGCAACACCGGCGTCGATGGCGTTGCCGCCCTGCTCCAGGATGTGAAACCCCGCAGCCGTGGCGAGATACTGCCCGCTCGCTACGGCATGGACGTTACCGGTGACGGTGGGTCTGAATGATGTGGTTGTCATGGTTTTCCTTCTTTCGCGGGGTTAATTGGAGTGCGAATTGTGTTGGCGTTTATGCGGTCAGCGTTTCTCCGGGTCTGTCCAGTAGCCCGATCGTCTCCAGCAGGAAGCGGGCAAGTACGTGGGTAGCCAGGAAGACTTCAACCGCGGCTTGTTGCCCCTTCAGCGATGGCCCGGTCCATTTCCGCTAGCGTCACAGGCGGACCATCGTACTTCAATGCACCGAACAGCCGAGCGGTGGGCCGCACCGGCAAGACCATGACCTTATCGTCCAGGATGACGTAGCGCAGCCGATCGCCTGACTGCACATTCAGCGCCTCCCGGACGGCTTTGGGCAAAGTCGTTCGTCCCCTGGACGTGATGGTGGATTCATTCATGATTAGCTACCTCACGCATTACTTCATGATAATTCGCGAAGGGTCACGCAGTCGCGGCGTCTGGGTCGCTGACGAGGGGCGGTACGCGGGTGGCCGAGAAGGCTACGAGGACAGTGGCGATTCCGCCGACCGCCAGCATCGAGGCGAGGACGGGCAGGACCTGCGCGGCGCCATACGGTGTGCCAACGTCGAAGGCGGCATTGTAAGTCCTGGCGAGTACGAGGCCCGATGCTACGGCGAGGCCGAATGCGATGATCAGGGGAGCGGCGAACAGGACGGCCAGGTCCGCCGCAAGGAGTCTTCGAGTGGCCCCCTGGCAGCGAAGCATCCTGAACTCGGCCTGGCGCTGCCTGAAAAGCAGCAGGACGGCGTAGAGCAGCGCGACCGCGCCCATTGCGCCCGCTGTGGATGCCATCACGAGAAGGTAAGGCGTGAAGATCGTCGAATCCATGACCTGGGCAACGTCGGTCATCCCCGAGGTTATGGCGGCCTGGGTGACTACCCGCAGCACTTCAGGCCGGTCACGCAGGCGTTGCATGGTCGTCTTCAGTGACCCTTCCGATCCATCGGTCGTAACTAGCAGAACACCGAACTCGGTTGGAGGTTGGCTTTCGACCATGAGCACCGCGCGGTTCGTGGTCCAGGATGCGGTCGCACGACCGGTTACCGGGTACACGCCTGCAATGGGCGATTCACCAGCCAAAGGATGCGCCCTTACGAGCACGTCGGTCTGCCCCGTGTTCTCGGGCAGGTAGATGCTGCCGGGTGCGCACGGCGCGTCGAGTTCCACTGAACCGGGCGCTTCGGCGCAGGTCATCGTGTAGACGGGCCAGTCGGCGCCGTGGTGCCGCCCTGCCGGCACGGCACGGGTAACTCCGTCGTATGCCGCCACCTCAGCGGCGGTGTGGTCCAGCGGCAGGGCCCTCATGCCGGGCATTTCCAGGGTGGCCACCAGGTCGTAAGCGCCTTCGTCAGCGTAGTCGCTGCCAAAGTTGGCGTAGGCGACGAACACCACCAGCAGGACAGCCACCGCGGTGGCGGACACGCCGAGTAGCGCATCGGCGGACCGGGCCATGCGGGACCCGGCGATCTGTGCCCTCGTCCGGTCGACGAGCATTCTGCCGGAGAATGACACTACGATCCGCGACAGGCCTTCCAGGCCGATGACGCCCATGATCAGTCCGGCAACGACTAACCACACGGAAAGCTCGAAATTGTCGCTCATCTCGGACGACGCAACTATCAGGGCGGGACCGGCCAGTATGCCGGCCGCTGATATGTAGGACAGCCAGGAGGCCGGACCCCGCGCCTTTCTGAGGACGCCGAGGGGTTCGCGGCCGGCGCGATAGGCCATGCGGGCCGTGCTGACCAGCCCGATAAGCGCCACGACAACAGTTAGGCCGATACTAAACACCGGCGATATCACGAGGTCCTCTGTCCAATAGGAAGTACCCGCAAGGGTGAACGTACCCCAAGTCGACATGAATGCGGCGTAGACGACCGAACCAAGCAGCGCGCCTGCAAAGAGTGGAATCGCCATGTCGGCGGCGATCACGACGGCAAGTTGCCGCGGCGGCACACCCAGCACCCTCAGCAATCCGTAGCGACGCGACCTTGCGGCCACGTGTACGGCGGCCCCGGCCCTAGCCAGCGCCACGGAAGGAAGGACGAGGATGACGAGGCCCATGATGACAAAGCTGGTATCGATTGGCCACTTCACCCTGCCCGGGACGATCGGGTAGAACCTCGACGAATGACCCTCAGGGACCGCATCGAGGAACTCGACGATCACCATCTCGCGGGGGTGCGCCAGCGCCGAGTTGGGCAGTGTGCTGACCGGCCGACCGGCCAGCCACGCTTCGATCTCGCCCGTCCAGTCATCCCGGAGCTGGGCCATGACCGCCGGAGAGGCGAGGACAGAGCCGTCAGCCCCGATTCGTTCGATGCCCGGCAGGCCGATCCGCGCTCCTTCATCGCCCGCAATAGTCGTCACGGTCATGTGCCCGTAAGTGGTGTACTCGACTCGAGACGCGCGCAAGGGGCCCTCGACGGCCTGGGTCCTGGGCGGCAAGCTTTCAGGGCCGTCCCGTTCCACCGCGGCGGCCTGTTGCGCCAGAAGTCCATCACGGAACGCCAGTGCAAGTGACAGCCCAATGCATGAGATTGCCCCGACGATAATCAGAGGTGTCCACGCATTGAGGGACCGCAGCGAACGGGGCCAGACGAATCGGAGGAAGAGCATCATGCCGCGGCTCGTTCCTCGATCAATCTACCGTCGTCTAGCCTCAGGACCCGGTTGCACGCCGCCGAGACGGAGGGGTCGTGGGTGACGATCATCACCCCGACACCGAATTCCGCGGCGGTCCGGCGCAATTCGCCAACCACCAGGTCGGAGTTCTGTTCGTCGAGCGCGCCGGTGGGTTCGTCGCAGAAGATGATGCTGGGTCCCATCATCAGGGCCCGGGCAATCGAGGCGCGTTGCATCTCGCCGCCCGAGAGCGTAGCCGGGTAGCTCTCCGTCAGGGACCCGAGCCCAAACCGGTCTAGCGCCTCGCGGGCCCGTTCCCGTGCGAGGCGCGGCTTGGTGCCGGACACGACGAGCGGGACGGCAACGTTGGCGGCAACGGTGAGATCGTCGAGAAATGCGGGGAACTGGAATACGAACCCGCAGGTCTCCCGTCGTACCAGGGTGATCCGGGGCTCGCGAAGTCGCCAGACATCTGCATGTTCGCCCCACGCCACCGTGCCCTCTTCAGGCTGCCGCAGTCCGGCCAGGGCGTAAAGGAGCGTGGACTTGCCTGAGCCGCTGACGCCCACGATGGCCAGCACCTCGCCGCTGCGAAGGTCCAGGTCCACACCGTCCAGCACGCGGCGCTCGCCGAAGCTGTGGGTCAGTCCGCGTCCCTCGAGGATCGTATCTTCCATGGTCATTTCTCCGATCCCCCTTTTCCGCATACAACCGCCTTGCGAATGACGGTGAATATATCAGCAGCCGGGACCTCACCCTCAGGGCATCGCGTTTTATACGGTTTGGCACGCGGGCTATACTCGGCGTAGTCACCTACACCCACTACGCAAAGCAGAAAAATGACCACCAATCCCACCGACACCGTCCCCTCGCCCAACGACATCCCAGGCTTGCGGCAGGCCGCCATCGACCATCTCTTCGTCGGCACACGCAACGCCGCCCAGCTTGCCGAGGACGGCGGCCCGATGATCGTGGAGGACGCCGACGGCATATATGTCACCGACTCGTCAGGTCGAAAGTTCGTCGACGGCATCTCCGGCATGTACTTCCGCAACGCCGGCCACGGCCGGGACGAGATCGCCGAGGCAATCTACGAACAGCTCAAAAAGGTGAGCATGCACGTCTACGTCGCGTCCACCTCATCCACCGTCCGCCTCGCCGCCAAGTTGGCGCAGATCACCCCCGGCGGACTTACGCGGACGTTCTTCACGAGCGGCGGATCGGAGTCTAACGAGACGTCTATAAAGATGGCGCAGGCCTATCACAACCGGACCGGCGGCAAAGGCAAGTTCAAGGTCATCAGCCGAAAGGGTTCGTATCACGGCGGTACGCTGGGCACCATGTGGCTCGGGTCGCACCCGTTTCTCCCGCGGGAGGAGTACCAACCCGTGCCGGCAAACGTCGTGCACGTTCCAAACCCCAACCCGTACCGCTGCGAACTAGGCGGCAGGACTCCCGAGGAGTCCGCCGAGTTGTGCGCCAACGCCATTGAAGAGGCGATCCTGTTTCACCACCCGGACTCGGTTTCGGCCGTAATAGGGGAGCCGATTACGCAGCCGCTTGGGGGTGTCGTCCCCGGCCCGGGTTACTGGGAACGGGTGCGTGAGATCTGCGACCGGTACGAAGTGCTGCTCATATTCGATGAGGTCATAACCGGATTCGGGCGGACCGGTGACTGGTTCGGCGCCGAGACCGTGGGGGTAACGCCGGACATCATGAGTTTCGCCAAGGGCGTGACCTCCGGTTACTTTCCGATGGGCGGCTCGATAGCAACTGCAGAGGTGTCAGACGTCTTCTCCGGCGGGCCCGACAAGACGTTCAAGCACATGTTCACCTACACGGGTCACCCGGCAGGCGCGGCGGGCGCGCTCGTGAACATCGAAATCATGGAACGGGAGGACCTGCCCGGCAACGCACGGGCGCGCGGCGAACAGTTGAAGGACAGGCTGAACGAGATGAAAGAAAAGCACCCGTCGATCGGCGACGTGCGCGGCCTGGGCCTCATCCAGGGCATTGAATTCGTCAAGGACCGCGAAACGAAGGAGCACTTCGGGCCGGAAACCGACTGGGGACCGCGCATCACGCAGGCCCTGCACGACCGCGGCGTGTGGATCCGCGTCGGCTCCTACATCCTGCCCCTCGCGCCGCCGCTCATGATCTCAGCGGACGAAATCGAGGCCCTCTGCACAGCAATAGACGAATCGATAACGGAAGTGGAGACCGCGGTGGGGGTGGGGTGACCCCGGTTCATTCCACCGGCGCCAGTAATTCAATGGGAAGCGACGAACTGACATGCGTGCAATAGACGTACACGTTCACGTGCCGAGGCAGCCGGGGCTCGAGGAATTCGGGATCGAGGAGGGGCTGCGGGCGATGTTCCGAATGCGCGAAGACCCGCCGGACCCCGACGGCATGGCGGAGATATACCGCGACCTGGACGTGTTGGGGGTAATCTTCTCAGTCGATTCCCAGACGGCGACCGGCGACGTACCGGACACAAATGACTACGTCGCGGAAATCGCATCATCGCACCCGGACCAGTTCATAGGGTTCGCATCGGTCGATCCGCACAAGGGCGAGTGGGCGGTGGAAGAGGTGGAGCGATCGGTCACCGAGTTGGGCCTCAAGGGACTCAAGCTACACCCGATCCACCAGGCGTTCTTCCCAAGCGACGAAGCGTTTCGGCCGCTATTCGACAAGTGCGAGGAGCTTGGCGTGCCCGTTCTGGTCCACTCGGGCTACGCAGCGGCAGGCGCGGGTACGCCCGGAGGCGGCGGCTTCAAGCTCAAGTACGCGCGCCCGATCCCCTACATCGACGACCTCGCCGCAGACCATCCCGACCTGACCATCATCATGGCCCACCCCGCCTGGCCGTGGGTCGACGAACAGGTGGCGGTGGCCCTCCACAAGCCGAATGTCTACATAGACCTGTCGGGCTGGGCGCCGCGCTACATCCCCCGCGACCTCATCCGAGAGGCGAACACGCGCCTCCAGGACAAGATGCTATTCGGGTCGGACTACCCGTACATGCCGCCGTCGAGGTGGCTCCAGGAGTTCGAAGAACTCGAAATGCGCGACGGCCCAAGGCAAAAGATCCTCCTCGACAACGCCAAGCGGGTGCTGGGGCTTGTAGGCGTGACTGAGTGAGGGCCCGGCTACGAGCCTCACGGCCTCAGATTGGTGAGACCCCTGTGGGAAAATCTTCTACCTTGTTCCCAACTGCTTTCGTTCGCATCCAGAACCAATTCGCGTTTCGTGATTGTGAATGCTAGGATTCTGGGACCACCTGGCAAGGTGTTCCGGTTGCATTGACCTAGTTACGATACCTCGTGCAAAAACAGACCCGACGTCGACGCCCAACCCGGACAAGTTCGTTCGGTACAAATGGACGCATAAACCACGACGCTTCGACGTTCTACGCCCGCGCCCTTTACGTCGATTCAGCTGCGTTGAACGTTGAGCCGGAGCCGGAGCAAGTCGTCCCCCCGGAACTCCTCGATCAGGTTTTCCTGCATACCAGCGAAGACATGCGGGAGTTGCCGGACCGCTCCGTGCACCTGATGGTCACGTCACCTCCGTACAACGTCGGTAAGGACTACGACGAGGACCTGTCAATGGAAGAATACCGGCTCCTGCTCACGCGGATCCTAGCCGAGACTTTTCGCGTACTCGTAGACGGCGGGCGCGCGTGTGTAAATGTCGCAAACCTGGGAAGGCGACCCTACCTTCCAATTCATTCCTACGTGATCGAAGACGCCCATAAAGTGGGCTTCTTCATGCGGGGCGAGATCATTTGGAACAAGGCGGACGTCGCCGGCAATTCAACCGCCTGGGGCAGTTGGCGCTCGCCATCGAATCCCATTTTGAGGGACACCCACGAATACATACTCGTATTCCAGAAACCGCCGTTCAAGCGAAACCCTCCGGACGAGCGGTTCCCGACAATCTCATCCAAAGAATTCCTTCAATTCACTAGCAGCATCTGGACGTTCCCGCCAGAGTCAGCGAAGCTCGCCGGTCACCCGGCACCATTCCCCGTCGAATTGCCGAAGCGACTAATTGAACTCTACACGTTTGCAGATGAAGTGGTTTTGGACCCTTTCATGGGGACAGGCGCAACCGCCCTCGCGGCGGTGAACGCTGGCCGGCGATTCGTTGGATACGAGACATCCGACGAATACGCTACACGTGCAATTCATCGCGTCGAAGACTTGCGTTCCGATCTAAATTCGGCACCCAGCAACTCCACCAACACTTCGTACTCACCACCTCAGGTCGATCCGCCAGTTTCGTCGACTGGTACTCGAGAAGACCAACTGAGTTTTCTAAAGATCATTTATGAGCAAGAATTTAAAGGTGGTATAGACAATAATAGTCTGCGACGTTACTTTGAAAAAGCTTTCACGGAGGTTATGGTAAAGTACAATTTGTATCAGGCATGGGCCTGCATCAATTGCTTAAGGCAAGGGACATCAACAGTCCGATGGGGGATCACACCAGACATTTGTCCAGAATGTAATGATACTGCAACGTATTCAATAGCGACTTTCCAGGGCCGTTCATCACGGTTTGGGGAAATATTCGTCCTCGCATTTCGACACTTGATTCATACGCATTACGGACTAGATTTGTCGTTTCCTGGAAAAAACGTCCGTACGCACAATCTAGAAATCACACCGCAAGTGGCCATTGAGGCCAAAGGATCAGCTAGAGACATAGTCTTTCCAGATGGAACGGTCCACCGTAACCCTAGGGCTGGCATGTTGCGAAGTGACACCATAAAAAAAGCATTCGATAATGCCCGGACATTCGCTAAAGACAATGAGAACGGGACTTTTTATATTGTCACAAATGCCTTGCCTCCTAGACTAATGGGGCACATAGGAGACAATGTCGACGGAATATTTGACGTGACCAAAAAGGATCAATTAGACGAATTCATACTCAAAGTTAGGACCGCATCCTGCCTTGAATTCGAGGGGTACGCCCCGGAAAGAACGCATTTTCTTTAGCGAGCCCTTTGTCTAATTATCGGACTTCGTCAGGCATCTAAGAGAGTAAGTCCTAATGAGGTCAGTTTGCCTAGGTTCTTGATGGCCACGTACGAAAAATATTTGGCTTTGCTAAAACCTATATACGCTCGCAACCTTAGTGAAGGCATTAGTAATCAAAGTTTAAGAAGTTACTTCGACAACGCGTTTCAGACTGTAGTCGTAGTGTACGAATTGCATCCCTCGTGGACGTGTATCAATTGTCTGAGGCGTGATGAGGCGACTATCGGATGGGGGAAGAAACCAAGAAAGTGCCATAAGTGCAAACGGCCCACCACATATTCGATAGCTAGTTTCCAGAGTCGATCCAAGCGTTTTGGAGACATTTTCGTCGTAGCGTTGCAGCATTTGGTGCTTGCCCAATATCAATTTGAGTTACGGCGGACTCCGGGGAATACGCAAACTCATGATCTTGAAGTCACACCTAAAGTAGCCATTGAAGCCAAGGGTTCCGCCAGAAGCATCCTTTTACCAGATGGCTCCAATTACAAATTATCTAGCCCCGGCATGATGCGTAATGATACTGAAAAGAAAGCGTTCGATAACGCTCGTAACTTCATGGGTTCAAATCCCGAAGGGGCGTTTTTTGTCGTCACCAACGCCTTGCCGCCTCGTCTTGTTGGCCACAGAGGCGACAACGTTAACGGGATATTTGATGTGACCAAAAAAGACCAGTTAGATTCATTCGTACGGGAAGCAAAGGACGCGTCATAAAAACCGGACACAATATTTTGGCCTTTTCGAACTCACGCGGATTCTGGGCCGTGCCTACATGGGCCTGCCCAAGCGGATGAATACTTGATCACGGGTCGGAACGCCAAACATGCCGCGTCGCCCGATGGACATGGCGGCTGCGGCCGTTGCAAATGTCGCCGCAACCAATGTGTAGCGCAACCATGAAACTGCCAAAGTCAGAACAACTCTTCGACAGATCGAAGTCCCGAATTCCGGGAGGGGTGAACAGCCCCGTAAGGTCATACTCCAATGTGGGCGGGATCCCGCCCTACATAGCAAGCGGGAATGGCCCGAGGATCGTCGACTGCGACGGGAACTCGTACTTGGATTACGTGCTGTCCTGGGGCCCGCTGATACTTGGCCACGCACACCCCAGTGTGGTCGAAGCGGTGCGCCGCCAGGCGGGTCACGGTACCAGCTACGGCGCTCCCACCCAACTGGAATTGACGCTCGCGGAGATGATTGCAGACGCGTTTGCCTCCATAGACCTTGTCAGGCTGGTGAATTCCGGCACCGAAGCGTGCATGACCGCACTTCGCTTGGCGAGGGCGGCCACCGGCCGGGACAAGATACTGAAGTTCGAGGGCTGCTACCACGGCCACTCGGACGGGCTACTGGTGCAGGCCGGGTCCGGCGCGGCGCACCTCAGCGAGGCCACCAGCGCGGGAGTGACTGCAGCCCAGGCCAGCGACACGTTCGTCGCGCCGTACAACGATCTGCCGCACGTGGAGAAGATCTTCGAAGAAGCCGGTGACCGTATCGCCGCGGTCATAGTGGAACCCGTTGCAGGAAACATGGGCCTGGTGCTGCCGAAGCCGGGTTTCCTGGAGGGGCTCAGGAGCATTACGCAGGACCACGGCAGTCTGCTCATCTTCGATGAAGTAATAACCGGGTTCAGGGTCACATACGGCGGATACCAGGACTACGCCAACGTTTCGCCGGACATCACGTGCCTGGGCAAGGTGATTGGAGGCGGCCTTCCCGTGGGCGCGTACGGTGGGAAGCGAGAGGTGATGGAGCTGGTTGCTCCGCTGGGACCGATGTACCAGGCCGGGACCCTGTCCGGCAATCCCATCGCCGTCGCGGCCGGAATCGCAACGTTGAAAGAGCTCCAGTCCCCTGAGGTCTACAGTTCCCTCTCAGACCTTGCCAACAGGCTGTGCTCCGGTCTGGAAGAGATTCGCGATGAATTGGGTCTGGCGCTGCAGGTCGCCAGCCTGGGTTCGATGTGGGGCGTCCACTTCCTGGACTCTCCGCCGACCTGCTATGCCGACGTATCGCGTTCGGACGCCGCGGCCTATAGTAAATTCTTCCACGGTATGTTGGCCGGCGGGATATACCTTGCGCCGTCACCGTACGAGACTTCGTTTGTCTCCACTGTCCACTCGGCTGAAGACGTTGACGAGACTCTCGATGCCGCACGGCGTTCACTGGCGGCGGCCTAGCGGCCTGTAGTCGATTCCGCGAAAGTACAGCCTGCACGATGCATCTCCCCGACCCTGGTCCAAATGGAGCGCGGAAAGAACGTCGCGACCTGCGTCACTGGTTGATCGTCTTGACGGTGTTCGGCATCACAGGCCTCAGTTCGCTGCTGTTCAGTCGGCTCTTGTTCAACGTGATTCTCGGCTGGGACGGGAGCTTGTGGTCTGGGCCGTGGACCTATCGAATCGCATACCTCATAGCTATTCCGCCCGTCTATTCGGCAACCCTCGTCCTCGTCGGTTCTTTATTTGGGAAGCGAGAGTACTTTGCCCACCGCGTGATGCGCTTGTGGGGCCGTTTCATCCCTAAAAAGGTCCGCGGATGGAACGCCAATGCTCTCGAAGCAATCACACAACGAAGGGCGGACCGCTGACGACCGTCAATCGAACAACAGGACGTGTGACCAATAGTCAGGGGATCTTATTTGGTAGCTCGGACGGAAGCGTCCTTAACCTGATTCTCAATCAGAAATGAGTCGGGATGGGCCTTCCGGGAGCCCGCCCATCCGGCCGATGACTTCGTCCCGTGCCGGAACGCCCAACATGCCGCGGTGTTCGATGGACATGGCGGCCGCGGCCGATGCGAAGCTGGCCGCAGACGCGACGTCGCCCGTCTCGACGAGCCTGATCGCGAAAGCAGCGGCCCACACGTCACCCGCGCCTGTGGCGTCCACCTCGGATGCCGCAACCGGCGGGACATCGCCGACCCGGCCATCGGCATAGAGGCGTGTGCCCAGGCGTCCTCGGGTAACCGCAACAATGGGAAATGCCTCCGTCCACTCCTGGATGTAGATTGAAGGCACGTCAGCTTCAGAGATAACGACCGCTTCGATCCGGTCCCTCAGCCCACCGGGCACGGCCGAAGAGACGACCACTTTTCCTGATTCGTCGCGCGATCTCTGCCATCCCTGTGGAATGGCGCATACGAACGAATTGTCGGAAAACCAGTCGGCCGCATCGACCGGCAACTCGTTTGCCACCGGCCCAAGCAGGACGATCCGTGCGCCGGACCAGGACTCCGGCACATCTTCTTTCCTCAGATCGGCAGCCCTCGACGTGAGCCACTGGGTGCGCATGCCGTCGTCGAGCGAGTATTCGAACGTAGTCGTGGCCGCAGCCTGCGCGTTGACCACATCGGTCGATGGCAACAACTCATCTAACGGGTAGCCGTGCGCAGAACTCGTGACGATTCCCGCGCTGAGGCCCATCGCAACCGCTGTTCTTGCGGAATAGGCCGCCGCTCCGCCGGGTTCCGGCCGGCCCGTTTCATCACCGGACAGTCGACGCACGTCGTACGTAACGTGACCAACGGCCACGAAGTCCGGGCACGTGGACCGGTTGGACATCCCGCGGTCGGCCCCCAATCCGCCGGCCTAGTCCCTGGGCAGAATCACTACCCGTCGCCGGTCTCCCTTGCCTTCGCTCTCAGTACGGACGCCGGGGTGGTCGGCCAGCGCCATGTGCACTACACGGCGCTCTGCAGGTGACATCGGTTCAAGCGACGACGCGCCACCGGACGAAGCGACCCTTCCCGCGGTCCTGCGGGCCAGGTTCTGCAACATATCCGCGCGCCGCTCACGGTAGTCCTCCACGTCCAGGATGATGTACGCCTTCCGGCCGAGTTGACGCCCGACGATCATTCGCACCAGGAACTGCAGGGAATGGAGCGTCTCTCCGCGGCGGCCGATCAGGAGGCCGGCGTCTGAACCCTCGATTTCGAATACAAGCGAACCGCCTTCGCGTTCTTCACGCACGTAGGTTTCTGCATGTACCCCCAGGGTCGCAAAGAAGTACTCGAGGAGATTACCGACGGCCTGCTCGGCCTCCTGGTCGTATTCCTCGGGAGGCTGGTCTTTTTCCCGCGACCGGTCCGGCTGCGCAGGCTCCGACTGGGGAGTGTCCTCCGACATCATCACGGACCGCTTCTCGTCATCGGAGGATTCAGCGACCGCCTGCTGTCGTTCCCGGCCGGCGCGCTGGCCGCGCTGACCTCGACGATCTCCCTGGTCGCGTTGTCTGCCCTCGCCGCGCTGTTCTCTGCCGCGCCCCCGCCGTCGACCGCCCCGGTTCCTTGGCGGGCGTTCACGACGCTGTTGAGGCTGTGGCTGCGATTCATCCTCGGGCGCGCCGGAGTCTTCGACTGCCGGTGTCGCGCCCGCATCCGAGAGCAGCCGGACCTCGATCTCGGCCGCCTCGCCGCCAAAGCCCAGGATTCCTGAGCGGCCCGGGTTAACGACGGATATTTCTACGTCTTCGAGCTTGACGCCGAGGGTGTCTAGGGCGAGGTCGGTTGCTTCTTCTACTGTCTTTCCTGCGAAGGTCTGTTTGCTCATCGTCGCTGCTCTCCTCGATGCTTGGCTCCGGTGTTTCCGGCACGGCCACGCTCGTGGTCGCACCGGATGGACCGAACTGCCTGCCGAACAACGTTATTGGTTTCCTGCCACCTATAAAGTACTGAATTGCCACTCCGATCAAGTTCGAAAACAGGATGTATATGCCCAGCCCGGCCGGGAACTGAAGGGTAAAGAACCCAAACATGATCGGCATCATCCAAAGCATGATCTGGTTCGTCTGGGCCTGCCGCGGGTCGGACGTATCCGGCGTCATCATCTTCTGCTGCACCCACATGGAGCCGCCCACCAGCACGGGAAGTGCGAAGTTCAACGGGACAGGTGCGTACTGGACGAAATCGACCAGGTCCATCCCCGCGAACTGGCTGTCCAACGGGACGACGGCGCGCGCCGGGTTCCACCAATAGAACGCCTCTGAAAGGTTGGCGAGGCCCTCCGGGGTTGGTGGGACGGACCGCAATATCGCCCGGTACAGGGCAATCCATATGGGCATCTGGACCACCAGCGGGCCGAGACAGCCAATGGGGTTCACCCCGGCTTCGCGGTACATCTTCATCGTCTCCGATGAAAGCTGTTGCCGCTCTTCCCTGCTCTTGCCCTTGTACTTTTCCTGCAGCGCCTTCATCTTCGGCTGCAGTTCCTGCATCTTCATAGTCTGACGCGTTTGGCGGACCTGGAGCGGGATCATCAGGACCCGCATCAGCACGGTGAAGACGATGATGCTCAGACCGAAATTGTCGAACAGGACGTCGTACAACAGCGTCAGGCTGTTGATCATGGGCCGCATGAAGACCTCGTCCCAGAGGATGCCTAGGAATTCCAAGAGGCACCTCCATACGAGGTCAGGCGACACGCGTCACGGCGGGTCCGGGTCATCCGCATGTCCCGCCTTCCCGTGTCTCCACGCATCGCCGTTCGGTCAGATCGCCGGCTGAGAAGGTCTTCAGTTCTCCGTTTTCCAAGTGGACGTAGACGAAGCCTTCGTTCACCACAGGAGACGCTTTGACCGGGCCGTCAGTAAACAGTTGCCCCAGCACTTCGCCGCTGCTCCGGGACACGATGTACACGTCAGACTTGCCGGACGGCACGGCGAGCGCAGGCCCGCGTGCATGGTCGATAAGCGCCGGTTGTGCGACCACCTGGCCCTCGATGACGGCCGGCGATTGCCAGACGTCCCGGCCGGACTGTTGGTCGATTGCGAAGACTCGTCCGCCCAGAGTGGACGCGTAGACGATTCCGTCGTCCGCGAGCGCCTGCGCCCAGACCCATTCGCCCACCTCGAACTTCCACTCGCCGGCGCCGGTCGCCTCGGTCTCGGAAAGGGCGCCGCCGCGCCTGCCGTCGAGGCTGAGGGCGTAGAAATTCCCGGCGAAGTCCCCGAAGTAGACGTGCCCGTCTGAAATGAGCGGCGGGGCGGTGATGGCGCCCTCGGACTGGAACTTCCACAGCAGCCTCGACTCCGCAACATTCTCGTATTCCGGTAAATCGGCAAGGTCAACGGCGTAGAAGGCGCCGCTCATATCGCCGAAGTAGGCTACGTTGTCTTCCACGGCGGGGCCGCTGAACACGTTGCCGGCAGCAGGGAAGCGCCACTTTATGCGTATTGCAACCGGTGTCTCATCGGAGGCGGCGTCGGGGGTAGGGTCGATGGCGTACAAAAATCCCGGCTGGTCGTCGTTGGCCCCCACCTCAGCCGTCCCCAGCACCAACGTGTCATCGCCCATGGCAAGCCGTCCCACGATCTTTGTGGAGATGTGGACTACGTCTTCTTTCCAAACCGGCGCACCGGACTCCACGTCGACGGCGAACACGCCTCCTTCACAGTCGTTGCCGGTGCAGGCATAACCCGCGGCGTAGAGCAGACCGTCTTGTATCAGGGGTGAGCCGTAGACGGCCTGGGTGCGCGGAACGGCCGAACAGCCTCCCAGGAAGCCGGTGGAGGGAGCTTCGGATACCACCGAAAGGTCTTCGTCGGTCGTTGCCCGCCAGTTTCGATCGAAACTTCCCGACTGGGCCTCGACCCTGGCAATCCTGCCGGCCTTGTTGCCCACGTAGAAATACCCGTCCTCCAACACCGGGGCCGACCACCCTCCCTGCGGCGTGAGGTCGTTGAGACAGGCCGCGGCCGATAGGAAGACGGCGAACGCCAACAATGCAAATACGCTGACATTCCAGGGCCGGCGGCCGGACTTCCTGGAATGAACGCGACTATTGGATGGATTCAGCCGGGTGTCCTTCGAGGGTCCCCGGCCGGGGGTTTCCGGTGGCGTTACGGGCCTCCGAGTATTTGTATTCGCCCTGCCCCCGCCCGTGCTGCGAACGTGTCCCGGCAGCGGCGGAAATACAGGACGGTTTGTTTACATGGTTGTGGTTTTTGGTTCGGGCACCGGGTCGTACCCGCCTGCGCGGCCGGGATGGCACCTGGCCAGCCGCATCAATCCCAGTCCGGCGCCTCGCGCCACACCGTGTTGCTCAATGGCGACCGCGGCGTAGTCGGAGCACGTGGGCTCATACTTGCACATCGAAGGCAGGTAGGGCGAAACCGCTGCCTTGTAGGTCCTGATCAGTATGAGAGCTAAACGCTTCATTGGATTCCCGCGTCGGCCTATCGGCCCAATCGACGGGCATCGTGTCCGTTTGTTATTTCAAGCTTCGACGCAATCCGCTGCATCGAGCGTTCCAGCTGTGCATAGGCTGCGTCCCGCGCCGCCGGCCTTGCTGAGACAACCACGTCCCAACCGCCTTTGGTCGGGATACGCCGGCAAATCTCCCTCAGCCTTCGTTTGATTGTATTCCTGTGGACCGCGTTCCCCACGCGTGAAGAGACCGCAAAGCCGAACCTGGATTCGTCGCTGTCCGCCGGCGCGGCGGCTACCGCCAGGAACTTGTCACCTTTCCTGCGGCCGCGGGAGAATGTTTTGCGAAATTCGGAGGATTTGCGCAGCCGCCGACTGTGCGGGAGTCCCAATTCCGTTTTAGACAGTTAGCTTGAGACGCCCTCGGGTCCTGCGCCGCGCTATCACGCGCCGGCCGGCCCGGGTTTTCATCCGGCTTCTGAATCCGTGAACTCTGGCACGGCGGCGTCTCTTGGGTTGGTACGTTCTTAGCGGCATGGATTCTGCAGTTCCTGAAACTCGAATTGTAAGTATCGGTCAACTTGAGTGTCAACGCACACACGCGCCGCCTAATTTGACTGTCCAAGCCGCCCAAAACTATCATGGGAGACGGCTGGCGGCGTTCCTCCCACCTGGCGACGGGGCGTGATTCACTTGACTGGAGCGGAGTTTTAGCTGTGGCGACCAAGACAGAATCCATCCCTACGTCGATCAATTCATCCGTAACGGAAACGTTCCAGGCTTACGTCCGGCAACTGCCGGACGACACGAAACAGCAGGCCCAGCCGGAGATAGCAAAATTCGTGCGCTGGGTCGGCGGCGAAAGAGAAGTCGGCTCCCTTACTGCGTCCGAGATCGGCGAATTCAGCGACGCCATCGCATCCCGCACCTCGTCCGCGGGCGCAGCCGAGCGAGCGCAGCACGTCAAACAGTACCTCGCCTTTCTAAAGAAAAAGGGAATCATTTCCGTAAACCTTTCGCAGCACCTCAGGCTCCGAAAGTCCCGGACCGCCATGTCCGTCGGTCGCGCTAGTCGCGATTCGATCGGGCGGGTGGTCCGCCTCACAAGGTCCGGCTTCAACGATCTGACGAAAAAGCTCGCCGATCTGCAGGAAGAGCGGCTGCGGCTGGTCGAGGAGATACACAAGGCCGCGGCGGACAAGGACGTTCGGGAGAACGCCCCCCTGGAGGCCGCACGAGAGTCTCAAGGCATGATCATGGCCAGGATCACCGAGCTCGAGGCCACCCTCAAGGCCTCGGTCATCATTGACGACAACGAGCCAGACCGCAAGACTGTCCGGATAGGGTCCACCATCAAGCTGAAGGACACGGGCACTGGACGCGTCACCGGATATCAGCTTGTCGAACCGAACGAAGCAAACCCGCTGACCGGCAAGATCTCCATAGCATCCCCCGTGGGCGCTGCCATCCTGGGCCGAGATGCCGGTGAGGACGTAAAGGTCAACACCCCTCGCGGCGAGCAGTCTTACCAGATAGTTTCGACCAGTTAGTTCCTCCTGCTCAAGCCTCGATCCGGCATGGCAGTCGGCGTGAGCGAACCCAGCCAGACTTCAGGGCCAACCGTGCACCCGTCTCCAGAGCAGCGACGCCCGGTTCACGGCCCCTCGGCGTGGTAACTGATGCTCGATAGCATTTGGACCTGGGTCGGTTTCAACGTAGCAGTAGTACTGCTGCTGATACTCGACCTCGTCGTCCTCACCCGCAAGGACCATGTAATCGGCATGCGGGAAGCCGCGTGGCTGACCGTGTTGTGGACGTTGGTCGCCGCGGCCACCGGCGTCTTCGTGTTCATTGCGTCCGACACGACCACCGGCACCGACTACATTACGGCTTACGTGGCGGAGCGGGCGCTCAGCATAGACAACCTCTTCGTCTTCCTGGTCATCTTCGGCTATTTCTCGGTCCCGGCCCGGTACCAGGCCCGGGCGCTGCTGTGGGGCATCGTCGGCGCACTCATCGCCAGGGCCGTTTTCATCGCAGCCGGCGTGGCCATCATTTCCACGTTCTCGTGGGTGCTGTACGTGCTCGGCGCCTTCCTCCTTTACACCGCCTACAAGTTGGCCTTCGCCGGCGACCAGGAGGTTGACCCCAGCAAGAACCTCGCCTTGCGCCTGGCGAAGAAGGTGACGACAGTCTCGTCCGAATACGACGGGCACAACTTCTTCACCCGCATTAACGGCGTGCGCGCCGCCACCCCTATGCTGCTCGTGGTGCTGGTGCTGGGGACCACGGACGTCGTATTTGCCGTGGACTCGATCCCCACCGTATTCGGCATAACTACCAACTCGTTCGTGGTGTGGAGTTCCAACGCCATGGCCGTCCTGGGCATGCGGCCGCTCTTCTTCCTGATCGCCGGCCTCGTGAAGCTGTTCACGTACCTTCAGTTCGGTCTCGCGGCCATCCTGGGTTTCGTCGGCGCCAAGATGATCACTGAAGAGGCGCTCCACGCGCTCCACGTAACGGTCCCCATCAGTAAACAGCAAATGACATTCATATCCCTCGGAGTGATCGTCGGAATACTGGTGTTGAGCGTGGTTGCATCCGTGGTGTTCAAAAAGGATGAGGACCCTCATCACCTGCCTGAAACACCCGTGGGTGGAAACCCGGCACAGTGACTACCGCGGCCTCGCCTGCCCGCTCCCCCGCGATGCGGGAACTCGAACACGATCTGAAACGCGCCGTCGCCGGTGAAGTCCGGTTCGACTCGTACTCGCGGGAGATGTACGCCACGGACGGCTCCATCTACCGGATCGTTCCCCTGGGAGTAGTGTTGCCGCGGGACGCTTCAGACGTGTCGGCGGCCATCGAAACGGCGGCGCGGCACGGCGCGCCCGTCCTGCCGCGCGGAGGGGGCACCGGACTGGCGGGGCAGACCGTGAACCGGGCCGTGGTCATCGACTTTTCGAAGTACATGCACGATGTGCTGGAACTGAACATCGAAGAGCAGTGGGTCAGGACGCAGCCTGGCATCGCGATCGGCGAATTGAACCGCCGGCTCGCCCAGACGGGCCTGCACTTTACTCCCGACCCGAGCACAGCCAACCGGGCAAACATCGGCGGGGCCATTGGCAACAACTCCTGCGGCGCGCACTCAATTGTGTACGGCAAAACCGTTGACCATGTGCTGGACCTTGATGTGACGCTCTCCAATGGTTCCCAGGCGCGGTTCAGCCGTGTTGATGCCGCCAGGCTGGAATCGAATATGTCGGGCAATGGGCTCGATGCGGCCATATACCGAGAGGTCCGCCGGGTGGCGGAGGATGCGCGGGACGAGGTGGCGCGCAGGTTCCCGAAGATTATGCGGAGAGTCGGCGGCTACAACCTTGACCTCGTGCTCGACACCGCCGACTACAACCTCGCCCGCCTGATCGTGGGCTCAGAGGGCACCCTGGCCGCGGTAACCAGCGCGCGGCTGAATCTCGTCCCGGTCCCGCGGAACAAGGGCCTAGCCGTGCTCCACTTCTCCAGTATCGACGAGGCGATGGAGGCGACCGTAGCGACGCTCGAGGAGCACCCCGACGCCGTGGAGCACATCGGCAGCATGATCATCCAGCAGGCCCGCCAGTCACTGGGCTTCGCCAGGAACATCGGCTTTCTCCAGGGAGACCCGTCGGACATTCTCGTGGTCGAGTTCTCCGGCGAAAGCCCCGCCGAAACAGCCGACAAGCTGGACAAGCTTGGCGAGCGGATGCGCAGGAACGGGTTGAGCTTTGCCATCACGGACCTGGTCGATCCTGCAGCACAACGACAGGTTTGGAACATGAGGGAGGCCGGCCTGGGGCTGTTGATGAACGTGCCCGGCGACGCAAAGCCCCTGCCGTTCGTCGAGGACACGGCGGTATCACCGGAGAAGCTGCCCGAATACGTCAGGCGGTTCGACGAGATCGTCCGCAGACACGACACGGAGGCGGGCTATTACGGCCACGCCAGCGTCGGCTGCCTGCACATCCGTCCGGTAGTCAATTTGAAGCGGCGGGACGGCGTCGAAAAGATGTACGCCATCGCCGCAGAGGTATCCGACCTGGTGCTGGAGTTCGGCGGCGCCATGTCTGCCGAGCACGGCGACGGCATCGCCCGGTCGGAGTGGAACGAGAAGATGTTCGGCCCCGAACTGTACAAGGCGTTCAGGGAGGTCAAGGCCGCGTTCGACCCCGACGGAATCATGAACCCGGGCAAGATCGTCGACGCCCCGCCCATGACGCAAAACCTGCGCTACGGGGAGGCGTACCAAACGACGCCATTCGAGACCCGCTTCGACTGGTCGGGAGACCTCGGTTTCGCCGGGGCCGTCGAGCGGTGCAACGGCGTGGGCGCGTGCCGGAAGGTCAACAGCGGCGCAATGTGCCCGTCCTACATGGCCACCCGCGAAGAAGAACACTCCACGCGGGGCCGCGCAAACTCGTTGAGGGCGGCGCTGTCAGGCGCGCTCCCGCACGATCAGATCGCCGGCGACCGCATGTTCGACGTCCTCGACCTTTGCCTCGAATGCAAGTCGTGCAAGTCCGAGTGCCCGTCAAACGTCGACATGGCAAAGATCAAGTACGAATTCCTGAACAACTACTACACCCGCCACCGGCTGCCGCTCCGTAGCCGGATGGTGGGGGACATCCACCGGCTGAACGCCATCCTGCGGCCCTTTGCGCCGGTCGCCAACGCCCTCTCCGGCTCGGCCGTTTCGCGTCGGCTTGGCGAGGCCGTCGCAGGCATCGACCGGAGGCGTCGCTTCCCCGCGCTGTCCAGCCAGACGTTCGAGTCGTGGTTCCGCTCGCGCAGCCCTGACACGACCGGCTCGCGCGGCGTCGCGGTCCTGTTTCATGACACGTTCACAAACTTCAACCATCCCCGGGCAGGCATGGCGGCGACGCGGCTATTGGAATCGTTGGGATTCGAAGTCAGGATCGCGGACCGCAAGTGCTGCGGCAGGCCGATGATCTCCAAGGGGATGATCGATAAGGCGGCCGCCAACGCACGCCACAACTTAGAAGTCCTGTACCCCCTCGTAGAAGGCGGGGCGCCGATAGTCGGGTGGGAAGCTAGTTGCCTGCTGACTCTCAAGGACGAGTACCCCGACCTGTTCCCGGATGACCCGCGTGCCCGTGCCGTGGCGGATGCCGCGGTGATGATCGAGACCCTCCTTGTCGAGA
Organism: Dehalococcoidia bacterium; assembly: GCA_034421215.1. Taxonomy (GTDB): domain Bacteria; phylum Chloroflexota; class Dehalococcoidia; order Lucifugimonadales; family Lucifugimonadaceae. The sequence continues at coordinate 23,823 of DAOUKO010000038.1, forward strand.
CCGCGGGCGATGGCGGGCAGCAGATCGAATGGTCAGACCGGGAGGCCGGCGTCGCGGCACAGGTGCACTGCCACGAGAGAGCCCTGGTGGGACCCGGAGACGCCGAAGACGCCCTGAATCTGCCGCCGGGCTATTCCGCAGAGGTCATCGACGCGGGATGCTGCGGCATGGCCGGTTCATTCGGGTTCGAGAAGGAACACTACGACGTGTCCATGAAGATCGGAGAGGACCGGCTATTCCCATTTGTCCGCACCGCCCCGTCCAATATCGAAATCGCCGTCACGGGCGTATCCTGCCACCAGCAGATCGGCGACGGCACGGACCGAGACGCTCGCTACCTGGTGGAAGTCCTGGCAGACGCCCTGGCCTGATCTGCGAACCACCGGGCCAGTAAATCACGCGAATCGTTTAATATCCGCCTACTGCAGACCAATGAGCACAACCACGGCGGAACACCCTCTCACGCGAACCGAATTGCGCAAAGAGTTTCGTCACTTAGCCACCAAGGCCGACCTTGCCAACCTCGAATCCCGCTTGATCAAGTGGATGGTCGGCCTGATGGTCAGCGCAGTCGTGGCCGCATCCGCCGTCGCCGTAGTAGTCCAGAACATCATTGGCTAACCTGCCAGCGCGGTACTGCACTTAACTCCCGCTGCAAATGCCTCCCGAGCCGGGCTTGAAGCAACCCAAAATCGCGGTCCCAGCCGGCCACTCGTAGGGGCGTCTCTCGTGGGCGCCCGAAGGGGCGGGGCGCGGCAACTGTCGCACTGCCATTCCGTAACCGGCCAGGGACTTATCAGCTGGCCTCCAAGAAACCCAGGCTCGGATTCATAGTCCCGCCAAGTTAGGCCGTTACAACCACCCCGGTCGCGCCTAAATACACCAAAGTTGTAAACTGCCGGCAATAATCTAGAGCGCGACACGCCCGCGTCGCGCCGGACCATCAAGCCCGCCATTCGAGGTGACGCCATGACAACCATCACGCAAATCAGCACCAACGGCGCAGTCGAGAACGCAGGCGCCGCCGTACGAAGCAAGTTCGAAGGCCGAGGCCCGGATATCTGGCTCGCTGGGGACCCCGAAGACCTCAAGGACCTGCTGCCCCTTGGCCCCAGGGGCATCGTCACCAACACCGTCGTCCTTAACGACATGGTCAAGAAGTACGGGCAGATAACCGAGGTCGTGCAGCGCTATCTCGACATCACCGACAAGCAGGTCGTCGTCGAGATTGACGGTCACTCAACCCAGGAGTTGCTCGACGTCGGCGAGGTATTCACGAAGATGTCCGACCAGGTGGTCCTGAAGATCCCCACGACCATGCACGGACTCGGAGCGTTTCGCGCCCTTTCCGCGGCTGGCGTCGACACCTTTTGCACCACCGTGTTCACGTTGACCCAGGCGGCCGCGGTTGCCCAGTCCGGGGCGACCCATATCCTGCCCTTCTGCGAGCCCTACCGCGACGTCGGCGGCGACGTGACGAAGCTCGTTCGCGAATGCAAGGCCATGTTCGACGGCTGGGCCCAACGGCCGTACATAACTGCCGCGTTGGTCCGGTCCGTCGACACCGCATACCGTGCGTTGCGGGACGGCGCCGACGGCATCATCGTCTTCTGGCCGGTCTACCAGGAGATGATGCAGAGCATGTTGACCGACCAGTGGAACCAGACGTTCCTCGACAACTGGAACGAGATGCACGACGCCGGCCTAATGGAAGGCGTCCCAGTAGTCCGCAGCCACTAGCGCAAAACTTCAATCAAGCGGGGGCCGACCGCCAATTCCGCGTAAGTCCCCGGCCGGTTGTTACTGCGCGGCGACAGCCTCGTCCACCACCCGCGCACGCAACTGCCCGCAGCCGGCGTTGATGTCTATGCCTTTTTCCATGCGGACGGTGCTCGGCACGCCGAATTTGTGCAGGGCGGCGCGAAAGGCCGCCGCGCTGCGGGCGCCCGGACGACTATATGGGCCGTCGGCGGTCGGGTTGACCGGAATCAGGTTGACGTGGCACAACATGCCTTCCAGCAATTCGCCAAGTTTGCGGGCCTGCTTCACCGAGTCGTTCTGACCCTCCAGCAGCACGTACTCGAAGAAGACCTTGCGGTTCGTCCTCTCGACGTACCTCTTGCACGCGTCGAGCAGCTTGGCTATCGGGTACCGGCGGTTGACCGGCATCGTCTCCGACCGCGTCTCGTCGTCCGGTGCGTGCAGTGACACGGCAAGGTTCACCTGGAACGGCTCGCGGGCCAGTTTGAGGATCTGCGGCACGAGGCCCACGGTGGAGATGGTCATATGGCGCGCGCCGATCCCCACGCCCTGCGGGTCGTTCAGCCTGCGCACCGCCTCCAGCGTGTTGTCGTAGTTCGCCAGCGGCTCGCCCATGCCCATGAACACCACGTTCGAGATCGGCACCGGCCAGTCGGCATCCTTCCCGCTATCGATCTTGGCTGAGTCTTCGGCCCGCGCCGTTCGGACCGTGTGAAGCACCTGGGCGACTATCTCTCCGGCGCTCAGTTGCCGTGAAAACCCCTGCTGCCCGGTAGCGCAGAACGTGCAGCCGAGCGCGCATCCGGCCTGCGTCGATATGCACGCCGTTCGACGAGGCCGCCGGTGTTCGTCGCGTTCGTAGCGCATCAGCACCGTCTCGATCAACTCACCGTCGTGCAGCCTGAACAGGGTCTTCGTCGTCGAGCGGTCCTTCGAGTCCAGCGAAAGTACGGGGGCCAGCGGGTCTATCGTGAAACGGCCCGACAGGTCGGACCTCAGGGATCGGGCAAGGTTCGTCATGTCGTCGAACGAAGTCGCCGCTTCCTTGTAGAGCGCCCGCCAGAGTTGCCTGGCGCGAAAAGCCGGCTCGCCGCTCTGCTTCAGAAGGCCGCCGATCTCGTCCATCGAAAGATCGAGTATGGAAGGTGGGGCGTCCGCCGCGGTTTCAATACGCGGACGGGTCGTAACGTTTTGCATCATGAGTTTCGGGTCAGTCGCGGACCGTACCCGCAATTGGCGCAAGGGTCCTCGTCGAAGCCTGGCGCCCGGCCGCCGGACTTTTGACCTCCCGGCCGCGGAGTTCCTAAACTGAGGTCATGCTTGATGATAAGTCCGCGGAACAACTGAAGCAAAGGGCCCTGTCGACGCTGCGCAACAACGTGCGCGCCGGCTACGATCCCTTCTACCGGCGTCAATTTCGCTACGTGCGGCCATCGCCCGGACGCTATTCGTGGCAGTGGTTCTGGGACTCCTGCTTCCACGCCATCTCGCTGGCGCGGCTCGACCCCGAACTGGCCCGGACCGAACTGCTCACGCTCGTCGCATCCCAGCGGGCAGACGGCTTCATCGGCCACATGGTGTACTGGGGCCGGCTGGGAGCCTTCAGGTCCCTCGGCTTTGCACAGGGGCCGGTGTCGGAGTGGCGCAGGCGACACACCGGGATGATCCAGCCTCCGCTGTTGGCGCAAGCGGTCGAGGTGGTCCATGAGGCGTCGGACGGCACGAGTTTCCTTGAAGAGATTCTTCCGGCAACCACCGCCTATTACGACTGGCTCGCCCGCACAAGGGACGCCGCGGGCGACGGGCTGGTGTCCATCATTTCGCCGTTCGAGTGCGGGCTGGACAACTCCCCGGCGTTCGACTCCGATCTCGGCCTGCGCAACCCGTCACGCAAGGGCGTCCTGTGGGCCCTCAGGAAACTGGACCTGTTCAACACATACAAGGGGTTCGACTTCGGCAGGATCGCCCAGGCCGACCGCTTCGTGGTGATCGACCCGTTCGTCAACACCGTCTACGCCGAAGGCCTCCACACGCTTGCCCGACTGCACGACATCGCCGGGAATCCCGCTGAGTCGGCACGCGCTACCGCAATGGCACAGGTGGTCGAATCCTCCCTGAACAAACACTGCTGGGACGAGGAAAGAGGCCACTTCATCTTCCTGCACGGGCGCGAACGGAAGCCCGGCCGCATTCTCACCGCCGCTTCGCTCTTCCCGGCCATCCTGCCCGGCACGCCGCCGGACCGCGTCAGCCGGGTCATCGACGAGCACCTCTCCAATCCGGCCGAATTCTGGACCGAACTGCCGGTGCCCAGCGTATCGGCGTCCGAGCCGTCGTTCGACGCGGAAGGGGAATCGATGATCTGGCGCGGCCCGGTCTGCATGAACCTGAACTGGTTCCTGGTGCGCGGTCTGCGTCGCCAGGGCTACGAAGAACTGGCCGGAGCGCTGGCGACGCGGTCCGTCAGGGCAGTCAACGAGAACGGGTTCTACGAGTTCTACTCTCCGGCAAGCGGCCGCGGCATGCGGGGAACGAACTTCGGCTGGGCAACGGCGGTGGTGGACTTCCTGGAAGCCGACGGCCCGGAAGCGGCCTAAAATTAGAAGAACGTTAATGTCTCGGCATTAACATCGCAGGCTGGCGCAGGCTGGCTTGGAGCTACCGCGCCCGACCGGGGACCACACTGAATGAATCTGACTGAAGAGCGGCACCTGACCGGGGCCGCATCGGATGAAAACATAATCAAGTTCGACAGTTCAGACGTGGTCCTGGAAGCACGCGAACTGAGTGTCAAGTACGGCAACACTCCTGCCATCGACAGTGTCTCGTTTCAGATCCCCCGCAACACCGTTGTGGCGATCATCGGCCCATCCGGGTGCGGCAAGAGCACGCTGATCCGCTGCTTCAACCGGATGAACGAGTTGATCCCCATCGCCGAAATCACCGGCGAAGTTTTCTTCAACTCGGAGCCCATCTACAGGGACACCCAGGACCCGACTGAGATACGGTTCCGGATAGGCATGGTCTTTCAGCGGCCAAACCCGTTTCCCAAGAGCATCTACGACAACGTCGCCTTCGGGCCGAGAATCAATGGGCTGGACGTGGACCTCGACGAGGTAGTCGAAAGGTCGCTGCAGCGGGCTGCGCTGTGGGACGAAGTCAAAGACCGGCTGCGGGAGAGCGGCCTCAGCCTGTCGGGCGGGCAGCAGCAGCGTCTCTGCATCGCACGCGCATTGGCCGTCGAGCCGGAAGTGGTGCTGATGGACGAACCGGCCTCTGCGCTCGACCCGATTTCGACACAACACATCGAGGCGCTCATCAGGGAGTTGGCCACGCAGGTGACCATCGTAATCGTGACCCACAACATGCAGCAGGCTTCCCGCATTTCAGACTACGCCGCCGTCCTCATGGCGGGCGAAGAGCGGGTCGGCCGGCTGATCGAATACGGCACAAATGAACAGATCTTCGGCACTCCGAAGGACCCCAGGACCGAGGCGTACGTGACCGGCCGAATCGGCTAGCCGCGGAAGCCGGACCAACAACGAGGCCAACACACCAAAGATGCTTGCACGAGAAAGTTTCGACCGGGAATTGGGACAGCTCGAAGCGGAAGTGATTCTGCTCGGGGGCATGGTCGAGAATGCCATATTCGAAGCCCTCGCCGCCCTCAAGGACCGCGACCTGGCGCGCTCACAGGCCCTCATCGATAACGACGACGAAATCGATGAAAAGGAGTGGTCCATTGAGCGGGGCTGCATCCGGCTGCTGCGACGCGAAGCTCCGCTGGCACGAGACCTGCGACGCATCATCACGATCCTCGAGTTGGCAAACGAACTCGAGCGGATGGGCGATTACGCCGAGGGTATCGGCAAACTCAGCCTTTTGATGGGGGATGAACCGCCCCTGAAAGAACTGATCGACATACCCGTCATGGGCGAGATCGCCGTCACCATGGTCAAGCGAAGCCTCGAAGCATTTATCGAACGGGACCCCGACAAGGTCGTCGAGATCTCCCAGTCCCTGGTACCCGACGACGACCGCGTGGACGAGATCAACCGCCAGGTACGCTACGACCTGTTCGAGTTGATGAAGGCATCACCCGAAAACGTCGTGCGCGGGACCTATCTCCTGTGGGCCGCCCACAACATCGAGCGGATAGCCGACCGCGCTACGAACATCGCGGAGCGGGCCATCTACCAGGCGACCGGAGAACAGGTCAACGTCGGCGCAGGCGACCCAACACCCGAAGCCGACGACTCCGACACTGTCGATTAATCTCCAACTCGGCCCGTAATAGGGCGTGGGGATTACATCGAAAATAGCCGCGTCCTGCCGGTCTTTCGGTATCGGTCGACACCGCCGAACAGGGGCGGCGGCGGCGTCCTGGGGCGAAACATCGAACGCTGCTCGAGCTCCTTTAACGAAAGCAACGGGGAATCGTCCTCCTCCGGTTGAGCGCCGGCCTCCGCGCCTCCGCGCCTTATCACCCGGTGCACCGTGCGCGGGCTCACCCCGTATCGCCGCGCGATGTCGTTCACCGAAACCCCGTCCAACCTGGCGCGGTATATCAGGTCATCCCTGACGCGCTTACTCTCGCGTTCCATCCACCCGGGATCATCGTATTTGCACAACGGGAGGGGACACTCCAGGCACGACGGCGAAATATCGCACCCATCGTCCTTGTAACGGGTGTTCTCGGGCAGAGTGTCTGAACGGGCTGGGAGCATGAAAGTCGTCATGGATGAATCCTCTGTGAAATCTCAGGAATGAACTGCAGGTGGGAGTTCAGGCGGCCGCGCGAGCGGTGAGAGCGTCGGAAACTCGCAGGTCGAAATGCCGCTGCGGCTCTCCCGGCCCGGTGACACTCAGAATCTCGTTGCGTACCTCTTCGTAGATCGATCCGGGAACGCCGGGCTGCCCATAGAAGACGCGGGTCAATCCGGGGGTCTGGCAACGGGGTACGACGCGTTCGTGGAACCAGTCGCGGTCGACGCGGTGTGCCTGGACCACCTCGATCATTCCGTCGGGATTGGGAGTCCTGCCCGCAACCGGACGGTCGCGGCTCACGAATACATGCTTGGCCTCGCCAACCTGTATCGTCCGGGGACCGTTCGGCCGCCACGTCGCGCCGCTGCGTTCCAGCTCGCGGACCAGCGACAACATCGCAGGAAACGTCTCACCCAAAAACGTTGGGGACACCGTCGCCGACGCGACACGGGTACCAGCCCCAACCACCAGCAACCACGACCTCAGCCCGGTAATCAGATCCGTAACTGCGGCTGCGTCCTGCACGTCCACGGTGAATGTCGCGCCTTCACGCGCGCTTATTGACCTGAGCAGCGCCCTCCCAAGCTCTTCCCGCTCAATGGTGTGAATAGACCTGGTGGGAGTGGGTGATTCGACAGTCGCTAGCATCCTTGACCCCTTTGGCATGTCTCGTACCGCCTTCCAGCCGGCGGCGCTTCAGAACGTGCGTTCTATTATCGAACAACCGTTCTACAGGGTCAAGTGGCGTGTCACCAAGTTTCAGCCAATTCGTTATTGACCGCGGGATTGGGCCCAAATACGCTTCCCTACGACCTCAACCAAAGACAATCGGCGACACCGCCTGCAACCAGTACAAAAACTGCCTTAATCGAGTGTCCAAACACCCCATAAGAACAGTCAGCCAAAATAACGCTCGCCACACCGGCAACCCCGACAGGACCAACTCCGTCGGCCTGCCAAACACCCCATAAGGACGGTAAAACAAAACAATGAATGCTGAGATTGTGACGATAGGGTCTGAGTTGCTGCTCGGCCAGATAGTCGATACCAACGCATCGTGGATAGCGCAGAGACTCGCCGAAAACGGCGTAAACCTCTTCTACAAGACCACGGTTGGGGACAACTTCGACCGCATGACCGCCATCCTCGAAAGCGCGCTGGAGCGGGCCGACGTCGTGATAACCACCGGCGGCATCGGACCCACGCAGGACGACCTCACCCGCGAGGCCGTGGCGAGCGTCACCAATCGAAAGATCGTCACTGACCCTCAGTCGTTGGAAGAGATAAACCAGAGGTTTCGCCGGCGCGGCTTCATACTGACGAAGAACAACGAGAAGCAGGCCACCGTGCCTGAAGGCGCCACCGTGATCCGCAACCCAAACGGCACCGCGCCCGCCTTCCTCGTCGAGGACCCCCGCGGAGTCATCATCAGCGTGCCCGGCGTACCGTTCGAGATGAAGTGGCTCATCGAAAACGAGATAATCCCGTACCTCCGCCGGAAATTCGACCTGAACCAGGTAATCCACTACAAGCTGCTCAAAGTCTCCGATCTCGGTGAGAGCAACGTCGACCACCTCATCGGCCACCTGATAGCCGAGTCATCCAACCCCACCGTCGGCGTGCTCGCCCACCCCGGGCAGGTCGACGTACGGATCGCCGCCTTGGCGGAGGATACGGCAGAGGCCGACAAGCTCATCGAACCGGTCGCTAAGGAAGCGCACAGGTTGCTGGGCGACAACGTCTTCGCAGAAGACGACGAGACGATGGAGAGCGTCGTCGGCGCGCTGCTGGAGTCGAGTGGAAAGACGGTCGCCTGCTACGAGGACCTGAGCGGCGGCAGCGTGGCTGCTGCGCTGGGCGACGCCGCAGGGCCGTTATTCATTCACGGCATGACCGTGAACTCCAACGCGGCGCTGGAAAACTACGCTCGCGCCGGTGGTGAAAAACCGCCGTTCGCAAACGGTGAAGAGCGGTCGGCTGCGCTCGCCCGGGCAGCCAGGGCGTTCTCGGGCGCAGACGTAGGCATATCCGCCCACGGCGTCGCCGAGGGGGACCAGCGGACCGAAAATCTCGGCCGCGGCGAAACGTTCATCTCCATCGCCGGTGAGGGGCGCGTCGCATCGCGCCATCTCCGGTCGGCGGGGCGCGGCCGCCCTGATCGCAGGCGCGCCGCGTTGAGCGTCCTCAGCCTGCTGCGAAGGGAACTGCTGGGCCTGCCAGCCTCCTGAACCGGAAAACGTTCAGGACAAACCGCGCGGTTGGGTCCCCGATCGAAGTGAGACCTTCGCGTAACGTTCGATTGGCTGGCGACGGAGGGGTCCAGTGGCCTGTTTTCAACTTGCGTTTCGCCCTCACCCCAACCCTCTCCCTCCAGGAGAGGGGGTTTTGCAAGGGTCTCATCGAAGTCGGGGACGACGAATCAGGCCCGGGTTGCAGGCAGGTGCTTGAGGAGGCCGGTTGGGTCCGCCCATTCGGTTGGGACCTGTACGGCGAGCACCTCTCCGTCGACGGTCATGACTCCCTCGAACGACGTCAGCCTGGACTTCATAAACGTCTTCTTGCCGTCGACGCGGGTGATGCGCGTTCGGACCGTGATCGGGCCCGCAACGGGCGTGGGCTTACGGTAGTTGACCCGCAACGAACCGGTTGCGTACCACAGCGGCGGCCCCTCGCCGATCTCCCTGCCCGCCCGGCGGTACCCGTCGGCAATAGCGGTACACACCGAGTGGCAATCGATGACCGCGGCGATGATGCCCCCGTTCATCACGTCGGGCGGCATCGCGGCGTGGTGGCCCTTCGGTTCGAAGACGCACACCGAGTCCTCTCCATCCCACTCGCTCATTATCCGCAGACCGTTTTCGTTCCACGCGCCGCACCCGAAGCAGTGGTTGCCGGTCATCTTCGGCTGAAAGTACGGCGTGTCGGCAGAATAGCTGAACTTCATTTTTTGGCTAACAAGCGATGGCCCTGTCAGATGGGACTCCTTCGAGAAGCGACAGACTCAGACATGATCGAGCTCAATGTCCGGTCACTACTCCGCCGTCCATGTTGATGCACTGCCCGGTGATGTATGAGGCGTCGCTCGTGCACAGATAGGCGATGAACCTGCCGACTTCATCCCCGTCCGTAGCTCTCCGTAATGGCACCGTGGCCCTGATGCGCTTCTCCCAACCCTCGGTCCCGATGTCGGAGTCCCAGCGAGAAGTCTCGACCAGGCCGGGGCACACGGAATTGACCGTCACGCCGTATTCGCCGAGTTCGGCGGACAGTGACGCGGTCAGCGCGTCGAGCGCGGCGTTGCCGGCTGCGTACGCGGCGTTGGCCGCTTTGGGACGCTTGCCTGCTATAGAGGAAACGTTGACTATGCTGCCGCCCTCACCCTGTTCAACGAGCACCTGCGAGACAGCCTGTGCGCAGTAGAAGCCTCCCAGGACCTTGACCTCCAAAACGAGCCGCAACTGCTCATCGCTCAGGTCCACCAGGGGTACGCGGTCGTCACCCTTCGGCGCGGCGGCATTGTTGACGAGAAAATCGACGCGGCCCAGTTCGCGGACGGTGGTGTCGACGATCCCTTGCACCTGGTCGCGCTTCGAAACGTCCGCCACGAGCGCCAGGGCCTTGGGCCCCATCGCCCTCACCTCGTCGGCCACGCTCTCGACGTCCCTCCAGCCGATCTCCTTTTCGTCGTCAGGAAACGTTGCGGGGTCCCGTCCCGTGCCGACGGCGACAATGCTGCAACCCATCCCGGCCAGCGCTATGGCCGCTCCCCGACCGATACTCCTGCGACGCCCCGCGCCCGTGATGATGGCTACCTTGCCGTCCAGTTCGCCCATGATTTCCATCCTGACCCGCCCGGCATCGTATATCGCAGCCGGGGTTCAATCCGCAATGCGAATGAAGTGTACCGCCCCCGGCGCGGGGTGGGAGGAACGGAAGGTGTCCTGGGTGAACGCAGGAAACCCAATCAGTCGTAGGCCTGTCACTCACCCATCACACGCACGCACGCCGTCCAACCACCCTTGTAGGGGCTGGTTTGAAACCAGTCCTTGGCCCGAATCGCGGGCACCCCACAGTCATTTCGGCCCAAATTCATCATCCCAATCTCGCCGATCGTGTCATCCCGAGCGAAGCCGAGGGATCCGAAACGTCCATCCCACAACCACGCCCAATCCCACCACCAACACCCTCCATCGTCTTCCAGACCTCCATACCCCGTCCTCCCCGACTCCCACACCCGTCGTGCCGGACTCCGATCCGGTACCCATGGTGGGGCGCGGGACGGGCGCGGCTACCCCCACCAACCGCCATGCACACACACCCCTCTCCCGTCGTGCCCTCCATCGTCGCCCCGCACTCCGATGCGGGGCCGGTACCCACGGTGGGCGGGCGGCGGAGCGGGGCCATACCCATCCCACAATCACGCCAGGGGTAGCCTGCTCCGTACTCGAAACGGGGTCGTGCCGGACCCACCTTCGACTACGGGCCGGCTCGCCGTTATTCCTTTATGAATATGACCGGCACCGAAGACCGAACGATCGAAACCGACATGCTGTCGAGAATGTCGGGTCTCGTCAGTTCAACGAGGCGTTTCTCCGCGATCGCCTGTAGATCATCCAAAACTGTGTCGGGCGCTGAGTCTTTCAGCACAACTGTCATTCCTATCCGATTTGCTTTTGGATCGAACGACGTGAGGGCGTCAAGCACTCCGGGCACCTTGCGCACTGCGTCGTGGACGGCCGAAACTGCCTCTTCGATTTCAGCCTCGGTTAGGCTCTGGCCGGTACGGATCTCCACCGAAACGCCGCTGTGGCTGTTCGTGAACATCTCGATTATCTCGAGCGCCGCCGCAGGCGGGGGTCCTGTGAAAGCGATCCACGCGTTACTACCGTCGACGATCACCGCGCCGGCGAACGTTTCGGGCACCGCCTCGCTGATTCTCTGCGCCGCGAGGGAGAAGTTGTCGTTCCAGGCGTATTGGTCGATGGCCGCCTGGAGAGTAATGCCGTATTGATCGGCGACAGCCTGCAGGTCCTGCAATTCCGCCTCGTTCGGGGGATCGTCGATTTGCGGCGGCGGCGCCTCTGGCGACGTTGTGTCTTTGCCGTCTAATTCACTAACGTGGGGGGCCTCATCCGCCGATGTTTGCTCCGTCCCACTATCCAGCTAATGCTGATTTACGCTCGGCTGGTCAGCGGAGGCCTGGGTTTCTGTCCGATTGCTGGTCGCCGAATCTACGCCGCACGAGATCACCGCAGCGGCCAACGCCGTAGCCGTCAGCAGAAGAATTGGTCGTTGGAGTAGCCGCGACACGTTCGGTTGAAGGTGGATCGACTTCAAGTGAATTCCAATCAGGTCATGATTGCTGGTCTCTCACACAGACGTGCAGGACCCGCAATATGTTCCACGCCCAGGGATCTAAGAGGGTGTCTAATAAGCCCCTCGCCGATCACGCAATGCCATCGAGTCGGTCACCGCGACCGGCCCCCTCGGGCGCCCACAAGAGTCGCCCCTACAAGTATTTGCGCGGGCCAGCGCCTCCTTATGCCTTTTTGGACACCCTTTAAGTGAAGCGGCTGTCGGGCGAACGTAACCAAGGTAACCGCACGACCAGCATCATTGCCAAGAAAGCGATCGCCAGGATGCCCGCACCCAATCCCGCCTCAGCGTTCGTGATGATGTCGCTCACGCAGGTCCCGCCGCTTCCACTCAGAGTCACGCCCCGGGCCTCATCCTGCCTGGCGACGTCGGGCTTAGCTTCCCACACGTACCGCCCGTCATCGCTTAGGGACCTCTCCCAACACTTGGGCTCCGACTCGCCGAGCCAGATAAGTACAAAGAAACTGAGACCAACCATTGCAGCGATGAGAAGTCCTGCGACCCCTGCAAATGCTGTAGTCGCAAGTGGGCGAACGGATGCGGTGAGACCCCTGGCCGCCGCGAACCAGATCGCAAATGTCGCGGGAAGGAGTACCAGCGTAATCGGGGAAACCAGCACCGAGAAGCTCGCAGCCAATGAGAGCAGACCTAACACCGCGAGCAATGCTCCGCGAGCCCCAGGCCTTCTCACTTGCGACGCCATTAATACGAGCACATATGGCGCTGCGATTGTCAGGCTGAGGACCACATTGCCAACAAGCTGTTCGCTGACTCGGGGCTCATCAAGTGGGAAGAACCAAAGGGAATTGAGGAGGATGGCGGGAATGAGACCGATGAAGGCCGCCACCTCCGCCGCCCGGGCGCCGCGTCCCGCATTCGCGTTGGAATTTTCTATACCGGATGTGGTCATGGGTCACCCGGAAGGTCTCTTTCAGAGGTCGCTCAGGGAGTTGGCCGGGAAATTCGCCGGCCACATGGACCTTCTCCCCAGTCTATGCGGTGAAGGGGGTCAGCAACGGCTTGGGCAAGCTATTGCCATTCACCACGGCGACCTAAGCGCCGCGTCTTACCTTCGAATCTCCACCTCGTGCGCCTCCGTTACCAGCCTTTCAGAGGGACCCATATCCAGGACCCCGCGCACCAGGTAGGCGCCGGGTGGAACGGGCTCTCCACGGTTGTCCACCTGTTCCCACACACCGGTGAATTCCATTACTTCACCCGGTTCAATGGTCTGGCTGTCCAATGGCTGCTCGACTACCTTCCCGCACTTCCAGTGCCACACCTGCTCGCCTTCTGGCGTGGAGATCACGAAGTCGTGCGGAGGCCTGCCGCCCGTCAAAAAGTCCACAGGCTTGTCACTCACGTTTCGCAAGGTCAGCTTCAACTGGACCGTTTCTCCGTAAGGAATCCGGCCGTCCACCTCGAGTGAGTAGTCGACTGCACGGAGAAATGTCTCTCCAGGTGGGTCCTCTTCGTCGAATGGCCATGGCTGGATCCCCGAACACCCGACATCTATCAAGGCGGCCCCCACGGGCACGCCCACCGACTCTATCGCCGCTCGCATTTCCTCAAGCGCCCTGCGCCGTGGCTCCATGCCAATTCGGATTCGGTTTTTCGGTTCGTCGAGATACGTATACGCCATCCCAGGGACCTGCCAGATGACATCCCTCAACGTCCGGTTCCACTCGGTTAGATCGCTCTTGGTGAATTCGCTATCCGGATCATGAAGCGGCAAGATCCATCCCCACGACAACGAGGCGCCCCCGGCCAGAAACGTCAACGTGCCATCTCGTCCAGGACGGCTCCTCGGCACGATGACGAACTCAAGGGATTTGACATTTATCGACACCGGGTCGAAATACCACTCACGATGCACACCGTCCGGCCCTTCCCGATATGAGTAGTCCGCCATCAGGCGCCACATGCCTCCGTCCAGGGCATAAAAAGCCGTCAGTTCAGTCACATCACGGTCCCAGGACGACTGGTCGGCCGGGGTCGCCGGGGTTGGTATGGGCCCCTGTTGATTGGCGGCGACGGGAGTGACGGTGCCGGCAACGGCAGGTTCGGGCGCACTGCTACTTTGGGTCAGCGGCGCGGCAAACACCGAGACGGTGGTCCGCTCCGGTGTGAAATGTATTTTCTCCAGCGTGATCCTGGCTCCACCTGCCACTCGCTCCTGGTCCACCACCAGGGTCCTGGCCAGCGCCCCTTCCGGCGGAGTGACCACGAAGAGCCCCTCGCTGCCCAGGTTTGTCCTGGTCTGCCCCGACCCGGGTCCGTCCCGGGTGTAAGAAAACTGGAACCCCTTGACGCGATACCTTCCGGGCTGGAGACCAGCGCTCACACGGGTCGGCACTGACGCGACAACGACGAGCGCCTCACCTTGTTCCAGGCGTCCTGGCGTCACCTCGCCGCTTTCGAGTTCTATCGGCAAAGACGTTTCGGTCCGCGTGTCCACGTGGGTGATCGTCATCGTAGTAGGAAACTCGTTGAATTCCACGGGGCCGTTCCAGACGTTTTCGAGTTTCAGCCTGATCGTGACCGGCTCGCCGGGCGCAATTGAACCCTTGTCGGTTGTCCAACCAATTTCAAAGATTCTGGGCGCGGGACCACCTCGCACGGTCGACTGGGGGGCCGGCTGGTCTACCGCCGATGTTTCGCCTGTTTGAGTGCTGGCAGTTTGCTGGGGCGTTGCAAAAATTCGTTGGACTTGGGTCGGCGTTGCTGTCGGACCAGCGTTCTGTTGTCCACCGGTGCACGCGGCCGCGGTCGCGGCCAGCGCTGCAGCCAGCGTGATGCGGAACCACAAACGGCCCAACTGGGCAACGATCGTATGAAGATGGGTTGGCATCACCTGGCGTACAGGGTTCGAACCAAACTCAAACCCTGTCCTCTTCCTTAGACGAACAGGGGCCGGAAATGGTTCTCTGGACTCCGATTCCGAATAGGAACCATGCGTCCGAACGACCTAGGCGCTCGCCCGGGCGCGCCGTCTCCGCCGCCGCGGGCGCCTTGTTCTGCCCCGGCGGGACTTGCCGTCTAACAATCCAGTATGGCAGTGAACTGGACATTTAACCGGCTCTCGAACCGCCGCAGGGACGAGCCAGTGGGTTATGCTGACGCGATAGATTTCCTGTCCGGGTGGCGTAATCGACGCCCGCGACGAGTGGTTCGTCGTAGTTGTAAGTGGTGGTGAATGGCTATGAATGAGACGTTTTTGATAGTGGTCCTGATTATCGCAACCTTGGCTGTGACTTTCGTCTTGTCCATATTCGCCGTGCGGGCAGCTAGACGGTTAAGCCAGGGAACTTTTTCACCAGTCGTGGTCTGGGTGGTGTTGGCCGTAGTGGCGCTGATGGTGCTGGCGGCCCTGTTTGGCTTGACCGGGACGACCACAACCGAATCATTTGTAGAACCTGCTCCTATGACGGGTGACTTCAGGGCGACGCCACTCCCCGGAACGCCAGGCATGGAGGAAGGTGAATCTTGCTGGTCCGCCGAGGCTGCGATTGATTCTCGCAGTGTCGTTAACCTCCAGCAGTGGCGCTATGCGCAACTCGTCGAATGGTGTGGGGATGGGTCCCAAATCGTTGGCACCCCGAAAAGTCTGAGGTCCTGGGACTCTTTCTCTCCGTTCTGGGATTTTGAGCGCTACCACGATGTTTCCGAAACGCAGTGGGATGACCGGTACTTCGCCTACAGTCAGGTTAAGTTCGGGTTCTGCGCTGTAGGGGAGTACTTCTGCATTCTTGAAGACAACCCGGCATTGCAGGCGACGGCATTCGGGAATGGGACGTACAACGTCGAGTATCAAGGGGAACGGGCAGCCGGGGAAGAGGGGACTCACGTGCTGCGGACTTCCTTGTGGGAAGCTCTTGTTGCGGCATTGGCCGGTTTGCTGGGCGCCTCGCCGTTGGCCCTGTTGATGATCGTAGGAGGGTACTTAGCTACGCGGTCGAAGATGGAAGTTCTTCGCTCTGCGGGTGTCGGATTGATGGCTGGCGGCATAACTCTCGCGGGAGTATTCGCCGTCGCAGCTTTCCTGATCGCGTAGTACCTATCGTCATTTGCGACTTCTACCAATCGGACCGGGCCCAGTTATCAAACAGCAGCAACGAGCATGCGCCTGCCGATCGCCTCTAAGCGCTCGCCCTCGCCCGCCGTCTCCGCCTCCGCGGGCGCCTTGTTCTGCCACGGCGCGACTTACCGTCCAGTGAATCTGGCCGGGGCGGCAGAATACTCTCGTCTGCGGCCTGGCGTAATTCCGGGGCGGCGCGAACACTGCCGTTGACCGAACCGGGGGAATCGGCGTCCGGAGTTATGCCTGGCACGTCAAGCAGGTAGCGACCGGTGTGAGACCCGGCGACGGACGCCACGTACTCCGGAGTGCCCTCGGCCACCAGTTCGCCGCCGCCGTCTCCCGCCAGTGGCCCGAGGTCGATCAGCCAGTCGGCGTTCTTGATGAGGTCGAGGTGGTGCTCGATTAGAACGACGGTGTTGCCGGCGTCCACAAGCCGGTGCAGCACGTCCATTAGCTTCGAGCAATCGTCGAATGAAAGACCGGTCGTCGGCTCGTCGAGTATGTAGAACGTGCTGCCCGTCGACCGTTTCGATAGTTCGGACGCCAGCTTGATTCGCTGCGCCTCACCGCCGCTGAGGGTCGTAGCCGGCTGGCCAAGCCGGATGTAGCCGAGTCCCACGTCGACCAGCGTATTCAGCTTGTTGCGGATGCTGGGGATGTTCTCGAAGAGGCGCGATGCCTCCGACACCGTCATGTTGAGGACGTCTGCAATCGATTGTCCACGGAACGTTATCTCCAGCGCTTCGCGGTTGTACCGGGCGCCCAGGCACACCTCGCACGGCACGGTGACGTCCGGCAGGAACTGCATTTCGATCTGGACGTAACCCGCCCCGGCGCACGATTCGCACCTTCCGCCCTTTACGTTGAAAGAGAACCGGCCGGGCTTGTAGCCGCGCGCCCTGGCCTCCGGCATTGTGGCGAACAGCGTCCTGATGGGCGTGAACAGGCCGGTGTAAGTGGCCGGATTGCTGCGCGGCGTGCGGCCGATAGGCGACTGGTCGATGTTGATGACCTTGTCGATGTTCTCCAGTCCAGTGATTGCGTCGTGATCGCCCGGCCTGTCCTTTGCCCTGTACAACTGATACGCCAGCGTCTTGTAGAGGACCTCGTTCACCAGCGTGCTCTTGCCGGAGCCTGAAACGCCTGTAACGCAGACCAACCTGCCAAGCGGTACGGAGATGGTGACGTCTTTCAGGTTGTTGGCGCGGGCGCCGTATATCACGATCTCACTGCCTGCCCCGTTGCGTCTTTCTGACGGGGTCGGTATGGAGCGCCTGCCGCTCAGGTAAGCGCCGGTGATCGATTCCGGCGACTCGATGATGACGTCGATAGGCCCTTCAACCACCACGTGACCGCCTCGTTCGCCCGCGCCCGGTCCGAGGTCCACGATGTGGTCCGAGGCCCGCATCACCGCCTCGTCGTGCTCGACGATCAGCACGGTGTTTCCGACGTCCCGCAGGCTCTTCAGGGTGTCGATCAGGCGGTTATTGTCCATCGGGTGCAGGCCGACCGACGGCTCGTCGCAGACATACAGCACGCCCATCAGACCCGAGCCGATTTGCGTCGCCAACCTGATTCTTTGTCCCTCTCCCCCACTCAATGTGGCCGCGGCGCGGTCGAGGGTCAGATAGTCAAGGCCCACGCGTGACAGGAACCCCAGCCTCGACTCGATCTCCTTGAATATCTGGGAAGCGATCGCCGACTCACGCGCCACCAGCGGTTCATTTGCGGTTGTGCCGTCCGGCCACTGTCCGTTGCGGCACGCCTCAACCCACTCGAGCGCGTGCTGCACGGACTGCCTGGTCACGTCCATGATGCTCATGCCGAGCACGGTGACGGCCAGTGCCTCCGGCTTCAGCCTGTCTCCCTCGCACGTGACGCACGGCCGCCTGGCCATGTACCGGGCAATGTCCTCGCGGACGTTTTCCGACTCTGTCTCTACGTGCCGTCGTTCAAGGCTCGGGATCACACCCTCGTAGTGCGTCTCCCACCTGTAGACCCGGCCGCGCTGGGTGGTGTGCGCCACCTCGATGCGCTTGCTGCCGGCCCCGTAAAGGACCACCTGCAACGCCTTCTTGTCGAGCTGCGATACGGGGACGTCCATCGAAAATCCGTAATCATCAGCCAATGAAGTGAGAGTCGAAGCCAGCCAGGGAGAGTTTGCGCCTGACCTGGCCCACGGGACTATGGCCCCGCCTGCGAGACTCTGCGACTTATCCGGGATCACCAGGTCGGGGTCCACCTCGAGGCGGAAGCCGAGTCCTGTACAGGTCGGGCAGGCGCCGTACGGCGTGTTGAACGAGAAATTGCGCGGCTCAAGTTCCGCTATTGAGATGTCGCAGTGAACGCAGGCGAACTGCTCTGAGTAGACCACGTCCTCTCCGCCAACGATGGCCGCAATGACCGTGCCGCCGGACAGTTTGAGGGCGGCCTCGACGGATTCGGTCATTCGTACGGTTTCGGTGTCCGGCCGGATGACCAGGCGGTCGACGACGATCTCGATGTCGTGCCACTGCTGCTTGTTGAGCTTTATCTCTTCGGACAGCTCGCGGACCTCTCCGTCCACGCGCACCCGCACGAACCCTTCCCGCCGCGCGTTGTCCAGGATGCCGACATGCTCGCCCTTCATGTGGGTGACCATCGGAGCGAGCAGATGGATGCGCGCGCCGTCGCCCAGGCGGGTTATCGCATCGACTATCTGTTGCACCGACTGGCGCGACACGGGCCTGCCGCAGTTGTGGCAGTGCGGCCGGCCGGCGCGGGCGAACAGCAGGCGGAGGTAGTCGTAGACCTCGGTAACCGTGCCGACAGTCGAGCGCGGATTGCGGGATACGCCCTTCTGGTCGATCGAGATGGCCGGGCTCAGCCCGTCGATGTGGTCGACGTCGGGCTTGTCCATGCGGCCGAGGAACTGCCGCGCGTATGCCGAGAGCGACTCGACGTACCGGCGTTGGCCCTCGGCGTAGATCGTGTCGAACGCCAGGCTGCTCTTGCCGGAGCCGGACACCCCGGTAATCACGACGAGTTTGTCGCGCGGGATCTCGACGTCGATGTTCTTGAGATTGTGTTCGCGTGCGCCGCGAATTGAGATTTGGGACTCGGCCATCAGGCGTTCGTCGCGGTCTGCGATGTGCGTGAAAGCGGACCGCTTAACTTGGCGGATTCGGTCCCATGAACTGTGAGTTCAGGACCCGCCATGAAGTTTATCAACACAGCGCTTAATGACAGTCCGTAATGGCCGAGTCCTTAATCCACTCGATTCGGTCTGGACAAGGTGGACTGTAGATTACTCCCGGTAAACTGGACACGCCATGCTGTCCAAGACGCTGAAGATTGCCGCTCACGTCCTGCTGTTCGTGGCGGCATTCGTGGTCTTCTTCGTGGGATTGGTAATCGGCCTGCAGTACAACACGAATTTGGGCACACTCCTCTGGATCATCGCTGCTGCCATCGCGGCGCTGAACGTGTTCTGGATGTTCCGCGCGCGGGCTGAAGCGGGAGGCTAGGGACTCGGCGGGCCGGACGTAGGCCCGCACCTCTCAGTCTACGGAACTGGGCGCGCTGGTATCTTGGCGATAAGACTTACGCTCATCGCGATTCGCCGACCAGCCTTCCCCCGTCCTCGTACCTGGTTTTTCGTGTAATCCGAAGAACAGTCCTCGTATTCCCATGCAAGATAGAATTCAGGATGGGGCGAAGCATGGCCAAATCGGACATCTCAATCAGACTCGGAAATGATTCCGGTCAAGTATCTGCTGAGGCCTTTGCCGATTCGATCAGGCACACGTTGAAGATTCTCGGAAGCGTTGAGGCCGAGTTGACCATGCGTGAGTCGGGATCCATCAGGTGGATGCTGCAAGAGTTGAGCTACAGCAGCCCCGCACAGGCCACGCTAAGGGCGGAACACGA
Organism: Dehalococcoidia bacterium; assembly: GCA_034421215.1. GTDB lineage: Bacteria > Chloroflexota > Dehalococcoidia > Lucifugimonadales > Lucifugimonadaceae. The sequence goes on from DAOUKO010000038.1 coordinate 43,717, forward strand.
AAGCGTGGTCTCGGCGCAAGTAGTCTCGACGACCATGGAAGGGTTCGATGCCTTGAGCCGTGGCCAGTCCAATCCCAAGCACTTCTCCGAAACGGCCTTGATGGCTGCAAAGGAACTATCAAAAATTGCGGTCGACGCAGGTTATCGGGTCAGGGTAATTCACCAGAGCCAGACGGTTTCTGTCGCGGGCCTGCCAGGTGCTGCTGTCGCGGACCCGCCCGTCGAGTACTTCCATTCGATTGGTTCCATCGAAGGCAGACTCGAGTCGGCTACTGTGAGAAACCGGCCATACTTCCGTGTGTACGACGCGGTCCATGACAGGGGAGTCACTTGCCACTTTTCAGACCCGCAATTGGAACAGGTCCGCACGGGACTTGGGAGACGCGTCATTGTGTCAGGCGGTGTGAAAGCGGATCGGCTGGGCAATCCCGAATCGATAAAAGTGTCCAGTATCGAGATCGCGGACGATAGCGCCGAGTCGGTGAAGCCATCGGATCTCAGGGGGCTCTGGAGGGGAGAGACTGAGGGACAGACGGCCGAACAATACCTTCGAGAAGTACGTGGGGACTAGTGGCGACCAGCGCGTTGGGCGGAAGACGATATTGGGATTCCACGAACTGGATTTCGTTACTCGCCGAAGATGAAGCATCCCGTGCAGAAATCTGCCAAAACATTCTGAACGACATGGTCGCCGGCAATTTGACGGTGATCACGTCGGCATGGACTCTTGCTGAAGTCATCAGGCGTCGCCATTCGCCCGGCATCCCCGTCGATGACGATCAAATCATCACTGGCTTCTTCCGCCAGCACGACAACCTGATCATCTACGATGTGACTCGCGCGATTGCAGAGAGGGCCAGGTCACTCTCTCGTGAACATCGGCTCCGGCCAGCCGACGCGGTCCATCTGGCGACCGCGTTGTCGTCCAGCGCCGATGTTTTCGAATCATGGGACCGCGATTTTGTTGCGCTACGCGGTCGTGTGCCGATCGAGATAAGGGAACCCAAGTGGGAAGGTGTCATACCGTTGGATCTTCCCTAGCGGAGCGGCGATTACGCCCTTTGTTCCCACTGGAAAAGTCCCTCCACTAACCATCCATGTGCCTATTCACCACGTAGCCGTCTCTTCGTGCTCGATCTATGCGGGGTCCAGGTCCATGCCCACTCCGGGGTTTTCCGGCACCTTGATCATGCCGCACTCCGGACGGATCGGTGATGCCAGGAAGAACTGGTGCACCTCGTTCCACTTGACCAGGTACTCCTGGTAGGGCGTGTGGATCGGCGACTGCGTGGCGGAGAAGTGGATGCCGGCGGGCGTCGAGTGGCCGTGCGGGATGGTTATGAGGTCGTGGACGGTTGCGTACGCGGCGATCTTCATCACCTCGGACAGTCCGCCGGCCCAGTAGATATCGGGTTGCAGTACGTCCAGCGCACCGGCGTCCACGAACCGCTTGAACCCCCAGCGTGTGTACTCGTGCTCGGCGCCGGAGATTGGTATGGACGTCCGTTGCCTCAGCTCCCGGTACGTGTCCACGCGGTCAGGCATGGCGCACTCTTCGAGCCAGCGCGGCGAGAACTCTTCGATGCGCTCGGCCATTCGAACAGCGTATGTGAGGTCCCAACTCTGCCAGCAGTCCAGCATGATCTCGTCGTCATCGCCGAGCGTCTCCCGAAGAGTGCGGACGAGATCGATGTTCTTCCTCATCCCGTCCGGACCGCTCATCGGCCCGTGCCGGAAAAACCATTTCTGCGCTGTGTAGCCCTGTGCCTGTGCGGCAAGCGCACGTTCCCGAACGAGCCCCAGGTCTTCCACCGCGTACCCCAGCATGCTGGCGTAAGCCGGCACTTCTTCCCTGGTCGGTCCGCCCAACAATCGATGCACCGGCTGACCCAGAACGCGGCCCTTCAGGTCCCACAGGGCGCAGTCAACCGCACTGATAGCCATCATGGCTTCGCCCTGTCTACCGTGGACAAGCAACCGATGCATCTGGTCCCAGAGGAGTTCCGAGGCGCAGGGGTCTTTGCCGGCTAGGATCGGCTTGAGTTGGCGGTCGATGATGAACGCCACGGCCTCCGGCATCGGTCCTGCCGTACCGGTGGCCCCCTCATCGGTCTCCACGTCCACGAACCAGGTGACGATCCGGTAATGCCGGTCATCTTTCTGACCGTCGAACATGTCCATCGGCGCCCGACGATACTCAGGATAGATGTCGATGGGCCGCGCCAGCCGGTCCTCCCAGAACGCTCCGTCCGTCTCCATCGTGCCGGTCAGTTTGCGTAGGTGCAGATTAGTGATTTTCATCGCTGTCTCAGATCGTCGACTGTGTGTTGTTGGTGACCCAATCCTAACCGTCCCGCAGGCGACAAACCGCAACTGACGTTGACCCCACACCGCGCGGGCTGTGGAACAAATGCGCTGGGCAGTTCGTTCTTATGTGTAGACTGAACCTGCCTGCACAGGAGGCAACCTAATGAACCGTCTGATATTCCTGCCCCTTCTGGTCGCCCTGGTCCTTGCTTTCGCCGTCGCCGCGTGTGGCGCGGGCGGCGACGAATCGGGCGAATTTGCAACGTCTGACCAGTACTTCGCCGAAGAGTCGGCCGCAGCCGTTTCCGAGAAGTTGGCCCGGGGCGTTCCCGGGGAACCCGGTGCGCCCGGAAACCCCGGACCGGCTGGCGCCCCAGGGCAGAATGACACCGGCGTTGTCGAGCGAAAGATCGTCACCAACGTCGATTTGAATATCCGGGTTGACGACGTGAACGACGCCATGGAGGCGGTCACACAACTCGTCGAAACCAACGGCGGGTTCGTCGTCACGGTCACGCGCAATGAGGATGAGTTCGAATCATCCGCTTTCATGTCGTTCCGCGTCCCGTCGAACAACCTCGAGGCGACGCTCTCGCGGGTGCGTGACATATCCGAGCGGGTCGAAAGGGAGAACAGGTCCTCCCAGGATGTGACCGCAGAATTCGTGGATGTCGAGGCCCGCCTCAGCAACCTGCGTGCAGCCGAGCAGCAGTTGTTGGCCCTTTACGAACGGTCCGGCAAGGTGAGCGACGTGCTTGAAGTGCAGCGCGAACTGACCAATGTGAGGGGCAACATCGAGAGCCTTCAGGGCCGGCTGAACTACTTGTCTCAAACAACCGCCACGTCACTCGTCAGCGTGTGGTTCCACCTGACCACCGATCCAGCCCCCATCTCCGACCCCGGTTGGAGCCCGTCGGAAACGGCACGCAGCGCAACGCGAGGACTCGCGTCGTTTGGCAGGTGGTTCGTGGACGTGGCAATCACCTTAGCCATCTTCTCCCCGGTGTGGGTGACCATCATCGTTTTGATCCTGGCCCTGGTGTTGTGGGACCAGCGGAGACAGCGGAGAAACGCCGAACAAGCCAAACTGGCCGCGGAGTCTCGGCCCGCCAACGAGGCGGACGGCGCCCAGTCAACGTCTGATGGCGCAAAAGAACAAGAAAAACAGGAATAATGACGCGATAATCGTGAACGGATCACATTTGCGGCCCGCCTGATCTCGGCAAAACCAGTTAGGCAAAAAATGTTCGAATCTTTAACGGGAAGACTCAACAGCGCCCTGTCCCGGCTCTCAGTCAAGGGGCGCCTGTCCAACAAGGACATAGACGCGGCGTTGCGAGATGTGCGCATGGCGCTGCTCGAAGCCGACGTCGACTTTCGGGTCACCCGGCAGTTCGTCAACAGGGTGCGGGAACGGGCGGATGGAGAGCGCGTTTTCTCCTCCCTTTCACCCGGCCAGACCGTCATCAAGATCGTCCACGAAGAGTTGCGGGAGATCCTGGGCGGTGAGGCTGTAGGCCTGCAGCGAGCCGATTCTCCGCCGTCCATCATCATGCTCGTGGGGCTCCAGGGCTCGGGTAAGACCACCACGGCGGCCAAGCTGGCGCTGCGACTGCGGAAAGACAACCAGCCGGCCATGCTCGCCGCCTGCGACCTCCAGCGGCCTGCGGCCATCGATCAACTGGTCCAACTCGGCGGCGAGTTGAACATCCCGGTCCACCATGAAGACCCGCTCGGGAACTCTCCGGTAGACGTGGCGACGAACGCCGTGAAGGCGGCCGACAAGTCGGGTATCCGGTGGCTCATCCTCGACACCGCGGGCCGGCTCCACCTCGACGACGACATGATGGACCAACTGGTCCGGATGCGCGACAAGGTCCATCCTGCCGAGACTATCCTCGTCGTAGATGCGATGACCGGACAGGACGCGGTGCGCGCCGGCTCTGAGTTCCACGATCGCATAGGCCTCACCGGCCTGATCCTGACCAAAATGGACGGCGACGCAAGGGGCGGCGCGGCGCTGTCCATGAAGTCCGCCACGGGCATCCCCATCAAGTTCGTCGCCACGGGCGAACGGGCTTCGGCGCTGGAGGACTACCACCCCGACCGGATGGCCTCACGCATCCTCGGCATGGGCGACGTGGAGACCCTCGTCGAACGGGCGCAGGAGCAGATCGACATAGAAGATGCGGCGAGGCTCGAACGCCGGATGCGCCGCAACCAGTTCGACATGAACGATCTGCTCCAACAGTTCCAGGCCCTCAAGAACATGGGCCCACTGGGTGACGTGCTCGGCATGATTCCCGGGATGCGGGCCATGCGCGGGCGCATTAACCCCGCCGATCTCGACGAACGGAAGATGGCGCAGGTCGAGGCGATTATCCTGTCGATGACGCCCGCCGAGCGTACGAATCCGGCGATCATCAAGGGCTCGCGGCGGAAGCGCATCGCCCTCGGCAGCGGAACGACCCCGGCGCAGGTCAACCAGCTTCTCAATCAGCACCGGCAGATGCAAAAGGTGATGAAGAAACTGGCCACCGGCGGCAACCCGCGCGCCCTGATGGGCATGTTCGGCAGAAGTTAGCCGGCCAGCCCCGTTTTGCCTCGCGGCCGCAAGTCAATGCGCCCGCAACATCTCCTGTCTGCCGACGTTTACTATTGTGGCGCGCGCATACGCCGCCTTCAGACAAGCCTGCCACACGGAGATTTCAATGATCTGCCAGCTACGCACTTACACGATCAATAAGGGAATGATGGATAGTTGGCTCGAGGTGTTCCAGGCCGAATGCGTGCCGCATCTCGAAGAAGCCGGCATCAGCGTGCACTCCATGTGGGTCTCGGATGACCGCACGCAATTTATCTGGGTCCGTTGCTTTCCGGACAAGTCGGAGATCGAGCCCCGAGAGGCGGCTTTCTACGGCACCGACTGGTGGAACGACCGCGTCGAATACGTCCGCAGCCACATCGCCCGGCTTGACGTAACCCTCGTGGGACCGGCATAACCCGGCCACCCCGTGGTTAGTGGGAGCCGGTCGACCCGGGACTCGCCTGGGAAGGCAGGACGGCGCCTAAGAACTCCGGATGGCCGTTCAGAAAATCTGCAGCGTCAGTTGCCCGCCTGCCAGCCAGTTGGACGCGGTGTAATTGCAGCGCCCCATCGCCGGTTGCGACCGCAATCCCGTCGACGCAGCGATTTACCGTTCCCGGCGGACCCCCCATCTGCCCGTCTTTCGCCACCGACGCATCCAATATCTTCAACGTTCGAGCGTACCAGGTGGTAAAAACACCGGGCCAGGGATCGTAGGCACGTAACATCCGCTCAAGGCGCCGGGCGGGCAGGCGCCAGTCCAACTCGCCGTCGCTGCGACGGACCATTCTCGTCACACTCGCCGCCGAATCGTCTTGAGCCACAGGTGTCAGCCGGCCCTCCGAAAGATCGATCAGCACGTTTGGCAACATCCTGGCGCCGAGAGAAAACAGCCGGTCTGTCAAATCACCGGCCCGTTCCGTGCCGTCGAGCGGTATAGGCCCTGACGACCGGAGAATCATCCCGGTGTCCATGCCTTCGTCCAACTTCATGATCGTCACACCTGTCTCCGGCGCGCCGTCGAGAATCGCGGTTTGCACGGGCGACGGGCCGCGATATTTCGGCAATAAGGAGGGATGGATGTTCACGACGCCGAGGCGCGGGATATCAAGGACCGCTCGCGGCAGAATTCGGCCGTAGGCGGCCACCACGAAGACGTGGGCCCGGGTGTCGGCCAGGTGCCTCCGAACGTCCTGAGACCGCAAGTCATCCGGAGTCCTGACATCCAGGTCTCTTTCTGAGGCCCAGGCCTTGACAGGCGTTGGGGTCAACCTGTTGCCCCGGCCGGTAGGTCGGTCCGGCCGTGTATACACGGATACAATTTCGAACCCCGCGGCATGCAAGACCGACAAGCTACCGACGGCCTCCGGCGGCGACCCGAAGAACACGACTGTTAACGACATATCAGTCCTGACCATCTCACGATCGCCTGAACGAAAACCGGCCGGCGCTGGGAAACAGTCCGGCCGGGCAAGACCGAACGGGTGTTTGATTAAACTGGATAGTGAATGTTTTCACAAAGATTTCACGTCCAAAGGTATGATTCAGACCCGAAATCAGACCGCGCGGCCTTGCGTTTCCCAGACCGCGCCGTGTTAACTTCAAGGCGGGCGAAATCACTGCGGCCGCTGACCGTCCGGCGCCGTTCCTCATAGCCCGAATCCCCTATCCAAAGGTATATCTTTTTCGCCTGCCAAGGCAGGCGCCGGGGCAACTTGTGCCCAAGAGGTTTTGCACTGAGTAACGACTCAGCAGACAAGATTTGGCAGGCTGCCCTCGGTCAGCTAGAGCTGGAGATACCAAGACCGAACTTTGAGACCTGGCTCAAAGGTACTTCTGCGAAGTCTCTGGATGGCGACACCCTTGTGGTGACAACGCCAAGCGCCTTCGCTGCAGAAGCATTGGAGCAACGGTTATCCGCCATCATCTCCCGCGTCGTCGAGCGCGTGGCAGAGAGGTCCCTTAACGTGGAGTTCACTGTCGCCGGTGAACCACCTGTGGAGACCCGGCCGGACACCAGGGTAGGCCAATCTCAAGCTCGGTCGGACGGCAACGCGCTCCGGCCGGGTCTGACTTTCGAGACCTTCGTCGTTGGCGATTCGAACAAACTCGCCCACGCAGCCGCAGCCCGGGTTGCCGAATCCCCCGGCCAGGTCTACAACCCGCTCTACATCTACTCTCAAGTAGGCCTCGGCAAGACCCACCTGCTCCACGCCATCGGTCACAAGCTCGTGGAACAAGGCCTGGAGATCATCTACGTAAGCAGCGAGCGGTTTACAAACGATTACATAAAGGCAATTCGTGCCGGCGCCGCAGACCAGTTCCGCGAACGGTACAGAAGCGCCGACGCACTCCTGATTGATGACATCCAGTTCATCGCCTCGAAAGAGCAGACTCAGGAGGGGTTCTTCCACACCTTCAACGAGCTGCACATGAGCGGGCGCCAGGTGGTCGTCACGGGGGATGAGCCGGCCAGGAAGTCACTGCTGGAAGAACGAATACAGTCGCGTCTCGAAGGCGGCCTTGTTGTCGACATTCAACCCCCGGACCTGGAGACGCGCATCGCCATACTGGAAAGCAAGGCTTCCGCTTTGCGCGTTGGTATCCCCGTCATGGTCCTCGAACTGCTGGCTCGCCGGTCCCTGGCCAACGTCAGGGAACTCGAGGGCAGCCTGAACCGCGTTGTCGCCTACTCCCAGCTCATCGACAGCCCGATCGATCCTGAACTCGCTACGACCGCCCTGAGCAACCTGGTCGATTCCGATAAGTCCCGTTCCGCCGACCCGACGGAAGTGATTCAGGCAGTTGCCGAGCGCACCGGCGTCGATGTAGAGACGATCATGGGGCGACGCCGGGACAAGCGGACCTCACATGCGCGTCACATGGCAATGTATCTCCTCCGCGAGGAGAGCCACCTGCCTTCCACTCGAGTTGGCGAAATCATGGGCGGCAAGGACCATTCGTCAGTTCTCTACGCCCAACGGCGGTTCGCAGAGCAGCTTGATGATGACCCGTCCCTCCGTCACCTCATCGCCTCGATGCGCCTGTCCCTGTCAGGCGGTTCGGACGCCTGACCCGTCCGAATATCGTCCCTGATTCCACAACACGGCTGTGGATAACTCGCCATTTCCTGTGGGAAACCAATGCCGATTGTGGAAAACTAAACCCTGTAGCAACATGGCCCTCAGACTATTCCCCACCTCAGGTCAACCTGTCCACACTCGTCACCACGAACCGGATCACTTCCCGCGCCTCTTCCACATTTCCTGCAATCTCCAGCCCAATACAGATTCCACTTTTGCACTGCCTATACTGTTACTACTGAATAGAGATTCACTCACTTTCCTTGGTTCACATGATTGATTCCGCATCAATAGAAGTAGTCGGGGGAAATGGTGGAAACGGTGTCGTGGCGTTCACCAGGGAGGCGATGAATCCCAAGGGAGGGCCTTCAGGTGGGTCGGGTGGGAACGGTGGAGCAGTCGTCATCATGGCGGACGAGTCTGAAAGCACGCTGTTGAAGTTTCGCAGGCAACGAGTATTCCGGGCTGAGAACGGTGGAAGAGGTGGGCCGAATAAGCGCCACGGCGCCAGTGCGAACAACGCGACTGTCACGGTGCCGGTTGGCACTGAGGTATGGGATTCGCAGGACGAACAGTTGTTGGGTGACCTATCGTCCCATGGCGAGAGCGTGGTAGTCGCGGAGGCCGGAAGAGGAGGCGTCGGGAATACCAGATTCGTTTCGTCTGTCAATCAGTACCCGTTGTTGGCTGAAGCCGGCGAGGTTGGAACGCACCGCCGATTGCGCCTCGAACTGAAGCTCCTGGCGGATGTGGGTCTGGTCGGCATGCCGAACGCTGGTAAGTCCAGCATCCTGGCTGCCATATCCGCTGCGCGGCCGAAAATTGCCGATTACCCGTTTACTACCATAGAACCGGTCCTTGGCGTAGTGGAACGAGAGCTGGACACCATGGTCGTCGTGGACATTCCCGGTCTGATCGAAGGGGCGCACCAGGGAGCCGGCCTTGGGGATGAATTTCTCAAACACGCAGAGCGGACAGAATTGCTGGTGCACGTAATCGACGGCTCAGAGCAAGACCTTGCAGGACGCGCGACCACGATCGATCGTGAACTTGCCGCATACGGGTCGAAACTCCAGAGCACGCCCAGGTTGGTGGCCGTCAACAAGATGGACGTGGTGGCGGAACAGGGCAGGACAGAGCGAGTGAAGGACGAGGTCCGAGAGCTTGTGACCGACATTCAGGATGTCCATTTCGTGTCCGCCGCGACGCACGAAGGCCTCGACCGGCTTACCGGTGACCTGCAAGCGCGACTCTCCGGGATAAGGACCACCGGGCCGTTGCCATTGTCGGAGGAGACCTCGTTGCCGGTGTTCAGACCGGAGCCGGTGGACGCCGGGAGATCAGCGGTGCTGGAGTCCGACGGAGTCTTCAGGATTACACACCCGCGGGCTGTGCGCCTGGCGCAGGGCTCAAACCTCGACGACTGGGAGGCTCGCGTGCAGTACCACGCCATCCTCGACCGGCTGGGGGTGTCCGAGGTCCTGGAAAAACTTTGCGTGGCTAGCGGCGACACCGTATTGGTGGGAGATTGGGACTTCGAATGGGTATGATCCCGAGCCGTCACTCGAGCCCGTTCGATGAATAACCCAGGTATTGCCAGGAAAATCGGAGTGCTGGGAGGGACATTCGATCCCATCCACAACGGTCACCTGGCAATCGGCAGATTTGCCATGAAGGCGGCCGGACTGGACGAGGTCATATTCGTACCGGCCGGCAGACCATGGATGAAGCAGGCTGAGCCGGGAGCATCACCCGAAGACCGACTCGAAATGGTGCGCCTGGCCCTTGAAGGAGAACCCGGTCTGTCCTGTTCCGACGTTGACGTGAGACGCCCTGGCCACACCTATACGGTGGATACTCTGTCTGACCTGAGAGGGCAGTACGGTCCCGACGCAGCGTTTTACTTAATCGTTGGCGCAGATACAGCTGAAGAGATGGACCGTTGGAAGAAGGCCGAGCTACTGCCGTCGGAGTGTACGGTCGTCGTGGTCGGGCGGCCCGGCACTTCCCTTGCGACTGATCTCGCGGGCGACCATCCAGCCCGCGACGCGATGTTTCTCCGGGGTCCCATGTGGGAAGTAAGCGCTTCGGCCATCAGGGACTGCTTGAATGATGGGCGTCTACCAGTGGGCCGGACTCCGGTGGCCGTAACGCGTTACATGGCTGAACATGGCCTTTACGGACTATCTCGGGAGAAGAGGACATGACGGAGAGGACCACGGCAGAGGAAAAGGCCGCGCGACTCCTGGAACGGGCGATGGAGCTCGGCGCGCTCGAGTTGGGGGATTTCACACTCTCATCGGGCCAGAAGAGCAAGTACTACTTCGACGGACGCCTGTTGACCCTGGACCCAGAGGGCTCGGACCTGATTACCTCGCTGTTCCTGGCAGAGATCTCAAAGGCCGAGGCTGTTGCTGCGGGGGGTCCGACGGTAGCGGCCGTGCCCATTGCAGGATCGATTGCCCTTCGAAGCCATTTTGAGAACAAGCCGATTAGAGGCTTCTTCGTTCGACCGGAAGTCAAGGGCCACGGCGGACGCAAGCAGGTGGAAGGACCGGTCGAGCCGGGGATGAGGGTAGCCGTCTTCGACGACGCGGTATCCACGGGCGGAAGCCTCTTGCCGGCGATCGACGCAGTAGAGGCCTTCGGCTGCCAGGTAGTGCTGGTTTTGTGCGTCCTGGACCGCATGCAGGGGGGCAGCGACGAAATACGCCGGCGCGAACTCCCCTTTTACGCCATCCTCAGTGCGGATACCGAAGGCAACGTCCGGCCGGTGGTAGCCGCTGGATAACCGGGACGATACGTCATTGACATCGAGCCTGGACCGCGCTGCCGACTGGACAATTCCAGAAGATCCTCCGGAGACAGAGGCTCAGCGGCTCACTTTAGCTCGCAAACGAGTGGACGGAGCGGTCAAGTTTAAGTCCAAAGGCAAACGGTATCGAATCGAGGTGCCATTGACGGTCGTCGGATCAGGAGAGCGGCTAATTCTTGAAGTATCGCAGGGATCTCGGGTTGAAGCATTGCTTGTGACGAGACAAAACAGGGTGCTTCGACACTGGCACCGTCACCCGTCACACCACCGAAACCCCGATGGATTTACAATCGACTACAGGCAACCGCACAAGCATTTCCCGACCAAGATGTGCAATTTCACCGGCCGAACACATCGCGGGCAGCCAACCTACGCGTATCCAACTTCAGACATTAATCCTGATGGCGACGCGGCTGAAATAGCACTAGCATTTGCGGCAGAATGCAACGTCGACCTCTCGAGATTGACACTGCAAGGCCGAATGCCCCGATGAAGGGAGGGGGCACATGATCCACGACGAAATCCAAATCAAGAATGACCTCTCAAGGCTGGTAATCGACACTACCGTTGCAGCTCATCGGGGCGATGCATTTGAAGTCCAGATGCCGTTCTACGATGGGTTGGGAGAACCCTTCGTATTCGTTGTGCGGTCCGATGGCGAATCGATTCGCATTGATGACGATGGCGCACTGTTTCTTTCAATAGGCCGATTGGCACCGTTGACCGAAAAGGACGAAGGTTACCTGGACAGATTCGTCGCCGAATTCCTTAGGACAGCTGGGATTCAATGGAATCAGGACGAGCAAACAGCAGGGCTTCTTATTCAGGAATCAAGCATGGCCGCTGATATTTGGCATTTCGGTGCGTCGATTTTCGCCTGTTCGGCAGCCTTGGCTCCGGCGCGCGAATTGAACATGCACCGTAGTTCTGGCGCTCAGACGGGGAGACGGCTTGCGACCCGCATTAGGCATGACTTACAGAATGACCCCGGGTTGCCTGACGACGCCAAAAAGCAAATTCGAAGCCGGTACCCTATGAGGGGTGCATCCGCCAATTGGCAGGTGGACATTTTCTACGAGCGTAAAGGCTTGGGGAACGTCGTACCAGGTGGAACTGTGATGATTGCCGTCGATTTGGCGGTCAATAATCCATTGGATCCAGCAGGCCGCGCACTGACAAAGGCTAGGGACATCAAGAGGGCTCACAACGATCACGCTATAAGGCTCGTCCACACTTCCGAGGACATCAAAGTGGGGCAAGCGGCGTCCAGCGATTGTGGTGCAGTCAGCGACGCCAGACGGCTCATTGATACACATTCTGACGATGTATACGATGCATTCGACTACGACAGAGACGAACCCCGACGGCGCCTGGGCAACCTCACGAAGACGGAGCTAGTCGCGGCGAGCCAGCAATGGCAACTCGCCGTCTAGTCTCAGTCGTTTCCTTTGGATAACCGGGACTATACGTCCAGGTTCTTCACTTCCAGGGCGTGAGTGCGGATGAAGTCGCGCCGCGGCGCCACCTCGTCCCCCATCAGGGTGCGGAATATGTCGTCTGCGGCCATGGCGTCCTCGGCGGTTACCCTGAGCATCACCCGCTGTTCGGGGTCCATCGTCGTCTCCCACAGCTGGTCGGGGTTCATTTCACCCAGGCCCTTGTAACGCTGAACGTTCACACCTGAACGGTCGGCCGTTTCCTCGAGGCGGGAGACGAGGTCCGACCACGGCACGTCGTCGGCAATTACCTTGTCTTTGCGGGTAATGGTGACAGCGCCCGCGTCGACGATCCCCTTTACTTCCCTGTAAAGACGCCTCGCCCTGGTCATCGAAGGGTGATCGTTCATCTGCCGGGTCAGGTCGTAGCCGTCCACGTCATACGTACGGTCTTCCGAAGGCGGTGAGACCGTCATTTGATCGGCGGATTCATCAAACAACACAGGTTGAGCCGGAACGTCCGGCCGGAAGTCGAGCGTTTCGAAGCGCGGTTCCTTTATGAGTCGCTCCAGGACGTCGGCGGGGATCTCCAGCGCAGCAGCGGCATCCAACGCGTCCTGGTATTTGCGGAGCGGGGCAAGCACTTTCCCGATCCGTGCGCCGGATTGCGAGAAGCCGTCTCCGGACGCCGCGGCAATGCACATATCGCCGTATACCCGGCCGGCCAGCCAGCGGTCCAACTCCTCCTCGGAGTAGAGCCACTTGGCTGAGCGCCCGCGTGAGACTCTGAACAGCGGCGGCTGTGCGATATACAGGCAGCCGTCTCCGATGAGTTGCGGCATGTTGCGGAAGAAGAAGGTGAGCAGGAGAGTACGGATGTGCGCGCCGTCCACGTCGGCGTCGGTCATGATGATTACGCGGTGATACCGGAGCCTCTCCTGGTTGTAGTCCTCCCCGAGTCCGGCGCCGAGAGCCGTGATGAGCGCGACGATCTCATCGTGGGCCAGCATCCTCTCCGGTCTCGCCTTTTCGACGTTGAGGATCTTTCCCTTGAGCGGCAAAATGGCCTGGAACTGCCTGTCCCGCCCCTGTTTGGCTGAGCCGCCGGCGGACTCGCCCTCCACTATGTAGAGTTCGCTCTTGCGCGGGTCCTTTTCGGAACAGTCGGCGAGCTTGCCGGGCAGCGATCCGCCGTCCATGGCGTTCTTGCGGATTACCAGGTCTCGCGCTTTCTTCGCAGCAGCGCGCGCCCTCGCCGCCGTGGTCGCCTTCTCGATGATCTTGCGGGCTTCGTTTGGGTTGTCTTCCAGGTACTCGGAAATGTGCCGCCCGACGATGGTCTCGACGGCGCCCTTGACCTCCGGATTGCCGAGCCGGCCCTTCGTCTGGCCCTCGAACTGCGGTTCCTTGACCTTCACGCTGATTACAGACATCAGGCCTTCCCGGACGTCTTCGCCCGAAAGGCTTTGAATCTCGTCTTTGAACGCCCCCTGCTTCCGCCCAATGTCGTTGACCACCCTTGTCAACGCAGCGCGAAATCCGGTGACGTGCGAGCCGCCGTCGCCGGTGCGGATGCAGTTGGCGAACGACAGGCAGTTTTCGATGAAAGAGGCGTTGTACTGTAGGGCGACTTCGACCACCACGTCGTCCTGTATTCCCTTGGCCAGGATCACGTTGTCGTGGACCGGGTTTCGCCGCCGGTTGAGGGACCGCACGAAGCTCTCGACGCCGCCGTCAAAGAAGTAGGTGACGTCGTTGAAGGGCCAGAGCTCCTCTTCGTGCCAGAGTGAGCGCAGGTGGATGGCAAGGCCGCGGTTCAGGTACGCCATCTCCCTGAACCGGTTGGAGATCTGCTCCCAGTCGTAGGTTATTGCCTCAAACACTGTCGGGTCAGGCATCCACGAAACGGTCGTGCCGGTCCCTCGCGGGTCTTCCGGCTTGCGCGGTCGCGCTTCCAGTTCGCCTTGTGGGATACCCTGGCGGTAATCCTGGCGGTAGACACTACCGTCGCGCCGCACCTCGACTACGAGCCACTCTGACAGTGCGTTGACTACGGACGCGCCAACCCCGTGCAATCCACCGGACACCTGGTAAGACTTGCCGCCGAACTTGCCGCCCGCGTGGAGCGTGGTCATCACCGTCTCGACGGCAGACTTGCCGGTCGCGGCGTGGCTGTCGACCGGTATGCCCCGCCCATTGTCCGTGACCGATACCGAACCGTCGGCATGGATCGTTACGTCGATCCGGGATGCGTACCCGGCCATCGCCTCGTCGACGCCGTTGTCGACGATTTCCCGGATGAGGTGGAACACGCCATCGGGGCCCGTGGTGCCAATGTACATCCCGGGTCGCTTCCGGACCGCTTCCAAGCCTTCGAGGACGGTAATGTCTTCGGCGCTGTAGTCGGCGCCAGGGATTTCTTTTGCTGTGGCCATGGGTCTCTTTCGGGGATGTTTGAGGGCAGCGCGCTCCGGGCGTCAGGTGATCCTGCGAGCATTGCCTCGGAGGTCGGACGAGTGCGCTGAAAGATCCGTCCGACAGGTCTTCATTGTACTCTAATTACCCGCGCGCACGCGCGAGTACTTCTAGGGCCAGGTCTCCGAATCCCACCTTAGCAATTTACCAACACACCGGCAATTTGAAATTGCTACGTGAATTCGTCCGTTTGGTCTGAGCGGGTGCGGCTCGTGGATTTCCCAGGGAATTGGCCTGCGATTCCCGGCATTGAGGTCTCACGGCATGCGGGCTGCATGGCTATAATCGCCGGGCCCCCCGCGTATAGGGGCGATTCCCGCAAAACGGCGACCCGGTGTGGCGCCGCCTAGCGAAAGGGTACCGATGTGGATATCGATAAAGACACGCTGAAGCTCATGCTCAGACGAATGTGGACCATCAGGCACTTCGAGGTGAGAGTCATAGAGGTCCACTCCGCAGGTGAGTTCGCCGGAGCGGCACATCCGTATATTGGTGAAGAGGCTGTGGCCGTGGGCGTCTGCGCCGCACTCCGAGACACCGACTACATAGCCGGCAACCACCGCTCTCACGGCCACCCTCTCGCCAAAGGGGGTGACGTCAACAGGGCGATGGCAGAACTCTACGGACGCGTCGACGGCTACTGCAAAGGCAAGGGCGGTTCGATGCACCTCGCCGACTTTTCGATCGGCATTCTGGGTGAATCCGGTATCGTCGGGTCCTCGGTGCCCGTGGCGACCGGCGCCGCGCTCGCCGCGAAGATCAGGGGGGAGGACTTCGTGTCGGCGGTCTTCTTCGGCGACGGCGCATCCAACCAGGGCGCGTGCCACGAGTCGATGAACATGGCGTCGATCTGGAACCTGCCGGTCATATTCGTATGTGAGAACAATCAGTACGCAGTTACCACCTCGTACAAGGACTCGGTGGCGGTCGAGCACGTGGCCGACCGCGCAGAGGCCTACAACATGCCGGGCGTCCATGTCGACGGCCAGGACGTCATTGCCATGTACGAGGCTACGACCGAAGCGGTCAGAAGGGCCCGCGCAGGGGAAGGCCCGACCTTGATCGAGGGTCTGACCTACCGGTTCGACGAGCACTCACTCGGACTCGGCAGGGTACGGCGCGGGGCGTACCGCGAGGAAGAAGAGATCGAACAGTGGAAGGAGCGCGACCCCATCGTGCTGTTTACCGATCAGGTAGTGAGTTCGGGCGCCATAAGCCAGGAAGAATGCGACGCTATTTCTGATGAAGAACGGCTGAAGGTCGACCAGGCTGTCGAGTTCGCTCGTAACAGCCCCTACCCCGAGCCGGAAGACCTATTCGAAGACATGTGGGCGAACCCCATTCCAGCACCCTGACGAGACGGGGCTGGTCCACTATCGGCCGGGCACACAAGACCACGCAGCACAGCAATCATCGACACTGGCGGGAGACGCTCAATTGGCACAAGCAATATACGGAGAGGCGATAAACCAGGCCATCACGGAAGAGATGCGCCGGGACGAGTCCGTGTTCATCATGGGCGAGGACATCCGCCGGTCGGTCTACGGGGCGACGGCGAACCTACACGACGAGTTTGGAGACGCCCGCGTCATAGACACACCGCTGTCGGAGAACGGGTTCTTCGGCGCTGCGGTCGGGGCGTCCCTGGTGGGCATGCGGCCCATCGTGGAGACCCTGTCCAGTTTCATGTGGGTCGGCATGGACCAACTGATCAGCCAGGCCGCAAAGATGCGTTACATGTTCGGTGGACAGGCCAAACTGCCGGTTGTCTACCGGGCGTCGATGTTCTACGGCGGCGGCTCAGCGGCTCACCACTCCGACCGGTCGTATCCGATGTTCATGAACATGCCGGGCCTGAAGATCCTCGTGCCGTCCACCCCGGCCGACGTCAAGGGCCTTCTCAAGATGGCAATTCGCGACGACGACCCATGCATCGTCTTCGAGGACGGGACCCTGGCCGGCACCAGGGGCGAGGTGCCGGAAGGAGAGCACCTGATCGAATTCGGCAAGGCGAACATCGTTCGGGAAGGTAGCGACTGCACCGTCGTGGCGATCGCCGGGGCGGTACCGATGGCGACAGCCGCGGCGGACGAACTGGCGGCGGAGGGCATCTCCGTCGAGGTGATCGACCCTCGCACCATGGTGCCATTCGACAAGCAGGCAGTCCTCGATTCGGTCGAAAAGACGGGGCGGCTCGTCTGCGTGGACCCGGCCCACAAGGTGTGCAGCGCGGCCAGCGAGGTCGCTTCGATCGTGGCCCAGGAAGCGTTTTGGTCGCTTCAGGCGCCGATCATGAAGGTGGCTTCGGAGCAGGTGCACATACCCTACACGCCGGCTCTGGAGCGGTTCGTCTACCCGAACAAGGACAAGGTCGTAGCAGCGGTCCGCGAGACCCTCGAGGGATAACCGCAATCAAGCCGATTCGGTAAGAGGGCGGCCTTGAGCCGCCCTCTTTTCATGAGCGGACCCCTGGCCCAAAATGAGCGGACCGGTCTGCCGGACGCGCGAATTGAGGAAGCCTGATGCCCGCCTCACCATCGCCACCGCGGCGCGGCGCCTGGGGGTTACGTGGCGAAGCGCCATGAAGAACGTGGACAAGCCGGTCGCTGCGGACATCCTCCGCGAGATAGACTCTCCGGGTCGTTCCAGGCTGTTTATGGCGCGCGGAATAATAGAAGCAATAGAATCGCCTGCGCCGGCGTCCTGAACGGGCAAGCGGGCATGGGCAAACCAGACGCGAGGTAACGGATATGCCGACGGATGTTCTCCTACCCCAATGGGGCATGGGTATGAACGAAGGCCAGGTGGTCAAGTGGCTCAAAAAAGAGGGAGACCCTGTTGCAAAGGGAGACGCCCTCGTCGAGATCGAGTCGGCCAAGGTGAACGCCGAGGTGGAGGCGACCGCCGACGGCACTTTGGGCAAGATCCTGGTGCCCGAGGGGACGGACGTTCCGGTGGGCACGCGCCTTGGATTGCTACTCGCCGACGGAGAAGATTCGTCCGTCCTTGACTCCTTTGAACCTTACTCCGCACCGGCGGCCCCTAAGCCGCCAGCGCCTGCGCGCCGCGCGCCGGCGACAGGGCGCGGCTCTGGCCGACGCCAGGTCGTCACACCGCGTGCCCGGCGCCTTGCGTCTGAACTGGGCGTCGAACTCGACACCGTCCAGGGGACCGGCCCGAGCGGAAGGGTGACCGAGGACGATGTCAGGCGAACGGCGGAGGAAGGTCCGGCGCCCGGCGCGGGGTCGGATATCCCCGTACGGGAGGTAGTCCCCCTGTCAGGCCTGCGTGGAGCCATTGCCAAACGCATGACCGAGAGTTCCCGCGCGCCGGCCGTAACACTCAACACGCACGTGGACGTGACCGCAGCTGTCGCCCTGCAGCGCAAACTCGTGCGGGACTGGCGCCGTAATCGGCTCAGGCCCCAGTACCAGGACCTGGTTCTCGCCGCCACGGTCAAGGCCCTGGAAGACACGCCCCTGGCCAACTCTCATCTCGTCGGAGATGAGGTCAGAATCCTGGACGAGATAAACCTCGGCGTGGCACTCGCTGTTCCTGACGGACTCATCGTTCCGGTAATTCGCAATGCGGGCGGCAAGTCGATCGTCGAACTCGCGCAGGCTATCCGGGAGTTGGTGCGTTTATCCCGCAGCCAGTCCCTGGCCATTGACCAGATGACCGGCAGCACCTTCACGGTCACGAACCTGTCGTCGTATGACGTCGATCAATTCAACCCGCTGCTCAACCCACCCGAGATCGGGATTTTGGGAGTGGGCCGGATAGAAGAGAGACCCGCGATTGTCGACGGCGAGATCGTGGCAAGGTCCATCGGTCACTTGTGTCTCACATTCGACCACCGCGCCTGGGACGGCGCGCCAGCGGCTGAGTTTCTCCGCAAAGTGGCGGGGAACTTGAGTGATCCCGCTTGGATGGCAGACTGACGGCTGCACTGTCTGAACCCCCCATATCCGGCGGCAAATTGGGCGCAGAAGAATGAGCACTGTCGGAATCATCGCCAATCCCGCCGCCGGGAAGGACATCCGCCGGCTCGTCGCCCAGGGTCGCGTCGTCTCGAACCAGGAAAAGTCGAACACGCTCAGGCGTGTGTTTGCGGGACTGGTGTCGATGGGCGTCGAACGCGCGCTGGTGATGCCGGACATTTCCGGCCTCAGCCGCGCGGCCATGTCCGAAAACAAGGACCGTATGACGGTCGAGTATGTCGACATGCGGCCTGCCGACACGCAAGCCGACTCGACACGAGCTGCACGAGCAATAGCGGAGGCTGGCGCAGGGTGCATCGTCACGCTGGGCGGGGATGGAACGAATCGCGTTGTGGCACGCGGCTGCGGAGACACCCCGCTGGCGCCGATCTCAACCGGGACCAACAACGTGTTTCCGCAGATGGTCGAAGGCACATTGGCCGGGATCGCAGCCGGGGCGATCGCGGCCGGAGTTGTGCCCACCGACCTGGCAATACAGCGCAGCAAGAGGCTCGACGTGTTCATCGACGGCGATCTTGCGGACATCGCGCTGGTCGACGCAGCGGTCACGACCCAGGCATTCGTGGGAGCGCGGGCGGTCTGGGATGCCGCCTCCCTCGTGGAGATGTTCCTGACCCGGGCCGAACCCGCCAGCATCGGCCTGTCATCGATCGGCTCGCGGATACGCGCCGTCGGGATAGACGATCCGGAAGGCCTTTACCTGCGACTCAAGGGTGATGCATCGTCCAGCGCCACGGTTGTACGGGCTCCCGTCGGGCCGGGCATGATCCTGGACATAGAAGTCGCGGAATGGGAAGCGCTTCAATCCGGAAAGAAGCGGCGTATAACCCAGGAAAGAGGCACGATCGCGCTGGATGGAGAGAGGGAAGTGGAATTGCTGCCCGGCCGGACCGTCGAGATCGGCCTCAACCCCAATGGACCGCGTGTGGTCAACATCATTCGCACGCACGGGTTGCTCGCAGGCCGCGGGAACAGTCAGACGCCGCACGCCTGACGGCCGTAGAATCCGTGCCGTTCCGTATTGCCGTTGCGGTCTGCACGTACCTTCGCAAGAACCACACCTGCCCGCTGTGTATGATGACGGGGTTATGAGTAATTCCCCGAGACACACGAATCACAACTGTTCGGACGCAGACAACGTAGGCATGAATTCGTGCGACACGATGGTCGCCCTGCCAGGCGCAACCGCCAATGGGCAGACCATCTTCGCCAAGAACAGCGACCGCCCGGCAGGCGAGTGCCAACCGCTGGTCATGCGACGGTCCGAGACACACGAGCCCGGTTCAGTCGCAAAGTGCCAGTTCGTCGATGTGGAACAGGCTCCGGTGACGTATCGCCACGTGGGTTCGCGGCCGTGGTGGTGCTACGGGTACGAACACGGCTTCAACGAGCACCAGGTGGTGATCGGCAACGAGTCCTTGCCTTCGCGATTGGGCCACGCTCCGGACGCCCGGCTCATCGGCATGGAAGTGCTGAGACTGGCCCTCGAAAGGGCACGGACCGCAGGAGAGGCCGTAGAGGTCATCACGGGACTGGTCAGCAGGTACGGGCAGGGCAAGTTCGACAACCCCGAAGGTGTGAGGACCTACGACAATATCTACCTTGTCGCCGATCCGCGAGAAGCCTACGTAGTCGAGGCTGTGTGTTTCGAGTGGGCCGTGAAGCGCGTGGACGGATTCGGCTCAATCTCGAATGTCGGAATGCTTGGGAATGACGCCGATCGCGTTTCGGGGTCCGCCCCGCGATTTGCCGAAAGCATGGGGCTGTGGGACTCAGCCAGCGGGTCACCCTTCACTTTCACCGGCGCGTTCGCGGACACCGACGGTTCCGCCAGTGGCATCGCCAGGCAGTGCCGCTCAGCGACTTTGCTCAGTCAACGGAACGGCGGCATAGGTGTCCGTACGATGATGTCGGTGATCTCCGACCACTCGTCGGGCGAATTTCCTGATGAGCCGTTTGTAGATGACGTGAAAGGCGAAGTTTCGCTATGCGTCCACCGCGGCGGTCCCACCCCTGCTTCGACCGCGGCTAGTGTCGTCGCCGACCTGTGTGCCGACGGCTCGCGGCTGCCGGTCTACTGGTGCGGGATGTACTCGCCCTGCATGACGCTGTTTCAGCCAATATTCATCGATGGACAACTTCCCGGCGAGTTGGGAGTAGGAAGCGAAACACCGAGCCCCGATAGCCCGTGGTGGCTGTTTCACCGGCTCACCAACGACGGTCTCCGGGCAGGGCCGGAGCGACGAGCAGAGATCCGCGCGGCCTGGCGACCGCTGCAGGAAGAACTAATGGAGTCGGCATACGATATCGCGACGCGCGCCGCCGGACTGAAGGCAGATGGCGAAGCAGCGAAAGCGTCCACAATGCTGGGTTCATACATGGCCGAGAACACGCGCCGAATGATTGAAACGGCCCGAGGTCTGCTGACGAATGTCGGCGTTGCCGTCGCCGTAGGCTAGTCCCAGTGCGCCAGGCACCTGAAGGTCCGGAAGATGTGAGCCGGGCAAAGCTGCTCGATGCCGCGCTGAGCGCCTCGGCAGCAGCTACCGAGGTGTTGAACGCCAAATTCGACTCATTGGGCCCGGGCAGTCTCCGTTCGTGGATGAAGAGCCCGGGCGCGCTGGTGACGGAAGCCGACATCGAAGCCGACCGCCTCATCGCCGAGACCCTTATCGCCCACGGCGTGCCGGGCGACATCTGGTCCGAAGAGAGCAGGGCAGATAGGGGCGGCGGTCCGGTCTGGCTCATCGATCCGCTATGCGGAACGGTGCCATTCAACAACGGGATGCCGCACTGGGGCGTGAACATTGCCCTGCTGCAGGGTGGGGCATTGGAGTTGGGCGTGATCTCCATACCGCCCGCCGGCGAACGACTGGCAGCGGTGCGCGGGCAGAGGGCTGCCCGTAACGGCGTGCCATGGCAACCGGAATCGCCCAGCGGTCACCTGTCTGAACTGACCATAGGAGTTGAGATTGACGGTGGCCCGGACTGGGGCAGGCTTGTGGACCGCGGCCTGGAGTGGCTGGGAGGGGTCGGGCAGGTCAACATGTTCTCTTCAGCCGCCTACCCGCTTGCGCAACTCTGCGCCGGCCGGTTGCCTGCCGTTGTGCTCTACGAGGTGCAGGAGCCGGTCCACACGGCCGCCGGCGCATGCATCGCCTACGAGTTGGGGATCGAAGTCACGGACGAGCGCGGCGAACCGATCGAGTGGTCGCCGGACCTGGTGGTCCCGGTAATCGTGTTCGGCTGGCCAGAGCCCCACCGCCAGGTCATCGAAGCGATGGCGGCCTGCAGGTAGCCCCGATTGAATCGGCCAGAGTTACGAACCAGGCGGGGTAATGATTTGGCAGGTGGGTCCCGGCGCGCGACCGATTTTTCTATCGAGGGTAAGCAGGGGGCAGTCCAACGCTTCCGCCAACGCAACGTACCAGGCGTCATAGCTTGTCAGGTTCTCGCCTAATTCCCAAACCCGCACGGCGAACGGCCGGAATGGAAACAGTTCCAATTTGAGCCGTAGCAGGCTTTGAAAGGCAATGGCTGCCTCTGCACGAGGAATCTGACCGGACCGCGCCTCTCGGCGCAGGATGTTGGTTGTTTCAACCAACACCAAATCGGGACCGGCCAGCCCGTCTTCGGCGATTGCCATTTCCGCCCATTGGCCGTCGTGCCCCGAGTCGACGAGAGCCGCAACAAGGACGGAAGCGTCGACGACTGCGATCAAGCCCGGTCTGCGTCACGTGCGCGGAGTATGCTGGCGGTCGAGACTCTGGTCCCAGTAGCCGCCTTGCGCTCGCGGACCTCTTCAAGCCATGTTTCGACCGACGGCATTGATACAAGCCGTTCCAACTCGCCGCGCAAATATTCCTGCATGGACTGGCGGCGACTTGCTGCGCGGGCCGCAATCTTGTCCCGTACTTCTTCTGACACGCCTCTTATCGTGATCTGTACTGCCATGACATCATAATGACACCTTGGACAGCATTTTGCAAGCACCACGGGTATTCCCGCAAAAGGCCAATATAGCGCCTGCCGTCATCCTCACCCATCGGGCCAAACTGCGCGTAGAATCGTGCCCGCGGCTGAGAGGCAATGCAGCCGACAGGAGATAACGTGCCGAAAAGTACAGCATTCATCGCCGCCCGGGTTGCTAACGCCGAAGTCTCCGGATGGCTGCCGGACCACGCTGTTCTCGTCGACAGTGGCCGCATCACAGCGGTAACGCCCGTTTCTCAACTCCCGTCGGACGCGGAGTCGAAATACACGGTCCTGGACATGGGAGACGTTTCACTCCTGCCGGGCCTGTGTGACGCACATTGCCACATGCACTGTTCCGCGACCCCAGACGCCCAGCAAGAGGCCCTCACCGAAAAGCCGGACAAGCTCCTCATGCGGGCCACTGACGCCATGCGTCGCATCCTGATGAGCGGGACTACCACCGTGCGCGACATCGGCGCCCGAAACGACGTGTCGTTTTCTGTCCTGAACGGGATAAATTCCGGCGTCATCCCCGGCCCGAGGTTGATTTGCACGGGCACGCCCATCACCATAACCGCCGGCCACTGCTGGTTCTTCGGGACGGAGGCAGACACCAAGGAAGAGGTGGTGCATGCGGTCCGCCGCCAGGTCAAGCTGGGCGCGCGGGCCATAAAGATGATGTCCACCGGCGGGATGTTCACGCCCACCGCCAATCCCCGCCTGCCCCAGTACGACGTCGACACCTTGCGGGCGGCCGTGTACGAGGCGGAGCGGCTGAACGTGCAGATCGTTGCCCATACGTTGTCGGCGCAGGGCACGAGAAACTGCGTGGAGGCCGGGATCCATCACCTCATACACGCCCGATGGCTCGACCGCGATCCGACTAAGAAGCTGGCGTTCGATCCGCAGGTCGCAGACCAGATGGCCGAAAACGGTCAGTGGGTGGACCCGACAATCGGGCACCATCTCCTCGGAATCGAGGCCAGGGCGGCTCAGGAAGACACTGTTCCGAAGACGCCGTGGTCCATGCAGCAGGTGACGATCACCGAAGAGGAACACCTTGAGACCTTACAAGGCATGATCAATGCGGGAGTCCGCTTCACGGCCGGACTCGACATGGGAATGCCGTACGCCGACCACGCCAAATCGGGGGCGAACGCGTGGGCGTACCACGAATGGCTGGGTTGGGACACGTGGAGGGCGATCCGCGCCAACACCGCCGATACGGCAGAGGCGCTGCTCCTGGGGGACGAAGTCGGCCGAATAGAGCCCGGCAAGATTGCCGACCTGGCGGCTTTCCGGGGAGACCCGGCGGCCAACATTCGCCAACTGGTAAACGCCGCCACAGTGGTGCAGGGCGGCAATGTGGTCAAGCTGAACGGCGAAGCGCTCGTCTAGGGCCTAGTAGAACGCTCCGGAGTCGTCGTCGCCATTACCGGAGGCCGGAGCTTTGAATGCGGCGATTTGCTCCTCGAAGCCCCACCTGAGGACGCGGACGTCTGACCCTATCGGCATCCATTGCATGCCCTGCTCGATCCGCCTCGCCACCTCGGCGCCGTCGCCGCAGTGGATCCCGGTGGGCACTCCGGCCCGCTTGCCCGCGTCGACCACTTTTTGTACGGCCGCAATGTGGTCAGGGTGTTTGTTGTCGTTACCAATCGGCACACCCAGCGTGTTGGCAAGGTCGTTCGGCCCTATGAACGCTACGTCCACACCCGGTACGGCAAGGATGTCGTCGATCCTTGCCACCGCCCCGATGTCCTCGATCATGCACACCACCGTCACCATGTCGTTGGCCTTGTCGTAGTAATCGTCGCCGTAAACGAGCATCCCGCGTGACGATCCGATCCCGCGCACACCTTCAGGCCGGTAGCGCGCCGCGGCCACGGCCCTGCGGGCATCGTCGGCGTTCTTAACGTCCGGCACCACCACGCCGAGAAAGCCGATGTCCAGAACGCGCTTGATCCACACGGGATCATTCCAGGGGATTCGGGCGAAAGGCGTCTTGCCGGTCCCTCCCATGGCTCGCAGGCAATGGATGGCCGTAGAAACATCGATCGGATTGTGTTCGAAATCGAGGTTGATCCAATCCAATTCGGTTCGCGCCAGCACCTCCACGACCGTCGGGTCGCCGGAAGACGACCAGGTCCCGATTGCCGGCTCGCCCGCCGCCATTTTTTCCTTTATCGAAATTGTTTCCATTTCTCGTCCCGCCAAAATGCATGTGTCTGATCGAAGGTTACATGTTGGTTCCGTGCTCCGCGGCGGGACGGCCACTCGAATACACTCTGTGGACGTGAGTCGCCGCAGGATGATCGAGTAAGTTGGCTGGCCAGAGCAGACAGGACGTTTACAACGCCATCGCCGGTATTGGCGCGGTGCCGGTTTACCACGCACCCGTCGTTGACGACGCGGTGGCTATCGCCCGCGCCTGCGTGGGCGGCGGTATGCGGGTGGTCGAATTCACCAATCGCGGAGACCACGCGCACGAGGTGTTCTCCGCCCTTCACAAGACCGTCGCGTCCGAGCTACCGGGAGCGATACTTGGCGCAGGCACTGTGCTGGACCAGGCGACGGCCGCGCTGTACGTTAATTCCGGGGCGCGGCTCATCGTGGGGCCCAACACCAATGCTGAAGTTGCCCGGGTATGCAACCGGCGCAAGGTGGCGTACATCCCCGGCTGCGGTACGGCATCGGAAATCTCCTACGCCGAAGAACTCGGTTGCGAAATCGTGAAACTCTTCCCGGCGCGGGCATCGGGCGGTCCAGGCTTCGTGAAAGACCTGCTTGGTCCGATGCCGTGGTCGTCGATCATGCCGACTGGGGGGATAGGCGTGGGGCGGAATGACCTGCGAGAGTGGTTCGAGGCGGGCGCGACAGCCGTCGGACTGGGGTCTTCCCTGATCACCAACGACATAGTGAATCGGCGTGCCTGGGACGAACTCGAGCGACGATGCCGCGACGTGGTGACGACGATACGGGAAGTACGGGCCGGACTTTAGCGATAGCGACAGGTGAAGCGCGGCCCCGTCACGGAGCCGCGGACAAAAGGCGGTGACGACCGTGGCGAAGAGGGTAATCACGTTTGGCGAGCTACTCATGCGGAATGCCGCGCCGCGCCACGAGCGATTCACTCAGTCACGCCAATGGGACGTGATCTACGGCGGGACGGAGTGTAACGTCGCTGTTGCACTGGCCCATTTCGGCATGGAAGCGGGGTTCGTAACGGCGCTCCCGCCCAACGAACTCGGCCAGGCCGCGGCAAACTACGCTCGCCAGTTCGGGGTCGACACTTCGCAGATTATCTGGCGAGGCGACAGGATCGGAATCAACTTCCTGGAAGTCGGCGGGTCGGTACGGGCATCCAAGGTCATCTACGACAGGAAGGGAAGCGCGTTCTCCGAGTTGCAGCCGGGCGACATCGACTGGCAGACGGTCTTCGAAGGCGCCGACTGGTTCCATTTCACCGGCATTTCAGCAGCCGTGTCAGAATCGGCCGCAGCAGTATGCGCGGAGGCGACCGCCGCGGCCCAGGAGGCCGGACTGACCGTTAGCTGCGATCTCAACTACAGGTCGGCACTGTGGAGCCCGGACGAGTCCCGCCGGGTGATGCGGCCGCTGATGGCCAACGTGGACGTCCTGCTGGGCGGGCGCGAGGACGCCGATCTTTGCCTCGATGTCAGCACACCGAACACTCCGGGCGCGGGCGGATTGGACCACGAGGCCTGCGAAGCGACTATCAAGGCCCTGATCGATGAGTTCGGATTCAGCCGGGTCGGCCTGACGCTGAGGCAGGGCGACTTCGCCGATTTCAACGATGTGTCCGGCTGCTACTGGGACGGTTCAAATTCGTACCGGGGCCGGACCGTCGAGTTGCGCGGCATGGTCGACCGCGTCGGCGGCGGGGACGCATTCTCCGCCGCGATCATCTACGCCAACCTGGAGGGGTGGGAAGGACAGCGCGCCGTCGACTTCGCCGTCGCATCAAACGCCATCGCCCACACATTCCACGGTGACTTCAACCTGGCTTCCGTGGAAGAGGTGGAACAGATCGCCCACGGCGGCGGCAGGATCCAGCGTTAGGCTGGCATCTGTGCCGGCCAGACCCCGTTACTCCTCGATGCGGAGGGTTTGAAGGAACTCGACCACGGACGCCTGTTCGTAGTCGGACAGGGCCTCGAATGCGCGTCTCGCGGCCTCCGCTTCGCCGCCGTGGGCCAGGATCGCTTCGGAGATAAGCGTGGCCCGTCCGTGGTGCAGGAAAGGGGGTTCCGACGCGAACCCCCACAGCTTCCGTGTCATCCACATGTGCGTGGGTATGAACTTCTCCCACGGGGCCTCGGGTCGCTGGAAGTCCTGCTCGATCACCTCGTTGTTCAGCGCCTCTCCCATGTCGTGTCGCTTCAGATCCGAAAACAACGGCACCAGATAATTCCCGTCTCCGTCCTTCTTCAAGTGTTCCGCGAATTCGGCCAAATCGACCCGGATGACGTCCGGTACGTCTTCGGGTCGCAGGTCGTCCTCTTTGTTCAGTTGGTTGCGAGGGTTGAAAGGACCCGGCTCCGTGAATTCAGCGCTCGCCAGCGGAAGTGCCGGCACATGGCAGGACGCGCAACCTATCGATGAAAACAGCTGCCGTCCAAGGGCCGCCGCCTCGCGTTCCTCCTCGGTCGCCGGGGTTACCTCCACGGGTGCCGGCAACGTCGCCTGGAACAGGGTCAATGCCGTGATGTCGCCGATCGTGATTTCATTGACCCGGTTGTCGAAGTCGGGGTCGCGGTCTTCGCCGGTACGGTCATTCGAAGTGATGCCGTGGTGGGTCAACGTGGCGTCGTTACTGAACTCGCGCAGCGAGACGACCGCCCCCTTCTGGCTGAACGGCCTGATGATCAGGTCTTCGTCGACCCCTTCAACGCTGGAGGCGTCAACCGATCCATCCGGGTAGCAGGTGATCGCGCCGAACCCGACGCCCTTGGCAGATAATTCGACGGTCACCGGCTGACCGGAACTCGCAGCCTGCGACAGCGCGGCGGACCGCGCGGCGCGGAGCTCGACGGTCATCTCGCGCGCCAGGAGTTCTACGAGCCCCGATCCGAACATTCCGACAGTTCCGCGCTCGTTGCCGACGGTCATCAGAGTCTGATTTGGCCCGCCCTCGGCGGTATCGCCGTCGAAGTCCACAAACGGGTTCTCTGTCGCCTGGGTGAACACGTTCGCCACGTTGTCCCCGCCGCCGCCGGTGGCCGGTAAGTTGTGGCAGCCGACGCAGGAGTTTGCGTCGGGACCGGAGATGCGGTTGAAGTTCTGTGGCATGGAGCGGGCCCGCCGCGCCGTTCCGTCGCCGGTCAGTTCTGGCCGGCCAGCGCCGTCCAGCGTGTTGAAACTCGCCTCGAACAGCATCCGGCCATGTTCTATGAGTTCTTCGATGTCGTACTTGCCGGCGTTGATGTCATCCTGGCTGATGTGCCGCGTAATGGCGGGTTCATCGCCAATGATTGGAGTCGGCGAGGGTTCGTTCTGCTCGGCGCACGCCATTGAGGCAGCAGCGAGCAACCCGATCAATCCGAAGAGCAGCAAGTAAGGCATGATCCGCGCCATGAAGTAACCCGTCCGGGTCCGTCCAAATGCATGTGCGCAACCGGACCCGCGGACCGACAAGATGATACGTCACGCCAGCCGGTGACAGATTTTGTCTCTCACGAACAGAGAAGACCGGCGCGCCTCCGATGCCAAAACCGCGCGCCTGCCCGGGTGGAGCGCTTCCCGGCTGCCCTGCGCCGAGGAGATCGCGATCGCGACTTTATCTCACACGGCTGAGCGGTCGCGGCACTCCCGTTTCTACGGCTTGACCTGAGTTCAGGAATGCCAGGGCGGTACTCAACCTGCTGTCCAGAATCCGCAGGGAACTGATGAGATTGAGGCGCCTGTATTCAGGGATTACCTGCAATGGCAGGGCCCCCAGTTCCCCGGCCAGCATCAGAGCAGTATTCTCCAGGGTGGTAATCCCCATCGGCTGCGACGTTGACGGGTGCATTTCCGGCTCAGGGGCTTTCGGCTGTTGCGCAGGCTCGGGGTCCGGCCTGCGGGCGCCTTCGACTACTTCCGCTATCAACTGCTCGATCGTGAGTTCCGGCGACGACTTGGCCCGGCCGACAATACGTTCCACGTGAACGGAACTGAGCCTGCCCGAGAGAAACGGCTCCGCGATCTCCCGCTGCCGCCTGTGGCCGTCTATGTCGGCGATGCTGCGGGCCTCCTTGAACGTCAGGTCGCCGGCGTCCACTCTCTTCCCGAGCCGGGGATCCAGGGTGCGAATCAGGCTTTCGTAGTGGTGAATCGTTCCTGGTGTGATACCCGTGCGCCTCGCCAATTCCTGCTGGGTAATGTCGTGCGATTTACGGTAGGTGTAAAACTCCTTGGCCATCACCATCGGAGGGACGAGACCGTTGTGGTACTGCTCCGAGAGGCGTAGTTCCTGGCGTTCCTGCCGGGTGACATTCTCTCGGACCTTGACTTCTACCTCCGTAGCCCCGGCTTCCCTGGCAGCTTTGAGGCCGCGCCTGCCTGACAGGAGCACGTATCCGCCCTCTGCGAGCGGCTGCACGATGGGCGTTTCGGAAGCCCGGCCTCGATGTCGTTCCGCGGCCCGGGTGGCCGCAGGTTCGCTCGGTAGGTCAGGGTCGGGAAATATCTGTTCGATGGGTACTATCAATGTGATCTCCGCGCCGATTTCGGCGGACAAAATTTGGTCTAGCAGATGGACCAGCCATACGGTTTCTGCGAAATTTATGTTCGTAATTCGCAAAAGCAGTTTCAAAAACTGTCTGGAACTGTCCCGTCAGGGGAAATTCGACATTCCGGCTGCAAATTGACTTTGGAATCAGTCGGGGATATGTTGAGCGGACCAAATCCCGGAACACGCCGCTAACCCCGGGTTACTGAATTCGTTGAGCCATGCAAGAGCGCACCAGAGCCGTCCCACCTTATGTCCCTTATCGGACATTCCGAACTTTTTTGGAATTCCTATCGGACGGTATTCCGGACCGGATAGACAGAAGTGTGTGGGGAAGTCGCTTTTCCGGCAGTTCCGGATCGCAGTTAATGACCGCCCTCAGGGTGCTCGACCTCGTAGACGGTGAAGGACGGCCGCAGAGGGAATTGGAACTACTGGTCTTTGCTGAGGGCCGCGAACGACGAGAGGCGCTTCGAGAGGTGCTGCAGCGCTTCTACAGTCCGGTGTTCGAGCTCGACCTGGCGCGAGCGACACGGGCCCAATTCCACGAGGCGTTCAGAAAGTTCGGCGCCCGGGAAGGTGTGCTGGCCAAATGCGAGGCGTTCTTCATCCAGGCGTCACGGGACGCCGGGATTGAGCTGTCCCAGTACATCACCGCCGGTAGGCACGGTTCCCGCCGGCAATCCGCGCCGCGGGCCAACCGGGCCGCCGCGCATGGCGAACGGACGCCGCCACCGACCACGGCACCGGTGTCGGCGGCGGCTCACCCGAGCCTCGTGTTGGCGCAGCGAATTCTCGAAAAGTACCCCGACTTCGATCCCTCGTGGACCCCGGAAGTGCAGGCGAGCTGGCTGAATGGGATGACCAGGTTGTACGAAAGCCTGGCCAGCCCGGCGCCTGACGGCCCCGAGTCGCCCATGCAGGGGACCTGAGTGTCCACCAGTACCTGTCCGCTGAAATGGCCGGCGGGCCAGGCTCAGTTTTTCAACTACGAGTCAACGGTGAATCTCAAGCAGTGGATGGCGTGTAGCTCTTGCGTCTCCTACGAATACCAGGGTGATGCCCGTGTACGCCCGCCGGATCATGCGTGACGGCCTGCGCTACACGCGCCGATAGGCGTCCCTGCGGTGGGCAACTCGGACCACGAGCACGACAATTTCGTCATCGAGGAGTTCATACACGACCCGGTAGTCGCCCACTCGAATGCGGCGCAATCCCCGCAGTCCTCCCTTGAGAGGGCTGCCCGCCAGGGGCTGCTCGCCAAGCCTGTCAATCGCTCGGATGACGAGACGCCTCGCCCGCGCTGGAAGACGAGAAAGTTCTTTCGCCGCGCTGCGTTTAATCCGAATCGAGTAACTCACGCCTGACCTCATCCCAGTCTAGGACCGGATCTGAAGGGTCACGCAGCCGGTCCAATGCTACGGAGAGGTCATCGAAGTCCTGTAGATACATTTCAAGCGCCTGGCGTACCACGTTGGCGCGACTCCTATTGAGCCGCGCCGCCGCCGCGTCCAGCGAGGCGGCCAGTTCATCAGGTACCCGAGTAGTGATTTGGGTCATCGAAAATACTCCATGACGGCTTGAAATCATTACGAAGTCATTTGCATCGATTGCAATTACAATAATCCCCCGAGAATCATCCGTCAACACCTGCCTTGCCGCGTGGCCACTCCCAATTGATGACTCGATGCCAGGTGTCCCCGAGTCTCTCTTTCAGCGGATCTGAGCGGGGGGCCAGATCTGATTTACTGAGGCAGCGGCCGACGGCCCTTATTCGTCGTCGTCGTGGCTTTCGTCTCGTTGACCCTGCCGGAGCGCTCGCGGGGTTGCGTCGATGGACTGTAGCTCGGGCAATTCCCGGGTCGTGGAAACGCCAAGATCGCGGAACCTGCGCGCCTGTGTCAACACGCGGGACTCCATCGATCCGACGCCTTCGTTGTACCGGCTCACCGCCGTGTTGAGCGCTCTGCCCATGCCCGACATGTGTTCGGCGAACGTGATCAAGCGATCGTGGAGTTCTTTGCCAAGCTCGCTTATTCGCTGCGCTTCGTCGGCTATCTGCCTTTCCTGCCAGCTGAGGGCGACGCACTTCAGCAGCGCGCCCAACGTCGAGTAGGTGACGATGATGACGTTGCCCTGCAGGCCGCGATCGAGCAGGTCGGGGTATCGCGAGAGCGCGGGAGGCAGGGCGAACTCGGGCAGCACCATCACCACGAAATCGGCCGTTGCCTTGAGGGACTGCGGGTAGTCCTTCTTCGACAGATCGTCCGCATGGCCCCTGACGAGCAGGGCGTGTCTGTCGAGGTGCCGTTCCCGGTCTTCCGGTGATTCAGCCTCTTCGGCGTCGAGATACGCGGTCAAAGGCACCTTGGAGTCCAGGATGATGTCCCGGTTGTGGGGCATGTGGACGATGAAGTCGGTCCTGCCGCCCTTGCCGTCTGGGTCCTGCGTCGTGTAGTGCATATCCTTGACCAGGTTGCACAGTTCCAGCACGCGCTCCACCTGCATCTCTCCCCACTGGCCGCGCACCTGCGGTTTGGAAAGGGCGTCCTTGAGTTGCCGAGTCTGCAGTTCAAGCCCCCTGTTCGACTGGAGGACGTTTTTGATCTGGCTGCCCAGTTCGCCGGAGTGCCTGGCCACCGCCTTGTCCAGCGTCTCGATCTTCTCCGACAGGGGCTTGACCAGTTCGCCGACTGCCTTTTCGCGGGCTTTCAGGCTTTCATCGGCCGTCGTGAGGAAACTCTTCCGTTGGTTCTCCAGCGTCTTGGAAGACAATGCCGCAAAGGTGTCGGCAAAGCGCTTTTCGAGTTCGTCGCGTTGACCAAGCGACTCTGCCGTGTCTTTGAGCTGCTGTTCCAGGCGCGCATTGGCGACCTTCAGTTGCTCAGCCTCAGTCGCCTGTGCCGCGGCGTCCTTGTGCTTTTCTTGCTCCGCGCCCAATTCGGCGCGCAGTGAAGCCGTATCCGCGACTAGCTGCTGCGTCCTGCGCTGGATCCGCAAGACGAGGATGGTGGCAACCGCGCCGACCGCAATCGCCCCTAACAGGCCGGCGAGTACCAGGTCCATAAATGCTCAACTCCCGGGCTCATGCGCCCGTACTGACAGGTCAGGCGTAGCGCCCAACATGATGTTACTGCCCCGACGCAACATTGGCGGGCGGCGTGTCATGTCGGCGACCTGGTTTCTTACGAGCAGATCGAAACAGCGTGAAGGTCTGGCTATCCTTCACGCGAAAAGGGCCGCCCAAATCGGGCGGCCCTTGTTGGTTCCGTGCTTGGGAACTTTGGACTAGAAGTCCATTCCGCCGCCGGGAGGTCCGCCGGGCATGGGTGGCGGGACCGGCTCCGGCTCGTCGGTGATCAGCGCCTCGGTGGTCAGGATCATGCCTGCCACTGAAACGGCGTTCTCGACCGCCGCTCGGGTGACCTTCGCCGGGTCGACGATGCCCATCTCGATCATGTCGCCGGACTCGCCGATCTGCGCGTCGAACCCGTAGTTGCCGCTGTTCGCCTGGACGTCTGCCAGCACGACTGCGCCCTCGTGGCCCGAGTTACCTGCGATGATGCGGACCGGCGCCAGCAGGGACCTGCGCAGAATGTCGAGACCGGACTGCTCGTCCTGGTCATCTGCCTTCATGTCGCCGATGGCCGCCGAGGCGCGGATGAGGATCGTGCCGCCGCCAGGGACGATGCCCTCTTCGACAGCCGACCTGGTGGCAGCCAGGGCGTCTTCCACCCGCTGCTTCTTCTCTTTCATCTCGATCTCGGTCGCAGCCCCGACTCGCAGGATGGCGACGCCGCCGGACAGCTTGGCGAGCCGCTCTTCCAGCTTCTCGCGGTCGTAGTCCGAGGTCGTGTCCTCGATCTGCGCTCGAATCTCGGTCATTCGGCCGGTGATTTCGGCTTCACTGCCGGAGCCGTCAACGAACGTGGTGTCGTCCTTCTTGACGACGATCTGTCGGCAGCGGCCGAGGTCGTCGAGCGTGGCAGAGTCGAGCTTGCGGCCGATCTCTTCGCTCAGGACCGTTCCGCCGGACAGGATGGCGATGTCCTGCAGCATGGCCTTTCGGCGGTCACCGAACCCGGGGGCCTTCACCGCAACGACGTTGAGCGTGCCGCGCAGCTTGTTTACCACCAGGGTGGCAAGCGCCTCGCCCTCGATGTCTTCACCGATGACGACGAGGTTCTTGGAGGTCTGCAACACCTTTTCCAACACTGGAAGGATGTCGGCGACGGCCGAGATCTTCTTGTCGGTGATCAGGATGTAGGGGTTGTCCAGTACCGCTTCCATGCGGTCTGAGTTGGTAACGAAGTAGGGCGAGATGTAACCGCGGTCGATCTGCATGCCCTCTACGTATTCCGTCTCGTAGGCCAGGCCCTTGGACTCGTCGACGGTGATGACGCCGTCCTTGCCGACCTTGTCCATCACGTCGGCGATCAGGTTGCCCATCTCGTCGTCGTGGGAGGAGAGGACCGCCACGTTGGCGATCTGCTCGCGTCCCACCACGGGAGTCGACAGGTCCTTGATGGACTCGCGAACGGTGGCCATGCCCCGCTCGAGGCCACGCTTGACGCCCATGGGGTCGGCGCCCGCCGCCACGATCTTGAAGCCCTCCTGGATGATGGCCTGGGCCAGCACCGTGGAGGTTGTCGTGCCGTCACCGGCATCGTCGTTTGTCTTCTTGGACGCCTCTTTCAGGAGTTGCGCGCCCATGTTTTCGAATGAGTCCTCGAGCTCGATCTCCTTGGCGATGGTGACTCCGTCGGAGCACACCTGCGGGGGACCGAACTTCTTGTCGAGAATCACGTTTCGGCCTCTCGGACCAAGCGTGACCTTCACTGTGTCGGCGAGCGTGTCGATACCCTGCTTGAGGCGGGTCCGCGCGTCCGTGCCGAAACTGAGTTGTTTTGCTGGCATTTTCTTACCCTTTGCTTGCTTGCGCAGCCTTCATCTGCTGACTGCGATACTGCGGCGGCGCGGCCCTAGCCGGCTATCGCCAGAATGTCGCTTTCGCGGACGATCAGATAGTCTGTGCCGTTCTCGGTGTACTCGGTCCCGGCGTACTTGGAGTAGATCACCACGTCTCCAACCTTGACGGGCAACTCGATGACCTTGCCCTCGTCGGTCGTGCGACCTGGTCCTGCGGCTACGACTGTCCCCTTCTGGGGCTTTTCCTTCGCCGTGTCAGGAATGATGATCCCGCCCGGGCTGGTCTGAGCGTCTTCCTCATTGGGTTCGACAACCAACCGGTCTCCAAGTGGTCTCAAATTCAGTCCCACTGTGTGCTCCTCCTCGAACTATGTGTGCTGTTCGCCTGTTCGCGCGGCTCGCGCGCAGTTACCGCGGCTCTTGCCGCCGAACTAAAACGGACGATCCAAATCAGCCTTGAACGGGAATTAGCAGCCGCCCGTTCAGACTGCTAACGAAAATAGTAATCAGGCGGCATTAACGTGTCAATAACGGATGTCTCGCCACGTAACACGGCGGGCCGTCAGTCACTGGCGCTGAAGGCCCGAGGCGAGGTCCGGGGGAACCCGAAGTGCGCTCGGTCCCTGGTTTGGCGCCTGGAACGGGTCCGCAGCCGAAGGGAGGACTCGTCGGAGCCCGTCTCATAAGTCGCGCGGCTAAACTACTTCCTATCCTGGGGGCGAGGATTGAGGTGAGGGCGCGACGTCGGACAACCGAAATCGTCGTATCGAATTGGGGGACTTACGTTTTCACCCTATGCCCTCACCCCCGTATCGAGTACAGGGCAGGCTCTAACCCTTTCCCGCGAACGGGAGAGGGGACTATTGAGACAGGCTCGTCGCGGCGCCCCGCCAGGCTGGTTTTCCGGACGCGCATAGTTGCCCTCCGCATTGTTGTAATATCTGGCTTGGCTCCTTTGATTGGCTAGTGGAGCTGCTTTGTTTGACTTGAAAACTCTATTGGAGGTTGGCGAATGTCGACTATTAACGATTCGCGAATAAGGCTGGAAGAGATGTTGGCAGTCATTCTGCCGGCCTACTTACCACAGGCGGAGGGATGCTCCGTGAAGGTGGACTTCATCGAGGACGGCTTCAAGATTCATGACGGGGCCGACACCGAAAGTTGGCGCCCCAACAACGTCGGTGAGATCAGGATCAGGTTCGACGAATCGCCTGAAACCGTCGCAGAGCCCGAATTCGGGGAGGACTCCGACTACGAGGAAGAGGAACCGATCTACGAGGCGGAAGAATCGCAGTACGTGGAGGAAGACGCCTACGACGATCGCGGCAACTTGTGGCAGCAAAACCGTTACGAATTAATCCGCTCCCTGCAGCGGGCAGGAAGGCGGGAGGGCTTCGAGTTCGTGTCGCTCAAGTGGTTCCGAGACCTGTTCCTGCCGGCTGAGCAGTACGCCTGGACCGATTCACTGGAAACCCGGAGCCGAGAAATCGGCGAAGCGATCGACGACGGCGCCATCCTGACCTACAAGGTGCCAAACACGCGGTCGCCGGAGTTCCCGGTAACTGCCATACGCCTGAATCACGAACACCCTGACGTGCGTGCGGTCATGGGAGAGGCCCCGTCAAGGTCGGGCGGCCCCCCGACGGTCGGGATGCGCAGCCCAAATCTCTCGTCCACTGTTATGCACGACAGACGCTGATCACGCTGCGTCTATCCGTAACTGGGCGCGCCGGCCGAACTAAGGGTCGGCGAACCCGGCGCCTCCGGGAGGATGGACAGGTCCAGACACTGTCCGCTAAACAGGCGCCGAAAGGCTCAACATCCGGTCTCGGAACAGCCTGACCTGTTCCATCACCGCCAGCGACTCTTCCAGCCAGTTGTCGGCATCGCGGTCGATGTCGACGCGTACCTGCATGTGTCCGACGCGGACGCCCCGCCCTAGCGCGCGCTGCAAGGCATTGCGCGCACCGCCTGTGGGCTCCTTGAGGGTCAGGGTCAACGTGTCTTCCATGGCCACAACCGAATCGATGCCCGATTGCTCCGCCAGCGTCCTGATGCGCGCCGCGTCGAGCAGCAGGTCGACATTCCGCGGCACCGGTCCGAAACGGTCCCACAACTCCTCCCGAAGGTCGTCGATCTCGTCTTTCGAGTGCATTCTCGCCAGTCTCTGATACACGAGTAGGCGTTGTGCAAGGTCTTCTATGAAGCTGTCCGGTATGCGGGCGTCAAGGCCCAGGTCTACCCGCACCGTTGAGAACTCGACCGGGGAGTTTCGCGTCGGGTCGGTGCCGGACTTCAGGTCCCGGACGGTATCGGCGAGCAGTTTCGAGTACAGGTCGAACCCCACCGCGGCTATGTGCCCGCTCTGCTCGGCGCCCAGTATGTTCCCCATGCCGCGGATCTCCAGGTCCCGCATGGCAATCTGGAAGCCGGCGCCCAACTCGGTGGCGGCAAGGATCGTGTTGAGCCGCTGTTCGGCGGTCTCCGATAGCTGCCTCCCGCGCGGCACCATCAGGTAGGCGTAGGCCCGGTTCGTTCCCCGGCCGATGCGCCCGCGCACCTGGTACAGCTGTGACAGCCCGAACATATCGGCCCTGTCGATAACGAGCGTGTTGACGTTGGGCAGGTCGATGCCTGACTCGATGATCGTTGTGCACACCAGCACGTCGAACTCGCGCTCGGAGAAGTCAGACATCACGTGTTCCAGCTCATCCTCGGGCATCTGACCATGCCCTATGCCGATGCGGGCCTCAGGGACCAGGCGCTGGATGTGCGCGGCAACGCGTTCTATCGTCCGGACACGGTTGTGCAGATAGAAGACCTGCCCGCCCCGGTCCAGTTCGCGCAGGATGGCCTCGCGCACAAGATCGTTGTTCTCCTCCGACACATAGGTCTTGATCGGCAGCCGCTCTTCAGGCGGAGTTTCGATAGTGCTCATGTCCCGAACACCGGCCAACGCCATGTGTAGCGTGCGCGGTATCGGAGTCGCCGACAGCGTGAGCACGTCGACCTGCGTCCGCAACTGCTTGAGCCGTTCCTTGTGCGTCACCCCGAATTTGTGTTCCTCGTCGATTACGGCGAGGCCGAGGTCCTTGACCGCCACATCACGTTGCAGGATGCGATGGGTCCCGATGCAGATGTCCACCTCGCCGGTGGCAAGTCCGGCGACCACCGACTTCTGGTCCGCGGGACTGCGAAAACGCGACAGCATCTCGACTCTCACCGGATACGGCGCGAGCCGCTCTGTGAACGTGGAGAAGTGTTGCTGGGCGAGGACCGTAGTGGGAACGAGGATGGCGACCTGGCGGCCCGACTGGACCACCTTGAATGCGGCCCTCAGCGCCACTTCAGTCTTGCCGTAGCCGACGTCTCCGCACACCAATCGGTCCATCGGTTGAGAGGCGATCAGGTCCTCCTTGACGGCGTCGATCGTTGTGAGTTGGTCCGGTGTTTCCTCGAAGGGGAAGCTGGCCTCCAGCGCGTCTTGCCACGGCGTATCCGGTTCACACCGGAAACCTTCAACCACTGATCGAGCGGCGTAAAGGGCCATCAACTCGCCGGCCAGTTGTTCCGTCGCACGCCTGGCCCGGGCCTTCGCACGGTTCCACTCCTGCGTGCCCAACCTCGTGAGCCTTGGGTGCGCGTCCCCCGAGCCGTGGTAGAACTGGATGCGGTCCAGGTGATCGGTCGGCACGTAGAGCTTATCTTCGTCGGCGTATTCCAGGACCAGGAATTCCCGCCCGTCGCGTGAGTCCATCACGTGCGTCCCGGCAAACCTCGCCACGCCGTGCTCCACGTGGACGACGAAAGAACCCGGCTTGAGTTGCTCCAGCAGCGGCCCCTTGCGGACGTGGCGCCTGCGTACGCGTCGGCGTTCCTTGGTCACGCCAAATATCTCGTGGTCCGTCAGGAGTGTGAAACCGTCGCCGGGCTTTCCGCCCAGCGTGAATCCTTGCCGCAGGTGTCCCTGGACGATTCTGACCGCGCTCGCGTCGGGTGGTTCGTCGAGGCCAAATTCGACGCGGGCATCCAGGCCGTGTTCCCTCGCCACGTCGGCCACGCGCAGGCCATGGTTCGTCATGAACACGTACCTGCGGCCAGTGTTGCTCCCGTGGCCCGCCAGTTCTAAGGCGCGGTCGATGCTCCGGCCTGCCAGCGGCGCAGGCTCCAACGGCAGGCGCGTCATGTCTTCGATGTGACCAGCACCAACCGCCGCCAATGACGGTACAGAGTCAATCTTTTCGCCTTCTTCCGACTGTCCGTTCGACGAGCCCACCCCCCACGGGGATATGTCCAGGCGGCGTGACCGGCCCGACATCGAGTCAGCCAAAAAACCCCACTCGATGTGTGGTAGCGGGAAGCGGCGCGGCGCTTCGCCTCGTCGCTCCTTGCGCTCGCGCAGGGCAGACAAGCGGCCGTCCGTGGTGCGTGCCGCTTCAGACACTCCCGTGGGGCGCAGGACGACTAGCAAAGAATCGTCAGGCAGATAATCGAACAGAGACCCTCCGTTGAAGAACCCGGAGTAGTAGCTGAGCCGATCGGTCAGTTCGCCCCGCAGGGCCTGGCCCAACTCGGCCGGGATGCGTCGCTGCAATTCGGGAATACACCGGTCCAGGTCCAACGACCGCAAAAGGTTCTCTACGCGTGATTCGTTGGCGATAGTCGGCAGTGTCTCCCGTGCCGGGGGGATGGTGATCGAATCGACGGCCCCGGTCGACCGCTGGGTGTCGGGGTCGAAGAGCCTGATGCTCTCTACTTCGTCTCCGAAGAAATCAATGCGCGCGGGCCGGTCCGACGTGACGGGGAAGACGTCGAGGATGCCGCCCCTGCGGCTAGCCGACCCTGGTACCTCGACCGTCGGCTCTATCCTGTAACCGACATCGGTCCACCGCCGGACCAGCTCGGCTGGTGACACAACATCTCCGGCGCGCAAGGAGCTTTCCGCCTTGTCGAATGTCGCTCGGTCGATCGTTGACTGCGCCACCGCCTGTATTGACGCGACGACCACGGGCGTCCCGTCACCCGGAGGACTGATGAGCGCGGAAAGGGCCTGCAAACGCTGGTGCGTGCTGAGCAAGTCCGGAACGTAGTGCTCGAACGGGATGTTTTCCGTTTCTGCGAACTGGAACACCGGCCCATCGTCCCGCCAAACTGCCAGTTGGTCGGCCAGCCTGCGGGCCGCTTCCGGGTTGGGGGTGACGACCACCAGGGGCGCGCCGAACTCGCGCCAGATCGCCGCTACCAGGTATGCGGTAGCAGGGTCGGGCGCAACGATTGCCTCTCGACCTGTTCCCAGGCGAAGTGTGTCGATGAGTTCTCCGAACTGCCGATTGCGCGTCAGCAGGGGGAGAAGACCTCTTAGAGTCATTCAGTTACCGGATGCGGCAGCAGGGCCAATTCCATCCTCAACGCCGAAACGGCCAGGAGCGAACACGCTGGCCTGGCCACATTTTGTCCCGTTCGCAAGCCGGAAGGCTGCCGGAGCGGGACCCCCTTCTGCGGATATAATACAGGCAGTTGGCCGCACCAATGACCCCCTGGAGTCCTTCTTGACCGCGAAGGCACGCGCCGAAAAACGGGCCGCTCAAGCCGAGGACCGGCAGACACCGGACAGAATCGTCGTCAAGTTCGGGACAAACCTGCTGACCGGCGGTCGCGACACCCTTGATGAGCGCGTTGCCGCTTCACTGGTCGACCAGGTCGCCGAAGTCCGGCGTAGAGGCTGCGAGGTCCTGATAGTGACTTCCGGCGCCGTCGCACTCGGCCGGGAGGCGATCACGCGACGCGGGCAGGTCGGCCGCTTCAATCGTTGGACGCTGGCGTACCGCCAGGCTCTGGCCGCAATCGGCCAGGCCCGGCTGATGCACATGTACGAACGGCTCTTCAGCGCCCATGGCGACACGGTGGCCCAGGCGATGGTCACTCGCGGCGATTTGCAGAACCGCCTGGGTTACCTGAACTTTCGGAACACGCTCGAAACCCTCATGGAGATCGGCGCAATTCCCGTCATCAACGAAAACGACGTGGTGGGCGTAGACGAACTGGAGGGCGGTTCCTACGGTGACAACGACCGTCTCTCGGCGATGGTCGCCAATTCGATAGACGCCGACCTGCTCGTTCTCCTCGGCGAGATGGACGGCCTGTTTACCGCCGACCCCGACATAGACCCGGAAGCCCGGTTTGTCCCCGAGGTAAAGGAGATTGACGACCGGGTCGTTCAGATCGCCGGAGATTCACGGGACGGCCGCGGCCGGGGCGGCATGGCAAGCAAGGTGGAGGCGGCGCGTTTGGCGACCGCATCGGGCACCGAGGTGGTCATCGCCTCCGGCAGGACTGAAAACGTTCTCCCTCGTCTTTACGAAGGGGAGATGCTGGGTACGCGATTTACTAGCAATGCGTCGCACATGGAAAGCCGTAAACGCTGGGTGCTCACCGGGGTCACAGAGCACCGAGGCGGAGTCCTTGTCGACGACGGGGCCGCCGGGGCGTTGAGAAACGGCGGCACGAGCCTGCTGCCCGCAGGAATATCCGGCGTGGAAGGTGTATTCGGCCGGGGGGAGATCATCGCCATCAAGGATGCCGGCGGCGAAGTCGTCGCCTGGGGGGTCGCGAACTACGGTTCCGACGATCTTGCCGTCATCAAGGGCCACAAGTCGGGAGAGGTCCGCGGCCTCCTTGGCCGCGAGTACGGCCCCGAAGTGGTCCACCGGGACAACATGGCGGTGGTTTGACCTGAACAGACCTCGGCGAAACTGAATTGGCTGGTCTTCGCCGATTCGAATACTGCGCAGCTATTCCCCACGGCAGCGTAGGATAGCCGCAAATCCAACGTTTGAACCTGTCCACCGGGACATCATCATGAACCGGGTCGCAATAACCGAAAGCGTCTTGTATTGGGCGGTAAGCCGTTCCGGGCGAAATTTCGATTCGCTTGAACAAAAGTTCCCGCGAATTCAAGAGTGGGCAAACGGTTCAAGGCAACCCACGCTCCGCCAACTGGAATCCCTGGCAAAGGCCACGTTCACCCCACTTGGCTACCTCCTGTTGAAAGAACCACCGGCTGACAACCTCCCTATCAACCACTTCAGAACTCAGGGTGATCGGACTCCGGTCAGGCCAAGTCCCGACCTGATCGAGACGGTCCACACGATGCAATTGCGCCAAGCCTGGATGCGGGAGTTCTTGTTGGAACAGGGACAAGGAGGGCTCGATTTTGTTGGTTCAGCCAGGGAGGGATGTGGACCGATTGAGATAGCGGACCGCATGCGGTCCACAATTGGAATGAACGCAAATTGGGCTGTCGGGCATTCCACGTGGACAGACGCCCTCGCCGGGCTGCGGCGAGCTTTGGAAGACAGCGGCGTTCTGGTGGTTTTCAACGGCGTGGTTGGCAACAACACGAGTCGCAAACTCGACCCCGGCGAGTTTCGCGGCTTCGTCCTTGTCGACGACTATGCGCCCCTTGTGTTCGTGAATAACGCCGATGCCAAATCGGCGCAGATGTTCACACTGGCTCACGAGTTGGCCCATCTGTTCCTTGGTAGCAGTGCGGCGTTCGATCTCCGCGGCATGCAACCCGCAAATGACCCGACTGAAAAACTCTGTAACCAGGCGGCGGCAGAATTCCTCGTACCTTCTGAAGTTCTACGCGATGCATGGCATGAAATCCGGGTAACAGACAAGAGATTTCAGGCGATAGCCGGTCGCTTTAAGGTCAGCGAATTAGTTGCTGCGCGCCGGGCCTTGGACCTGAACCTGATCGCCAGGGACGAATTCTGGGACTTCTATCGGGAATCCCAGGGTCGCCGGACCATAGCGCCATCCGGAGGCGGCAACTTCTACTCCAACCAGGACTTCAGGGTTGGTCGGCCATTTGCCGCCGCGGTAGTCCAGGCCACACGAGAGGGCAGTCTGCTCTACTCAGAAGCCTATCGGCTTACTGGGCTGTACGGGAATACATTCGAGGCGTACGCAGACCACATCGAAAAGGGCAGCTGAGCTGCTGCATATGGGTAGCCCGGTTTACGTCCTCGATGCAAACGTCTTTATGGAGGCCGCCCGTCGCTACTACGCCTTTGATCTGGCGCCTGGGTTTTGGAGAAGCCTGCAACACTACGCGGCCGCCGGCCTGGTCAAGAGCATCGACTGGGTTAAGCAAGAGTTGGATAGAGGAAGCGATGATCTGGCCGATTGGGCAAACACCGAATTCAAGGATGCCTTTGCTTCGACTAATCGACAGGACGTTGTCGAGGCCTATGCACGCATTATGGCGTGGGTGGCAGATAGAGACCAGTACACCACCGCGGCAAAGCACAGGTTCGCTTCAGGTGCGGACGGCTGGCTGGTAGCCTTTGCCATCGCATGCCGAGGGGTGGTCGTTACGCAGGAACTGCCTGCGCCTCATGCCAGAAACAGCGTCAAGATCCCCGAGGTTTGCGAGGAATTTGGCATCGAATATGTCGATACGTTCACGATGCTTCGGGCTCTGAACATAGTCCTCAGTTAGGAATACTGGGAGAACGGAAGCGTGTGGACGGCCGTCAAGCGAATGCCGCGGGCGACCCGCGTTGGAACAGGCCGCACCCAACTCAATCACGTATATTCGTCTTATGGCACTGCCTTCCAACCGCACGAGATAGCGAAGAACCCTGTTGACAACGTCCGCCACACTCAAGGAACAGGCGCTTAAGGCGCGGGCCGCAAGCCGCGAACTGGCCACGTCCTCCACTGAAGAGCGCAACGACGCCTTGTTGTCCACCGCTGCGGCGTTGGAAGAGCGTTGCGGGCAAGTGTTGGACGCCAACGCCGTAGACCTCGAAGAGGCGGAGCGCGCCGGTCTGGGCGAGCACATCACCGAACGCATGACGTTGAACGAACAACGTGTTGGAGACATGGCGGATGCCCTGGGAGTCATCGCCGCATTGCCTGACCCAATCGGGGAGGTACTCGACGAAACGACACGGCCGAACGGCTTGCAGGTGCAACGGGTCCGCGTTCCGCTCGGCGTCATCGGCACGATCTACGAAAGCCGTCCCAACGTGACGGTGGATATCGCCTCCCTCTGCCTCAAATCCGGCAATGCTGTCGTCCTGCGGGGGGGCAAAGAGGCCTTCAACACCAACAGGGCGTTGGCGGGCATCATCACCGATTCCCTCGACTCGGGCGCCCTGCCTGCCGACGCCGTGCAGTTCGTGGCGTCCACCGACCGTGCGCTCGTTCGTGAAATGCTCGCCATGAAAGATGAGATTGACCTAATGGTGCCGCGGGGCAGCGCGGAACTGGTCCACTTCGTGGCGGAGACGGCGACCATGCCCGCGGTCACAGGCGGCATCGGCGTATGCCATACATACGTCGACTCGGCAGCCGACCTCGACAAAGCGCGTGTGATAGTGGTCAACGCCAAGGTGCAGCGCCCGACAGTGTGCAACGCGTTGGACACGGTCTTGATCGACGCCGGGGTGGCGAGCGACTTCCTGCCGGTCTTGGCCAGGGAGTTCGCCGGGCATGGCGTGGAGATGAGATGCGACCGCAGGGCACTGTCGATACTGCACACCGGCAACAACGGGG
Organism: Dehalococcoidia bacterium; assembly: GCA_034421215.1. Taxonomy (GTDB): domain Bacteria; phylum Chloroflexota; class Dehalococcoidia; order Lucifugimonadales; family Lucifugimonadaceae. The sequence goes on from DAOUKO010000038.1 coordinate 87,625, forward strand.
TTGACTACAAAGCGGCAACCGATCAGGACTACGGGACGGAGTTCCTCGACCTGATCGCCTCCGTAAAAATCGTGGACGGTGTCGACGATGCCCTGTCACACATCGCCAGGTACGGCTCGGGTCACTCCGAGGCCATAGTCACGGAAGACGTCGCGACCGCCGAGGCTTTTATCTCGAAGGTGGACGCATCAGCCGTATTTGCGAACACCTCCACCCGCTTCAACGACGGCGGCGAATTCGGCCTGGGGGCGGAAGTCGCGATCAGCACGAACAAGCTGCACGCCAGGGGACCCATGGGGCTGAGGGAATTGACAAGTTACAAGTGGGTCGTAAGGGGCGACGGACAGGTCAGGACGTAGGCCTGGAGGCGGCCTCTCCCCAGCGGATGCCCAATTTCTAGGTAGACCCAAATGACGGACATGGCGAACTTCTACTTCGAACGGGAATGCAGGACCCCGTATTCCGAGTGCTACACGATCCTCGAAGAGAGCGGGCACGTCGGACGGCTGGACCTGCACTTCACGAGCGCCATGGTCCACGGCACTCTCACCGTGGCCGAAAGCCTCACTCAGGAAGGCATCCAGGAAATCGTGTCGATCGTCGACGAGAACATCATCGATGCGGTTGGCCTGCAGCGCGACGACTTCGTGCTCCACGTTCACCAGGGACGCGACCTGGGCGTTTACACCAACGAAGTGGGGCTGCCGCCGCCCGGCAATGGGCACCCGCCTCCAGGTGCGTAGGCCTGCGCTGGCCGGCCCGCAGGTCAGTACTGCTGGAAGAGCCGGCCCCACGGCGTGTTCATCGCTTCACGCACTCGCTTGCGTCCGATGAACCGCAGCCAGAAGTCGTTGTGGTAGACGTTTGACGCCCAGAACGCCCAGGGCACCAACGGCGACCTGAGCAACAGGTTTTCCAACGGTTTCAGCGGCCCGTGGTAGATCATGTGCTGGCCGCGGCTTGCAAACGTGCTTTCGTTGGCAGAAAACTGCCAGTCGACGCCCGCCACGTCGTCGCCGACCATCTCTATCTCGGAGGGATTCCCGACACCCAGCCCGCGCTCGTGGGCGATGCGAATCATCGGTAGGCTCATCGGGTCAAAGCCCATCATCGACGCCGCAACGGAGTCGATCGCCACCTGGTCTGCGCTGGCCAGGATGACGTTCTTGGTGTGGATTCGCATCGCCCGTGGGCCGGGCCCGTCGCCTGCGAATGTCCCGTCCATGACGGCGAAAAGGCCGGAGTGGATCTCCCGCTGGATCTGCAACAGGTCGACCAGCGTTTCGTGGATTACCGAGTGCGTCCAGTGCCTGTAGCGGTGCAGCAGGCCTCCAAACGCGTTCTTCAGCGCGCCCGTCATCGTCGTAAATACGTGCGTCTTCACGGTCGGAAGTTGAACGATGTTGGTCTCGGGCAGGATGTCGGGCACGTACAGCCCGTCCTTGTAGATGTCGTCCAGGACCAGCATCTCGCCAGTCGGCTGGTATCTCTTCCACTTGACCGGCGGCGCGTCCAGAATCGTGTGTGGCACCCCGAGCCGGTCCTCCACGGCGGCGTGCCGGTTGTTGACGCGTCCTTCTACGGGGTCCACCACAACCGTGCCGTTGTGAGCGGCCAGCAGGTCTTCGTAGCCGCCGCGGCGCAGTTCGTTAACGACACCTTCGATCTGCCATGGCGCGGAGGAGCAGGCGGGGTAATAGTGCTGCCAGGATATGTTGACCTTGAGCAGCGTCTTGACGCCGGGCAAGAGGGCTGAACGGTAGTCGGCCAGTTCCATGAGGCGCCCGTAGTCCTCCAGCACCGACTCGGGGGTCGTGTAGAGGACCGCGACTTTGCCGAGGGTCGGCTCGGCTCGCTGAATGTTCGGCTTGGTGAGAATGCCGGGCGCTTCCACGCCGGAGATGGTCATTGCGAATTCAGTACCTCGCGCTCTCAACCCTGGAGCGGGCTGATTGGCGACCCTTTGCTACAGTTCGTCCAGTAATCGAGTATACCGGCGGGCCTCAGCAGGCAACACGATGCAATCAGGGCTAACTGGGCCGTTGATAATCGACTTTCACACCCACATCATGCCGCCGGAGTTCAGTTCCGAGCGCCGGCGATTCCGCAGTCTCGACGCCACGTTGCGCGAGCTGTTTACCGACGATCAGGGCGGCATGGCCACCGGCGACCAGTTGGTCGAGCAGATGGACAAGGCGAGGGTCGACGTATCCGTTGCGGCAGGCTACGGGTGGACAGACATCGGCGTGGCGCGCGCGTCGAACGACTACACGCTCGACGCTGCTCGCAAGCACCCGGCGCGGATTGTGCCGTTCTGCAGCGTCAACCCCCTGTGGGGCCAGGCCGCCGTCGACGAGGTCGTACGCTGCGTAGAAGCCGGCGCGCACGGCGTCGGCGAGTTGCATCCTGACACGCAGGGCATCATTTCCGCAGATCTGGCAACGCTGGCGCCGGTGCTCGACGCGGCGCGGGAACTTGGTGTACCGACGTTGGTCCACGCCTCTGAACCGGTGGGCCATTCGTACCCCGGCAAGGGGACAGTCACCCCTGACATGCTGGAAGCGCTGGTCCGAGCCTACCCGCACAACACGTTTGTCTTTGCCCATTTCGGAGGCGGAATGCCGTTCTACGCGCTCATGCCGGAGGTGGACGCAATGTTCGCAAACGTCTATTTCGACTCGGCGGCCTTCCCATACCTGTACCGGCCCGCGGTATTCCAGGCCGCCGTCACAGCGGGCGGAGTTGAGCGGGTCCTGTTCGCGTCGGACTATCCGCTCGTCAGCCAGACGAAGGCATTGAGACGAATGCGGAAGGGTGGTCTGCCGAAGTCCGACGAAGCGGCCGTGCTCGGTGGAAACGCCGCGCGTTTACTGGGCCTGGCAGGAATGGCTGAAGATTAGCCGCCACGTAATTGCGTCGTGGGGTGCCGTTCGTTACACTAAGGGTGCTGTGAATCAGATTTCCGCCAGAACTACGTGCGCCTGTATGTGTACCTGTAAACCCGCAGGGGGTGACGTAGTCGCGTCTTGAATTGAGCCGTTAGGCAATAGTGCACCGCTCAGACCCCCTGCGAATGTGACGCCGGGGGTTTTTTAATGCCCTCCAACTTTCCGGAAGCACTGCCCCAACAACCAAAATGAACAACCTCCTCAAAATAGTCCTGCACAGCGCAAGGTGGCTTGTTGAAGCCACGCACGGATTGGGTACCGAGCCGGAATTAAGGTCCGTGCCCCGACCGACCAACGCCTCGCGCTCCTGACCGTCCCCGTCTCCGCGTTCCCGGCGTCCCTGCCGATACGCATTAGCCGCCTGTTCGCGGGCGCACCGCTGACTGTCCTGCGTGCCCGCGCGATTGCCCTTAAACAGGGCGCGTACCCCTCTTAAATTGACTACGCCAAGGCCTTAGGCTGGTATCGTTTTGCGTCGTCGGATAGACAATAGCGGCGACGGGACCACCTGGCACTATGGACACACACGAATTGGCAGCCTACCGGGAGGCGGGGCGAATCACCTCCGACTGTCGAAACTGGGCAGCCGCCGAAATACGGCCTGGCATGCTGCTTCGGGAACTCCAGGAAGGCATCGAAGCCCGCATGCGCGACGCGGGCGCGCTGCCGTCCTTCCCGGCCCAGACCAGCCGAAACGAGATCGCCGCGCACTACTGCGCCTCACCGTCCGACGGCACCCGTTTCAAGGCTGGGGACCTCGTGAAGATCGATCTAGGTGCGCACATCGACGGCTATCCCGTGGACACCGGCGTCTGCGTCGACCTCTCGCCGGATGGCCGTTGGGCAGACATGATCAGGGTCGCGGGCGAGGCGCTTGACGTTGCTATCGCTACTGTTGAGGACGGGGTGACCGTCGGGGCGATCGGCACGGCCATCGGAGACCTAATCGAAGGCAGGGGCTACAAGCCCATCTACAACCTTTCGGGGCACGGCCTCGGTCGCTGGGACCTTCACTCCGGCTTCCAGATACCCAACAGCGCCCAGCGCGGCGGCCCGCGTCTCCGGACGGGGATGATCTTCGCAATCGAACCGTTCGTCACGACGGGCGAGGGCTACGTGATGGACAGGGGCAAGGCCGAAGTGTTTATGAAGTCCGGCCAACCAGAACCGTCGAACAAGATCACCCCGAGCGCCGTTGAGGCAATAGACAGGTGGAACGGCCTGCCTGTTGCCCGCCGTTACTTCCGCGACGAGCCCCGGAAACCGTTCGAGAGGACCCTGCGGGAGCTCATCCGGCAGGGAGTCCTGCAGGATTACGCGCCGCTAGTAGAGGTCTCCGGCGCTCCCGTAGCGTGGAAAGAGCACACCGTCTACCTCGGCCCCGAAGGGTCTGAGGTGATTACCGCCTGACAGCAGTCATCCCCTGATGACCTCATCCGCCGGCGTAGGCAAGCTTCTTGCCGGGAAGTGGCGGTATGCGTACTCCTCCAGCGCGTCCAGGCTGACTTCTACGCCCAGGCCGGGCGTGTCGGGCAATGGGATGAAGCCGTTCTCCGGCACCAACTGGTTCGAGACCTGCGCGCCGACCTCCGCGAACGGGACGAAGTACTCGGTGATCAGGAAGTTTGGCATGACGGCGGATGCGTGCACGGTGGACGCCAGCGCCATGACCGTGGAGTTGTAGTTGTGCGGTGACACCGCCACGTAGTGCGGCTCGGCCATCGCGGCGATCTCCTTCAATTCCAGGATGCCCCCGGTGTTCGCCACGTCGGGGTTGATGATGTCGGCGGCTCGCTTCTCGAATACCTGGGCGAACCCGGACTTGCCGTAGATCGCCTCTCCGGTGACCACAGGTATCGATGTCTGTTGGCGAATCTCCGCCAGCGCGTCGAGGTTCTCAGCCGGGCACGGCTCCTCGAACCAGTAGGGCCGAAAATCGGCGATCTGCTCGGCAAGCTGGACCGCGTACATCGGGGCGAGACGCCGGTGGATCTCTATCAGCATGTCCACGTCCGGCCCCACGACATTCCGCACGCGGCGGACCTTCTTCGCGGCCTCGTCTATCACCTTGGAATCGACGTATGACCGCCACGGCCCGGACATTGCGTCGAACTTGAGCGCCGTGAACCCCATTTCGACCACCCGTTCAGCCGCCCGCGCGAAATCGTCCTCCGTTTCAGCGCCCCAGTACCAGCCGTTTGCGTATACGCGGACCCGGTCCCGGCACGCTCCGCCCAGCAACCTGTAGACCGGCTCGCCGAGGGCCTTGCCAACGATGTCCCACATCGCCTGTTCGACCCCGCTCACCGCGCTGAATATCTCCATAGACCCGCGCCGCTGGCCGTAGTCGTCGTAGGCAATCTGCGTGAAGTGCTTGATGTTGAACGGGTCGCGGCCGACAAGGTACCGCTCGAGTTCCTCGACGTGGATGGCGGTGGTGCGGTCCCGGTCCGCCTGCGTGTACGACTCGCCCCAGCCGTAGAGGCCGGAGTCGGTCTCCACTTTCACGAACAGCCAGTTCTTTCGCCATCCCGGGTGTACGAGATAAGGCTTGACGGACGTAATCTTCATGCCTGCTTCTTTCTGCGAGAATGGGTTCTGTTTCGGTCGGGACTATCGCCGGTCGAAGTTTACTGCCATTTCACGGGGCCGTACCCATCGCATCCAGACAGCCTGAAATTCATACGCTCGACCATCTTTCCCGTCTGGCCGACCGAGCCGTCGAGGGCGAGACCTGGCGCACATTCGTGGCCCTGGAAATTCCGTCACGGGTCAGGCGCAACCTCGTGTCGCTCAGCGACCAGGTGCCGTCACGATGGCGGCGGCACGTGCGGTGGGTTGGCGCGTCGGAACTCCATCTGACTCTGAAATTCCTCGGCGAGGTGGAGCCGTCCCAGCTTGTGGACACGGCCCTCCTGTTACGGGACGCGGCTGGGGAGTCCTCCGAATTCGACTTGCGCCTGGGCGAGACCGGCGCATTCCCGTCTCTCCGCCGTCCCAACACGCTTTGGGTGGGGTTTGACGGCGAGGTGCAGCGACTGATGCGTCTCCAGGCCCGTATCGAAGGCTCTATGGTCTACGCCGGTGTGGACGTGGACCGATGGCGTTTCCACCCGCACGTTACGATCGGCCGCCTGCGCAGCGGCCCTTCGGGGTACATGATTCGCCAGATCGGCCGTTCTTGGCTCGAAGCGTATCTTCCTGACCGCGGATTCGACGTTCACGTAAATCGAGTCACCCTATTCCGCAGCCACCTGGGCCCCGGTGGCGCCAGGTACGAGACTCTGTTCACCGCGCCCATGGCGTGAAAGGAGGCGCCCATGCGTCGAAGCATAATCTTCAAGCGCGAGGGTCACTATTCGGGCATGCCCAACCTGGCCATCCTGCCCGACGGGCGGCTTGTGGCGGCCGCCCGCGTGCAGACACACGCCCAACATGAGCCGGTTGGCGACTGGGTGGCCTTCGAGTCCAGGGACGATGGCGCCACGTGGACGCAGACCGACGACCCCACGGTCCGGTACAACTGGCCCGGCAACCAGCCGCGAGAGAAGATGGAGCGGATGGAGCTGGTGCAGCCGGACGGGACCTACCTGTGTGCCGGCTCGGTGGGCTCGGAGTATTGGCCGGAGGAGCGGATGGGCGAGGCCGAGGCGCTGGGCCTCAAGATACGGGAGCACCCACCGGGCGCCGGCATGATATCGGTGGGGGGCTACAAGCTGTTCACCGCGCGGTCGACCGACCAGGGGAAGAGCTGGACGCGGCGGGAGTGGGTAGTTCCTGGCATGGCGCAGGTCAGCGGCAACCGGCCGCCGACCTTCATGGAGGATGGCACGATCCTGTACCACGTCTACACGACCGACACGCGGGGAGACCACTACAACTACGTCTGGCGCTCTACAGACTGCGGCGACACGTGGCGGCTGCTTCCTATGGGAACGCACCTGCTGTCGGTGTACGTGAACGAGACCGCCATGGTCGAGACCGCGCCCGGCCGCGTGCTCGCCCTCCAAAGGGTGGATGGGAGGCCGTCAAACCTGCTCGAGAGGTGGTCCGACGACGGCGGCGTCACCTGGACGGACCCGCTGGAGGCCGCTATCTGGGGTTACCCGGCGCACCTGCTCAAACTGCGGGACGGCCGCATCCTGTGCGCCTTCGGATACCGGCGGCAGCCGGGCGGTGTCCGGGCGGTACTCAGCGAGGACGGCGGCCGGACGTGGGACCTGGACCGCACGGTGGTTTTGAGGGACGACGGCGGCTACCCCAGCAGTCTCAGCCTCGAAGGCGGCCACGGCTGGGAGGGCGACGTCGGCTATCCCGTCTCCGTCCAGCTGCCCGACGACAGCATCCTGACGGCGTACTACATCACCGAGTCGGACGGCATCACCCACACCGCCGCAACGCGCTGGGTGGCGTAGGAGTCTCGGAGCATCACGCCGCTTCCCGCGCCGCCTGGTTCCCCGAGCGCGGGCAGGACGTGCACGGCTAAACCACTTCCTCTCCTGGGGGAGAGGATTGAGGTGAGGGCGACACGTCGGGCAACCGGAATCGTCGTATCGATCGAAGGACTTACGATTTCACCCTATGCCCTCACCCTAACCCTCTCCCGCGCAACAGGAGGGGACATTTGAAGCAGGCCCCGTACGCCGCCGCAACGGGCGTCCACAAGAGACGCCTGTACTCTGGGCTAAACGGCGGAAGGCACGCGGTTGGCGACCCGCGTGGATCGACACGTGTTTGGGTTGACGCGGGTATGCGGGTGCAGAACGCCCTACTTATCCAAACCGCGCTGCAGGCCTCTCAGGTAGGCGACCTGGCCGGTGTGCTGCGCCTGTTCGACGATCAGGTGGCTGAACATCTTGCCGATCGTCATTTCAGGCTGGTAGCCGCGGCCAGGGACATGGTCGAAGTCATCGGCATCGAGGGTATCGAGATACGCGAAGGTCTCCTTTCGGACGCATTCGTAGTAATCGATGACGTCGGCAAGATCGAAGCGGGGCAGCTCGCGTACCTGGTCGGCCGAGTACCCGTACCCTCCTTCATTTGGCAGCATCCCGAGTTTGTCCGACCAGCCGTCGCGAGTCCAGACCGGTTCGACGTCCCTGGCGAAACCCTGTATCCAACTGTCTTCGACCCTGGCCATATGCCAGACGGTGAAGTCGATGTGGTGAGACTCAGGGCCGGGCTGAAATCGACGTTCTTCCGTGGTGAGCCCGTCCAACGCCCTGGTGAGGTCCTCGTAGTACTCTTCCAACGCCATGCGAACTATCTTCCTGGAGTCCATACTCTTCTCCACTCCCCCTGATTTCTTTGATGTGCTCTATGAAGATCCGCTGGGCAACCACTTCTCGTAGAAGCGCTGCCAGTTGCGGTGCATGATGTTCACGATGTCCTCTTCGCTGTAGCCGCGCCTAGAGAGGACCACCGCGATCTTGTGGTAGTCGGCGGCCGAGTCCACTCCGTGGGGCGCGCCGCTCCAGCCGACGCCCCCGCCCAGGTCGGTGCCCAGCGCGGCGTGCAGCGAGTTGCCGGCTAGCTGGCACACGTGGTCCATGTGGTCGACGACGTCTTCGAGGGTGACCTCTTCCCTGGCAAAGCCCTGCCCCGTGGCGGGGATGTTCATCCAATCGATTCCGGGCCGGTAGAGCATGAAGGCGTCGAGCGATGTGCCTATCACTCCCCCGCGCTCGATCACGCGTAGCAACAACTCGTCCGGGAACTGTCGTTCACCGGGCACGAGGGCGCGACAATTCTGGTGGGTGGCTGCGACCGGTCCTGCAAAGATATCCAGCGCCTGCCTGACCGACTCGTCCGACGTGTGAGTAACGTCGAGGACCATGCCGAGGGCCTCCATCTCCCGGAGCAGGTCCTTTGCCGGTTCGAACAGCCCGCCGTCGGTCCCGGTGCTTGTGCCGTGCGAATAGGTGCTGACCCCGTAGTGCGACAGGCTCACCACCCGCACACCGACGTCCCACCACTCGCGGACCTGCTCAGGCCACAGGATCGGGTCCGCGCCCTCGATGCCCACGATCATGCCGACGGGCAGGCGGATGTAATCGTCGGCCGCGGCCCATTCCAACATGTGCTTGCGTAGCTGGTCGCTAGTCTCGATGACCCGCGCTTCGCCCCTTGCTTCCAGTATCCGGTAGTAGGCCGCCTGTCCCCGGGCCATTGCGTAAGCGATGTCTCCAGTCCGGTATCCCCACATCGGACTGCCCGGCCGAAAAATCCGCGCGGCCACCTTCGCCAAGATGACCGCGACCCCTCCGCGCCGGAACTCCGGGAGCGATACCAGCGCCTCCGAGTCGGGAGTGTTTGGGACCCAGTTTCGTCCGGAAGTCGGGGCGGTTCGGACTTCCTCTAATGGCAGAGTCAAGTCCCGGTCGCGCTCCAACGCCCCGAGCATGAATGCGCAGTCGCCGTCGATTATCAGCATCCCCCGTCGTCTCCGTCCAACCGCCTCGCAGGTTTTGGCAATTCAGACCGGACCATGGCCGTCCCCCATCGCCGCTCCGGACTCGATGCGGAATCCGGTGTTGCGGGGGCCGCGTGAGTGACACCAAACATCACTAACTACCGCACGTTGCGACGTTCTAATGACCCCGTGTGGCCTTACAAAGCCACAGTGTCCCTGTACCCCCTGAAGGCGAATTGGCGCAGTCGAAGTCTACGATGGAGCGAAACGACTGTGGAGAATCGAGTACGACCACGCTTTTGCGGGACGAGTTCGGAGCCGCGGTCGAATGGTCATCGGCGGCTCTGGCGTGACCGGCTGGCGCAAGCGAATATTTGTCGTCGCCCGGTTCCGGGCCATAAATCGCCTTGGCCGACCCTAACCAACATCCGTCATCACCGACGCCGACCTGTGAATTCGGTGGAGTTCCTGGTGCAAAGAGCATTTGGCATGGCCCGAGGTATCCATGTTGCTTGTATAGGGCGACCGGAATGCCTGTTGTCGTCCGACCGCGTACGAGAAAATATCCGTGTCGACGAAAATCACGTCGCGGCAGCACCCCGCCCGCGAGACTCGTTTACTACGCGTAGGTGCTCTTCCCAGTCCGGCTCCTTATCGGGGCCTTCCAGGGCCGCGCATTCCCTGAAGAATTCCAAGACATCTTCCGGAGACTCGAACGGCTGAACGCTCTGGCGCGTTTCAAGGCGCTCACGTGCGGCCGCCCGAATCCAGGCGCTGAGCGACATACCCTCCCGCCGTGCCTGGTTGACGAAGCGTTCCTTATCGTCGTCCGGCATTACCAATTGCACTCTGGCCATTTTGTCCTCCGGTCAAGAAAGGGCGGCTGTGTAAGAACGTTACACACTGGTGGTTGAGGGTCAGGAGGCGTGAATCTCCCAGTGGTCTGCGAACATGTCCTAAGACACGCCGGTTGAACCTCAAGGTGAAAGTTCTGGAAGCCGATCAATTGCCTGCCTACACCTGCCTGAACACGTAGGTTAGGCGCGAGACCTCCTCAAACCCCAGCTTCCCAGCCACTCGCAGGGATGCCAGGTTGTCTTCGCCGCAACTCCACACCGGAGTCCTGCCCGTCTCCTGTATTCGCCTTGCGACGATCGATGCCGCCGCAGTCGCAAATCCCCGGCCGCGCCAACGTTCTTCTGTTGCGACTCCTATGTCGGCGTAGCTTTCGGTAATGGCGGCCGTTTGGGCCGTGCTCACAATTTTGCCGTCTACCACCGCGCCGGCGATGGTTCCCTGCGCGATCAGGGCGGTCAGACCGCCCCGAAAACCCGCGCCATCTACACCGGCGGCCTCCAGCAGGCCCATGTCGGCCCGCGTGAACTCTCGAACAGCCGGATGTTCGATGATCGGCGCGGGTCTGGTCATCGCGTGGTAAACATCGTCGTAGTACCAGGCGCGCCTCCCGGTGGCCTCCCTGATGATCGCCCCAAGCCTGGGAGCGACCGTTGGCGAAACGTCAACAACCTTCCAATCGTCGAGATGCCGCAACAAGGCCCATAGCCCCTCCGGGTCGTTCCCGATACCAAAGGGCTCCTCGCGCATGTTGTCGCCCTGAACAATCGCGGCGTTGGGCGAGGCCGGGTCTCCGACTGAGTACACCTTGCAAATACCCTGCATCAACAGGTGTAACGGGATGACGGTCTCTGGGACTTCGTCGATGGTCTCGACCAGTCGCCTGATCCCGGCGGCATCTATTGGTTTGGGGCGGCAGTTCATTCTGGGATGCCCTGCGGACTGAATTCCTTCGCGGCCTTTGCGAGCACCGCTTTTATGAACGACCTCTTGCCCCCGCTGTACGCCCTCCGGTCTTTTGGCTGCGTGTCTGCGAGCGCGAGCTTCAGATCCGCGTACTCGGCTGCTGTCCCCGGGTGGGCGATCAGGTAATCACGAAAATGGAAGTGGTTGTCTCTGACGGGGTTGTCGGGCGTGTACATATGGAGGATGTGGGTTTGGATCATGGGGATACGCCTTCTGGAGTCTGACAGCCCGGCAACCTCACCCTCCCCAGCGAATTCAGGGTGTTCTCCAGGAAAGTCGCTACCCTTGTGGAACACGCGGTCACCGGGAATGTCATCCATGACGCCCATGTGCGCGTAACCGATTTTCTCCAACGGTCGGATGCAACGCTCCCCGTCATCGAAGTCGTGTAACAGTACGGCGATGTCGAGTATCGGCTTCGCGGACATGCCAGGAATGGACGTGCTGCCAACGTGATGAACGCCCGCCACGATGTGTCCGATCGCCGCCACGATCCGGCACCGCTCCACCTCGAACAGCCCCGGCCAATCGGGGTCGTACGACTCGACTACGGTGTTGCCTCTGCGAAGGCCAAGGGGCATTTCTACAGCCCGTGTTTGTCTCGCCAAGTCCAGGGGACGGGGTGGCTAGCCCGGCATGTTTCTTTGATAACAAGCCTAACGGTTAACGAATGGCGTGGCTGGCAAGGCTGACCAGTAATTCTAGAAGCCGGACGTTGTCGCCAGATTTCGGGCCCTTGTCTGAAATGTGAAGGCTACTTCGTCGATGCGAGGTTTGTTTTTGTAGTAGAACAGGTCGTCGTGCGTGAGTCCGGTGATGTTGAACGCAAGCTCCATCATGTGAGGCTGCAAGCGTTTGTTCAGGTACATTCCGATACCTGCGCCGACGAGGGTACCGCCGATCCCTGTGACAATATTCCCTACGCCTGGAATCACACTGCCTGCCGCAGTTCCGCCCATGCCGCCTGCCGTTGCCGTCACCGCCCCGACTCCCATCCTGGACATCAATGTCAACGTCTGTATCACTTGAATCCGGTTCTTTGTGGTGCGGTCAGCGGCCTTGAATTGCATCTCGGTCTTGAGCGCGCTGTATATCAAACGTGCCGCGGCGGCAATCGCGCCGGCGTAAGGGACCATTTCCACAACACCGTCGGGAATATCTAGCCCCATGTTGGCGCTCAGGATGTTCAGACCTTCCTCAGTTCCTTGTACCAGTGTGTAGTCGGGGCCGATGTCTCCGCTTACTTGGTCAAGCAACTCCGGTCTAATCCTGGCAATTTCGTCGTAGATTTCAGACCCCACCAAGAAGTCAACTGTGGGGTTGGTGTCCATATCCTTAATGACATCGTAGGCGTATTCCACTCTGCCGGTTTCTTCATTGATTCCGCCGGTTTTGACCGAGAAATGCCTTTCCTGCCCGTTAGGATCAATAGCGTTGATGTCCCAGCCTTCCTGGGTGGGGTCAGAGGCCAGCGTCACATCGGTATACCCGGTAGCCTCGAGCGTGTCTTTGGCATTGAACTCCGCGACCTTGCCCTTCAACCCGCTGAAGAACCCGCGCATGGATTCCGGGCCACGTTCCATCATTTCTTGCCAGTGCTCGTAAAGCTCCTGGTCGTTCCCGTAATGTGCCTCATAGGCCATAGTCAGCCTGTCGTCCACGTTGACACGTTTGAATACGGCCCACATGCCCAAGGATGTGGCGGAAGCAAACTCGGCGGCGAACATGGCGCGGTCGGTGTCCCCAAGTCCGGTCATCATGTCTCCAAAAGACATCTGCTGCCGCGGCTCGCCGACGGGCAATTCCCGTAACGCAGGAAGCATGTCTATGGAGTGCATGGTCGTGTCGGCCGCCTCACCGCTACGTGAATAGGCTGACGATGATTGCGGCGATTCCGGTCACAGCAGCCACTGCGGCTATCCCTATGATCGAAATCCGTATCTTGCGTGACTCTTCTCGAAGTGTTGCCAAACCCTGATTGAGGCCAGCCTCGGCTTGTTGGCTCAGTTCGGTCTTGTGGTCCGCCACGGTCGTCTGCAGGTGTGCCACCGCTCTGGAAACGGAAGATTGAGTTTGCTCCCCAATGTCTCTCTTGGCGGCTTCTAACGCCGCTTCGAATCGTTGACTTTGTTCAACCATCGCCAGGTCGAAGGCTTGAGCCTGTTCCGCAAACTCTTGTTTGGCGTTGCCCAGGGCCGCTTCGAATTGTTGCCGCTGCTCTTCTCTCACCTGGGCAAGTTCTCGTTTTGCAACTTCCAGCGCCGCATCGTAACGTTGTCTCTGCTCTTCCCGCGCACCAGCCAGAGCCTGGCTGATGGCCTCGCCCGCAACTTCCGGCAGGTTGTCGTGTTCGGCAATGTGGTTGGTGAGCAGCTCACTCTGGCGGATAACCCGCAGGATCAGTTCCTGGTTGATTTTGTCCTGTTCTTCCCAAAATCGGACGCGCTCGGCTATGGACGGCTTTTGCTCTTCTTCGGGATGCGTTTGGTTCCCGACCCGGCTGAACGATCTTTCCTCCAATACCTCAGGCTGATCCGCACCGCCGAGTGTTTCGTCTACCTGCAAACCCTGGATAATCTCCACCAGTTTCTCAACGGTCTGCTCCTCGGCGAAACCGTATTGGAATTCTCTTCCCCTAATTGTCCTAATGGTCAGTGTGCGGCCCTGTCGCGCCACGGAGTCGATGTCATCCTGGCGTACGTCGAGGATTGGGATCCCGACATGGCCATCGTCACCAGTTACCAGGATTCTTTGGTCGGTAATACACAGTATTTTGGTTGCAAAGTCGAATCCTGAGACGGCTATGATCTCCTCGTCGCCACTGAGTCGTGCGGCCAAGCAGTCAGTCGCCCTTTCGTTCAGGTCCTCGTCGCCGCCGACAGTTACTTCGGACTCCTGGTCATCTGTGGTCGCCATTGTTGTTTGCCTCCGGTCTGTCCCCACGGCCATCCGGCCCTTGCCGAAAGTCTAGATTAAGTCCCAGCCTCAGTTGCCCCCTTCCGGCATGTCCGTCACACGATCAAGTCGCAGCCCGGCAACTCCCGAACACCTTGGCTCCGAATCTCCCTACATCGGCCCAACACCCGGCCACCTCATCGAAATCACGATGGTTTTGTGAAGGCCGTACGAGGTGATCAAAATGGGGCGAAGGTGGTTGGCGGCTGGGTGATCCTGCCGGTGACGCGTGGAGGTGGCTCGGGCGTGGCACCGCCAGTGCCCCGCGCCATGGGTACCGGATCGGAGTCCGGCAAGACGAGAGAGGGGGGCGTCCGGCATGACGGCGGCGAGGACGACCTCTCTGACGGGCTGTCTTCACACCAAGTTAGTGCAAAACTGGACGTTCATTCCAACTCCCTGATCCCTATTCCCGCCCGGCAGGTGACACCGGCCCCCCGGACGGCCACAATTGTTCTTGTACGCTAACTAACCCCCGCCCGCACTCGAAGCGGGCGGGCCCTGGGAACGGACCGATATGGCCAGACAAAAATGCGTCCTCGCCTACAGCGGCGGCATGGACTCCACTATTTCAGTCGTGTGGATCCAGGAGCAGTACGACATGGATGTCGTTACCCTGACCCTGGACCTCGGCGGCGGTCCTGAACTCGAAGGCGTGGAGGAGCGGGCCAACTCGGCCGGCGCTATCCAGTCGCTCGTTTGGGACGTGAAGGACGAGTTTGTCAATGAGTACGTCTTCCGCGGCCTCAAGGCAGCCGCCATGTACGAGGACGTATACCCGCTCTCGACCGCCCTAGGACGGCCGTTGATGGCCAAGAAACTGGTCGAGGCGGCGAGGGAGACCGGGGCCGCAGCCGTGGCCCACGGGTGCACCGGCAAGGGCAACGACCAGGTCCGCTTCGACGCAGGCGTCAAGACGCTGGCCGCACACGGAGAGCCGCTGCGGATCATCGCGCCCGCCCGCGAGTGGGGTATGACCCGCGACGAGGAGAAGGCTTACGCCGCAAAGGCCGGCCTCGAGTTGCGGGAAGTGGGGGACGACCAGCGCGTCTATTCGATCGACCGCAATCTTTGGGGACAGGCCATAGAGGGCGAAGACCTGGAGGACACGTGGCTCGTTCCTCCGGAAGACGCCTACTCTTGGACCATGCCCGCCGACCTCGCGCCGGACGATCCTGAAGAGGTCGAAATATCGTTCGAGGCCGGCGTTCCGGTCGCCCTCGACGGCGCGACGTTGGGTGGTGTGGAACTAATCGAACGGCTAAACGCCGTCGCGGGTAGCCACGGCGTCGGCCGCGTCGACCACCTCGAAAACCGGCTGGTCGGCATCAAGTCACGCGAGGTCTACGAAACGCCGGCCGCGGTGGTGCTCCACACGGCGTTGCGGGCCCTCGAAACGTCGACCCTCGCCAGGGAGCAGCAGCGCATAAAGTCGCAACTCGCCCACGTCTACTCCGACCTCGTCTACGACGGGCGGTGGTTCACCCAGGTCCGCGAGAACCTCGATGCATTCATGGACAGCGTTCTGCGGTACACGACCGGCGACGTGCGCGTGAGGCTGCACAAGGGCAGCGCGGTGGTGACCGGAAGACGGTCGCCCTATTCGCTCTACGACTTCGGACTCGCCACCTACTCGACCGAGGACGCGTTCGACCACAGCGCGGCTACGGGTTTCATCGACATCTACTCGCTTCCCGCCCGCACGCAGTCCCGCTCGCAGACCATGCGCGAGGCCCGCTAAACGCCCCGCCGTTCAGGCCTGGTTGCCGGCGTAGCTGCCCGCAAGCAAGTCGCCCTCCGCGAACCGCTCCAGGCGGTACGGCGAAATGTCAACTGTGCTCGCCTTGCCGTCGAGGATCGTCTCCGCCACCGTCTTGCCGACGGCCGGACCGAGCTTGAACCCGTGGCCGCTGAAGCCTTCGCAGTGCACGAACCCGTTCACGTCGGGGTCGTTGCCAACGATCGGGTGCCAGTCGGGCGTCACGTCGTACAGGCTTGCGTAGCTGCTGACGATCTCCGCCCGCGGTGTAAACTGCGGCAACCGGTGTCCCAGCCGCGTCATCATGCTTGACCTGAACGATTCATCCGAACCTGCGTCATAGTCGTCCGGGTCAGCCGTTTCGATGTCCTTCGGGTAACCGTCTCCGGCCAATACCCGGCCGTCTCCCGCCGGACGCCAGTAGGTGCGGTCGGCGCCGTTGGAAACTGCCAGCCTCGGCGTGACCGCGGCGTCAGCGCACCGCAAGAGGATGTCCTGCTCGCGTGTGACGGTTATCGGGACCTCGATGCCGGCCCACGACGCCAATTTCGCACTCCACGGCCCCGTTGCATTCACCACCACGGGCGTGCTGATGGTGCCTGCGCCGGTCTGTACACCCGCCACGCGGCCACCTTCGACGTCGATGCCGGTGGCGGCCGTGCCTTCATGGATGGCCGCGCCGAGTTGTTGGGCCCTCGACGCGAACCCCTGCGTAGTCGCGACCGGATCGGCGTGCCCGCTGCGGGGCTCGAACAAGGCGGCGCCGAGACCCTCCGTGTTGATACCCGGCACGAAGTCTGGCAGGTTCTCCAGCGGGACCTCCTCCACTGTGACGCCCAGTGCCCGGTGGCGGTCCGAGTTTTCACCCATCGCGCCCACGACATCTGGCGGGCCGAGCTTCAGCCATCCGGTCTGGTGGAATACCCCGCTCCGCCCGGTCAGCTCCTCGAAGTTCTCAAACATCTCCACCGATCGCAGAGCGAGAAGCGTCGTGACGTCCTGCGAGTAGTGCTGCCGCACGATGGCGCCCGAGTGCCCCGTGCCGACCGCGGCCAGACTACGCGCCTCCAGCAGCACGACGTTCGTGCAACCCCGGACGGCCAGGTGATACGCGGTACTCGCCCCCATCACGCCCCCGCCAATGATGACTACGTCCGCAGTGCTCTGCATGTGTGTTCCTCCATATGTGCCGGTCGCCAGCCGACCTTACCGTTGGTAGCAAGTGGCGCTGGCGGGCACGGCAACGATACCGGTTAGGTCGAGCCCGTTCTACCCCACCCGGCGGGTACCTACAAGGAGCCCGTCCTAGGAGTCGCGCGGATAATCCACTTCCTCTCCTGGGGGAGAGGATTGAGGTGAGGGCGAAACGTCGGCAATCGGTATCGTGGTATTGATTCTGGGACTTACGATTTCACCTTATGTCCTCAATGAACGACCGGGCACATGGGTAACAGTTAGACCGGGGAGATAGGTAACACTTTTGTGGGGTGTTTGTCGACCTTCATGGTCACGTCGTCCCGCAGCCATTAAGCAAATGCAATGGCGTGCATGGTGATCGAGCCATATAAACTTGCCGCCCATTGGACAGGGCCGTTGTCGAAGGTGGCGTAACGCATATGGCAGGACCATTGAAAATCGGAGTAGTTGGCGTGGGGCAGCGCGGGTTGCAACACGTCGAGGCGCTGGCGCAGTTGCAGCGCGAAGAGGTCGTCAGGATAACTGCGCTGGCAGACCCGTTCTCCGAGAACCTGGACTTCGAAAAGGTGAGCCGCTTCGCTCCAACTTTCCTGGAGGCCGGAGTCACACGCTACACCGAAGCTGATGAACTCATCGAGAACGCAGAGGTCGACGTCATCTGGTTCGCCATGCCTCCGAACCAGCACCGCGGTGAGATAGTACGCGCGGCCCGGCGCGGCGTTGCCGTGTTCGTCGAGAAGCCGCAGTCTTTATTTTTGGACGAGGTGGCGGAGATGGCGGATGCCATCGACGACGCCGGCGTGCCCGCTACGGTTGGTTTCCAGATGCGCTACGACCGGTGGTACACGGCGGTCAGGGAATACCTGTCGGACAAGTGGACCGCCTCCGTCACCATGATCAACGCCGGGGGCATAGAGGGCCACGGGCGGAAGCACACACACACAGAACTGCGGGGAGGTCCCGCTCACCGCGTGTGGACGGGAGACCGGCAGTGGTCCGGCACGTCCGTCGTGGAGGCCGGCATTCACCAGACAGACCTGTTCCGGTACTGGACCGGCGACGAGATCGAGTGGGCGCAGGCGGCATACACCGAACGGCCGGAAGACCTGCACGCGGTCGAGGGTGACAATCCCATCGCCTACACCGTCTCATACGGCCTGTCAGGCGGCGGTGTCGCGAACCTCATTCTCACGAGGCCAGCGGGCGTCTATCACCCCGAACAGTACGACTACATACTGTCCACCCACTCGATGATCAAGTTCGAAGACGACCTCGTGGTGTACGGAGGCGATGATGCCGCTACGGGGCTGGGCAACCGGAGGTCCGGCGACGGCCAGAGACGGGTCCTGGCGAACGGCCCGCATGCCGACCCCATGCAATTCCACAACACCCTGGACCTGGCCGGCAGGTTCGTCGAGTCGATCACCCGCGGTCAGCCCGACCTTGCGCGGTCCTCGTTCCGCTCGGGCCTCAACTCGCTATGCGCCGTGCTGGCTGCAAACGCATCGCACCAACTGGGCGGGGAACGCATATCGCTCAGCGAATTCGCCGGGTCCGACAGGTACGCACGGTTCCGCCGACCGCCTGCGAACAAGGAGTAGGCGCAATTGAGCGACATCTGGTTCCGGCCCACCGGGCTTTTCTACAGCAAGGTCCACGTGAGGGGCCCGACTGAGTGGCATTTCCTGGAGATACAGGACGGCCACGGAGGGTTCGGGCTCGCCGAGATCGCAGCAAAGGCCGATGGCCGGGATGTCCTTGGCGTAGCCGCCAGACTGGCAGACCGCCTGAGGGGAGAAACGCTCGAATCCGAGCAGGCCGTTTTGCAGCTCCTGCGCCTGGAAGAAGCCGACCTGGCCGGGGACATCGTCGCGGCGTCGGCCGTCAGTTCATTGCGGGCCGCGGTCGCCGACGCGCTGGCACGCCGCGCCCAGGTACAACTCTCCGAGTACCTGCGGACGGAGGGCGGCACATCAGCCGAAGTACCGGACAAGGTCGAGCTATACGCCAACATCAACCGGTCGATGCTGCCGGACGATCACGGCCCCGTCGACCGTTCCCCGGACGCATTCTCCGCCGCTGCAAAGACAGCCGTGGACGCGGGCTTCCGCACTGTCAAGTGCGCACCGTTCGACGAGTGCCGGTCGCCGTTCGAAGCAACCGGACTTCCGCCCGAGGCGGACGCGGGGTTGGAGCGCGTCACCATGGTCCGGCAGACCATCGGCGACGACGTCAGGCTGTTCATCGACTGCCACAGTCGTTTCGACGTGGAGTCGGGTATTGAACTGGGGGTCGAATTAGGCAACATCGGCATCGACTGGTTCGAGGAACCGGTCGATCCTGTTGGGCTAACCGACGACCTTCTGCGCATAAGGGAAAGCGTCGACCTGCCGTTCGCAGGCGCAGAACACGGCTATGGACTCAAACTGTTCAGGTCGCTGATTGAGTCCGGGGCCTTGGACATAGTCATGCCGGATGTCCTCCACTGCGGCGGTCCGGCCGAGGCGTTCCTGATCGGCAGCGAACTTGAAGCCCGAAACCCCGGGTCGGTCTCGCTGCACTGCCCGTCCGGTCCGGTTTCGCTGGCCACGAGCGCACACGCCACGGCAGCCTTCGGAAACGTCCTGCCCATGGAACACGCCGTGAACGAGGTCGAATGGCGGGCGGAGGTGCTGGAGCCGCGTGAACGCGTGGTCGATGGGCACTTCGAGTTCAGTGGCGAACCGGGCATCGGCTGTGCGCTCGACTACTCGACGGTGTTCGCAAGAGGCGAACGCTGGGCGCCCTGAGCGGTGACCGCATGGTCAGCGCCGATCCGTTTAATCAACAACCGCGACTGCTCAGCAGAGCGCGCCTGGCCAGGCGCCTGGACCAGTTGGAACAATCTGGCGGCCCCGTCTTCCTGAAAATGGCGCCGCCGGGAACAGAATTCGCCGGGTGGGACTGGCTGCCGCGTTCAGCAAGGGAATCTCCAGCGGGACTTGCCCTCATCGAGTGCTACGAATACGACCAGCGACTAGAAATCGCCGTCGCTCCTCCGTTCGTGATCACCGTCGCATCCGAAGATGACGATCTCTCGGCCCTGCGAGCGCACCTCTCCCAACCGGTTACCGTCGGAATAATACTGCTCCGCCTGGGCTACTACGCCGTCGGGGTGGCCCGCGACGAGGCTCTCGTGGTCACCAAGACCGGGTCGCGATACGTGCGGGGCAGCCATCGCGCCGGAGGGCAGTCGGCGAACCGCTTCAGGCGAAACCGCGAGAAGTGGATGCGCGAATTTTTCGACGAAGCATGCGAGGTTGCGCGCACCCGCTTCGCGCAGTCACCTGGGCCAATCGATTGGCTCGCGCTGGGCGGCGACCGCCAAATCCTGTCCCGGTTCCTGAAACGCTGCCCCCACCTGTCAGCCCTCGCCGAACGGCGCACACCCTGGCCAGTCCCCGTCAACCGCCCCGGCAGGACCGCCCTGGACGGTGCGGTCCGGCACGTGTGGTCTTCGCGGGTTTGGGAGGCAGGCCCCACTCCGCAGTAGCGTTATAACCTATTAGGAGGTCGGCTGTACGAACTGGAGAGCCAGTCGGTGAGTGAATATCCTGCGCTGATAGATGGCGTCGAAGGTGCCAACGGAATCGTCTTTCCTGACAGTCCAGGGGTTGCTGCGATGGGCCACACCGTGGACGAGGCTCTGCAGAATGCCGAAGACGCGCTGCGGGATTACGCGGCTGAGACCAAAAGAGACGGCGACGAACCTGCGCGCCCCAGCCCGTTTGAGACTATCGTTACGTCTACAGGCGATCGGTTGGTTTCCATAGCGAGTTCCGCCTGGACGATGTTGGACGGGCCAAGTGCTGCTCTGTAGCGGTGTTGGAAACCTTTGCAAAACCCCCTCTCCAGGAGGACACCCTTGCATAACCCCCTCTCCTGGAGGGAGAGGGTTGGGGTGAGGGCGAAACGCAAATTGAAAATAGGCCGTTGAAACCCTCTATCGCCGGCCAATCGAAAGTAACGCAAAGGTCCCTGTTTGGGGTACAAGATGACCTCCGATTCAGTCATTTCCGTCATGGTGGACCGCATTGTGGGACGGTTCCATCCTTCCCGCGTCGTACTCTTCGGCTCCTGGGCGCGCGGGACCGCCATTGAAGGTAGTGACGTAGACCTTCTCGTGGTGATGAATGATGTGCAGGACAAACGCCGGGCCGCCATCGAGATGCGCCGGTCGCTCGGCGATCTTTCGGTAAGCAAGGACATCGTCGTTGCTACGCACGACGAGATTGCGAGGCGGGGCCACGTGGTAGGAACGGTTCTGCATGCCGCCCTTAGGGACGGGAAAGTCATATATGAACGATCCTGATCCCGTTTTGTACGAGGCTCTTCGCTGGCTGAGGTACTCAGCAGAGGACCTCGAAGTGGCCTCGCGTCTAATGTCGAGTCGCCCGACTGCCCCGCGTCACGCCTGTTGGCTCTTCCAACAAGCGGCGGAGAAAGCGCTGAGGGCGGCTCTTGTGCTTGAAAAGGCCGATTTCCGATTCACTCACGACCTGGATGCCTTGCGGAACCGCCTGCCTGACAGTTGGCCAGTACGGGCTGCGCATGGCGACTTGGCTGAACTGACCGAATGGGCGGTGGAAACGAGGTATCCCGGAGGTTGGCCGGAACCAACCGACGCAGATGCGACGCGCGCTGGGTCCGAAGCCCGGGAAGTTCACAATTCCATAGTCGCGGAATTCAGGCGTCGAGGTGCCCTCATCGAGTAGCGCGAGCCGATATGGCCGGACCAGTTCGATCCTCGTGCTCCGGTCGACGGTGCGATAAAGCGACTCCTCAAGTTTGAAGGATCGGCAGGGGCGACCTGCCTCCACTCAACCTCCCCAGCCTTCCTCGGCATACAGATATCCCGCGTCGACGAAAATTGCGAATCTGTCCATCGGTACCTTCAAACACAAAAAAAGGGCCCCAAAAGGGCCCAATGGAATTCGGCCAACCGATACCGGTTAACCGTAGTCGTATTATCCAGGGTTGCAGTCCGGGCGTCAACTTGGCGGAAGTGGTACCCCCACCTCCTAAGCCGGTACCGCCGCAGGCGCCGTGTACTCCCCTTGCGTGAACAGCCGCCGCAGCGGCAGGTGCGTGATGCTGACTATCATGGCGGCAAGGAAAGCGAACGCACCTATCGCAAGCATCGTTTGCGCCCCTACGATGTCCGCCATGACCCCGTTTATCAGGTTGAAGGAGGCCATGACCCCTCCGATGCTGAGCAGATAGACGCTCATCGCCCGGCCACGTATCGCGTCGGGGACGATCGCCTGGAAGAACGAGGCCGTGAGCGTCATGAACGCCCCCTGCGAGGCGCCCATGAACATCGCGCCGACCAGCGCGGTTGAAAGGCTTGTCGAAAACACCAGGCCCAGAGGACTGATAGCGCTCACCACTCCAGTGACAAGAAGCCAACGCCCGCGCATATGCGCGCTGATAAGGCCGGATAGGCCAAGCGCGCCGATTAGCGCGCCGCCTCCTACCGCCATCATCAGGTAGCTGAAACCGTCCTCGGCGTTGAACTGTTGGTCGGATAACACGGGTAGCACCGACTCGAAGGACATCGTCAAAGAGCAGTGCAGGAACACGAGGATCACGAAAGGTCGGATGAACGGATGCCGGAACACGTAGTACACGCCGGCGGTGAAGTTCCGCAGCGCACTCAGCCCCGGTTGCATCACGCCCGTCGAAAGCGACCGGATGCGGCTGCTGGCAAACCATGCCACCGCGTAGAAGATCGAGCACACGGCGAAGGCCGGCCCTGCCGCGTCATTGATAAGTAGCGGCGCTACCACTGCCGCCCCCAGCAGCCGCGAACCGTGCATCGTTGCCGAGTTGAGCGCGATGGCGTTGAGCAGGAGTTTTTTGGGTACCAGGTTGGGCAGCAGGGAATGGGATACGGGCATCTGTGCCGCACGCGCGCTGCCGTTGAAGAATGCCAGCACGACAAGATGCCAGGGCTCGATGACGCCGGTCAGGGCGAGCGTGGCCAGGACAGCGTTATGTGCCAGTTGCAGCGCGAAGACATAGCCCAAAAGCCGCCGGCGTTGAAACTTGTCGGCCAGGAAACCCGCAAACGGGGGTACCAGGAACAAAGGGATCATCGCCGCAAAGGTCGTCACGCCGACCCATACCGACGATTCGGAAAGGTCGTAGACGAGCCAGCCGCGTGCGACGATGAGCCCCCACGCCGCGCCGCTCGAAGAGAGCGTGGTCATCCACAGGTAGCGGTAGTCCCTGTAGGCCAGCGAGGGCAATAGCCGTCTTGTGACGCGTTGCGCGCGGGGTCGTCGCATGATGGCGGAACCTTAACCCGTCACGTATCCACGCGCCAGCGGAGGAGAGGGGAGGATGGAGACGCCTACTCCGGCCAGGGCACCTTCATCAACTCATCCCCCCACACCAGCCTGCCGTTCCACATGTTGCGCGCTTCCACTTCCCGCGGACCGTGCATGTGCGCCTGCGCGAGCCGCGCTCCCACGTGGACCATCACCAGTTGCTTCACACCCGCCTCCGCCGCCGTCTCGGCAGCCCCTGATATCGACGTCGTCGCCCCGGCGTGGTCCGAACCCCGCACCACCTCGTCTGACTCCCAGCACATCATCATCAGTATGTCGGCCCCGCGCGACAGGTCGGTGATCGAATCGCACGGCCGGGTGTCGCCCGTCACCACGATCGACCCCTCGTCGGTGTCGATGCGGTACGCCAGTGAATCGAGGTAGGGCTGTACGTGCTCGGCGACCGCGCCGGTGATCTGCCACGTCGGGCCCTGCTTGATCAGGCCGGGCTCCATGTCGTGCGGCGCCACCATCGGCTTGTGGCGCGGCAGTACGCCGCCTCGTTCGCGGTAGGTGATCTGGCTGCCGGGATGGTGGACCCGCGCCAGCCAATCGTGCGCGAAGAGGCCGGTCTCCTCGTCGATGATGCCGTTCGTGAATTTAATCGTGGGCGGTGGGCCGTAGACGTTCAGGACGCGGTCGACCGGCACGTTCTGGTCCCACCTCGTCAGGATGAACGTCGGAAAATCGGCGTCGTGATCGAAGTGGTGGTGCGTGAAGAAGACGGTGTCGATCTCGGTGGGGAATATCCCGGCCTTGACCAGCTTGTGAGTCGTGGCGGGGCCACAGTCGAAAAGCAACTTCTCGCCGCCTATCTCAATCACGTAGGACGAGCCGAAGCGGTCGGGCGTCGGCGTTGGCGTGCCGCATCCGATGATGGTGATCTCGGGCCTGTTGGTCACTTGTGCATTGCTCCGTGTGGCTTGGGGATGCGCAGCGTAGCAGATGAAACGGGGCTACACTTGCTGCGGCAATTGAAGCGGCCGGTCATGATCCGCCGCTACCGGCAACTCAGGGGCAACAGGCATGAAGATCACGGCAATCGACACCTTCGTCGTAGATGCGGGCTGGAGGCCATGGACGTTCGTGGCGCTGCGCACGGACGAGGGCCTGACGGGGTACGGAGAATGCTCCGACGGCCGCAACCCGTACGGTGTGGCAGCGACCATCGGGGAGTTCGAGACAATTCTCAAGGGCCGCGACCCCCGGCACGTCGAAATGAACTACTGCGACATGTACCGCATGTCCAGGCAGAGTCCGGGCGGTATCGCGGCCAAGGCGATAGCCGGAATCGAACTGGCCATGTGGGACGTGAAGGCGAAGGCCCTCGGCGTACCGGTCTACGAACTGTTCGGCGGGCCCCTGCGGGACCGCCAGCGGGTCTACTGGTCGCACTGCGGCTCATCGCGGTCGCGGCACTATCGCGAACTGGGGGTGGAGCAAGTCGCGTCGTTGGAGTCGATCACCAGGCTGGGCCGGGAGGTGCGGGAGAAGGGGTTCACAGCCCTCAAGACGAACATCATCCTGCCCGGACAGGACGCCGGCACTTACTTCGCCGGCTTCGGCCCTGGCCCGACCGACCAGACCGTGTCGCTGAACATTCTGCGGCGCGCCGAAGAGCAGATCGCAGCGTTTCGGGCCGGAACGGGAGACGACGTCGAGATCGCCATCGACCTGAACTTCAACTTCAAGCCAGAGGCGGTCGAGAGGATCTGCCGCGTCCTGGAGCCCTTCAACATGATGTGGGTAGAGGTGGACATGTACGAACCGGTGGCCCTGGCCCGCATCCGCGCTAACGCCAGGATGCCGATCATGTCCGGCGAAAACCTTTTTGGCCTACGCGGATACCGCCCGTACTTCGAGGCTGGCTCGATGGACATCGTTATGGTGGACATTCCCTGGAACGGGTTCAACGACTCGCGCCGGGTCGCCGCGCTGGCCGAGAGCTACGAACTGAACGTCGCGCCGCACAACTACTACTCCCACCTCGCATCTCACATAGCGCTCAACCTGTGCGCATGCACGCCCAACGTGCACATCATGGAGATCGATATCGACGATGTCGCCTGGAAGGATGACCTCACCGGCGGGCCGATGGAGTTCGACAACGGGTACGCCAGGATCCCCACGAAACCGGGGTGGGGTGTCGATCTGGATGAGGATGTCGCCAGAGCGCACCCATGGGATTCGGACCGGGGTCCCGGCTACGTCTCGTACATGCCCGCCGACATTCCCGGCTCGTAAAGGGAATGTCTTTCATATTCGCGAGAACTGGAGACGCAGCCAATCACTTTGTAGGGGCGGGTTTCAAACCCATTTTCGCCCCGACCGGCCCTGCGCGCGCTAGAATTCCGAGTTGGCGATAGTCGCGACCGACGCAAACAGACTAGGGCAATTACCCAAACCAGGAGAATCCATTGGAGATCAGGCCAAACAGAGTCAAGCAGCGGCTTGCAAAGGGCGAAGCTGCGTTCGCAGTGGGTGGATTCTATGACGCCGACTCAATAGACCAGTTCGGCCCCAACGGCTTCGACGCCATCTGGCTCGAGGGCGAACACGGCAACGTCGACTACAAGGACATCGGCGACTACACACGGGCCTGCGACATATGGGGCCTGACGTCGGTCGTGCGCATCAACATGAACGACCCCGGCGTGATCTACCGCACCCTGGACCGGGGCGCGCAGGGCCTCGTGATGCCCCACGTCAACACGCGCGACGAAGCGGAACGGTTCGTGGACGCCGCCAAGTTCGCGCCCATCGGCAACCGCGGCATGTACACCAGCCGGCAGGGATTCGGCGTGCCGGATTACTTCCAGGTGGCAAACGATCACACGTTCCTCGTCGTATTGATTGAAGACATCATCGCCGTCCAGAACCTCGATGAGATTCTCGAGGTGGACAACATAGACGTTTTCTTCGTTGCGCCCTCGGACCTCGCGTCCACCATGGGCCGCATAGGGGATTTCGAGCACCCAGAAGTGCAGGAAGTCATCGACGACGCATTGTCACGCATTCAGAAAGCTGGCCGGACAGCCGGCGCGCTGGCGACCGACGACAACGTGGAGAAGTACCTGGACGACGGCGTGAAATTCATGCTGGTCAACGTGGGATCATGGATCCAGACCGGCGCGTCCAACTTCCTCGCCAAGGCTGGCCGGTAGGAGAAACTGAGACTTGCCTATTAGCCGGTCCCTGATTCTGACCATAGTCGGCGCAGCCCTGGTTGCCCTGACCATTGCCGCCTGCCGCGGCGGCGGGGCCAGTCCGCCCGCCGACATCGAGCTGCAGGTCATTCAGCCAACCGTGCCGCCGAGCGTATGCGGAAACGACCGTTACCCGGCGGACGCTCCGCAGTTCGAAGGCAATGAATCGCTTGCGTGGCAAACAACGCCATCGGGCGTGAAGTACTACGACTTCGTGACGGGCACGGGCGAGCAGGCAACGGTCGACGCCATGGTGGAGGTCCACTACACGGGCTGGCTGTTGGACGGGTGCCTCTTCGACTCATCCCATATCCGGGGAGATACCTCATTGCTGCGGCTCAGCTTTGTGATCCCGGGGTGGCAGGAAGGGATGAACGGTATGAACGTCGGAGGCCGCCGCAGGCTCGAGATTCCCTGGTCGCTGGCCTACGGTGAGGTCGGCCGGCTGCCCGCCATCCCTCCAAAGTCGGACCTGGTATTCGACATCGAACTCTTCGATGTGATCACCCCGCCAGAAGCGACCGCGACCACTGAGGCCCTGATCGAAGAGGCCACCGCCACGGCCGCCGCCGGGCAGTAGCTGCGCTTTCGGCTGGCAGCAACCTGCCATACCGGCCGGACCGCCGTCGTGACCCACTTTTCCAAATTGCACGGCTGGCTCGCCGAAGCCGTCGGCACCGGCCTTTGGACCGGTCTGGTGCCTGTCGCACCAGCAACGGTGGCCAGCGCAGTAGCCGTGGTGGCTTACTGGGCGTTCCCGTTCGGCGGCGACTCCCCCTGGTTTTTCGCGCTGACAGGCGTCACTATCCTCGCCGGCATTTGGTCGGCCTACGTCGTAGCGAATCGGGCCGGTGAAGAGGACCCCAGCCGCGTGGTCTCCGATGAATTCGCGGGGATGTGGGCGGCGTGCCTCTTCCTGCCGAAGACCTGGATCTGGCTGCTAGCCGCGTTCCTGTTATTCAGGGCACTCGACATATTCAAGCCGTTCGGCATTCGACGGCTGGAGAAGATACCGGGCGGCGTCGGCGTAGTGGCGGACGATCTGGCGGCCGGACTACTCGCAGCAGTAGGCCTGAACGCCGTCCGCCTGGTCTGGTTCAGCTAGCCAGACGGCTTTATCCAAGCAGTTCGCGCATGCGGCGGCCGATGTAGGCTGGCGAGTCCACGACGTGCGCGCCGGCTTCGGTGAGGGCCTTTATCTTCTCCGACGCCAGCGCGGCCTTGCCCGTGATTATGGCGCCGGCGTGGCCCATGCGCTTGCCCGGCGGCGCGGTCTGGCCCACGATGGCCGCCACAACCGGCTTGGTCACGTGCTGCCGGATGTACTCGGCGGCCTTCTGCTCACGCGTCCCGCCGATCTCTCCTATCAGAACGATGGCGTCGGTGTCCGGGTCCTCCTCGAACATACCGAGCACGTCGGTGAAGGTCGTCCCGTGCAGCGGATCGCCCCCGATCCCGACGCAGGTCGATTCACCCATCCCGTACTGGCTCAGTTGCGCAATCGCCTCGTACGTCAGTGTCCCACTGCGGGACACGACGCCTATCCGACCCTCTCGCACGATTGTCGCCGGTATTATGCCGATCTTCGTGCGCGTTGCCGGCTGGATAAGCCCAGGGCAATTCGGGCCGATCAGCCGGGCGTCCTTGTCCTTCATATATGCGAGGACCTTGACCATGTCGAGCACCGGTATGCGCTCGGTAATGGCAATTATGAGGCCGAGTCCGGCGTCGACCTGTTCGATGATAGCGTCGGCGGCGAACGGCGCCGGCACGAAGATCACACCCACGTCCGCGCCCGTCTGGTCCACGGCCTCCGCGGCCGACTCGAAGATCGGCACCGCGTCTTCGAACTTCATACCGCCCCGGCCGGGGTGGACCGCGGCGACCATGTTCGTGCCGTACTCGCGGCACCGGCTCGCCTGGAAACTGCCGTCGCGGCCCAGGCCCTGCACGAGCAACCGCGTGTCGGGGCCGACAAGCACGCTCATGCGCGTGACCCTTCCAGGATCGACTTGAGCGCTTCGGACGCGCCCGATAGATCAGTCGCCGGGGTGATGTTCAGGCCCGACTCGCCCAGGATGCTCAGGCCTTCTTCCGAGTTGGTGCCCCGCATGGCTACAACGATGGGCAGGTCTGAGCCCGTCTCCCTCGCGGCCGAAACGATTCCTTTCGCCGCGGCGTCTGTGCGCAGAATCCCACCGAACAGGTTCACCAGGATGGCCTCAACCTCAGGGTCGGACACAATGATCCTGAACGCCTCAGCGATGGCTTCTTCGCTTGCGCTGCCCCCAACGTCCAGGAAGTTCGCCGGTTCCGCGCCTGCCCACCTCGTGATATCCATCGTCGCCATGGCGAGGCCCGCGCCGTTCACCATGCAGCCCACCCGGCCGTCTTCCAGCTTCACGTATGAGAGGCCGGCCTGCGCCGCCCGCAGCTCCTCCTCGTCGTCCTGCTCCGGATCATGCAGGTCCAGCAGTTCCGGGTGCCTGAAAAGCGCGTCGTCTTCCAGGTTGATCTTGGCGTCCAGCGCGACGATCTTCCCGTCCGATGTGATGACGAGCGGGTTTATCTCTACCAGTGTGCAGTCTTTCTCGACGAACAGCCTGTAAAGGCGGCCTATCAGGTCCGCGGCCGGGCGAATCAGCCCGGCAGGCAAGTCCAACTGGTGGGCAAGCGCGCGTGCGCGGTACGGCGTCAGGCCGAGTATCGGGTCTCCTGCGACCTGCACGATCTTCTCGGGGTTGGCCTCAGCGACGACCTCGATCTCGACGCCGCCCTCGGTGCTGGCCATCGCCACCGGCACGCCAACATCGCCGTCCACGACTATCGCCAGGTAAAGCTCGCGTGAAATGTCCGTGGCCTCGGCCACCATGACCTGCCGGACGACAATTCCTTCCGGCGGCGTCTGTGGAGTCACCAGGGCCCGGCCGAACATCCCGGCCGCGGCTTCGGCCGCCTCGTCGGGCGAGTCGGCCAGCTTGACGCCGCCGCCCTTCCCCCGGCCTCCGGCGTGAATCTGCGCCTTGACGACCACCTTGCCGCCGATGTCGGAAGCTATCCGGCGCGCTTCCTCGGCCGTCGCAGCTACTTCGCCGCGCGGCACCGGAACGCCATAGTCGGCAAGAAGCTGGCTGGCCTGGTATTCGTGAATCTTCATAGGTCTGGACCGGTCATTCTGGCACCGGCAAACATCAAGCGTAACCGAGAAATGCTAAATCGGTTTTGCAGACCGTGTCGACTTGACCATCAATGCTACGAAAACAGCCGCCAAAGAGGTCGCCCTCGTCGTGTCCTCCATCGCCTCCCCGCACCCCGATGCGAGGCCGGTACCCGCCCCTTCCTCGTCTTCCCCGACTCCGACCGGGGACCCACGGTGGACGGGCACAGGCCGGGCCATCCCCTCCCTACCACAACTCCCCATTTCACCTCCCGACCCCCTCTTCATGTCGTCCTCGAGCGAAGCGAAGGACCTCCCGCCCATCCCACAACCACACTCTCCACTCAACCAACCGGCGTTCTGCCACCCCCGTCGTGCCGGGGTAACCCGGTACCCATGGTGGGGCGCGGGACGCGCGCGGCCACCCCCTTCAACTCCTTCCAAACAATCACAACCCGCCCGTTCACCAACCACCCCCGTAGGGGCCGTTCGCGAACGGCCCTGGTCCGGTGCGCGGCTACAACCTCCCGCCCATCCCACAACCACACTCTCCACTCAACCAACCCCCGCTACCCCCCAACCCGTTGTGCCGGGGTAACCCGGTACCCACGGTGGGGTGTGGAGGTGGGTACGCCCGTCATGTACAACCACAGACTGACAGGCGCCACCCCATCTTCATCACCTCGTGTGGCCTCAACAAGGCCATAGTGATTCCGCCCCCCATTTTTTGTCATTCCGAACGCCTCTACTTGTCATTCCGAGCCCAGCCGAGGAATCTGAACCGGTCATCCCCAACCAACGCTCGACGCCCAAGCGCGAACCGCGCGCAGTAACCACCAACCGGCACACTTCATTTTCATACCTTGAGGCATCGACCGCGGCCGCCAAAGAGGTCGCCCTCGTCGTGACCTCCATCGTCTCCCCGCACTCCGATGCGGGGCAGGTACCCATGGTGGTGGGCGGGGGGAGTGCCTTTCGGCTACAGACCGGTTGGACGTACGGGCGTGCCCTTGCTCACGACACCCCACCGCGGACACAGGCCCCATTTCGGGACGCGGGCTAACGTTCTTCAGGACTCCAGCGAGTAATACCGGTGATCGATACCCTTGTTGGACACCGTGACCATCCGGTAACCGGAGGGGTCACTGCCCAGCGGATAGCCGACTGACCCCGATGCGATCATCAGCATGTCTTCGTGCCGGGCGTAGTTGTTCTGGTGCATGTGTCCCGCAAATACAGCGTCCACGCCGTGGGCCTGAAGCAACCCGGTCACTGGAAGGCGATTTACCCGCGGGACGTTGAAGTACGCATCCGGCTCGTCGGGGTGTTCGAGGAACAACGGGTGATGGGACAACACGATCACCTTCTCGGCCGGTCCGTCACGCGCCGACACAAGCTCCGATTCGAGCCAGTCGACTTGGCGGCTGTACTCCGCTCTCACCTCGCCGGGAGTATGCAGGATCGTCGAGTTGATTACGATGAATTTCACGTCGCCCGCGTTGAACGAGTAAATGTCGTCTCCGAACAATTCCCGGTAGCGCGCCAGGCTATCGCTTGTGGGGGTGATGTGATCATCCCCGGATGCGTCGTGGTTCCCGGAGACCCGGTACAGCGGGATTTCGGCCGACAGTCCGCCGCTTACGCGGTTCAACTCGGCGATCTGAGTCTCGTCTGCAGGGTCGTTCACCATGTCGCCGCAGATCGCCACGAAGGCCGGCTGGATCGAATTGGCGGTGTCAACGGCCTTCTGGAACCGCTCCGTTTCCGGGTCGAAACCGTCGAATGGCTCAACGTTTCGAACGCTTAGACCCCGGCTCTGGTAGTCGGCAAAACTCTCCGGGGTGAGGTCGATGAAATTTCTGAACATGCCGAACTGCGTGTCGGCAAGTTGCATGAATGTGATCGGGTCCATAACTTGGCGAAGGGGTCAGGGAAGCTGAAATCCCAGGTCCAGTTCGCCGCTGATGCTGTTGAACCAGTCGATGACTTCCTTGTGGTAGGGGATGCCGTTCGCCCTTCGTCTCACCTCCTCTTCGGCCTCCCACAGCCCGGCGTAGTAGACGCGATCTCGGCCCGGCGCGGGCGGTGTCTCCGCAAGGGTTTCCATCCATTCGTCCATGTCGTCCTTGAACTGGTCGACGTCCATGAAGGCGTCGATGTTGAACGCCATCACGAACTGGGAGTAGCGGTCATTCGCGAAGAACCCTGCCCGGTTGCCCGAGAGGATGCCCGACATGATGTCGACGATTACGGCGATCCCATACCCCTTGTGACCTCCTCGCTCGCGGGTCCCGCCGAATGGCAGCAGGCGGAAATCACCGGGCTCAGGGACCTCGATCGGCTCGTCGATAGGCGTGCCGTCAGGTCTGGCGATCCAGCCGGGGGCCAGCTTCGAACCGATACGTCGCGTGAGATCGAGCTTGTTTCCGGCGACCTGCGAGGTCGCCATGTCGAGCACGAACGGCGGCATCTTGCGCGTCGGGGCCGCCCATGAGAACGGATGCGTGCCGAATCTCGGCTCGGCCCCAAATATCGGGACCATGTGGCCTCCGCCGGCCGAGGCCATGCAAACGCCGATCATGTCGCGTTTCACGGCCATCAGAGGGTAGTAGCCGAGCATGCCGAGGTGCCTGGAATTCTGGACGGCCACAGAGCCTATGCCGTATTTGGCCGCCTTTTCCATTGCCAGTTCCATGGCCCGCGGCCCTGTTTGCAGCCCCAGCCCGCCGTCGCCATCCCAGGTGGCCGTGACCGCAGACTCCCTGAGCGTTCTGATTTGAGGGTCGGGTTTGACGTACCCGGAGCCGTAGTATTCGACGTAGCGGCGGAGCATGTTCGACACGCCGTGGCTCTCGTGCCCTCGCAGGTCCGACAGGACCAGGATGTCTGCGGCGCGCGCGGCGTCCTTCTCGCCAAGGCCCATCTTGAGAAAGATCGCCTCGGTCGCCGACCGCACCTGCTCTTCCCGCACGATCACCTTGTCTTCTTCTGGGACCTTGAAACTTTCGAGCATTGGGGTTGTAAGGACCTTTCTGATAAAGACCGCAACCGGCAGACGGATTCTATGCGATTTCACCATCTCACCCAACCGGTTTTGGGCCAAAGTGAAACGAATGGCGGTGATGGATCGTATCGGCTGTCAACGAAATTGGCGGGATGCGCGATAATCGGGGCATGCGAGTCGGTCGGGGAGCAATTTTGGTGGCGGCGATGGCGGCCGCGCTAATCGCTGTGGCGTGTGGCAGTGAGTCCGCGCCGCTGACCGTTCCCACACCCACACCGGGGCCAGCCCCCACAGCCGTTCCCCCTACGGAACCGCCGCCCGCCCAGACCGCCGTGCCGCCCGCGGAACCAACTGCAACTCCCACGGTGGAGGTTGTCCAGGTAGATGAAGGCCCCGAGCTACCGGTGCTGCCGGTTATCTCAAACAGGGAGCACAAGTTGGTCGGCACACAGGAGTGGATCAACTCAGAACCGCTGACCCTGAAAGGCCTGGCCGAAGAAGGAAAGGTGGTGTTGATCGACTTCTGGACCTACACCTGAATTAACTGCGTTCGCACGCTCCCGGCGGTCCGCTCGTGGCAGGAAAAGTACTCGGAACACGGTCTGGTCATCCTGGGCGTGCACTCGCCTGAGTTCGAGTTCGAGAAGGACTACGACAACGTCGTCGAGGCCGTCGAGAAGCACGAACTCGAGTACGCGGTAGTCCAGGACAATAACTTCAGCACCTGGAGACTGTTCGGCAACCGCTACTGGCCGACCAAGTATCTTCTCGACGCCAACGGCATAATGCGCTTCCGCCACATCGGCGAAGGCGCATACCAGGAGACCGAGCTGGCCATCAGGGCGCTACTCGAAGAGGCGGGCTACGACGTCTCACACATCGACCACGAGTACACGCCCGGCTAGGGTCTTCCGGCATTACCGGGCCCGACCCGGAACTCAATCTCACAGTCGTTGCGCAGCGTATCCGTAATGTAAGGAGTGCGAGGCGGTGGTTGTAGGGACCCCTGTGGTGACGGCCTGGGGTGTCGTGGTGGGCCCAACATATGCCACGGTCCTATTCATATCGACACCTCATTACAACGCCCACATATCATCCCGAACCTCATTCCCGTCACCCCGTGCCCCATTCCCGTCATCCCCAGCCTCCTTCATGTCATCCCGAGCGAAGCCGAGGGATCCGAAACGTCGATCCCACAACCACCCCTAATCCCACCCCACTCCATCGGTAGGAAAATGTCCCGCCACGCACCCACACCCCTCTCCCGTCGTGCCCTCCATCGTCGCCCCGCACTCCGATGCTGGGCCGGTACCCATGGTTCGGGGTACGGGCGCGGCTACCCCCACCAACCCCATCCACACCACACCCAGCCCGCACACCAACCTCCCGACCATCACCCGCCGACCCTGCACGTCGTCGGGCCGAGGAAACCGTGTAAGACGAAGGGGACGCGCGCTTCAACTCGTCTTACCGGGGAAACCCGGTACCCACGGTGGGGCGCGGGACGGGCGCGGCCACCCCACCAACCCGCCACGCACCCACACCCCCCTACCCCGTCGTGCCGGACTCCGATCCGGTACCCATGGTGGGGGGTACGGGCGCGGCTATCCCCGCCAACCCGCTACACAACCACACCCGCACACCGGCCAATCACCCCAAAAATCCGTGCCACCAAACATTTGACATGCACGAACACCTGTTCTAGTATCAATATCGAGTCGTGCATAGCGGTGCGTTCATGACAGCCACTCTGATCGAACAGCAACGGGGACAAACTGCTGCAGCCATCGGGGGTAAAAGGTCCTCCCCCTTTGTTAAA
>DAOUKO010000039.1:0-85431 GCA_034421215.1 Dehalococcoidia bacterium
AAGACTCGGCCAGCGAAGGCTGACCCATTTCACGGTGCATGAGACCCTCCTGAAAGGTTCGGATTGGCTCACGTCATGATCCACTTACCCCATAAGGTTGTGCAAAGGTCTCACTCCGATCGGGGACCCAGGGGGGCGCGGCTACACCCTCCAACTCGCTACACAACCACACCCTGGCGCATCGGCCAACCACCCCGCAAGGGCCGTTCGCGAACGGCCCTGGTGCGGTGCGCGGCTACAACCTCCTACCCCTCACACACAACCGGCATTCTCCCAACCCGTCGTGCCTTCCATCGTCGCCCCGCACTCCGATGCGGGGCCGGTACCCATGGCGAGGGGTACGGGCGCGGCCACCCTCACCAACCTCCTACCCCTTACCCACATCCGCCATTCTCCCAACCCGTCTTCCCCGACCTCCGTACCCCGTCTTCCCCGACTCCGATCGGGGACCCAGGGGGGCGCGGCTACCGCCTCCTTCCCCTCACCCACATCCGGCATTCTCCCAACCCGTCGTGCCTTCCATCGTCGCCCCGCACTCCGATGCGGGGCCGGTACCCATGGCGCGGGGTACGGGCGCGGCTGCCACGCATACCCACACAACCATCGAACACGCGAGCACTCCAACACCCTTCGTAGGGGCGGGTGGGTGATGCGTGGCAAGTAATCAGGACTGCCTTGCCAGGGTGACGGTTACGGCCTCCCCATCCAGTTCGTGCGCGGCGCGGCCGTCGTGTTCGGGCAGGTCCTGGTGGCTCAGTTCAACCGCGAGGGTCTCCTGTTTGACGTAGTCCTCGAAATTGGTCACTGCCGACTGAACGACCTTCGGGCCGGACACACCCAGCGAAATCCGGTCCGATATCTCCAGGCCGGACGATTTGCGCAGGTTCTGGACCAGCCGGACGATCTCCCGCGCCGTGCCTTCGGCGCGCAGTTCGTCCGTGAGTACGGTGTTCACGGCGGCGGCATATCCGGCATCGGCGGCGACCGAATACCCCTCTCGCGCGGTCGTTTCCACGAGCACTTCACCCGGTTCGAGGACGAATCCCGGCAGCGTCACCACCGAACCTTCCTCCACCAGTGCCGCGATGCGGGACGCATCAGACTCCGCAAGAAGGGCACGGATCTCAGCCACCTCCCGGCCGTACTTCGGCCCCAGCACCGGCAGGTTGGGCTTGATGTTGTAAGCCTTGAGTCCGCCCGTCTCCGCAGCGTCCACCACCCGTTTTACGTTGAGTTCCTCGCGCAATTGCGCCTCTATGAGCGGCAGGTATCCCCGTTCGTGTTCGCGGCGAAGCTCGACCGCCAGTTCCGACAGTGGTTGCCGTACTTTGAGTCCGGCCGATGACCTGGCCGACCTGCCAAGGCTAGACAGTCGCATGGCGAGCCTGGTCCGCTCCGACAGTTGCTCGTCGATCAGGCTCTCGTCCGCAACCGGCCAGTCGGTCAGGTGAACGCTTTCGGGCGCATCGGCGTCCCACGACGC
The DNA here is from genome assembly GCA_034421215.1 of Dehalococcoidia bacterium. Classification (GTDB taxonomy): domain Bacteria; phylum Chloroflexota; class Dehalococcoidia; order Lucifugimonadales; family Lucifugimonadaceae. The sequence continues at coordinate 1,484 of DAOUKO010000039.1, forward strand.
CACCAGGTTGTTGTACATCTCGTCGGCCACGAACGGCGTGAAGGGCGCCAGGATCCTCGAGAGCGTGGAAAGGCACGTGTACAGCGTCGAATAGGCCGCCTGCTTATCCCCATCGTCCTCGCTCTTCCAGTAGCGCCGACGAGATCGCCTCACATACCAGTTCGAAAGGCCGTCGGTGAACTCCTCTACGGCCTGCGCCGCGTAGTTTGGCTTCCAGTTCTCCAGGTAGCCGGTCACACGCGCCGTCAGCCGGTTCAGTTCGGACAGTACCCAGCGGTCGAGTTCCGACCTTTCGCCCGGGTCTGCCGCGCGGGACGGGTCCCATCCGTCCAGGTTGGCGTAGGTCACGAAGAATGAATAGACGTTCCACAGCGGTATCAGGAACTGCCTGCGGACCTCATCGCCGGGGCCGTAGCCGAAATTGAGGTTGGAGGACGGGTTCTGGCGGCAATACAACCACCGCATCACGTCCACACCCATCTTTTCGGCCGCATCCTCGAACCAGATGGCATTGCCCTTGGACTTGTGCATCTCCTCGCCTGACTCGTCCCTCATCAGCGCGTAGGAGAAGACGGCGCGGGTTGGCTCGTGGTTCCTGAGCGCGGTGCTCATAGCCAGCAGGGAATAAAACCAGTTGCGGAACTGGCCGGGGAAGCTTTCGGATATCCAGTCGGCCGGATACCACTGTTCCCAGTACTCCCGGTCATTGCGGTATCCAAGCGTCGAAAACGTCACGATGCCGGCGTCTAACCAAGGGTTGCCGACGTCCGGGATGCGGCTCACCGCTTTGCAGCATTTCGAGCAGGCGATCTTGACCGCGTCGAGCCACGGCCGGTGCGGCGAGTGGCCGGCGAACTCCTCCCATCCCTCGATTGCCCGCTCCTCCAACTCCGTTTCGCTGCCGATCACGTCCACGTTTTCGCAGTCTTCGCACTTGTAAATCGGCAGGGCGAGGCCCCAGTAGCGTTTCTTGGAGATCATCCAGTCGTGCATATTGCGGAGCCAGTCCAGCTCGCGCTCCCGTCCGAACGAAGGCTCCCAGTGGATCTTGTTCGTCACGTCCATCAGTGGCCCGCGCAGTTCGTCCATCGAGATGAACCACTCGTCGACCAGCCGGAAAACCAGTTCCGTGTCGCAACGCCAGCACACCGGATAGCGGTGCGTGTAATCCTCTACCTTGTAGAAGACTCCCTTTTCCTTCAGCGAATCGAAGATGTCGGGGTTGACGTCTGCGACCGACCGCCCTGACAGCGGGCCGAATCCGTCTATGTACTGGCCCGACTCGTCCAGCGGCGCTATGGCCGGCAAGCCGTGTTCCTTCCCTAGCGCGAAGTCTTCCGCGCCCGCGCCCGGCGCGACGTGGACGATGCCCGTGCCTTCGTCTTCGCCGACATCGTTCCATGCGAGCACCCGGTGAGCGTCTTTTGCCTCATCCTGGGCCGGCAGCTCATCGAACGGGCCGCTATAGCGCCACCCGACCAGTTCGCTTCCGGGGACCTTGGACAGGACCTCGCGTTCGCCGTCGAGCACGCCCAATGTGCTGGCGCCGAGCCACAGGACGTCGTCCCCGTTGCGGACCTGTGCGTATGCGTGCTCCGGATGCACCGCAGCCGCCACGTTTGCCGCCAGCGTCCACGGCGTCGTAGTCCAGATGAGCAGCGCCTCGCCGGGACGGTCGATCAGCGGCAACTTCACGTACAGGCCGGGGTGGGTCACCTCCCGGTAGCCCTCCGTGACGATCTCGTGCTGTGAGAGACCGGTCCCGCACCGCGGGCACCACGGCATGGAGTCGGATGCCTCGTAGAGCCAGCCGCGCTCGTGGCATACCTTCAGGAAGTGCCAGATGGTGTAGTTATTCTCGTCCGACATTGTGTGGTAGGAGTTGTCCCAGTCCATGAAATAAGCAAGGCGCTTGGACTGTTCCGTCTGCACGTCTGCGAACTTGCGGACCCGGGCCTTGCAGTCCTCCACGAACTGCCCGATGCCGTACGTCTCGATGTCTCTCTTCGACCCGAAGCCTTTCTCCTTTTCGACCTCCACCTCGACCCACAGCCCCTGGCCGTCGAACCCGTTCTGGAAACGCTGCCGGTAGCCCTGCATGTTCCTGAAGCGGAGGAACAGGTCCTTGTAAGTGCGCCCCCAGGCGTGGTGGACGCCCATTGGGTTGTTGGCTGTGATCGGGCCGTCAATGAACGAGAAGGTCTTTTCCGACGACTCGTTGCGGTTCAGGTATCGGTCCACGATGCCCGACTCATACCACCAGTCAAGCAGCCGCTCCTCCATCGCCACGAAATCGGTCTTCGGAGAAACCGGCTCGAACGCCTGGCGCTTCGTCTTCTCTGCAAGTTCAGTCATGTCATTCTCTGTCTTCGTCGTGGTCCTGGCGGGAGGGACCAGCGTCCCTGTTTCGGGCCCGTATATTTTTCGCCAACAAAAAACCCGTCCCGGATCAGGGACGGGTCGGATTCGGCATCGCCGGCCCGGGCATTTTGCCGGGGCACGCGTTATCGCCTGGTTGGTACCCGCGGTACCACCCTGGTTCCCGTGCGAACGTTTGGCCCTGCGCGGGCCGGTCCATACGGGCGCTCAGTCCGGGCGAGACGCCTAAACATCTTACCCGCGGCCGGTGTAACGGTCAGCCAGACCGGCCGTGCCTACTGGCGCGGGCATATTGGGCGTGGCAACCCCAACGACACAGCCCCGCAACGTTCGAACGGCGGCTCGGGAGCGATATTCGCAGTGTGCCCAGGCGCCCGCTCTCACCGCACCGGGTTCGCTCTGCCTGGGATCTCGACTGCTACTAGTCTCCGTCGATGCCTGTACCTAAACAAGTGTATGACTTCGCACCGCCACGTGCCACGCGCTGGCCGTCCGCATTAGTTGGAGTACCGGGGCCACCGGCCGGAATACGTCAGATCGGAGTGCGAGAGAGGCCAATCGGCGACCGGGTGCCGTAAGCTAAAACTAAGGCGTGAGTCCTCGCACGATCCCGGGTCGTTCAATGGTAGGACGGGGGACTTTGAATCCTTCAATCCAGGTTCGAATCCTGGCCCGGGAGCCAAAAACAAGGGCGGGGTGAAGATTGGGGGCTCGACCCCGTATCAAGTACGGGGCAGGCTATCCCTGGCGGGCTATTTTCGCACCAATGACAGCCGGCGCATCCTGCCCGGAAACTTGTTTTCCCGTCTGTTGACTGGCCCTGCCAACTTGCAGGAGACTTTTTGGCCCGCCGTCCGGAGCGCTTGTATCCTCTTAGGCATCCCCTCCGCCGCAAGTCGCAAATCTGAAGTGAGTTCAATACGGCTATGTTCGAGCATCGTTTGGCTGGTCCCGGCGACGTACAAACCGTCACCGGAATCAGGAAATCCCACGAACTGGGAGTCGTGCTGCCGTTCGAGCATCTGTTGTCAGATGCGGGCGCCGGCATCGATCCACCGGTAGAGGCTAGCGCCAGGGAGATTTACTTCAGTCCAATCTGTGAAGAAGTACTCTCCAACGTTCGGTACTACGGAGGGATCAATCAGAGCATCTTGCGCTTGGGGAATATCGACACGATGGTCGATGAGCTTAGTCTTTTCAAGCAGTGGGGAGGCGGGACTGTAGTCGACTGTAGCTCGACTCCCCTGGGACGTGATCCTACTGGTCTCGCCCAACTGGCCCGACGCACGGGCATCAACATCGTGATGTCGACTTCGTATAAGTCTGTCATTAGCACCGACCAAAACGATGCAGGTAGCCGAGAAGACCTTGTCCTGTCCAAAATGGTGGATGAGATCCGGGAGGGAGTCCCGGGTCACGGAGTCCGCGCCGGTCTAATCAACTTTGACGAAGCGCACTTGCTGGCAACTCAACAGGAAGACGCGGCGTCTGCCCTGAGAGCCAGTGTTGTTGCCCACGGTGTCAGCGGAGCGCCTTTGATGGTGCGGCCAGCCCGGGCAGCGGACAGGATGCGCCATACTATCGACTCCCTGGCTGAATTGGATGTTTCGCCCGGTCGGGTGATCATTGGCCGCGCGGGCGGCAGGTCAATCGAGGAGCTGAGACGAGCCGCCAAAGACGGGTTCCTGTTGGCGTTCGATTCGTTCGGGGCACTAGGTGCTCTGGCGAATGGCGGTCCTGCCGCGGAGGCGGTGCGGCGAGATTGGATGGCAGACGCCGATGTGGAGCCCGGCCTTGAGATCATCCTGGAGTTGATCGAAGGTGGATTCGAGCAGCAGGTGCTACTATCACACGGTATCGGGAGAGGTGACCGCCTGGCAGCCCATGGCGGACACGGGTATTTTTACGTGAACGCACGCGTGGTGCCGGCGTTGAAGAGTCGCGGCGTCCCCGACGAAACGTTGCAGCGACTGGTCTCGGGCAATCCCCAAAAGGCGCTTAGCTTCCATCAGTAAGCGAAGCCGGCCAAGTTGTCGTAGGCCGATGCCAGCAGCCAGTCGCGCACTGGGAATAGCCGGTGAGACGAAAGTTCCGGAGGAGGGTGAGGAACAGTGGATTTCGACATTTGCGGCAAAGTGCAGACCGTCCTTGGTCCGGTCGAACCTGAAGAGTTGGGAGTGACACTCCCGGGCGATTCGGTCTTCATCGATCTCGGTAACTTCAGGGGACCGCCGACTGAGGCGAGCGCCCGCGAAATCTTCTTCGCGCCCACTTCCCACGAAACGCAGTCTGCGCAAAGGTACTACGGGATTCGAAACGCCCAACAGCTCCGTCTGGGAGACGTCAACGAGGCCATCGAGGAGGTGATGCTCTTCAAGCAGTGGGGAGGCGAGACGATTGTCGATAACGGAAGCGTAGGTCTTGGCCGCGACCCCGTGGCCCTGGCGCGGGTTTCACGCGCCACAGGCGTGAAAATCATCATGGGCGGTTCCTACTACGCGATACGGTCTCACCCCCCGGAGGTCGCCATGATGAGCGAAGACGCACTCGCGGAGAAGATCGCCGGTGAGGTGACCGAGGGTGTGGCAGGTACGGGGGTCAAGTCCGGCGCGCTTGGCGAGACAGGCCTCACCACCCCGATTTCAGAGGTCGAAGTAAAGGTGCTTCGAGCTACGGGCAAGGCCAGCATGGCGACCGGCGCTCCCATGGTTATTCACCCTGCTGAGGAGAACGAGGGCCCGCTTCACCACATCGATGTTCTGGGCAACATGGGCGTGGACCTGAGCAACGTGGTCATGTGCCACGTTGCGACGAGGACCGATGAAGTCGTTACCGAATTGGCTCGAGCCGGCTGCTACCTGAGATTCGAGGGCTTCACCGAAGCGGGCCGGGCCGGTTCAAGTTACACGATCACCTACAGTGGTACGGCGGTTGGTAACGAAAGTCCTGGGCAGACGCTGGCAAGGGGGTCTGAAGGAGCGGAGGCCAATCTCAGGCGGATTCGCTGGTTGTTCGACCAGGGCTACGGCGAACAGGTCCTGGCCTGCACCGACATGAACGTGCGGTATCGTCTGCAAAAGTATGGCGGGCACGGGTACCAGTTCATGCTCGAAAATATCCTGCCGCGCCTGCAGCCCATCGGTTTTGGAGAGGAAGACATCAGGGCGCTGTTCATCGGAAATCCCGCCCGCGCATATACATTCGCCTCTCCCAGGCCCATTTAGCGTGACATTTAACTGGCATTTCATCCGAATCGTCGTACCGACGCCGTCTGAATGCCGCGGCAAGCCTGAACGGAGCGGTCATTGAACTTCGTCTGGATCGTGGCCGATACGTTTCGCCAGGACCATCTTGGTTGTTACGGTAATGATGAAATCCTGACTCCCGCCCTGGACGGCCTCGCCGCCGAGTCGGTCCGCTTTGATCGCCACTACGCCGCCGGATTCCCCACTATGCCGACGCGCGCTAATCACCACACCGGCAGGTGGATGCTCGCCCGCTTTGGTTGGCAGCCGCTGCCTGACGATGCGCAGACGCTGGCGCAGCTCCTCACTGCGGCCGGATATCACACCGCCGCGGTAGTCGACACGCCGTTTTACTGGCGCGGTGGGATGAACTACGACCGGGGATTCCAGTCTTTCTTCCCGGTCCTGGGCCAAGGCGGTCCGCGCGGCCGGTTCATCCCCGATCCTTCTCCCCACGAGTGGAAAGACGACAACGCTTGGTGGCGGAGGGAATCAGACCGGTGCGCGCCTCGTACCTTGACCCTCGCCGGGGACTGGCTCGAGAACCACTACCAAGAGCCGTTTTTCCTTTACGTCGATACCTGGGACCCGCACGAACCATGGGACCCGCCTGAGTACTACTCCCGGCTCTATATGCCTGACCACGACGGTGAAGTCATAAATCCCTTTTATGGCAGGGTGGCCGATGAGCCGGGCTTTACTTTCGAACGCTTGAAAAAGGCCCGCGCGTCGTATTGCGGTGAGATAACCATGGTGGACACCTGGATAGGCATGTTCCTGGAGAAACTTCGGAACATGGGACTGTGGGACGATACCGTGATCATCTTTACGTCCGATCACGGTTTCTACTTCGGTGAACACGGCGGAATGTTCGGCAAGGCGTCGCTCGCAAAGCGGCCGGACGGGGGACTGTACCGCCATGGGGACCGGGACGCCCCGTGGGGATTCTCTCCCATTTACGAAGAGGTCGCCAGGATCCCGCTGTTGCTACGTATTCCGGGCGTGCGGCAGGGCCAGTACTCCGGACTGACCTCTGCGGTGGACGTGATGCCAACTGTGTTGGAGTTGGCCCAGACCGAGTTACCCGACTGGGTGGACGGTCGTTCCCTGCTGCCCGCCGCCCGCAACGAAGTGACGTCGGGTCGCACTTTTACCGTTACGACCGAACCGTTTGCAAATCCCGGCGAGCGCGTGCGGTCCGTAGATGACATCAGCCGTCCGCTGGGAGCTTGGCAAGTGACCACAGTCACTACCGAGGATTGGTCCCTCCTGTACTCTCCGGAACCGGGTAGATCCCAACTGTTCAACCTGGAAATAGATCCCGGACAAGAGCACGATCGCATCTCGGAGGAGCCCGCGGTCGCAAGGGAAATCCACAGTCTCCTGGTGGAATTCATGGATGCCATGGACACTCCTGAGCGCCTGAGCGAACCGCGTAGCCGGCTGGAAATCTGAAATACCTGGGGAGGTAGGCAGCTAGTGAACGTCATTTGGATAGTTGCCGATACGCTTCGCCAAGACCATCTTGGCGCGTACGGGCATCCCTACGTTCGGACCCCCGCGCTCGATTCGCTTGCAGCGAGGTCCACGCGATTCGACAGACACTACCTCGACGGTTTCCCGACCATGCCTGCTCGGGCGAATCACCACACAGGACGATTCATCACCAGGTTCATGGGTTGGGAACCGCTGCCGGACGGCGTCACAACCCTGGCCGAATTACTTGCGGAATCCGGTTACCACACCGCGGCAGTCGTAGACACGCCCTTCTACTGGCGTAGCGGGATGAATTACGACCGCGGCTTTCAGTCATTCTTCCCTGTCCAGGGCCAAAGAGGGTCTTACAGGTGGCGACCCGAAGAGATCGGACACCGCGAGGCGTACGATGTCGTCGGTTGGTGGCGCAAAGAGTCGGACCGGAGCGCCCCGCGGACGCTCACCCTGGCTGGCGATTGGTTGGAACGGCACTACAGAGAGGATTTTTTCCTCTATATAGATACGTGGGACCCGCACGAACCCTGGGACGCGCCCGACTACTACACGCGCCTGTACTGGCCCGATTACGACGGCGAGATCGTCAACCCCACCTACGCTCGATGGCAGGACGACCCGGACCTGACCGCGGAGTTGGTCAGCAAGGGCCACGCCACATACTGCGGCGAAGTGACCATGGTCGACACCTGGATCGGCTACCTGCTGGCAAAGATCGAGAACATGGGGTTGAGTGAAAACACGGGGATCATATTTACGTCAGACCACGGAATGTACTTCGGCGAACACGGAGGTATGTTTGGCAAGATGCACCAACGCGCGCCCAGTCCCGAGGCCGCAGGGACCGCCTGGGGTTACTCCCCACTGTACGAAGAGTTGGTGCGACTGCCGCTATTGGTCCGCGTTCCCGGGATTCAACCGGGCCATTACGGGGGGCTGACGTCTGTCGTCGATCTGATGCCGACGGTTCTGGATGTACTTGGCGTCGAACAACCGGGATTCGTCGAAGGTGAGTCCTTGGTCCCGCAGATGCGTGAACCAACACTGCCCGGACGGGAGTCGGTAGTCAGCACCGTGCCGTTCGCCAACCCGGGAGACCGGGTCAGATCAGTCGATGACGTGAGTCGCGAGTTGATCGACTGGCCGGTAACGACGGTAACGACACAGGAATGGTCCCTACTGCATTCAGTCGAACCCGGCCGATCCGAACTGTTTCGGCTCACGGATGATCCCAGTCAGAAGCATGATGTGATTGACCGCCACACTGAAATAGCGCGCGAATTACACGGGATTTTGATCGAATTCATGCGCCAGGGAGACGTGTCCGACCATCTGGTCAGGCCGCGCCTGGAACTGAACATCTAGTTTCGTTGGAGAGTCCCAAGTTGCGCTTAACCGAACAGCTCAGCCACAGCGACTTGGTAGAGGCAGTGCCCGATCCCTCGAGGGAGGTGGGGGCGCCGGGTCTGACGGCGCGAGTGCGGATCTACAGGGACGCCTTCGGGATACCGCATGTCTGGGCAGAGTCGACGTGGGACGCCTTTTTTGGACAGGGATACGCGACCGCGCAGGACCGGCTCTGGTACATGGACTACTTCCGTCGATGGGCCCACGGAAGGTGGGCAGAGGTGGTTGGGCAAGAAGGTCTCGAACAGGACCTGCTGATGCGCAATTTCCAGATCGACCGCATTGTCCGTAGAGATTACGAGGCGATCACAGATTCGGCCCGACAGATGGTCGATGCGTACGCAGCCGGGGTCAACGCGTTCGTAGATACGGCCGACAAGCTACCCGTGGAGTACGGCATCGCCGGAGTCCGGCCGGAAACCTGGCAGCCGTGGGACTGCATCGCCATTCACAAGGTGCGGCACGTATTCATGGGCCAGGCCAACTCAAAGTTGACGCGGGCCCGGCAGATCGCCTTGTTCGGTCCCGAATTTGCCGCGCTCCTTCGGCGATACCGGCCGGGAGACCGGCAGGTAATCGTGAAGCCAGACTTGGACTATGTGGAGCAAATTTCGTCGGGACTTGCCGAATTGACCGAGGGCGCCGAGGCAATTCGCTGGATGTTGGAATCGGAGTTTGGAGGGAGCAATAGTTGGGCGGAGTCCGGCGCGAGGACCGCGACCGGAAAGCCACTGATGGCAGGCGAAGCCCACAGGCCGCCTTCCACGCCGAACGTCTATTACCAGAACCACATCCGCTGTCCCGAGTTCGACGTTATGGGCATGTCTTTTGCCGGGTGTCCGGGGTTTCCAAACTTTGGCCACAATGGGTCGGTCGCTTGGTGTGTCACAAACGGGGAGACCGACGGTCAGGACCTCTACGTCGAGGAATTCTCCGCTGAGCACCCCGAGCTGTACCGGGTGGAAGATGGATGGGAGGCCGCGGATGTTCGGACTGAGACGGTCCACGTATCCGGCTCAGTGGATGAAACCGTTGAGATCGTAAACACCCGACACGGGCCAATCATATGGGGCGACCGCCGTCAGGGATACGGAATTGCGTTCAAGTATCCGGCAAACACAATTCCGGATACCGACATGAACTGCATTTTCGACATGCTGCTGGCCAAGAATGCGGACGAGTTGGATGAGTCATTTCGCGACTGGGTAGACCCGGGTAACGGGTTTGTATATGTCGACGCCGCTGGCGACATCGGATTCCTGTGCAGGTCCAAGGTGCCCATCAGAGACCGTAGCAACGGGTGGCTGCCCGTACCCGGCTCGAAATCCCGGCACGAGTGGAACGGCTACATTCCATTCGATGAGCTTCCGCGCGCGCGGAATCCGCAAAGTGGATACCTGGTGACGGCGAACAACAGGCTTGTGGATGATTCCTACCCGCACTATCTGACAAATGACTACGCGCCGTCGTTCAGGGCAGATCGCGTTGCTGAACGGCTGAAGGTCCTGAACGCCGCCACTCTCGAAGAAGTGGAATCCATCCACTCGGAAGGCGTCTCCATCCCGGCTCAAACGTTTCAACGTGCGGTAGCATCCTTAACCCCCACCCGTCCAGTGGTCTGCGCGGCTAGGGACATGTTGTTGGCATGGGACCGCGACATGAGCCCGGACGCCGTCGCACCAAGCATCTACAGCGCGCTGCGCCTGAAACTCAGCCTACGTATAGCTGAAGAAGTTTTGATGAGGGCTGGCCTACCGACGACGCGCAACACGGGGCCTCGCGCCGCCAGCCTCGATCCCCCGTCCGATCTGGTCACAATGATCGCCACTCAGGTGAACCTGCCGTTGGTGGGAATGCTGGACGAGAATGCAAAAGACCTCCTGCCCGCCGGTTGTGAGTGGTCGGAGGTGCTGGAGGAAGCGCTCGCCGACGCCGTCGAATACCTGCAAGCACGATGGGGGCATGACATGTCCTCGTGGAATTGGGGCAGCATCCACACAACCCATTCGCCGCATACGCTTTCAGGCGCATTCCCCGAATTGTCGGAATCGCTGGATCCTCCATCGGTGGGCATGGGCGGTGACACCGAAGTGCCGCGATCATGCGGTTACCTGATGAACAACCCTTTCGTAATTACCGGGATGCCCGTGGCCCGATACATCGTAGACCCCTCTGACTGGGACAGGTCCGGGTGGGTCATCCCGTACGGCGCGTCCGGGCACCCGGGCAGCGAGCACTACGCCGATCAACTCCCCCTTTGGGCTTCCTACCAGCTTGTGCCAATGACCTACACGTGGGAAAAGGTGAGATCGAAATCGGTCACGGTGCAGGATTTAAAGGTCCCGGGCTAGGAGGCAACTCGATTGACTCGAATGCCTGTCTCAACCTGAGGTTAGAACGGTCCTTAATCTACTTGCGATTATTTCGTCCTCGCCAGGCCTAAGATTTACAGGGACTACGGCGATTCCTCCCTGCGGGCCTGCTGAAGGGGCCCATATTGGCGGGGAACCTGATCGGAGCTCGCGGATTACCTGGGCTTCGGACTTTGCGTGGGAGTCAGCAAGGAATATCTGCGCTCTGGGAATCGTGCGAGCAGCTTCGAGGGCGAACGGGTCAGCGTCCAATACCGACGCGTGTAACCCTGGAATTTTGCTGACGGCATTGACGATGCGCAAACACATCTCTCGCCACTCTGCCTGGACCTCCTCGTAGTCGGATCCGGCGAATACTTCCAGCGCGGCAATGAGCCCGACGATCTCCTCTTTGCAAACCTTCGCCGCGCGCCCAATGCCGTACTGGTTGGGCGATCCGTTGAGCCTTGCCGCTTCGATTAGGTCTGCCCGACCGCACAGGATACCCGTGGACTGCGGTCCCCTTACGCCCTTGCCACCGCTGAACGTGACCATGTCCGCTCCCGCGTCCACAAACCGTGTGAGGTTGATTTGCGGTGGCAACATGGCCGCCGCGTCCACTATCACGGGCACGCCGCGGGCGTGTGCGATCTCGACAACTCGCTCGAGCGGGAGGGCATCTGCTAGCGGCGGCCCGAATATGTATGCCACCGCCGCGGTGTTATTTCCGATCGCACCCTCCAGCTCCCAGTCCTCGGTACCACCGCTGTTGCCGATCTCGACGAACCGCGCGCCGTTCGTGAGGTAGTTCCGGTCCTCTCCCACTCTCTGCGCACGGTGAATAACGATCTCGCTTTTCATTCCAGTGGTGTCAGGAAGCTGCTTGATCCGATCATGATCGGAGCCAGCCATCACTGCGGCTGCCTGCAGCAACATCCCCGCGGAGGCCCCGGCCGTGACCAAACCCGCCTCCGCCCCCGTGTATCTGGCTATCACATCGCCGGCCCTCCGGTTGAGTTCGTCAAGGTCAATGAAGGAGTGCGCAGCGTCGGCCATGGCCTGTAGGGCTTCCTCAGGCATCTCACTGCCGCCCAGTCTGGTGACCCAGGAGTTTGCGTTTATCACCTCCCTGACACCGAGCGAAGAGTACGTAGGCGTGGGTTGCACGATCAGTCAGTCCCTTCTGCATCGGCCGCGGGTCGCACCCCTGATGGTGAGTACGCCTTGAACGCGGCCATTCCGCGTCGCGGATTTTCCTGGCCTATGTCATGTCTACGCGCCGGGTCTGTGTTCGCGGGTCGAAGATATCCCGTAGCGCGTCACCGAACAGGGCGAATCCCATTATGGTCACCATTATTGCCACACCTGGCGCCAGGACGAGCCATGGTGCGGTCTGCATAAAGACACGGGACTGGTTGAGCATCGAACCCCAGGTAGCTGCGGGTATTTGCGTGCCGAGGCCCAGGAAACTCAGGCCCGCCTCAGCAATTATTGCGGAGGGAATCTGCAACGTCGCGACGACCAGCAAGGGCGCAAGGATGTTAGGGAGAATCTCCTTGCGCAGGATGCGCGCGTTCGACGCGCCGATTGCACGTGCGGACTCTGTATAAAGTTGCTCTCTGGCGACGAGCGTACAGCCTCGCGCCAGCCGTGCGATGCCCGGGACTGTGAATACCGCAATGGCAATGATTACGTTCAAGGTGCTCGACCCAAGTATCGCGACGATGATCAACGCGAGGATAATCGCCGGGAACGCAAACATGATGTCCGCCGCCCTCATGATGATGTCGTCAACAATCCCTCCGAAGTACCCCGCGATCATCCCCACGACGGAACCGATCGATAACGCAATCCCCACGGACGCCACGCCAACCAAGAGGGATATTCGGGCACCGAACACGACCCGCGAGAATGTGTCTCGCCCCAACTGATCGGAGCCGAATGGATTGCTCCAGGTGGGCCCGGTCAGTCGCTGGGTCGCGCCCACCTTCAGCGGGTCGTTGGGTGCGACCAAAGGAGCCGCTATCGCGCAAAACGCAATCACAGCGATTATGAATCCACCAACAATCAGTTTCGCGCCCCGATATTCGGCCACTTCGGAGATGAACGACATCATCCCACTCGGGATGTAGCGGTGCGCCAGTCTGGTTGTCGTGGAAGCTTGTTGCGTCATTGTTCGTACCTGATCCTGGGGTCTACGACCGCGTACAGAATGTCAACGATGAGGTTGACCCCAATGAAGATCGATGTCATGAACAAGACCAGGATCTGGATGATTGGGTAGTCGCGGCTTCCTACTGCCTCGATGAGGTAAATGCCGAGTCCGGGCCAGGAGAAGACCGTTTCTACAATGACTGACCCGCCCAGCAGGTTTCCAAACTGTAGTCCGGCCACTGTGAGCACCGGGATAAGCGCATTTCTGAGGGCATGCCGCCAGATGGCTATCCGCTCTTCCAGGCCCTTGGCGCGCGCGGTGCGGATGTAGTCCTGGTCCAGGACCTCCAGCAGGCTGGAGCGTGTGAGGCGGACGAGGATCGCTGCTGACGAAGTGCCCAGCGTCAAGGCTGGCAGTATCAGCCGCTTGAAGTGCTCGAGGGGATTCTCCGAAAACGGAAAGTACCCGGACTGGATCTGGAATGGGAGCCAAATTGCGAAGGCCAGCACTAACACGGTTCCCAATAGGAAATTTGGGATCGAAACGCCGATCAGGGAGAACACCGTTCCGAAAAAGTCGAATGCTGAGTCTTTTCGTACAGCAGTCAACACTCCCAGTGGTATCGCTATGAGCAATGAAACGCTCATTGCCGCGAAGGTCAGTTCGAGGGTCGGAATGATTCGCCTGGCGACCTCCTTTGAAATGGGGTAGGAAGTCCGTTGCGAAAGCCCCATGTCGCCGCGCACTATCCGGCCGACCCAGTCAAGATATTGGGTGTGCAGCGGCTTGTTTAGCCCATAGAGCCTTTCGAACTGGGCCTGCAGGTCTTCGGTCAAAACGACCAACTGGTTCCCGGTCAGGTCACGGGCGATGAGGGCATCGATGGCGTCACCTGGTATGACTCGCGTCAGGCCGAAAGCGATCACGGACACGGCCCAAAGCAGGAAGAATCCGATTATTAAACGGCGGACAATGTACCTGGTCATCGAATCAGAACGAGCGGGTCAGCCGTCAACTTCAATGCACGACGCGCCGGCCGGGCCGAGTTCCGGCCCGGCCGGCGCCGACTTGCTGCGGATAGGTAGTCCGAAGCAGACGCCGGTCCGAGCTTTACTGCTCGACCCAAGCGTATTTCATCAAGTCGATCTGACGATTCGGCTTGAAGCTGAATCCGCGCAAGTTCCTGCTCTGTGCGTGTTGGTTGTTGATCGCAGCGAACATGAGGTTAGGCGCCAGCATGTCCACCCGTTCCTGGAGTTCCTTGTAGATCGGGAAGCGATTATCGAATCCGATCGTGAACCTCCCCCTCTCAACAAGTTCGGTGTTCTTTTCGTCCTTGAAGTGGTTCCTGAAGTTGCTCGAGTGGAACCTGAACATTACGTCAGGATCACCAAGGACGTCGGATGCCGAAAGCGAACCGGCGCTGAATGCTCCCTCTTCTTCCATCTGGGTTAGCACCGTCCGTTCCCGTTGGACGATTTCGAGGTGGATCCCAACCTCGGCCAGGTTGTCCGCCAGGATCGTGTAGGAAGAGGTGGAGAACTGCGGGTTGCCGGTAGCCAGGCCCAGCGTGATGGTCAACTCATCGCCGGAGTACTTCGATGCGGCCACCAACTCTTTGGCCTTCTCCACGTCTCGCTCAAGGTAAGTTAGCGGGTCGGCGAAGTAAGGGCTATGCCTGGGTACAAGGGACGTGCTCATCTTTGTCGCGAAACCGTCCGCGGCGCTCTGAATGATGGCGTCCCTGTCCAGCGCGTAGTTGATCGCCTGGCGAATGTTGACGTCGTCGACGGGTGCGCGGTCGTGGTAGAACTGCAGCCCTCTGAAGGCCCCCACCAGGGTACCTGGAGTCAGGCGACAGCACCTGCTCTGCTCAATCTCACGCTTCTGCGTCAGGTCTGGCAACACCGCGAAGTCGATCTGGCCACCTAGTAGAGCGGCTACTCTTGTAACGCTGTCCCGAATGGGCAGTATCTCGATTTTGTCGGCCATTGGCGCATCGGGCCATTCCCAATAACCCTCAAACGCCGCCAGGTCCAGGCGCACGCCCGGCCGCCAGCTTTCGATCATGAACGGACCTGCGCCGTTCTCTTCGACCTTGAGCGCGGCGGGTTCCTTCGACTCTGTCCATTCCTTGTCATAGATCGACAACGGAGGGAGCGCGAGGAACCGGATCAAGGGCGCAAAGGGCTCCTTGGTCCGTATGTGTACGGTGGTGTCGTCAATGACGTCGACACCGTCGATCGCAGCGACTTGCGCCCGGTAGGCGATGACCACCCGGTCATCGTCACTCGGAATCACGATGCGGTCGAGGCTGAACTTCACGTCTTCGGCGGTTAGAGCATTTCCGTTGTGGAACGTCAACCCTGGCCGGAGGTTCATCTGGATCGTGAGGTCGTCCACGTACTCCCAGGATTCGGCGAGTTCCGGCATCAACTCAAGATTCTGGTCAAGCCGGACAAGGCCGGCCTGCATGTGCGTGGAGGCCCGCCATTCCACGTATTGACCAGTGCTCTGCATGTCGAAGTTGGTCTGCTGCGACACGCGGTTGGCCATGCGAATCGTCCCACCGGGGCGCTCCGCAGTCTCGGGGGCCATCATCGAGTCGCCAGGCGTCGGCGTTGCCACGACCACGACCGTCTCGACCACCTTCTCGGTGCGGGTCACTTCTTTTTCGACCACGACCGTTTCGATGACCTTTTCGGTGCGGGTCACTTCCCTTTCAACCACAACCGTCTCGACCACGCGGACCGTTTGACCTTCAACCTGTTTTTCAACCACGACCGTCTCGATCACCGTTTCGATCTGCGTGACGGGCTTTTCCACGACCACGGTCTCGATGACCCTTTCGATCTGCGTCACAGGCTTCTCGACGACGACAGTTTCGACGACCCTCACAGTTTCTCCGGGCAGCTGTTTCTCGACGATGACCGTCTCTACAACCCGTTCCTCCCCACCACAGGCGACTCCCACGGCTGCCAGTACTCCTACTGTCGCCGCGAGTACTGCGAGCCACCTGATCCCATTTCTAATGCGCGCAACCATGCTCTGCTCCTTTTTTGAGTTGTCACTTCATCACGGATTGGCCAGAAATGACGATCCGACCAGAGCCCGATCCGAGAGTCCACTTCAGCCCCCGGAAATGTACGCGAAGGGGCAATCTCAACCGGCTGTCGGGCGGCAACCGGGATCGCATCATAACGCATTTGATGCGCTTCCGACTACCCATGCGATGAGACCACAGGAAAACCCTGATGAATATCGAAGGATTTCGTAACTGTGGACGTACACATCACGGCAAACCGTGCATTTGGCGGTGGGGAACGCCGGGCCGTCCAGTGCAACCCTTACTGATCCTCTGACACTGTCCGGCGGCGAGGAACTCTTGGAGATGATGCCGGTACTCCCCACGCCAATTTCTCATGCAATAGCATGTGCTGGGCTGAGCCCTAGCTCATAAGGCCCGCATCAGTCCCGGCCACATTTCCAATTGGTTCTGCTTACAGTGCCGGACGGGCACCTATCGGTACGCGGATCCCACGTCAAAGTGGTGGCCACTCTGACCAGCCCCAGTTGCTCATTTCGGATGACTCACTCGATGTGGTACGAAACGTGGTACCAAGTCCTGTACCCGCTGAAACCAAACTGAAATCCGAATCCTGGCCCGGAGCCAACGACCCTACCAGAACTAAGTCGTATGTTCTCGTTGGTGCCTGAGCTGAGTTGACGTCCCGTTAGATCTTGCGCCGTCCCATCCCAAGTCGGGGCGTCCCACATTTGCTGTCGTACGAGACACCGCTCAAGACAAGGCACTCCCATGGGGAGGCTCGGTGCGCGACATGGGAACGGCCCACTCTGCGACGGTCCAAGGGTCCGGCGGATAGTCGACGACAGAGCCGTCGATTCGGGTCTCCCGTCGGGGTGCATTTGTCGTGGGCGCGTAGACTGAATCGCGGTCCACAACCGTGTGTAGCACGACCCCCACATGCATCGGCCCGACGAGTCCGTCATATGCGGAAGTACCCCCTCGGCGATCTCCGAGCCGTCCAGCGTTACCGGCAATCTGCCAAATATCGAGCACCTCTCTACTGCGTCCTCCATCCTGACCTGTCGACCCGGCCCACGTGCGCCAGCCTAGTCTTCTCAGGTGCCACGTAGGGGCTCAACAGGGCGTGACCTCCTTTCCTGGTCAACCCCGACACTTGACCCGTCAAAAGGTGTTGCTATGGATGCGGTTCATAGCATTCGATCCCGGCTATGCCAGGACGGAAGGTGGTGCCCGCCGCACCTGCGAATATGGCAGGTAGATCTTCAAGGGCGCCAATGGCCGCCACCTTGCCTGTAAGCTCCACGAACTGGCAGGCGGCTTCCACCTTGGGTCCCATTGAACCTGCTGCGAAACGGTACCGCCGCAAGTGCTCGGGCGCCACCCTTCGGATTCCCCGCTGGCCGGTAGTGCCCCAGTCCAGGTAGACCGCATCCACGTCCGTCGCCATGATGAACCGGTCGGCATCCAGTTCGCGCGCCAGGAGCTCGGTGGCGAGGTCCTTGTCGATCACGGCCTCAACACCGTGCAGCCTTCGGTCTTCGGCGTAAGCGGTTGGGATGCCGCCGCCGCCGGAGCAGATCACGATGGCGCCGTGCTGCAGGAGCCACTGGATGGGTTGCAACTCGAAGATCCGCCTGGGCCGAGGCGAAGCCACCACCCGCCGCCAGGCCTCCCCTTCCTGCTTGATCGACCATCCCCGCTCCTCAGCGAGCCGGCGGGCCTCGGACTCCGCGTATACGGGGGCGATGAACTTGGTGGGATTGGCGAACGCGGGATCGTTGGGGTCCACCTCGATCATCGTCAGGATGGTAGCCAGCGGGACCTCGAACGGCAGGACGTTACCAAGCTCCTGCTCGATCATGTAGCCGATCATCCCCTCAGTCTCAGCGCCCAGGACGTCGAGCGGAAAGGCTTCCGCCGGCTTGTACGCCGCACCCTGAAGCGCGAGAAGTCCGACCTGCGGCCCGTTGCCATGTGTGATGACCAACTCGACATCGTCGCCGGCGATTCTCCCCAGCGCCTCAGCCGCTATTCGTACGTTCCCGCGCTGGGCCTCGGCAGTAAGTGGCTGACCGCGTCGCAACAGGGCATTGCCACCGAGAGCAACTACCGTCCGCATCGCCATTCGCCGTGCGTCACAGCGCGCAGTTCATTGCTCATGCGCATCCGAATCTCAACCGTCTCCAGGTCGGGTGGCTTGAGGAGTCTTCGTTCTTTGAAATCAGGCGTCATTCCTTCGGACCTCGCGGTGCGCGGCAACGTCACACGGCGACCGGGTCGCGCAGGATCGGACATGCCATGCAGTGGCCGCCGCCTCGGCCGCGGCCCAACTCGTTGCCCTCGATCGTGATCACCTCCATGCCAGCCTTCCGCAACAGGGTGTTGGTGTGGGTATTCCGTTCATAGGCCACTACGACGCCCGGCTCCAGGGCGAGTACGTTGTTGCCGTCGTCCCACTGCTCACGCTCCTGTTCGTACTGGTCGCCTCCTGTCTCGACGATTCGTAGCTCACCCCTCTCGAGGCCGACCGCTTCCTCCACCACGTTCACGAAGTCTTTCTTCTCCTCGATGATCTCAAACGCCCCCTCACACCCCAATGGCCGCAGGCTGTACGGTCTGATGTTCTCCACGACTCCCGGAAATACCGTGACCAGGTCTCTGTCACAGAAGGTGAAGACCGTGTCGAGGTGCATGTAGGAGCGTTCCCGCGGCATCGCGCAGACTATGACGCGATCGGCGGCGCCCTTGGCGAAAAGGGCGCGGGCCAGGAGCCCGACTCCCTGTTCAGTGGTGCGTTCTCCAAGGCCGACCAGCACAGTCCCGTTGCCGATGGGCATGATGTCGCCGCCTTCAACCGATGCCAGGCCGTAGTCGTGGTCGAGGTCGTCGCCCCACCAGAACTCGAAGCTTGCCGCCTTGAACATCGGATGGAACCTGTAGATGGCCGCCATGTTGAGCGTCTCCTGGCGGCGCGCCGGCCAGCGCATAGGATGCAGGGTCACTCCCCCGTAGACCCACGCCGATGGGTCGCGCGTGAATAGCTGGTTGGGCAGCGGCTGCAACACGAACCTGTCCGGAGCCATCAGCTGCGCGAGCGAGGCAGGCGCTTCGAACGGAAGCTCCGCACCGTTCATGCCGCCGATGAGGTGGTTGGAGAGCGTCTCCGCATCCATCTCCATCATGGCGGGCAACAGGTCCTGGTAATACCCGAATCCGACGATCTCAGGCCGGATCTTCCGCTCCAGGATCCACGTTCGGGCCTCCTTGTCACGCAGGGTCTCCTCGAGCAACTCGCGGACGAAGAACACCTCGATCCCCCGGTGGCGCATGATGTCGACGAAGGCGTTGTGCTCGATGCGCGCCTGCTTCACCCAGATCACGTCGTCAAAAAGCAACTCCTCCCGGTTGGACGGAGTGAGCCGGCTGAGGGCGAGCCCCGGCCGGTGAACGATCACCTTGCGCAGCCGGCCCATCTCAGAGTGGACTCCCAGTTCATTCATTGCGCAGTCTCTTCCCCGGCGTATCGACAATGTCCGACAACCCTCAGTTGATGGCCGCAGCCACGCTCATCCCGACGACGATGATGGCGATCAGGACCAATAGCAGCGGCCAGGTGAAACGCAGCCACCGCTGGTAAGGCACGCGGGCGATGGCCAAACCGCCCATGACGACCGCCGACGTCGGGGTGATGAGATTGACGAGGCCGCTCGCCGACTGATAGGCGGTCACGACCATGGCGCGGTCGACGCCGGAGAAGTCGGCGAGAGGCGCCAGGATCGGCATGCTCAGGACCGCCAGCCCCGAAGTAGAAGGTACGAAGAAGGACATCACCACTTCGACCGCGAACACGCCGTTGACGAAGATGATCGACGAGAGGCCGGTCACCAGGTCCTCAGCCGCGTGGAGAATCGTGTCGGTCATAAGTCCGGCGTCCATCACGACGACAATGCCGCGCGCGATGCCGATGATGAGCGCCACGCCGAGCAGGTCGCGCGCCCCGTCGACAAACGCCTCGGCGAAGTTGTGCTCACCAATCCACGCAACTACACCTACGAGTATCGCGGCGGCAAGGAACAGGGCGGACATCTCGGCCATCCACCAACCTCCCACCGCAACTCCCCAGACCATCACGCCGAAGGTCAGCCCAAAGATGACGAGTACGATCTTCTGCTTGCCGGTGAGCCTGGTCGAGGCAGCGCCGCCGCCATCCTTCAGGTACTGGGCCTCTATCTCGGCGCGTTGGTCGGCGACGAGGGAACGCGACGGGTCTTTCTTGACACGAGCCGCGTAGTACATCACGAAAAGGGTGCATGCCAGCCATCCCGCGAACAGCAGGACGAACCTCAACACCATGCCTTCGGTGAAGGGAATACCGGCCGCGTCGGAGGCGATGACCGTGGCGAACGGGTTGATGGTCGAGCCCAACACCCCTATTCCGGCGCCCAGGAGGATTACTGCGGCGGCGACTACGGAATCGTAGCCCGCCACCAGCATGACCGGTATGAGAAGCGCATAGAAGGCAAGCGTCTCCTCGGCCATGCCGTAGGTGGTGCCGCCGGCTGCGAATACCGCCATCAGGATCGGGATGGACCACTTCTCGTGCCCCGACATATTCGTCATCAGCCGCCCTATACCCACCTGTAGGGCGCCAGTCTGTGAGACGACACCGAGGAATCCGCCGATGACCAGTACGAACAGCGACACGTCGATCGCCCGGGCGGCGCCGCTGCCGGGGTCATAGAAACCCGCAATTGGCGCGATGAACAGATCGAAGATGTCTTGAGGGTTCCGGTCGACCCTCTCGTAGGTGCCGGGAACCGGCACCTCTCGTCCGAGTTCGGGGTTCTCGACCCGTTCGTATTGGCCGGCCGGGACGATCCACGTACCGAGGGCTACGAGGGCAATCAGCGCAAAGAGGATCGTATAGGCGGTTGGGAATCTGATCGAAATATTCACGATTCACCTCCAAACCCGGTTGAGGCTACGTGTGCCGGTATCGACACCGTGTAATCACGGCCGGGTGTGAAGTGAAGATTCTGTGCTGCCGGCAGGGGTACGCACGCGGAATCAGGAGAATGCTCCGGTAAGCCGCTTAGCCGCACGGCAGCGTGAGCGCCCCGCGGGAGTCTTGATGCCACATCCTCATCACTTGGGCGCGCAGGACGTTGACGAGTTGTGCACATCTCCTGGTTAGGTTTTGGACATGTCCACCACACCAGGGAGGCCGTATGCCATGGTTGAGAACCACCACGCCGGACAAACAGGTACCGGAGTATTGTCACAGCCCGTACTCATCCCATTGGACGGCACCGAAATAGCCGAGGGAATCCTCCCGTACGTCTGCCAGGTTGCCAGGGCCAGGAATCTGCCCCTGATATTGCATGGCGTAGTGGACCCGGGCGCCATCGAGTATCCCGCGTCATTGGCCCCTCATGATCCGTCCCCGCAACAGCCGTACTCCGGCGTGTACGGTCAAGTCGTCTACCGTGAGCGTCAATCGTCACAGGCCGTAGAGGACAGGGTCGTTTACAAGGACCAGGTTGACGCCAGCGCGCTGGCCCACGCCGCAGAACGGCTTAGAGCCGTAGCGAGCCGTTTGGAAGATGAGGGTGTCAATGCACAGGTCAAGACCACGATGGGAGGCCCGGCCGAAGAGATCCTTCGAGTTGCCGCTGAAGAGAGATGCGGCCTGATAGCCATGTCCACACACGGCAGGAACGCCATAGGCCGGACCATTCTGGGCAGCGTGACCGACAGAATCATCCGCTCGTCGACCGTGCCCGTTCTGACGATTGCGCCGGAGAAGGCGGAAACATACCGGAGGCGAGAGGGAGTCCCCCTGAAGAGGATCATGCTTCCGTTGGACGGTTCGCTACTCGCCGAGCAGGCGATTCCCTACGTCGAGGCGCTGGCCAGAGCCCTTTCGCTAGTGGTGATTCTGGTGAGGGCCGTCAGCCTGGAGTACCCGGTCTTCGCCTACCCGGTCTACTCACAGTTGCAAAGGTTCACCGAAGATCGTGACAGAGAAGCCGCGAGTTATCTCAAGGGTGTGTCCCGTGATCTTACGAGCAGGGGTCTGACAGTCCGCACTGCAGTGCTGCGGGGATGGCCGGCCCAATCCCTCCTGGACTTCGCTGACCGGACTCCAAACGACATGATCGCGATAACCACACACGGCCGGTCCGGTTTGTCCAGGTGGATGACGGGCAGCGTGGCGGACGCACTGGTCCGGGCTTCCGGCGACCCGGTCCTGGTGGTGCGCCCCGTATAGCTTGCGCAATCCCCGCCGTGCCGAGCTGCTCAGCTACAACCCGCCCCGGTCGACTGCCCCCGGTCGGCAATTCCGCGGCCAACCAACATCGAATGTGCCCACGCCGTCCGGGCGCGGCCGGATGCTAAAAGGCTGCCGTAATAGCCAGCACCACTTGAGCGGCCGCAGGCATGTATCTCCCCAGTTCAATTGCACCGTACGGCAGCAAACGTACTGCACCGATCTGCCACCATCCCGAAGTCATCTCTTCCACCATCGCCCGACGGGGCAGCTTCCAGGCGATCAGGGCTGCCCCGGCGAATCCCACCACCACCACCACGCCCGACCCGGTAATCTGGTCGGCCCACTCGAGGAATGGCCGTCCCGAAAAGGACAGCCCTATCGGAGTGAAACTCAACGCCGACGGAATACCCAATGCAAGGGTAGCCCCGGTGGCGATCAGGGCGGCCTTGTTTTCGGAACGACCAAGCTCATACCGCAGCGGAGCTACCGCCACGGCGAGCAGGCTGTAACTTGAGCTGAATGCGGCAACAAACAGCGACCCGAAGAAGATCGGCGCGAGGACCCTGCCGCCCGGCAATTCCCCGAAGACCTGGGGGAACGCCGTGAAGGAAAGCTGGCTACCGGTGTCCGGCGCGATTCCAAACGTGTAGATGATGGAAAAGACCGCAACGCCCGCGGTCAGGGAGATGACCGAGTTTGTGACGGCAACGGCGGCAGAGGATGCCAGGATGTTGACGTTTCTGGGAATGTAGCTCCCGTAGGTGATCAGGATTCCGGTGCCGACGCCCAGGGAGAAAAAGGCCTGCCCCGCCGCCATGCGCCAGGTCTGGGGGTCCCGAAAAAGAGCCGGGTCGAAGGAAGTATAGAAGGCCATTGCCTCCGCTCTCCCGGACAGGGTCTGGCCGTAGATGGCCAATAGCGCCACCATGACCACCAGCGCCGGCATCAGAACTTTGCTCAGGATTTCTATGCTGCCGGTACCGCGCCGGAGGACCAGGAACACCAGCACGCCGGCGGCAAGAAAGTACCAGACGGAAGAAAACCCGGATGTGAACTCCTCGAACGGCTTCAAATCGCCCCGGACTGAATCAACCAGGTAGCCCAGGGTCCAGCCCGTGATGACCAGGTAGTAGCTCATCATCACGACGGCCACGGATACTATTAGCCAACCGAACCAGGACCCGTAGCGTCCGTTAGTCCGCCGGAATACTCCTACCGGGCCGCGATCGGTCAGGCTACCGGCCGTGGTCTCCAGGGTAAACAGGGGCAGCCCAACGGCCAGGATGCATATGAGGTAACACAGAATGAAGGCGCCGCCGCCGTTTTCACCCACCATGTAGGGGAACCGCCACAGGTTCCCGAGACCGACAGCCGCAGCGACGGACGAGACAATGAAGGCGCGTTGGGAAGTCCATTCCTGGCGGGCCCGCGGTAGCTTTTCGCCACCCGGGGTCATTTCCACACCGTTCCGGAAAGCATCAGCATGGTTCCATCGCCGGGTCGGTAGCCGTCCCTAATTGCCTGCGGCGGGCTCCTGGTCCTGTCCCGTTACGCCGGCGACGGCGAATTCCCGGGCGGCCCGGGCCATCTCCGTCAGCCGCAGTTCCACGAGGTGGTGGACCGTTCCGTCAGGGTACGCCCCGTCTTCCTTGCGCTCCCCAGCGGGAATTCCCGTCAGGACCTCGATGCCCTCGTCTATGGTGGATACTCCATAAATGTGAAAGCGGCCTTCTTCCACCGCCACCACCACTTCATCATTCAGTGTGAGGTGCTTGAGGTTGTCACGCGGCACGATCACTCCCTGGCGGTTTGTGAGTCCCTTGGCTTTACAGACCTCGAAGAAACCCTCGATCTTCTGGGTCGCGCCCCCAATGGCCTGGACGTTGCCGTTCTGGTCCACCGATCCCGTTACCGCGATTCCCTGTGCGATAGGTATGCCCGATATCGCAGATAACAGGGCGTAGAGCTCTGCGGAAGAGGCGCTGTCGCCGTCGACTTCGCTGTAGCTCTGCTCGAAACCGATGCTGGCGTTCAGCGACAACGGCTTGTCGCGCCCATACTTGCCCCGAAGGTACCCGGTCAGCACCAGGAAGCCCTTGTCGTGGATCTTGCCGCTCAGCTTCGTCTCCCTCTCCACGTTGACGAACTGGCCCCGGCCGAGCGACACGCGGGCCGTTATGCGGCTCGGCTTCCCAAATACGGCGTCTCCCAGGGCCAGTATCGCCAAACCGTTTACCTGGCCCGTGTACTCCCCCACGGTCGAGATGTGGATCGTTCCGTCTTCGATCAGTTCCCGAAGGCGGTCCTCCGTCATGCTCGACCTGTACCGGCGTTGTTCAATGGCCTTTTCCACGTGGCCGCCCATTACGACACTGCTTTCGGCTGCACCTGCCCAATAGTTGGCCTCAGTCAAAATATCGACCACGTCCATGAACCGGGTCGTCAGTTTGTCCTGGTGCTCGGCCAGGCGGCTGGAATGGTCGATGACGCGGGCCACGGCCGTCTTGTGAAATGGCTTGAGGCCCCCTTCGCGGCTGCGGGCCGCAACGAATGCTGCGTACTTGGCGACATTTTCGGGACTTCGCTGCATCACCGTGTCGAAGTGGGCGACGACCTTGAAGTAGCGCCGGAAGTCTTCATCCAGCGCCTGAAGCAGCCTCAGTATGTCCGGAGTGCCGACGATCACGATCTTGGCGTTCACCGGAATCGGTTTCGGGCGCAGGTTAGACGTCGGCAGCAGGCTGAACTGCTCGCCCATGTTCTCGATACGCACCTCTCCGCTTCGGAGGGTCCTCTTGAGGGTCTGCCAAGAGAGAGGACTGACAAGAAGGTCGTGCGCCTGCAGCACCAGGAATCCGCCGCTCGCCTCGTGAATCGCGCCGCACTTGACCATCATGTGGTCGGTCACGAGCGTCCCCATCCTCGCCCGGTAGTCGATGCGCCCGAAGAGGTTGTAAAAGGAGGGGTTGTGCTCGAAGACGACGGGCGCGTGGTCGTAGCCTGAGTTGTCTACCAGGTCATTTACTTTGTATTTGACGAAGGGGTCTTCGTCATCGGCCGGCCACCTTGACATGACCTGGGGCGGGTTGTCCGGCTTGAGGGCGTCAAGATGTTCAACCATGTCCGCCTCCACATGGTCCAGGTAGGCGACGACGGCGGCATGGCCGGCGTACTTCTCCTGCAGTTCGTCGATTATCGGCGTCAGAGTGAAGCGCACGATCTCCTTGTCGACCTCGCGCGCCTCCTTGCCCAGCCGCCTGATGTCGGCCAGGAGACGAATGATGTCCTGCTGCAGACGACTTGCCCGTTCGTTTATCGACTGACGCTCCGCTTCCGGCAACGAGGCGTAGTCCTGGTCGGACAGGGGGCGGCCGTCCTTCATGGGCACCGGCGTAATCCCGCCCGGTATGGACCTGAGTGTGAATCCGGCCTGTATCGCCCTCTTCTCGAGTTTCTCGGTCATCTCCTGGCGCCTGGCCTGGAGACCCTGCATCGCCGCCGCCATGCGCTCCCGGTAGTCATCGCTTTCGAAGACCTTGGGCACATCTCGACGGACCGAATCGACCAGTTCGCTCATGTCGGTCGCCAGGACTCGCATCATGCCGCGGGGCAGACTGATCGGCTCCGGCTGAGAGTGGTCCTGGAAGTTGTAAACGTAACCCCAGTCGGGGGGAGCGTTCTTACGGGCCGCCACTTGCTCTAACTGCGCCTTCAAAGCGGAGTTCCTCCCCGTCCCTGGCGGTCCGGAGATGAATAGATTGAACCCCGGCTCATGAATGTCCAGCGCCAGGTCCAGGGCGCTGAACGCCCGCTCCTGTCCAATCATCTCTTCGAGGCAGGTGATCTCCTCGGTGGTCTCGAATTCGAGACCGTTCGGGTCACACCTCTTGTTCAGCATCTCTGCCGGCACTTCGTGCGGTTCTGTGACCATCGTGACTTTCCTTCGCTGCCTCTGCCGTTCAGGAACGAGACGACTCCCGGGCTGGCATCGGAAATCAGCGCCGGAATGCGGCATTGGTGCTAGTCAGTAAGCGTTCTCAGGATGCCGACCAGGTCCTATGGATCGAGAGGCTTGCCGAGCAACCGGTCGCCAACAGGGCCGTAATGGGTTGCAACATGCCCTGCATCCTGGGCCGGCACCACCACGTAGCGAAGGGGAATTCGGGAAGACCGGGAGGCTTCCCTTAGTCGCTCCCGCGCCTGTCTCCCAAGACCGCCAGGGACATCCGGGTCGATGACCACCGCTGCCAGCTGGATCGCGTCCAGCGCATGCACGGCGTCGGCGCCGGAGAATACGTGGACCGGCTCAACAGGACACACGAAGAGCCCGCCGCGGCAACGTGCATTAATTCGAGCGGGCGCTTTCGGAGATAGTGCTATTGGACCTTGACCTGGATCTTCTGAGGTTTCGGCGCGGTCTTCTTGGGGACTGAGACCTGTAGGACTCCGTCTTTGTATGAGGCCTCGATCTCGTTTGGATCGACCCCGGCGGGCAGGCTGACGACTCTGTAGAACCTGCCCGTCGCACGCTCCAACCCGTAGTAGGTTTCGCCTTCTGATTCCTTTTCCTCTTCCCGGTGTCCTCGAACGATCAGCGTGTCGTCCTGCACCGAGACGTCGATGTTCTCCCGCTCGATCCCCGGCAGGTCGGCCCGGACTACGATCTTGCCATCCTTCTCGAACACGTCGATGTCGGGAGCCCACTCGTAGGTCGATGCGAAGGATGGAGAAAAGGGTCTGATACGAAGCGGCCATCCCCAGGAACCGCCCATCAGTCGATCGAAATCATCGAAGAAGGAGCGCATTCCTCTCGAACGGGCTCCGACCGGCACAACCCCTGTTGCTTGCTGTTGTCCATCGCTCATGAGTCTTCACCTCACATGGATTAGTGATAATCCCCGGAGGTTAGATCGCGCCTTGTCGATAGCGTATGAACGAGGTGCCATACGGTGTGAAAATCGCGTGAAGGTTCGACTTGGCGGACACGCTGATCCATATGGAGGACAAGGACGCTCGCCGCGTCAGGAGCCTTTGTAAAACCCCCGTCTCCTGGAGGAGGCCTTTCCAAAACGCCGGCAAATGTCACTCTGACGGCCCGTATGTCACCCTCGAACATCCTTATGTCAGCCTCGAACGCCCTTATGTCATCCTCGAACGCCCTTATGTCAGCCTTGAGCGAAGCGAAGGATCTCCCGGTCGTCACACGCCAACGCCCATCCCCATCGCACGAGACCCTTCGCTTCGCTCAACGAGACATGAAGTGCGGGATTTTCAGCGTAGGGGTCCAGTTACGTGAAGGTCCCTATCCGGAGGAGTGAGGCCCGGCCATCCGATAGCCGATCTGGGGCAAAGTGAAGATGAACCGCGGTTTGCGCGCGTCGTCTCCAAGCTTGCGGCGAAGGTTACGGATTATCGCCCGTACCAATTGGCTCTCCCCGGAATACTCCGGGCCCCAAACTCGCCGAAGAAGCTGGTCGTGTGTCAACGCCCGTCCTGCGTTCGTGGCCAGCTCATGGAGGAGCTTGTACTCGGTCGGCGTGAGCTTGATCTCTTCCCCGGATACGGAAACGCGCCGGGACCCGAACTCGATGACCAGTTCGTCAAGCTCGAATGGAGGCCGCACCTCCAACTGATCAATGAACGCCCGGCGCCGCAGCGAGGCTTCGACCCTGGCCAGCAACTCCGGTGGCGAGAAGGGCTTCGTGATGTAGTCGTCGGCGCCTAACTTCAGAGCCCGCACCGTGTGCTCCTCGTCGTCCTTGGCCGTAACGCAAATCACCGGCACGCCGGATATCTCACGGATACGCTGTAGGAGATCGAAGCCGCTCGCACCCGGAAACATGAGATCCAACAAAACGAGTTGCGGCTGCTCCAGTTCGATTAAGCCCAGTACTTCCGATGGATCGACCGTAATAAACGGCTTGTAACCCGCCCGCTGCAACGTGTTCTGTATGTAGCGCAGGACCTGCGGTTCGTCGTCGACCGCCAGCACCCTGGTCTTCGCCCCTGCCTCCGATACTCTGCCGATGTGGTAGGCGCGTCGGCTCACGTCGGCCAGCGCCGCGGGATTAGGTTCGGAAGCGACTGGCAGTGTGAAGCTGATCGTGGTTCCCTGACCCTCCCCGGGGCTGGTCGCCCAGATCCGTCCGCCGTGCGCCTCCACGATTCCCTTGCATATCGTCAAGCCCAGACCGTTGCCCCGAAGTCCGTTCTCCGGTTCTCCGCCTACTTGGTAGTACTTCCTGAAGACATGCGGCAGATTCGCGGAGCCGATACCGCGGCCTTCGTCTCGCACGTGAACGGTTATCCTGTCGGACCCGGATTCCACCTTGACCCTGATGACGGTGGTTTCTGGTGAGTATTTGCCGGCGTTGCTCAATAGATTGTTCAGGACCTGGACGATCCTGCGGCGATCGGCATCCACCTGCATAGGTCCGGGCTCCAATTCCACGCTGACCTCTTGGTAACCCCCGTTTAGAGCAAACATCGACTCCGCCTCTTCGAGCGCTTCCCGCAGGTCGAATGGCGCAAGGCTGACCGAGAGTTCTCCGGCCTCGATGCGGGTCACGTCCAGGAGGTTGTTGATGAGGTCCCGCATCCTGTCAGCCTGTTCGTCGATGATCTGAAAGAACTCTCCTATCTCCCTCTCGTCCAGCGGATGGTCGCTGCCCAGCACGGTGGCGGCTGAGCCCTTTATGGCTGTGAGCGGAGTTCTCAACTCGTGGCTTACGATGCCCAGGAATTCGCTCTTCAGCCGCTCCAGGTCCTCCAGCGGCGAGATATCCTGGATGATCGACACGGCCGCGGATATCTCTTGCCCCTCTCCGTAAATGGGAGCGGCGCTCACGAGCGCGAAAACCCTCCGCCCATCCTTGAACCTGTACGCGACCTCCTCGGCCCGAACGGTCTCACCAAAGTTCAGCGCCCGCATTACCGGGCTGTCCTCACCTATCTCCGAACCGTCCGGTGCCTCCAGTACGGCTTGATCGTGATCGCCTGGGGCGTACCCGGTCTCGTAAGAGATCCCCGTAATGCGTTCGGCCTCACGGTTCACCACGAGCACTCGCTCGCTGCCGGCCTCGATCATCACCACCCCAACGGGCAACAGGCGTACGAGCGACTCGAGACGGCGTCGCTCGTCTTCAAGGGCCTCGAAATGCTGGGCATTGCGGACCGCCAGGGCGGCCTGGGAGGCGAACAGTACGATGGCTTCCTCATCCTCGGGCGTGAATTCGGGACCGTCGATCTTCCCCGTTAGATAGAGGTTGCCCAACGACTCCTCTTCGAGCCGCACTGGCGCTCCCAGGAAACTCTTCATCGGCGGATGCTCAGGAGGGAACCCGACCGATCTGGGGTGCTCGGATATGTCGGCGAGACGCATCGGCCGCTGCTCGTGTTGAAGCATCCCCAGGAGCCCCAGGCCCTTGGGTAGATCACCGAGTCGTACTCGCTGTTCCGGCGTGATGCCGTGTGTTACGAACGACCGGACCCGCCCCGATACGTCGAACACGGCCATGGCGCCGTACCTGGCCCCCGCAAGGTCGCAGGCCGCTTCCACGATGTCCTGCAGTACGGCGGCCGGTTCGAGGCTGGACGTTATCCTGCGGCTGAGGTCGCTGAGATGCGACTGCCGCTCGCGAAGATGCTCGTTCTCCCTCCGCAGGTTGGCGAGTTCCCTTTCGTATCTTGCACTAATGGACACTGCACACCGCCTGTTCCGGCTCGTTCATTGGAGCCAGGTGCAAACTACTACTACGGATGCCCACTTATCGATTCAACACCCATGATCCTAATTTCAATGCCTACTTAGCCTACTTAGTATAAGGATGCCATGAGGTAACCGAAGACGGCTGACTCCAGGCTCTGGGGCAACCGTGCAATAGGCGGTGTGGGTGCAGAGGCAGGGAGTATTGGTAACGATCAGGTTACTGCAACATACCCGAAGCAAGAGCCGTTTCCGACCTACAGAAAAACTCAAGCTCCCGCAGAGCCTGCCCAATTACAGAAGGTCAAGCCCTCCCAGAATCTCGACCCTCAACCTGTCTACACAGCGGCAGCATGCACCTTGGCCGACTAGATGGCTTCGAAAAGTCCGCATCGAAGGGGTAGGCCCACCGGCCCCCTGTCGCCAATTTAGCGAACTTGCGCTGTGTGGTACAGGATGTGGCACCAGGTCCCATACCCGCCGAATCCAAACTAAATCCCGAATACTGGCCCGGTAATCAGCCGCCCGTTTGCGGCTGTGTAAATGCCCCGGCGCTCGACCGAACACTTGCCGCAACTACCCAGTTTGGTCACTGTCGGATCGATAATTCAGAATGCACTCGCGTATCAAGAATGGCGCTGTAATTTGGTACTGGGTGGAGATCAACAAATGAGAACTCTGCGTCTGCACCACACCGCGGTGCTTATTGTCGCCCTGGTGTTTGCTCTGGGGCTTTCGGCATGTGCCGGCGATGAACCTGAGTCCCCGACCAGCACCCCCGCGCCGGCGCCAACCGCTACGGCAATCCCACCCACGGTTGCCGTGGCCACTCCCACAGCGACACCGGCCGCGCCCGAACCGGGGCCCGCCATGGCCGGCAATGCGGAAAAGCTGGCACAGTATGCGGCCGAACACGCAGGCGGCCCCGGCGCGATCTTCGTTGGCGATCCGTTGCAGCTGATCGGGCTCCCTCCTCACGAGGGTCTGATGTTCGAAATCCCCGAAGCCGACTAACTGCAGGCTGCAGGGGCTGCGTTGATCGGCGTCCCATCCATGGGAATTCCGGGCCACACGTTCATTTATCGCAGCGAGTACTACCAGGGGCTGATCGAGAAGGCCAATTTGACCAACCCAACTGAGTTGACCTCGTCTGGAGAAAACATAGAGATCCAGCACACGTGCAAAGATCGCCAGCCTCCCACCTGCGTGCTGATACAGGCCTACTGGGCGCCGAACCTTGCGAAACGCACCAACGGCCAGGTCAAACTCTCCGTGGTGTCGTTTGTGGAACTGGGACTGTCCGGTCCCGAGACGCTTGACCAGGTTGGCAACGGTACGTTGGACATCGTCAATATCTTCACCGGCTACGTCTCGGGCGTACTGCCCGCCCTGGAAGTACAGTCGCTGTGGGGCACGTTCGACGACTGGGAAATGTCGTACTCGGTATTGACCGACCTGTCCCCTGACATCGACCGCATAATGCTCGACGCCACCGGTGGCAGCCACGTCCTGAACCGCAACTGGTTCGCCGGCTCGGACCAATGGTTCTTTGGCGACACGGCGATCCGGACCCTGGCTGACTTCCAGGGACTGAAGATGCGCTCCCACTCAGCCTCCCTGTCCGACTAAATCACCGGCCTTGGCGGCGAGCCCGTATTCCTGGGCGCGGCCGAACTTTACACACGGCTGGAGCGCGGGTTCGTCGAAGTCGCAGCCACCACCGCATTCCTGGGGCTTACGAGCCGCCTGTACGAAGTGTCGGACTACATGAACGGGCCGATGATCGCCTTCGGATACACCAACAACGTCATCAACAAGGATGTCTGGGACAAGATACCCGCAGACCTGCAGCAGATCATCGTGGAGGAGGGCGCAAAGACCGAACTCGAGGCGCTCCGCCTCGCTCCTCTCCAGAACATCGTCGCCCCAAAGATCAACCAGGAGCTCGGCATAGAGCCAGTGGTGTTTTCCGACGAAATACTCGGCCACATTAACTCTGTGGTGGTCCCGGAGCACGTTCTACCAGGCTGGCTGCAACGCCTTGGATTTCCTGGAAACGGGGAGGACGTCGTCGCGATTTACAACGAAAAGGTAAGCCCTTACATCGGGTGGTGGATCAACGACGACGGTTCGATCTCGCAGGTCCCGATCACCAAAGGCCCGCAGGCCAGGTAATGACTGCCCGGAATAGCCTCGGTTCCACTGGTCTGTTGCCGACGCTGGGACGTTGCGGACTGCCCGGCCGCGGCTTTTCTTCGTCCAATTCCTGAGCGGGGGCGTCTGGTGGAAGCCCCGAACAACGCAGTACGCAACCGACTAAGCACACCGGCCCTTGACCTGTTGCTGGCATTTCGGGCCGTGAGCAGGGTGACGGACCGGCTGTATTACGGAGTCGGGTACGTGAGCGGGCTGGGACTGCTGCTCCTCGCGTTGTTCATCACCTACCAGGTGATAGCGCAGAACCTGGACTGGCCCCACGTTCAGGGCACGGACTCCATTAGCGGCTACATCCTGGCGATGGCTGCCACCTGGGCCCTCGCCTACTCCCTCCGCTCGGGCTCACATGTACGGATAGACATGCTGCTGCCGTACATGAGACCCGCCATGCGGGCAATTGCCGACTGGTTAGCGCTCTTCGCAATCGCATTCTTCGGCGGCGTCACAGCCTGGAAGGTGTGGGAGAACGTCATCGACGACTACCAGCGGGGCGTAGTCGCGACCGCATCTCCACTGCTGCCCCTGTTCATTCCAAAGGCCGTCGTCGCCGTCGGGTTCACACTGCTCGTGGTCACCGCCGCGCAGATGATGCTCGCCAGCCTCGCCGAAAAGTGGTTACCGCGCCTGCACATGGCAATGGGTGGTGATGAAATCCAAGGCCCGGCCGGGACCGGGCCAGAGGCTCAGTGATGCCTGAGTCGCGCCGCCTTGCCAGGGAAGGCCGTTCATGATCATCGGAGTGGCATTCGGATTGATGAGCGCCTTCTTCGTTGCCGGTATGTACGTTGCCGCGGCCCTGGGGTGCATGTCCCTGATCCTGATGCACTTTTACTCGGACGCGCCTCTCTGGAACATCATGTCCAGCCAGGCCTGGTCGGTCAACTCCAACGACATCCTGGTGGCGGTCCCGCTTTTCGTCCTGATGGGCGAACTGATGAACCGGTCCGGTATCGGAGAGCGCATGTACGCGGTCATCTCCCGCTGGATATGGTTCCTGCCGGGCCGGTTGATTCACACCAACGTCGTGTCATGTGCCGTCTTCGCTGCCTGTTCCGGTTCCAGCGTCGCCACGTCCGCCACGATTAGCAGGGCGTCCCTGCCGTCGTTCCGGCGTAGGGGTTATTCGGAGCGCATGGTGATGGGTTCTCTGGCCGCCGGTGGCACCCTGGGAATACTGATCCCGCCGAGCATCAGCCTGATCATTTACGGCGTCATTGTGCAGGAGTCGGTGGGCCGGCTCTACATGGCAGGATTCGTGCCGGGACTCCTGCTTGCCCTCTCCTTCATGGTGATGATCGGAGCCTTGGCGATGATCTGGCGCGGGATGGCGCCCCGTGAACACGGCGACAGCTTTACTAGCTGGCACGGATGGCGAATGAGGCTGCCAGGCACGATCAATCTTCTGCCGGTACTTGCCTTGATCGCGCTAGTCCCGGGCGTCATCTACGCCGGCATCGCGACTCCTATCGAGGCCTCAGCCTTCGGCGTGTCCGGCGCCCTGGTCCTCACAGTCCTGATGAATTCCGACAGGATTCTCACGCCGTTCCTGGGATGGATGTCAAGGCGGACCGGCATCATCCATGTATTCAGCGAAAGTACACAGACGGCCCTGCGTGCGACCTCTATGCCCTCCGCCGCCGAGGCCCGGGAAGTTGCTCACAGCCAATTCCTGGTTATCAGGGACTCGTTCATGTCAACGGCCCGGACCACGGGAATGATCTTCCTGATACTGCTGGCCGCCTTCACCCTGAGCTTTGCCTTCGCAAGGCTGGGCATATCACAGCGAATCGCCGAGGTCATTGCGAACCTGGCCCTGGACGACTGGCAACTCGTGCTTGCGTTGGTGGTGTTCTACCTGATGCTGGGCACCATCATGGAGAGCTTCACCATGATGGTTACTACCATTCCCATTCTGCTGCCTGCTCTCCACCAGGCAGGCGTCGACCTAGTCTGGTTCGGAGTAATAGTCGTGCTGCTGGTGGAAGCCGCGCTGATCAGCCCTCCGGAAGGCCTGAACCTCTACGTGATGCACGGAGTACGCCAGGACGTGGACCGTGAACGGGCTAAGTTGGCCAACGAGGTGGCGAAAGAGAGCACCATCAAAGACGTGTGGATAGGCGTGCTCCCTTTCATGGCCTGCATGGTGATCGTGACAGGCCTTGTGCTTGCATTCCCGCAGATCGCCCTCTGGCTACCAGACCCCGTCTACGGCTCAAGGTAGGCCGACTGCGGTCTTCATAAGGGGACGCCGCCGACTCCCAGGTTAGTGCGGTGGGACGTTCGCCTCTTGAAAGATCAGACGGTCTCGAACTGTAGCGACGAGAGGTTCAGGTTGGAAGAGCGCCTGGAAAGGTGGAGCGTATCCACCCCTACCACTTCTTTCGATTCATTTGATCTTCCATTGCGTCACGGTCCTCGCGAACGGCTTGAGCGCATCTCGTCTAGGTCGCCTTCCCAACCGATCCCGCGAAGCGCGCGGCCCTCCTCGCTGGAAACTGGTTCGGCAGCGAGCGTTCGCAGAGCGAAGTTAATCGCCTCACTCTTGGTCACCAGCCCGTTACGTCTCATCACCTCGGCGCAGGCTTGTTCGTCGATGTCTGCTTTAGTGAATGACATGCACCTAACCTACACCGAAAGACGACCGGTGGGTGGACTGGCCGTGCCTCGTTGGACATTCAGGCTCCGGCGATGTTGGGGTCACACGTATTCGTAAACGTGGAGAGGTACGGACCGCGGTGGCTTCCCCTGTTCATGGACTAACAGGCGTACCTTTCAAGGATGAGTTTCCGCCTCACGAGGTGGAGAGGGCACTTCGCGTTCCTCCAGCCTCCAGGCGGCATAGGCCAAGGATTGCTCGATGTCTTCTCGCTCGAGACAAGGGTAAGCATCGAGTATTTCGTCGGAGGAGCGGCCAGCCGCCAAGAGGCCCACGACCGTTCCAACCGTGACACGCAGACCGCGAATGCACGCCTTACCACCCATGACATCGGGATCGATGGTAATTCTGTCAATTTCATATTTGGTTCGCGACATGCAGCCAGCGTACATCAAGGGCGATTCGCATTTCTGTCGCATACCCATGCCCGCGGCCTCATGAAGCGCGCTTACCCCGGGCGCCGGACTCTGAGCCTTCATCAGTCTTGAGTGGGCGCTGGACTCGTCGTTTGTTCAAACCGTCGGTGGCGGATTTCCCCTCAGAGTGCGGAGAGTGAAACCTTTGGAGATGGGCGGCGAGCTTCCGAACATCATTTCCGTGTTCCCGAGCAATGCCGTCCTTGATTCTCCACAGTTCCTCAATAACTTCATCAGGCATATTCGGTACCTCCCATCAGTTCGCTTGGAGTGCAGATCTCTGGACTCGGATATCCTTGCAATTCAATTATTTCGCGGACAAGTGGCCTGGTCTCAGCGTTGGCAAGATGGCGGAAGTTCCAAGTCAACAGATAATCGACACCGTGCACGGCAGATACGGCAATATGAATGGCATCGTTCAGGGCGCTTACGGGCAGTACCCGCCTGTGTATAAGGACATCGGCCAACTTGACTGCTGCATCTGTAATAGGCAGTACGGCAATTCCGCCCAGTGCTTCAAGTCTCCGGGCAGCTGCCTCCTGGCTTCCCCTTCCGGCCTCCTCTATTGTGGGACTGGAGGTACGTAATTCAAACCGGGGTTTGTGCGTGTCCAACCATTCAGCCGTGGCGGTCTGCCAGGCGGCTGCCAGCAGGTTGCTGGTGGCTCTGGCCGTAAGGTAAGACACTACGGACGTCTCCACATAGACTGTTTTTGTGTTCTGAGTCGACATCAGGCTTGAGGCTCTCTCCGAACGCTTAAGGTCCTGCTGCCACTTCGACGCACCACGAGTTACGCCCTCCCTTTGGCCTCCCGGCCGAACGAGCGCTCGTCGCAGTTTAGGCACACAGTTGATGACACGTCGGCAACAAGCACGAATTCACCGTTCACGCTGAAGATTTTGTCACTGCACTCACCGGCACCGCGGCCGCCGAAACTGACAATGCTTATCTTCTTACGGTGTAGGTCAGCCACTTACCCGTGAAGTTACACCCCTTCTTGTTGCCGGATTGGGGAAGCCCATCGGCCTCTAGCCCAGCCAGGTCGATGTGCCGGAATGCCCGGTCGATGGCGAAGCCAACCACTTCGCCATCGACATCCAAGTCTACGTTCAGTCCCCCAGTGACTTCGATCGTATCCGCCCCGGGCCGCGCCTTGAACTCAACGTAGAGGCTATCGGTCTCCGGATAGTAGTGGAGATTCACGTACATTCCGCCGTCCGGCATTGCCATTATCGATGTAAGTGCGTCTCATACACCGATTATGGGCTAATCCTGGGACGAGTAAGGACTGGTTGCCGTACCCATCCGGAGCCAATCCCCGCTTGTTGCAGCGCGCAAGTCACACGGCACCCCACCCGCTATCATGTGCCGGCGCAGGCTTCGCTCCGCGCTCGTAAGTCCCTAACCGCCGGAGGATGGCAATGCCGTACAACCTGAACCACGTCCACCTGAAATCCCTCGACCCGGAGAAGACTGCGAACTGGTGGGTGAAGGCGTTCAACCTGGAGATCGTGGCCGACACAACCCGCCACACGGGCGACCGCTTCATCCGCTGCCGGGCGGAGAATGGCGTTCCGGTAAATATCTCAGGCCCGCTGGACGGGCAGGAATTGCAGGAGAGCGAGTCGCACGCCAAGCTGGGGCTCGAACACTTCGGGTTCGACGTTGAGGACATCGACGCCGAGATCGAACGGTTGGCGGGCCTCGGCGCGCCGCTGTTGGACGGCCCTAACGAATTGCCGGACGGCACGCGCTTCTGCTGGGTCGAGGCGCCGGACAACGTGCGGGTGGAGCTTATCCAGTGGCCTGCTTAGTCCGGCGAGGGTAGTGGCCGAACCGGAATTCAGACCTGGCGCGACCGGGCGGCAGCGCCAATTACGCCTGAAGGGATCGGCGGTATTCACCGATCCGTTCGTTGGCCATGCTCACGTAGTGGGGTGACTTCTCGATTCCGAGCCACGGCACACCGGCCATCTCGGCGGCTATGGCGGTCGTGCCGCTGCCGATGAACGGGTCGAGGACGGGGCCTTCGCCGACTGAGCGGATACATCTGAGCGCCAGTTCGACTGGAAACGGCGCCGGGTGCGGGTTTTTGTGTTCCTGCTTGATGTTCCACACGCTGCCGTGCGCGTTCGCCTTGGGCGCCAGGCGGAATTCCGGCTTGGCGATGAGGTAGATCACCTCGTAGTTGGGCAAAAAGTAGCCGGGGTTGAAGTTGATCCCCCCTGCGCGCTGCCAGATGATGATCTGGCGAACGGGAAATCCACCGACGATGTCCTGCCGGTCCTGTAGCAGACCGTTCTGGACCCGCCACTTGTGGTTGTAGAAGATGGCGCCGTCCGGTCGCAGCACGCGCATCATGCCTGCAAGGCAATCTCGTTGCCACTCGACGTACTTGCCGTGCGGCATGGAGTCGTCGTGTTCGGCGTACCCGTTCTGAAGCGCGGCCGTGGGCCACTTGCCGCCCCGGCCGTCCTTGAGGCCGTTGCCGGTGCTGTTCTTGATGTTGTACGGAGGAGAAGTGACGACGAGACGGACCGACTCCTCGGGAAGGTCGCGCATCAATTCGACGCAGTCGCCCTTGAGGATCACGCCGGTTGGCGGCGCGTGGAGTGACGACTGACCCGGGCCTTGTTTCGGCGCAAAGTCAGTTCTTGAGCTCACCCAATACCTCCATGAGGGCGCGGATGTACCCGAACGTGTAGGCGAACGCCACGCCGGACGGGTTCTCGCCGGAGATTATCGGCACGTGGTCGGGCTGGATCATGTACTTGTACCCGCAATCGCGGTAGGTCTCCAGGGCCTTGACCATGTCGACCGTGCCCTCGTCGGGGAACGACTCGTAGAAGTCGAGCCTCTTGCCCCGGATGTTGCGGAAGTGGACGTTGAAGAGCTTTCCGCGCTCACCGAACCACCTGATCGCGTCGAAGATCTCCGTCGCCGGGTCGTCCATCATCTCCGACACCGAACCCTGGCAGAAGGTGACGCCGTGGTACGGACCTTCGTGCATCTGCACGTACTTCTTGAAGCCCTCGACTGTTCCCAATACCCTGTCGACGCCCATGTACCCCGGCGGCGTGTGCGGGTCGTGCGGGTGGCAGGCCATCTGGACGCGGTACTGGTGCGCCGCCGGCATGACCCGCTCGAGGAAATAGTCCAGCCGTTCCCAGTATTCGTCCTCCCGCACGGTACCGGCGGAAGTGGGCGCTGCGTCTTTATCGGCGTCTTCCCACCTGAAAGTGGCGTTGCGGGAGCCTCCCCGGCCGATGGTCTCAGGTGTGCGCAAAATGCCCAGGAAGTTCATGTTGTACTGCACGCCCCGTATCCCGACCTCTGAGCACATGCGCAGGATTTCGCAGACGAAATCCAGCTCGCGGTCGCGCTCGGGGGACTTGCCCAGCATGATGTTGGGAGTGCCGGATTGGGCCACTTCCGAGTCGATCGAGTAAGGCGTCATGGGCATGCGGACCATGTCGAGCTCGATGCCGTACGAGTTGACCTTCTCCCGGTACGCGGCCAGCCGGTCGGTGGTCCAGTCCCACCAGTTGTAAGGCGGGTAGCCGGTGATGTGGTTCAGGCCGAACTGGGCCCAAACCTCGTACTCGAAGTCGCCGCGGGCCTGGGATGCGGTACCTAGATACATTTTTTTGTTTTCCCCTTAGGACTTAGTTTCTGCGGATCGACTGGGTAAGGTTTGGACTGTGTGAATGGAAAACTACGCTATTTGTGTTTGCCCCCCTGAAGTCAGACTCGGTAATTCGGCTGGGCCAGGTTTCTGACGATGTGGTCCAGTCAGGAACCACTGTGGGTGTGTGCGTGTTTAACTCGGGTTTCGTTGGAGCAACTGGACGAGGTTTCCGCACGTGTCGTCGAGCATGGCGATCGTCACCTCACCTACGTTTGCCGGTTCCATCGTGATGTTCACGTCGAGGGACTTGAGCCGCCGGCACTCCTCCTCAATGTCGTCCACCTCGAACGAAGCCAGCGGGATGCCGTCATTCACCATCGCTTCCCTGTACGGCTTTACCGCCGGATGGTTACTCGGTTCGAGCAACAGTTCGACTCCGTCCCGTTGCTCCGGGGAGACGACGGTCAGCCAACGGTATTCGCCCACCGGTACGTCATTCTTTTTCTCGAATCCCAACTTCGTCGTGTAGAACTCGAGTGCCTTCGCCTGATCGTCTACGAAGACACCTGTGACGTGAATTCTCATTGTGCCTCTCCTCCAGGCATTTCTGCCGTGGCAGTATGTCAGTCGTCGAGTTCGCCTATGGCCTGTAGCAGGGCGCGTATGTACCCGTAGCAGTAAGCGAACGCGGTATGGTCCGGGGTTGGACCGGATATGTGTGGTACGTGGTCCGGCATGAGCATGTACTCATAGCCGGTCTCCTGGTAGACCTTCACGGCTTTTACCATGTCCACGCTGCCCTCGTCCGGGAAGACCTCCATGAAGTCCAACTTACGGCCGCGGATGTTGCGGAAGTGGACGTTGAAGATCTTCTTCCGTTCGCCGAAGTACCGGATGACGTCGTAGATCTCCTCGCCCGGCTCGTCCAGCATCTCCGACACCGTGCCCTGGCAAAAATTCAGGCCGTGGTACGGGCTTTCGT
Organism: Dehalococcoidia bacterium; assembly: GCA_034421215.1. GTDB lineage: Bacteria > Chloroflexota > Dehalococcoidia > Lucifugimonadales > Lucifugimonadaceae. Next base: position 41,439 of record DAOUKO010000039.1, read on the forward strand.
GCATCGCAACGAACTTCTTGAGCCCGTCCACCGTTCCCAGCACGCGCGTGACGCCGCGGTAACCGGGCGGCGTGTACGGATCGTGAGGATGGCAGGCGAGGCGGACTTTGTTCGACTCTGCGACCGGAACGACCCGGCCGAGGAAGTGGTCAATGCGTTCCCAAAACTCGTCCTCCGAAACGTCTCCGGCCGACGTTGACGACGCTTCCTGGTCCACCTTCGACCAGCGAAACGTGGAGTTACTGGCGCCGCCGCGGCCCGTCTCGCGCTGAGACCGCGGGATACCGATGATGTTCAGGTTGTACTTGGCGGCCGGTATGCCTGCCCGTGCGCAGTTCTCGATCAGTCGGCAGACCTCGTCGAGTTCCCGGTCCCGGTCGGGTTCGTTGGCGAGCATAATGTTCCGCGCCTCGCCCTGCCTGTTCGGGGTGTCGATTTCAGCCGAACTAAGGGGCAACTGGACCATGTCGAGCGAGATGCCGTAGGACGCAACGCGGTCCCGATGGCGTTCCAGCACGTCTACCGTCCATTCCCGCCAATTGCCGGGCGGGTCCTGGCAGACGTGATTCACGCCCAACTGGGCAAGAATCTCCAGATCGGTGTCGGTCCGTGCGTGGCTTTGCGTACCTACGTGCATGTGCAATCCTCGATGGTGGCAGGTCTAATAGCCCCGCCAATTGGGGTGAATGCGCCCAAGAATACTAGGTTCGGCAGAGCCGCGGCTCATTTGCGGTCCAACGACTTCGCGTCCCCCTTTGCACACCGCCGCGGGTCCAAAGATTTCGCTTTGACTCCACTTGGCAGGCCCTCAAATTGAGCGGCTAAGGGCCTCACGCCAACCGGCGTAGAGGGAGTCGCGGCGGCTGGCGGGCATGGCGGGTTCGTAGCGCGCGGACGGCCGCCACAGGTCTGCGATTTCGTGCTCGCTGTCCCAGACGCCGTACCCTCTGCCGGCCAGGAAAGCCGCGCCCTGCGCCGTGGTCTCGGGGATTGCGGACACTTCGACTGGCCGGTCCAGGAGGTCTGCCTGGAACTGCATCAGGAAGCGGTTAGCGGTCTGACCGCCGTCCGCGCGCATGGTATGCGCCGATCCCCGGCGTCGCCCCGCCGCGTCGATGGCCTCCACCACGTCCCGGACCTGGTACGCCGTCGCTTCGAGGGCTGCGCGGACAATATGGGCGCGCGTGGTCCCTCTTGTTAGCCCGGATATAGAGCCGCGAGCCTCGAGCTCCCAGTGTGGCGAACCCAACCCGGTAAACGCCGGAACGAAATACACGCCGTTGTTGTCTTCAATGGAGTCCGCAATAACGTCCGACTGTTCTGCCGATTCGAGCACTCCGAGCTCATCGCGGAGCCACTGGATAGCCGCGCCGGCTATGAAGATGCTGCCCTCCAGCGCGTACACGCGGCGTGCGCCCACCTGCCAGCCCAGGGTCGTCAGCAACCCGTTGGGAGAAAGGGGCGCCCTTGATCCGGCGTTCGACAGTATGAACGCCCCGGTTCCGTAGGTCGTCTTGGCCATTCCCTGTTCGTGGCAGGCCTGGCCGTACAGTGCGGCGTGCTGGTCACCCGCGACGCCCGTGATTGGTATTTCCGTACCGAACACCGACGGGTCTGTGACGCCGAACTCACCTGCGGAGGGTCGCACTTCCGGAAGCATCCCATCCGGGACGTCAAAAAGAGACAGGAGTTCGGGGTCCCACTGCAGGTCGTGCAGGTTTAGCAGCATGGTGCGAGACGCATTGGTCACGTCGATGGCGTGAACCGCGCCTGCGGTGAGGCGATTCATCAGCCAGGTATCGATCGTGCCGAAGCACAGTTCACCATCTTCCGCCTTGCGCTGGCCGTCCGGCAGCCAGTCCAGGAGCCACCTGATCTTGGTAGCCGAGAAGTATGGGTCGAGCACCAGGCCGGTCGCATGGCGTACGTCGCGTTCGTATCCCGCGTCGGCCAGTTGACGGCACGCCTCGGACGTACGTCGGCACTGCCACACAATTGCATTGGCGACGGGTCTGCCGGTCTCTCGTTCCCAGACGACGGTGGTCTCGCGTTGGTTCGTGATCCCTAAGCAGGTGACGTCGGAGAATTCGAGCCCCGCGTTCTGTACCGCCTTGCGGGACACGTTTATCGCCGCGTCGGCAATGGCGTCCGGGTCGTGTTCCACCCAGCCCGGCTTTGGGTAATGCTGCGTGAGGTCCACCTGCGACGAAGAGACCGGCTGTCCGTCACCGTCGAACACGATGGCCCGAGTGCTCGTTGTGCCCTGGTCCAGGGCGAGGATGTAGGTGGAAGATGGCACGGGGTTGGGCTTGATCGGGTTGGGTTGGCGACGTTCGCAACAATGCTAGCGTTTCGTCCCCATTCCCGGTCTCTCTCGTCGGCCGACAATGTCTTCTTGGCCCCCACCGAAGGAGGTCGGAGTGAGCGGGTAGAGTGACTAAAGGGAGGTTCGTCGCAACTTCCGTGCGAAGGACCTAAGCTGTTGCGTTACCGCGTGTGTGGCAAACGCCGACGCGGGCACACGTCACGCTCAACTCAACGTGAATCTGACCAAGCGTGTGGCAGGCTAATTGTCACTTCGGCGGAATCGAACGGCGTAGTCAGGGTCCTCGCTAAACGTAGGGGATATCCAAAAAATCTGGTATCCGAACTACGTCGAGGATGCAGGTCTCGCCGTTCTCAACGGTGTACGTAATCAAAAAGTGATCCGATCCTGTCCCCAAAGTGCCCGCCACATACGGAAATGGCAGAAAGTGACCTCTGAGCGGGTCGGTATCTATTTGATCAAGCTTTTCAACGATCTCTACCTGCTCGGCCGAAGTTTGGCGTTATATGAACTCGGCAGCACGGCGCGAGATTAACATTCAGGTCGTCGCAGTCTTTCTTTTAGTTCTTCGAGCGTGATCGATTCACCGTTCTGGATCTGTTGCCAGCCGACACGTGTCCCGTGCGCGCTTTCGGTGATAAAAGCCGACATTCGCTCTGCGACTTGATTCTCGAATTCACGAATCCGACGAGTAGCTTCCGAGTCGCGAAGAACGTCCATCTCAGCGACGGTTGGGTATTTGAACGCGGTTTGTGTCGTCAATTTCGTGCTCCTACGGATGCGGCCGCAAACCCCAGAGGCCTCAGAAAATACCCAGTCTAACTCCCTGGTGCAGGTCAGGCACCTTGCAATTGGATACGGTTTGGGCCCGGCAATTGGTTGCCTTGCCAGGTAGCTTATTCCCCTAACAGTGACCGACAACGTCGATGGGCGTGGCGGAATGGGTAACTGGAAGGTTTGATTTAGTGGTGGCGACTTCTCTTTTCCGTGTCGCTAAACGCACTGCCGGACCTCCAGGCAGTGCGTGAGCATGCTTGTCACACAGCCCCAGCGCGTCAAGGCAAGCACTCTTTCCACCGGCCAGGATTGTACACAAAATTCGAGATTCATCGATCGATCGCGCTTCCCCGCGTGAGACACGAAGGGAAGCGGATGTGCGTGGGTTGAGCGTTCAACCGTTTGGCGAATTCGAATTCCGGTTCGAGCCTCTCACAACCTGGCGGTAAGCACCCTTACGTTGGCGCCGTCAAACCCGCAGGACATCAGGAAATTGAAGTCGCGTTCGTCCTCGGCTCTCAGGGCAGAGAAGATTTGCCGCACTCCGCGGGCCTTGCTGTCGTTCTTGAGGGCCTGGACCAACAGCCGGCCTATGCCCTTGCGCCTGTGTTCCGGATGGACGGCGATGGCGACGATCCTGACGCCGGGCGGCAGTCCGTAGCCGGCCGATTGACGTTCGGCCAGGATGAACCCGACCAACTCCCCATCCTCCTCAGCAACGAACGATCCCCACGTGGGCATGCTCATGACGCTCACCTTGCTGCTGGCCAGGAACCTGCCCACGTATTCGTCCCACGTGCCTGACCGGTCGGGTCCCAGGATGAGCCCGTCCAGCTTCCTGACGTCATCGGCATCGGAATCAGTGAGCCGTCGAATCGTAACCTCGGCCATTATGGCAATCCCCCTCCATGCATGTCCGATAGTTGGGACCGGCGCCTCATGCGCGGCCCCATGCCACTCGGGCGGTTATGAAGCGAGAGCCGCCTGGCCGAATCGCATTTCCAGCGCGCCCGAAACGGCCCGTTGCGCTATCTGCTCATCGCTCACACCGTCGCCGGTCTCAAATCTTAACGTGTACAGATCCGGATCGGAGGGATCGGCGCCGGAGATCTTCGTGAACCAGCCTGCCCGCGCCTTCTCGAGCCCGCGGACGATGTCTTCCGCGTCTGCGGCGCCGACACCCAGGCGGTGCGACACCCGGTTGACCCGGCTCTCCCACGGAGAAAATAGGCCCAGGTGCACCACGCCAGGCTGGTCCTTCAGGGTGAGACAACCGGCGCGCTTTACCAGTATCAGGTCGTTGCCCTCGTCTACGAATGAGTGGGCTGTTCGATACACGCCCTCGACGTATTCCTTGTCGGAAATTTCGGCCGGAAGGGTTTTGACGTCGGGTTTGTCGAGCATGTAGGGGACTGCCGGATACCCGTCGGCCGCAAAGTCGGCGCCGTACCATCCAATGCGTGAAAAGAGCAGTTCCAGCGCGGCCAGGAACCGGTCCCTTTTCGAGCAGAATCCCAGTTCTTTTCGGGTAACTGCCTCAGCAGTCGCGCCCAACTCCCGGGCCAGTCTACGTAAGGCCATATGCTCTATATAACGGCCTCCCATCTGGCGGGCAACTTTCCGTCCTATCTCCGGGGCGCCCGCCCCTGCCTGTCCTCCTACTGTGAATGCGAGCATATTCGGCCTCCCTTTGGAAGATCTCTGAGGGTTGGTCAAATCTTCTGCTTCGGCGCTTCGTCCATCCGCCCGGCTGCCAACAGTTCCCAAGCCAGTTTTCCTGGTCGACCAGGACTTGCCGACAGCATGGGGCGGATGGGTCTCTGCGCCTCTAGCCACTGTTAGCGGCTGCCCGTCGTCTCGCTGCAATCACCACCGCAGCCGCAGCTACCAGCGCTGACAGGACTATCAACTTCTTCATGACTTACGCCTTTCTTTGTCGACAATGGCGGAATGCCCAATTACATACATCGTTTCATCCAACTCAGGGACCGGCCGGAGGGCCGCGAGCGCACGCTTCTGGGTCAAGCCGGGCCTGCTTGGAATCCGGGCGGGATCGCCCGTTAGGACCGTACTTCTTGCCGGTTATGGGAAGGTTAAGGGGTTTTGAATTCCCGTAAGTGTGCTTCCATTGAGGAGTAACCTCCTACGCGTGCTTATATCTAATGTTGAATGGCCTCGAAACTCCTGTCAACATAGTTCATTTCATCACAAATAGCGGCCCGTATCGCCTGCACCCCGCGGGCTGTCTTTACAGAGACGGAGACATCTGAAACCACCTTATTTCGAAACGTGTTACGGCCGTCCCGGGCGTTTTCGTCAAGCAGGCGCGATGGCGTCGAGTTCCTCGATGTCGGCGGGAGTCAGGCGCCACTCTGCGGCGGCGACGTTTTGTCCCACCTGTTCCGCCGTGCTCGCCCCTGAAATGACGGAACTCACCTGGGGGTTGGCCAGCAACCACGCGATCGCCAGTTCGAGGGTTGAATGACCCCGATTCGCGGCGAATTCCTGCAACCTGCCCAGGACCGCGAACTTCTCCTCAGTCAGTTGCCTTTCCGCAATGTTTGGGAAGTAGTGCAACCTGGTCCCTTCCTGCGGGGCAGCGCCCAGGTCGTATTTGCCAGTCAGGAAACCGGAGGCGAGCGGGTAGTAAGGCAGAATACCGAGTCCGTAGCGCCGACATGCCGGCAGGACTTCCGCCTCGATTCCGCGTTCCAGGATGTTGTACGGGGGCTGGCAACTGACGAAGCGTGAAAGGCGCTCGGTGCGAGATGTCCACACGGCGTCCACAATCTCCCAAGCAGGGAAGTTGGAACAACCTATGTAACGAACCTTGCCGGCCGTCACCAGGTCGTCCAGCGCGCGCAGCGTCTCGTCTATCGGCGTCGACCGGTCGGGAAAGTGCATCTGGTAGAGATCGATGTAGTCGGTCTGGAGTCTCCCCAGGCTGGCCTCGAGAGCGTCGACCACGTACTTGCGGGACCCGCCGCTGGAATTCGGGCCGGTACCCATCGGGCTGGAGAATTTCGTTCCGATCACCACCTCTCCGCGAATGCCGCGCAAGGCTTTCCCGATGATGCTCTCAGACTCACTTTCGCCGTAGACGTCGGCGGTGTCCAGGAAATTCACGCCGTTGTCCAGCGCCGCATCGATGATGGTCTTGGCCCGGTCGTAACGCCACCGGCGGCCGAAGTTGTTGCACCCGAGTCCCACTTCAGAGACCTCAAGGCCCGAATTACCCAGATTCCTATACTTCATTGTTTTCTTAGGTCCTTTGTACTAAGTGGTCGCAGGCGCTGGATGTCGGTTTTTGACAGTGAGTTTGTGAGGTTAGGGGTGATTTAGTTGGCCCCTGTTGACTCGTGGCTGCGGACGAATAGTAGCGGAACATGAATTGTGCCGTACGACGGGAACTTTCCGCACAGAATGCCGCGCCCCAGTGATTGCTAGACTACCGGCGGCAAAGCAACACCAAGCGAGGACACCTTGGCATACATGACAGACAGATCACCGCATGGGAACAGCGCGCCGGCGTTCCGACCCGTCCGCATGGGCAACAAGGGCGCAGTGGTGGCCAATCACCCGCTGGCGGCGATGGCCGGAATGACCGCGCTGCAACGCGGAGGAAACGCCGTCGACGCAGCGGTCGCCGTCGGATTCGCCCTTGGGGTTGCCGAACCGCAGGGTTCGGGGATCGGCGGCGACGGCTTCGTCATGGTGTACATGAAGGATAGGCGGCGGCTCGAAGTGGCCAACGGTACCGGCGCCGCTCCTCTCGCCGCGACGCCGGAGTTCTTCCGGGACGGCATTCCGCATGACGGGGTCCTCGGCGCGTCAGTACCGGGCATCGTCGACGCCCTGCTCGCCGCGCATGAGCGATACGGAACGCTGGATCTGATGACCTGCGTAAAACCGGCGATCGAACTGTGTGAGGACGGCGTGCCGGTCACGCGAAACCAGGCGGCAAACGCCCTGGAGAAACCCATCCTGCACACGTTCCCGACCTCGGCCGCCGTCTACGCCCCCCAAGGCCGCCCCATGAACGCAGGCGAAGTCCGCCGCAATCCTGACCTTGCACGGACCTACCGGGTACTGGCGGAACAGGGCAGGGATGCGCTGTACGGAGGCGAGATCGCGCGAGAGATCGTCCGTTTCTCGGAGGAGTACGGCGGCCTGTTCACGATGGAGGACTTCGAACGCCACAGTGTCCGATGGCAGCCCCCGGTCAGCGTGGTCTACCGCGGCAGGAGCGTATACGAAGCGCCCCCCAACTCCTCGGGGCACGTCTTGCTCCAGCAACTCGCCATGTTCGAACACTTCGATCCATCCGAGTACTCGTGTCTCGCCCCCGAGACGGTGCACGTGATGGTGGAGGCCAAGAAGCTGGCGTTCGCCGACCGAGAGGTTTACCTCGCCGATCCCGAGTTCGTGGACGTGCCGATCGAGGGCCTGCTCTCGTCCGAGTACAACGCCGACCGCGCGATGTTGATCAACCCGAAACGGTGCACGGACGGTGTGGTAGAGGGCGACCCATGGGCATACATGGACCGGCCGCCCGACGAGTCGAAGCGGTATCACAGGCCCGGTATGGCGCCGGTCGGCGCGGCCATGCCGTCCGAATCGGACACGACGCACTTCTGCGTGATCGACCGGTGGGGCAACGCAGTCGGTGAACTGCAGAGCGTCCAGACGGGGTTCGGCTCGGGAGTGATTGCCGGCAACACTGGCATTCTGCTCAACAACCGTATGACCTACTGGAACCTGAAAGCGGGCCACGCCAATCTCCTCCGTCCTGGCCAGCGCGTGCGCCATACGATGAATCCCGTGATGGTGTTTTCCGCGCCGGTCGAAGATGGCGGCGAACTGGAACTCGTCTGCGGCACGCCCGGCGCCGACACCCAGGTCCAGACCAACTTCCAGGTGGTCACGTCCGTGTTCGACCACGGTCTGAACGTCGCCGAAGCGATAGACGCGCCGCGCTGGACGCACTACCAGGGCAGCATGACCTCCACCTGGCCGCCCGACGACCGCCACTATCTGACGATAGAGGACCGCGTCGATGCCCGGCTCGTCGAGGGCCTCCGCACCAGGGGCCACCAGGTTGACGTGGTCGGGCCGTGGAGCGGCGCAGGCAGTGAAGGCGCAATCCAGGTACACCCTGAGAGCGGCGCGCTCATGGCGGCGTCGGACCCGCGCAGGGACGGGCAGGCGCTCGTCTGGTAGCCGAGGCGGCCGTTCAGCCCACCACTTCGAACTGCCGGTCCGGTGAGTTATAGGCTATGACGCAGGTCATCGGCTCGTCTCCGATGGCAGTCGCCTGGTGCGGCATGCCCTGTGGGATCACCACGCTCTCGCCCGGGCCCAATTCCACCGTTTCGTCGCCGATGCGCTTGACACATCGGCCGCTGGTCACCACGAGGACCTCTTCGCAGTTCGGGTGACGGTGCAGTGGGTTGTTCTTGCCGGGCTGTATCACGCATGTCCCCAGGGTCATGGTCGCGCCCGGCACAAGCGCGCTATTTATGAGCCACGTCAGTTCACCCCACTCGTGCTTCTCGTTGTTGGCCCCGGCCAGCGTCGTAGCAAGTTCGGCGATGTTCGGCATTGGTTTCTCCGGTCGGTACGGTGTCTACGGCTGCCGGATGCGGCGCATAGTCTTCTGTCGGCGGTACCGGGCCTGGTAATAGACGTACTCGTGCCAGGTGCCCGGTTCCCAACTCGAACCGTCGGTGCCGCCGGGTACCGAGGTATTGCCCGTGCTCGGGTAGCGTGCGACCGCCTCTTCGTCGATGTCGACGCCCAGCCCTGGCCTGTCGGGTACTTCTATGTAACCGTCGACCGTCTCCGGGTGGGGATCGATCACCTCGTAACGTTCGGGCGAGTCGAACTCCACCCGTTCGAGAATCAGGGCGTTGGGGATGGCCGCCAGCACGTGCAGGGCGGCGTACTCTCCGACTGGCCCGAGCGAGCCGGAATGGGGCGCAACCGTTATGTAGTGCGCCTCAGCCATCGCAGCGACCTTCTTTAGCTGGGTGATGCCGCCGATGCGGCCCGAGTCCGGCTGCACGACGTCCACCAACTCCCGTTCGATCAGTTCCCTCACGCCCCATATGTGGGAGTTGCGTTCCCCTGTGGCGATTGGAATGTCGACGTTGTCCTGAACCCTCGCCAGCGCGGTCGTGTTTTCGGGCGGCACCGGGTCTTCGTAGAAGAGCAGGTTGAACGGTTCGAGCGCCTTGCCCACCAGGATGGCGTCCTTCGTCGTGAACCACGGCGGCCCATGCGCGTCGACCATGATGTCCATCTCGTCACCGACCGCGTCACGGATCGCCTCGACCTTGTCGACGGGGTTTATGACGCCGCCGGTCTTGACGCCGGTGATGCCTTTCGCCTTGAGCGCGAGCGCTTCCTCCGCCGTGCCGGCGTGGCCGTAGACCCGTATGCGGTCCCGCATCTTCCCGCCCAGCAGGTTCCACACCGGCGTGTTGAGGGCCTTGCCCTTGATGTCCCACAGCGCCATGTCGATGCCGTTCATAGCCCCGGAGCCCACCGTGCCGGTCATTCCGTTGCCCATCGTGGCGGTCAGGATCTTCTGCCAGATGCGCTCGATGTTCATCGGGTCTTCGCCGATCAGTATCGGAGCGATGTCCTGCACCGCGGTCTCAATCACCCGCGGCCATCCGCTGCTCTCCCCAATGCCCCAAATGCCCTCGTCCGTGTAGACCTTCACGAACAGCCAGTTGCGGGAGTTCCACGTGTTGCCCGCCCGTTCCGCCAGCGACGGCTTCAAGGGGGGTGACATCAGGAAGGTTTTGATTTCGGTAATTTTCATTTTTTGGTTTGACCCTTGAAAATTGTATTTCGTGGAACGATCTTGCTTGAACCTTACCCGGATTGGTTGCAAACGCGAGCGCGATTTTGGCTGACACTTCGGCTATTGGTTATCGTGGGTCCCCCTATCCCCGACCCGGCAAATACTTCGTCGGCAACTCCGCGCCGATGGACGCCAGACCCAACGTGTACTGGTAAACGTTGATGCGGAAATCGGGGTTGACGCACGTGTGCATGTAGGCCACCCCGGGGTCGACGCCGTAGTCGTTGACCAGCCAGGTGATCATGTCCTCCACCGCCTGGTGGACCATCAAATCGAGCGATTTGCCGCTTCGGACGGCGATGATCCGGTCGGGGAACACTATTTGGATGAACGGAATGCGCTTGTTCTTTATCACCCGGCACGAAACCTGCACCTCCGACCGCGTCTCGTCCGCCGTGCCGTAATACTCGGTGTCTGCCTGGGAGGCGTGGACATCCCCGATGTATAGCAGCGCGCCGGGGTGGTACACGTTTATGTAGACCTTCGCGCCTTCCTTCACGTCTCTCATGTCCAGGTTGCCGCCCGCAAGGGTCTGTCCGGTGGACGACGTGGTGACCTCCCGCTCCGGGGCGACGCCGATGCAGCCGATCATGGGCTGCAGGTCCCACAACGGCTCGCCGTACAGGAAAGCCCGGCCGTCTCGAGTGGTCCCACTCGGGCCCGGCCGGTGTTCGATAATCCTCACCGTGTACTCGTTGAGGGTTGGCCATCGATGGTCGTTGCCTATAGGAGTCCTGCCGGGTCCCCAGTTGGTGAACCCCTGCGAGTCGACCTCAATTCGTTCTATCGACACCTCCAGCAGGTCGCCCGGCTCGGCGCCCTCGATGTACACGGGACCGCCCATGGGGTTGCCAAGGGCCGGTGTGTAATTCCTCCTGGGCGAGTAGGGCAATCGTGCTGCAGCGTCCTCGGAGCGCACCTCTCCTATCCCGGCGTCCTCCGTCTCGATCACGAAACTCTCGCCCTGTTCAACGGTGAAAACCGGCGCCTTCGCGGCGAATTCGTATTCGAGGGCGTCTTGTCTTCGTATGGTCTGCATTCCCTGCTGCCTCTGTGATGAATGTGTGCGAATGCCGGGCATTCCCTGGCATCGGCTATACCTTAATGACCTGCTCCGTCATTTTCTTTGCTTCGCCGAAATCGATGTCGAACCCAAGGCCGGGCTTGGTCGGCGCGTGGATGTACCCTTCCGAATCGACCACCGGCGCATCGGGGTAGACGCCGGGGTAGATCATATTGTCGAAGCACCCCAGCGGCATAGCCAATTCGTAGTAATCGGCGTTCTCGATGGCCAGTAGGGCGTGTAGGCTGGCTATCCCGCCGCCAAAGTCGTGCGGCTCCATCTTCATGTGATTCGCCTCGGCCAGGTGCGCCAGCTTCATCACGTCGGTTATGCCGAATGATGCTGGACCGGCCATGATGTCCATGCAGCGGTGGCGGACCAGCTCGGCGTACTCGTGGATGTCCTCCACCTTGTCGGCCATGCGCACCTGTACGACCTTGCACGCCGCCGTCAGTTCCGCCAGCCCAACTATGTCCGTCTTGGGCAGCGGGTCCTCGAACCAGAAGAAACCCAGTTCGTCCAGCACCCGCCCAGCCCACATGGCGTCCTTGCGGCTATAGGGCCCCGGGTAGACCAGCGTATCGATCATCAGCGTGTAGTCGTCGCCCACCGCCTTTCGCACTGCAGCGCACAATCGCATGTCGTCTCCTGCCACGCAGTATGGGTGCAGCTTGACGGCCGTCAGGCCCAGTTCCCTGGCCTCCAGCGTCGTCTCCACGAACCGCTCGTCGGTGGCGTGGTGCACCGTGGACCCGTATGCCAGCACCTTCTCGCGAGTGGCGCCGAGGAGCCTGTATACCGGCTCGCCCAGCGCCTTGCCCGCGATGTCCCAAAGGCCGAAATCGAGCACCCCGATCACAGCGCTGGGCCACTGGAAGCGGTGCCGCAGCAGGTTCTCGATCTTGCCGCGGTCGAACGGGTCCATTCCCTCGATGTGGTCCCTCGCCACCGGCCACAGGCCGGCCAGCTGCTTGAGGTTGCCGCCGTCCGAGGAGACGATGCCCGTGATCCCCTCGTCAGTGGAAATGACCGCCACGCCGTTCTGCCGTGTCGGCGCGTTCATGTATTCCGGCGTCTCCTGGTGATGGTTCGGCCGCGGTTCGAAGAGATGTACTTCGAGCCCAATGATCTTCATCTTGGTTGTCCTCCCGGGCGGTGTTCCGGATAAGCCCGGCCATCTTAGTCGAGGCGCCCTCCTGCGCGGCGTCGTGCAGTCCCAGCCGACGGGAGGGCCGGCAATACATCGACTCCGCCTGGTGGGTCACCTTCTTCCCGTGCATGTCCATCATGGCGGTCGTACTCGCGCTCAACTACCTGGGAGACTGGCTCCGCGACTCCCTGGACCCACGGCTGCGGCAGCTTTAGGGTTGCCTGCAAGGGCAACCGGTGCGCGTAGAATCACCGTCCTGAGAAGGTGTCTAATAAGCGTTGGGATGCACTGGCCCGCCCAACATCTTCCAAACTCACTGTCAGATAGTCACTCGTAGCGAGTCTCTCAGACAACTACTCGTAGGGGCGTCTCTTGTGGGCGCCCGCAGGGGTGGGGCGCGGAAACTGACGCGACGCCATTTCGTAATCGGTCAGGGACTTGTTAGACACCCTCTAATTGTTGCGAGAATCTGCTGGCAGACACGAAGCTGTGGGAATTGAGCAGGCCCTTAGTCGCTGGAGGGATCGCCGCCATCCTGTTGGCGTTGGGCCTTTACCTCTCGTTTAGGGTTGAGACCAACTCGGGTGATGGCGTTGGTGCGCCTCTCGACCCCGCCGTGGAGGATTAGGGTGAAGTTCTTGCGAATGCTCCCGCTGGCAGCCCACATGTTGAGTTGGGCCGCATTTTTCGGCGTCGTTTATTGGCCTTATGGATACTCGTCCAAGTCTCTGATCATGCACCCGGACGGAGAGACTTGGGGGATCGTATTTGGCCACGCCCCCGGGCCCTTCATGCGATATCTGGGCCTTGGAGAAATTTCACTGCTGTTGATTCCGACGGTTCTAACGGCCTTGGCAGTCTGGCTGGTTTGGTGGCGAGATGTCCTGTCGGCACGTGCCAAGCTTGCAATGTGGGGTCTGGCGACCCTATGCCTTGGCTATTGTTCTGTCCCAATCTGGTTCGTAAAGGAGGCCGACATCAGTTTCATTGGGGTGTTCTTCTTGCCCGCGGCAGCGACATTGTTGGTCTCGGCGATGTTTGTCAGCGTGAACAAACAAGCTCCGGCCGCATCCGGTATAGGTGACTGATTTGAGGCAGAGGAAATCGCGCAACCTGCTGCTGGGGTCCGGGATCGCCGTCACTCTGTTGGCCCTGGCGTTCGGCCTGTCGCTGAAATTCGGTGGAGAAACCAACTCGGGTGATGGCACCATCGAGCCGCTCGACGATGCCAGAAAAGAGCGGTATCGGGCCGGGGGCTTGGGATTCATCGCGGAAACCGGCCGGATAGCGACCCACCCGAGCGGGCATCGTGAGATCATCTGGGACCCACCGGAGTTACCCACCCTCGAAGAATGGATCAGGATGCACGCGGAAGCCGCTGAGAAGGGCGATACGGCCCCGATCCTATATTGCACGGATGAGTTGTCTGAGTACTTGAAGGCCCAGAAAGAGTTGCCGGGCGAGTCGGCTACGCAAGGCGATTCCAACATATTGCCTACGTGCCAAGGGATCCCCGACAGGATTGTTATGGGTCCCAATAGGACGCGGGCGCCGCGTTCCTCAAACTAGGTCCACAGCGTTACTTCGACGACGGATCATCGATAGGCGGCGGCCCCTCGTCGACCACGTCTCCCGGCTCAGGCAACGGCAACCGGATGCTCCTGAACACGGTCACGGCGATCCGCTGCTGTTCCGGCGTAAGCCCTTCGCCCACGATGTGCAAGTTCGGGCCATCAGACTGGTGTATATAGACGCCGGTGTAGCCGACGCCGGGATCCATGGAAACGAATAATCTGGAATTGAAACCGCTGATTTCTTCGTAACCATGACCATTGTCTAAAGATGGGTTATCGGCCGGAGCCGTGTTTATAGCAGGCCCGCCGAAATCGAACTCAAGGCGCGCTCCATTCCCCACGATTTCGCCCGCGACTTTGCCCGGGTGAGGACCTAGTCCCTCGAGCACCCTCAACTCCCACCCGGGAGGCAATTGAAGGGAGAATCCCTGCCGGCTTGGCCAACTCGGCCCTTCCGCCACCCTCCAGTCCGCCGCCGGCTTTGTGTCTTCAGGAGGGTACGGGATGGGCCTGGATACGCCCACGCGTTTCCCTGTGTGCCCATCGACGACGATGCGGTCCCCCAAAGGCTCTTTGAGTCGGACGCCAGTTCCTTCTGTGCAATCCAGCCCGCCGTGGAACGGCCGCGTGAAGGCGATTACTTTGACTTCCACCTCGCGGTCCGTCTCCCGCAAATGCGACACCGCTGGACCCTCGTGGCAGGAGTTGACATTGAGACCAAGCCCGAGTGGGTTTTCGGGTACGAAACCATAGTTGGCGCCATTCACGGTGACCGCGCCGCGCCATCCACCTCCGGCGAAGTTCTGCCAGGCGCAGAAACAGGCTACGAAGACCAAGGACCCAGTCACCACTACTACGCTAAACATGCGCAGCAGGTGGGTGAACTGGGAATACCTCGAACCCCAGCCGAGAGTCATTGGGTTCCCTTCATTCAACTGTCCTGACGTTCACCGTTTGGCCTGAGCGACCGTCGATGACATCCCGGCCTGCGAGCGGATATCCAAGTTGGACGTCGACGTGGTCCTGGCACCTTGGCTCCTGCGGGAACGTGGAGAAGGCTTCCACCTCGACCTTAATTCCAACGGCCGACGGCTCGAACCTGGAATTCCTGACGAACGCGTAGCAGGAGTCGAGAATGACTCTGAGCCTGTCCGGTGGGTGGAACTCCGCTTCCTTGACACTCGCTTCGCCGTACATCGCGCCCCCGCCGAGGTCTATCCACACATAGACACTGGCCGCAACGACCGCCAGTACAGTAACGATAGCGGCCACAAGAATCTGCCGACCTGGCCTGCCGGACAAGAATCCTTTTTTGGAGAACCTGGTTGTCATTGGGTTCCTTAAGGAATTGTCCAAATAGGCATTGGTACGCGCTGCCCCACGCAACATCTGACGGGCACGCACTCAGACAAATACTCGTAGGGGCGTCTCTTGTGGGCGCCCGAGGGGGTGGGGCGCGGCCACCGACGCGATGCCATTTCGGATTCGGTCATGGTCTTGATGGACTCCCTCTAAGGAGTGCCTTGAATCGTGAAGACTATTAACTGCGACGGACCATCGACTTCCCGAATATCCAATTCACGGCGACTCGGAATCTCCCACTGCGCCGAAGTCTTCCCCCACCACCCAGTACCCACCCGAGCAGGCGGGCGATATCTCCCGCAGTCCAGTGTGGTCCATCGCCTGCTGGTATGAGATGGGTATGGCACTGAACCGGACCTCATCTCCGACTCGGGCGATGACCCGGCCATTTGCGGCGACTATGCCAGCAATCTCATCGTCCAAGTCCAGCGCGAACGTGTCCGGCCAGATCGGCAGGTAGCGTCCCCCCGGCATGATCACGCGGTCCCTTTCGCGGACCACGTCATCGACCATCAGACATCTGTGTTCCATAATCAGTTTCCCGACGAACCGCTCCATCTCCTGGTCAGTCCCCAGCGTTCCGTCCTGCCTGGGGAAGTAGACCTCGACGTCAGGGAGCACCTTGATGGAATGCATCCCGAAAGTGCCCCCCGGACATTCCCCGTAGCCGGAACTGCTGTATCCGCCGCCGCCGGCAATCCTGTCTCCAACCTGGGCGATTACTCGACCCGCCCCGTTACGGACCTGGACAACACCGTTTTCGACGTGAGGCTCGAACCCGGCGGGCCATTTGATGGTGTAGTCACCCAGACGAAGGCACTGACCGTCTAAACTCAACTCACCGAAGCCTGCTGCCATCAGTAGCGGCCGGAAAACCGAGACGTCAGTTTTTTGCCGGGGAAAGAGGACTTCCGGATCTGACAGTCGCAGTTCGGTGGGTTCGTTCGCCGGATCAAATGCGCTGACCTCATCGCCCACCAGCAAATAGGGCTCCTCGCATTCCTCGGACATGCCCCGCACGAGGCCTTCGTCGTGGGCCTCCTCATAAGAGACGGCCGCACGGCTGAGACGGATGTGGTCTCCCACGCGCGCTGCGATACGCCCGGTCCCATCCACTATCCATACAGCACCGTCTTCTGTGTGCAGGGCGAATGCGCCTGGCCATATGAGCAACCAGGATGAGGCGGGACTGTTCGGATCCGCGGGGACGTCAGCACGCAGACACCCACCATCGAGGGCCAGTTTTCCAGCGAAGTAGTGCCCACCGTTATCCGTGCCCAGCGGTGCCTCATGCTGCGGGAATGCCACTTCAGGGACTTGGTCGGCGACCGGTGTCGGTGGACCGCTCTGCGGCAGGGCTGCTGTAGGGGTCTGAGCTTCAACGGCCGCTGTTGCGGCGGGCTGTGTTGGGGCTACCACCGGAGTTTGAATGTTTGTCTCTCCGTCGCTGCAACCCACGGCGAATGCAACCGCAAGTACGAGGAGAAGCGCCTGTAGAACGGCGGGCCGATAGCCTGGCACAACCCGGCCGGGCCCGGATGAGCCCCCGTATGGACACGTCGGACAGTCGTTCATAGTGTCGGCCTTCTTTAGATGGTCCAGGTGACCGGCACTTGCATTTCATGGGCCGGGATTATCGCCGGGCAAGTCACGCGCTTTTCGCCTGTTGCCTATCGGTATAGACGACGTGTGACCCACAAAGGTTCCCATGCCCCGCCCCATCGGGCGCCCACAAGAGACGCCCCTACGGCCGGTCGTGGCCCAGGGTTCCCAACTATCGGTACATCGAACCGCCAAAGATGTCCGGGCTGCAAGTGGAGACGCTCGAATTAAGTCCCCGGGTCCTTTTGGCGTTTGACCGGTTCAGCCCGCATCCGGTAGTGGTCGTTCTCTTCCCCCGTAACCCGGAATCCCAGGCGTTCGTAGAGGCGCCGGGCCCCGGTGTTTGACGTCATCACCCACAACTCGACTGGTTGGTCTCCGGCGAGGACCTCACGGATGAGGGACGTGCCGATTCCACGCCCCTGGTACTCGGGGATTATGTAAGCCTGCGCTATGTATAGATGGTCATCTTCTTCTCTGACCCCCAGGAAGCCGACTACGAGACCGTTCGCAGTGATGACCTGCGTCGTCTCAGCGTCGAAGTTTCGACGGAAACGCGCTTCCTCCCTTGCTTCGTCCCATCCCCGTACCTGCAAGATGTACTCCCTCAAGACCTGGTTGCGGATACCCAGGAGTCGATGGAAGTCTTCGGCAGTCGCCTGGCGGGTTTCGAACTGCGTCATGTCAACCGGCGTCTTTCGGCCGCGATGCTTCTGTGTGGTGCGCTGGTATCCACAGCCATTCCGGAAGGCTCAAAACTAAGAGGCGGCCTACCGCTTCCGTGGGGCTTGCAGCGTCGACTGCCTGCGGTACCTCTGCTGGAAGTAGAGTTGCTCGAAGTACGTGCCCGGCTCCCACTTGTGCATCTGCGGCTCGGACCTCTTTGGCCCGGGCGAATTGCCCTGGCTCGGGTACTTGGCTATGGCTTCCTCGATGATGTCCACGCCGAGACCGGGCCTGTCCGGCACGGGAACATGGCCGTCGATGGTCGGCGGGTGGTGGTCGATTACCTCATACCGTACGGGATCGTCGAACTCGACCCGTTCGAGGGCCAGCGCGTTCGGTATAGACGCCATGACGTGCAGCGCAGCGTACTCCCCGACCGGCCCAAGCGTGCCGGAGTGCGGCGCGACCGTGATGTAGTGCGCCTCGGCCATGGCGGCCAGCTTCTTCAACTGGGATATGCCGCCCACGCGCCCGGCGTCCGGCTGGATCACGTCGACCAACTCCTGCTCGATGTGCTCCCGCAGTCCCCATATGTGGGAGTGCCGTTCGCCCACCGCTATCGGCACGTCCACGTTGTCCTGCAACCTCGCCAGCGCCCGCAGGTTCTCCGGCGCAACGGCGTCCTCATAGAAGGCGATGTTGTACGGCTCCAGCGCCTTGCCGAGGATGATGGCGTCCTTGGCGGTCAGCCAGGGCGGAGGCCCGCACTCCACCATGATGTCCATTTCGTCTCCGACCGCCTTCCGCACCTCCTCGACCGCCGCGACCGACTCAACTCCCTGCCCGGTCTTCACGGCCGTGTAGCCCATATCCTTCAGCTCCAGCGCACGTTCGCCGACCGTCACGCCGTCCGGGCCGCTGTCGATTCCCATCTTGTAGCGAAACGCGTGGCCGTACACCCGCACGCTGTCCCGCACCTTGCCGCCGAGCAGGTTCCACACCGGTGTGCCAAGCGCCTTGCCCTTGATGTCCCACAGCGCCATTTCGATCCCGTTGATTGCGCCCGACCCCACAACGCCGGTCATGCCGTGACCCATCATGCCGACGTACAGGAGTTGCCAGATCCTCTCGATGTTCATCGGGTCCTCGCCAATGACCATCGGCGAAATGTCGTCCACCGCGGCCTTGATGACCGCCGGCCATCCGCTGCTTTCGCCGACGCCGGTTATCCCCTCGTCGGTGTAGACCTTGACGAACAGCCAATTGCGGGGTGTGTTCCCGACTCCCATCAGGAACGTCTTAACTTCGGTGATCTTCATCGCTGGCCTCGTTGGTTTTTGCCGGTCGGGCGGACTCGGCGCGGCGTGGGGAGTGGGGCCAGTTTATTGGGCCGGACACAGGGCGCAAGGCGCGGACAGTTTGCGACGGCGCCAATTCATAGCACTACCAGTTCTTTTGAATCACGGTGCGAAATACCGCTTTCGTAGGGGTGGGTTTCAAACCCACCCTTCCGTCATCCCTGCCCAGCCGAAGGACCTACCCGGGCAACAGCTTCTGCTCATTGCGCCCGCCTTAACTACCCGCAAAGGGCCTCCACCGCCACTGCCAATTCGTAGTAACTTGGGGCTATGACATCGGACAGCACACACGATGGAGTACCCCAATGGCAGACGTGACAGTCAACATCTACGACAACGGCCCGTATGAAATCTCCGGCCCGATAACCCTGAAAGACAACGACGGCAACGAATTTTCAGTTGAGGGCGACCAGTACCTGTGCCGCTGCGGCAGTTCCGGGACCAAGCCGTTTTGCGACGGGACCCACAGGAAGGTCGGATTCGAGGACCAGGCACGCGCCGGTTGACCCCGGCCCGCGTCGCACCCCCGGCGTTCCTGGAGTAACACCGTGGCAGACAAGCAAGCCGATACTTCCGCCGAGACCTTGGCGCAGGTCATGGCCGGCCACGCCGCGCTTATGTGGGGTCCGGCCCGGTCCGAGGACCTGCATGGTCCCCTCGTTAGAGCCGCCCAGGCGGTGCTGGACATCCGGCGGCGATTGCCAGGGCTCTACACCGAGCCGGGCTGTTACCCTGCGGCTGACCCCAGCGAAACGACGACCCGGAAATGACCGCTCCCTACCGGCTTGGCGTCTCAGAGTCAGCCCACCAAATCCGCAACGGCGACCTGTCCCCGGTGGCGCTGGCCGAGTCGCTTTTCGGGCGAATCGACGCCCTGGAACCTTCGTTGCAAGCCTGGGTAACGATCGACCGGGAACAGGTCCTCAGCGAGGCCCGCGAACGAGAACAAGAAGCTGAGCAGGGCCGATTCCGGGGACCGTTGCACGGCGTCCCGGTCGGTATCAAGGACATCTTCTACACGGAGGGGATGGCCACCACCGCCTGTTCGCGCATACTGGCCGACTTCGTGCCGGACTACGACGCCCCCTGCGTCGCCAGGCTCAAGGAAGCCGGAGCGATAGTCCTCGGCAAGGCCGTTACCACCGAGTTCGCCGCCAGCGACCCCCCGCCGACACTCAACCCCTGGAACCCGACCCACACGCCGGGCGGTTCCAGCAGCGGGTCGTCCGTGGCGGTCTCCACCGGCATGTGCGCCGCGGCGCTCGGTTCCCAGACCGCCGGGTCCGTTTGCCGCCCCGCTTCGTTCAACGGCATAGTAGGTTTGAAGCCCAGCTACGGCCGCATCAGCCGCCGCGGCGTGGTGGCATATAGCTGGTCTCTGGACACAGTCGGGGTCCTGTCCCGCAGCGTTACCGACGCCGCCGTCATGCTGCAGGCGATGGCCAGCCACGACCCGCACGACGACGGTTCCGTGCCTGAACCAGTCCCCGACTACCTGGAGCAGATGAATTCCCTGGACCGTCCGCCCCGCATCGGCATCATCCGGGACTTCTTCTACGACCGCTCCACTGCAGAGGTGCGAGAGCACACGGACGCGTCTGTAGAAAAACTGGCCGCCGCCGGCGCGGTCATCGAGGAGATCAGCCTGCCCGCCGGCTTCGACTCTGCCCACGCCTGTCAGAGCGTCGTGAGCAACGTCGAGGCCGCCGCGTTCCACGAGGAGTATTTCCGCGAACGAGCCGACGAGTATGGGCCGGGAATCCGGGCAAGCATCGAGATGGGTATGCTCATACCCGCGTTGAGTTACGTGCAGGCACAGCGACTGCGCCGCGAATTCCGCCAGGACATGATCGCGGCTCTGGCTTCCGTCGACGCGGCCTTGATGCCGACGACCCCAGCCCCCGCACCGGCGGACCTGACCACCACCGGCGACCCGGTGTTCCAGGCCCCATGGACCAGCGCCGGGCTGCCCACCATCACCCTGCCGTCCGGTCTCAGCGCATCGGGGCTGCCGCTGGGCGTCCAACTGGCCGGTCAACCGTTCACGGAAGGCAGCCTCTTGGCAGTTGCACGCTGGTGCGAGTCGACCCTGGGCGTCGAACTCTGGCCGCCGGACTATGCTTGAGGACCGGCGATCGAGCGGTATGGCAAGGTAACGGGCATGTATTCCGATGAATTCAATGAGTGGAGGGACAGAATGACGCAGACAAATCACCGAAAACGCGGCCCGCTCAGCCGCGCCGAACTAAAGGCGCGCATCGATAAGCATCCGCGTGCATCTCTCGCAGCCCTCCCGACGCCTCTCGAGGAGATGCCTCGCCTCACCGCCGAACTTGGCGGACCGCGCATCCTGGTCAAGAGGGAAGACCTGACCGGACTCGCATTTGGTGGCAACAAGGCGCGGCACTACGAGTACGAATTGCCCCACGTCAGGGACGAGGGGTACGACGCCATGATCAACGTCATGGACTACCACTCGAACAACGCGCGCATGACCGGAGCGGCGGCGAACAAGTTCGGCATGCGCTACGTGCTCGTCCTCAAGAACGCGAAGGGGCGGCCGGTCCAGGGCAACCTGCTGGTCGACCAGGTGCTAGGGGCCGAGGTCCACCTGCTGGACGAAGACGAGTCGGACAACGCCATCGAGTACGCCCGTTCGCTGAAGGAGCGGATGGACGCCGAGGGCCACAAGACCTACCTGCTGCAGGACCACCTGTTCCCTCGCATCGTGGGCATGGTCGGGTTTGTCGGCGCCGGACTGGAGCTTCAAGAGCAGTTGGAGGCGAAGGGAATCGAACGGGCCCACGTTTTCGGAGTGGCCGGACGCAGCCTGTGCGGGCTCATGTTGACCTCGTTGAACCTCGGGCTGGACTGGCGATTCACCGGCGTCACCGTCAACTACGACACGCCGCTGGGCGAGTACATCTTCCAGCACTCCGGGGACATCCAGGAACTGCTCGACCTGCCCGTGACATTCAGCGAAGCCGACATGACGGTCCTGGACCAGTACGTCGGCGAGGGGTACGGCATACCGACGCAGCAGGTGATCGATGCGATTCACCTGGCTGCACAAACCGACGCCATCATGCTGGACCCGAACTACACCGGAACGGTTGTGGCTGCCCTGATCGACCAGGTTCGCGCCGGCAACCTCGACGTTTCGGAACCCGTAGTCTTCTTACACACAGGCGGTCTCCCGGCGTTCTTCACCTACGCAGACGACTTGCGAGTCGATGGGTCAGGCTGACGCGGTTGCTCCAGCGTTAACGCAGGTTGATCGCCACCTCAGATGGCTGGCGTTCATCGTGTAACGGAATGCCACCCCGTAACGAACCGCACGTGTCACCCGGACCGCGGCTTGTCCACCGGGGCCGGACCATCACCGGCCTCAGCGAGCCTCCGTGCCTTCATCGCCTTGCGGGACTGCAGGACGAGCCAGCCCGCGCCGGCGAGGAATGCCACGACGATAAGACCCAGCACGGCGGTGCCGTACGGTACGCTGGCGCCGCTGCCACGGACCCGCGGTTCGACCTCCAGGACGCCCTCGGTGGCGACCAGGCTGCCCGCGGCCGTGACCTCAACGTCTATGACCCACGCTCCTTCATCGTTGAGCGGGATCTGCGAAATGTACAAGGTGAGGTCGGCGGGCGAATTGAGGGCCGGGCTGTAGAGACGGCGGCCTCCGTCCGGTGGGGTGCCGAATATCGAGACCCTGGCGTCCGTGACCCATTCGCGCGTGGCGACGTCGCGCACGGTTATTACGAACCGCTGCGGTCCGACGACAGACCGCGCGCCGGTGACGGCTACGACGATCTCGTAGTCACCGGCCACAGAGTTGACAATCACCTGCCTGGGTGACTCTTCCTCGGACTGTGCGTTAACCCGATCAGCCTGCCATAATCCGGCCCATAATGCGCCGAGGACCAACAGAGCAGCCAGGCCCGGCGCAGTCACCCTGCCCCGGGACGGTCCTATAAAAGCCTTGATCAATTCGCTATCAGTTCTCCGTCGGCCGTCGCCCGCTCGCGCGTCACGTCTTACCGGGGCCCCGCGTTGAAATTCAAAGTCAACCTGGGCGCCGTGCTTACGGCGGTGATGGTCGTTCTCCTCATCGTAGGCCTGGCGACGATGCTCGCCGCGTGGGGTGAAGTCCGCGAGGCGATCACAGGCGCGCGGCCGGGTCTCCTGTTGCTGGCGCTCCTTGTCTCCGGCGCCGCATACGCCACTGTAAGTTTACGTTTCGTGACGTTCAGCCGCGTGTTCAAGATCCGCGTCCCGTTCCTGTTGCTGTGGCAGGTCGGTTACGTCGCCACATTGCTGGGCCGAAACGTCGTGGGCGGCGGTACCGTCGGGATCATGTTGATTATGGCTGTGCTGAAACGCCGGTCCATCCCCCTGCCGAGAGGGGCGACAGTGTCCCTCGTGCAGTCCTACGTGAATCTGCTAATTGCGTTGGCTCTGTTTCTTGCCGCGGTGGGCTACGCAATATTCGGCGGGTTGTTGGGAAGCGTCCACAGCGGCGCCCTGTACGTCACGATTGCGGTGCTGTCGTTATTCGCCGCTGCCTCAGCAGGCGCGCTTTTTGAAAGACGCTTCAGGTCCTGGCTGATCGACTGGCTGGTGGGCACCGTCAAACGGTGGACCGGCAAAAACTTCGAAGAGTTCGGTGCTCAGTTTTCCGACTCGGTCGACGAGGGCATTACCGCCCTCCGCGGTGACATCGGCAGAGTGGCGGCCATTTTGGTGATGCTGGGCGTGGAAGCGGCGCTGACCCTGTTCTCCCTCTGGCTTTGCTTTGAATCGGTCGGTCAGGGGCCTGATCTCGGTGTGTTGCTCGCCGGATACGGCATTGGACTGGCGATCGGCATGGTCTCCCTTATCCCCGGCGGTCTGGGTGTTCAAGAGGGTTCGATGGCAGGCGTCTACGCCTTCCTGGGTATTCCACTCAGCGAGGCGGTGGCCGTGGCGACGCTGTTCCGGGCGGTGCACTACTTCGTGCCATTCCTGGCAAGCCTGCTCCTCTATCGCGAGATGCTCCGGAGAGGCGTAGGCGAAGAGACCGGCGCGGCGGAGGTAGCAATGGCTGGACGGGAGCCCGGGAATCCGCAGCCGGGTTCGTGAGGCGTGTCCGGCACACCGGAGTCACCCGTACGGCATTATCTGTCCCGAGTAGATGAGATCCGCGGGCTGCTTCAACTGGGTAGCGGCCCTAAACGTAGGGGCGGTTCGTGAACCGCCCTTGCGTCTGGCGCGATTCGTCTCGCCGGGTCTGAACGGCTACGTAGCGGAGTGGACGTTCAAGGGATGGCGCCGCCGTGCTATCACGGCGCTGGCGCCGAGACGGGCGCCAGAGTGTCTCCGGCTATGACCGTGTGGGCGTAGGCAATGCAGGCCCGGATGTCGTCCGGTTCCAGTCCGGGGTAGTCGTTCAGGAGTTCCTGTTGGGTAGCGCCCTGGCTTAGCAGGCTCAATATCAGTTCAACAGATATCCGCGTGTCCCGCACGATGGGTTTGCCGCCGAACACATCTGTGCGCGCCGTTATGCGGCTGAGGAGTTCATGGTCGGTAGTCATCTCTTTGTTCCTCGCCGAGTCGGGCCGCCTCTTCGCGGGGCGGCCCGGGGGCCGCTCAGCCTTCTCTTTTTGCCCATTCGTCGGGATTTTTCTATCTCGCATCCGTTCACCTCTCGATGGTCATATTCTAGTGCTTCGAGGCGGTTGCCGGTAATTGCGCGACTGCCTCAAAGCAGGGCTGGGCCGACGCGGTGGAATCGGGCAGGTACGAGAGTGTCCCAGTTGCTGGTGGGTCGTATAGGACTGAATTGCGAACTTTTCGCTGGTTGGTCCGAATATCGCGCGGTGACCTCGTCTTCAACCTGCCCTTCAACGAAAGTCTCCGTCATCCGCATCGACGCGGACAACTCCAGCGGTACTTGCGTCCGGAAGCAACGCGACCCTATGCGCGCCATCGGACCTGCGCTTCGGCTACTTACCGAAGTGAGCGGTCAGCAGTCGATCGGACGCTGACGCCGGAGTCGAGTGCCGGCGCCTAGTTCAGCACTCCGCAAGCGATGCGACCACCTGCTCCACCGATAGGCTGGGTGACATGGTCATCGCGGTTCTCGTGGATCACGATGGCAGATCCGTCGTCGTCCATCAGCATGTCTGGATCAACCAGGGTTGTGAATAATTCGGCCTGCACGGTACCTTCAGCGGTAGCGTAGATGTTAGGCAAGTCGCCGTTGTCCGGTCCGTCGGGGTTGAGCAGCCCGTGCTGGCGGTTGTCCACGTTGATGTGTCCGCCTGACGCCTTAAAGTCGGGCATGCACGTCCCGACCGAGTGGATATGGATACCGTGCGGGCCGGGTTCGATGCCTTCCACCATGACGGTCACCAGGAATCCCCCTGAGCCTTGCTGCATGACGACAGTGCCTATGGGGTCGCCCTCCACGTTTCGCATCTCGGCGGTGTAGCGCGCGTCGCCCCAACTGCCGCCATCGTTGCTGCACGCCGCAGTCACGAGGACCAGCGCAAATGGCACTGTCACAACTAAACAGAGGTTCTTAATCTTCTTCTGCATTGCGATTTAACTTCCTTAGCGTCATCCTCATAAAGCAACGGGAAACGCTGATGAGAACGCGTGGTCGGTTATTCCGCAGGCGCGCCCCGGCGTTTTGTCACCTTGGCGCTGCCTGGATTAGTTTATTGTTTTCAACGTGGTGCATGAAGACCTGAGTAGAAATGACGATCTGATTTGCAAGATCGGCCAACTATTCGCCGTCTGCACACCGCGCACCGTGTCACAGCCATACCGGCGACCACCATCCCAGGCAGCCCGTAGGGGGCTGGGCCAAGGGTGAAAGCCACACGCATTGTCCTGATCGCGGGCGTCTCGCTCCTTCCAGCTAACTCTTCCTACCCGGCGTTCCGCGGCGCTGTACTCACGGCCCATTGGGCGGTGTGTGGCGGCCATCGTCGTTGAAGCCCCGTCAGGAGGCGAAATGGTCGACACGGCGCGCTGCGGCGTAGACCGCATAGCCATCCGCAAGCAGTCTCCTGGCGGTCGCTTTGCCTATGCCCGACGAGGCGCCCGTGACCAGAACGGTCTTCTCCGGAGTACGTTCTGCATTACGGTGGTCTGAATCGGTCACTAAAGGGCCTCCCCGGTTGGTGGAACTCAGACCGTAGAGCACATCATGCGCCGGTGTTCTATCAAAACACGCCACAACCAGCGCAATAAGCGCCAACGCGAAGCTAGAGGCTACATTCGGAGGCATTGCGCGGCTGCTCTACGGTCTCCGCGCTGTCCGGCAACACCCTCCGCTCGGCGAGCATCGCTCGCGCCTCGTCGGCGGCGATCTCCAGCCGCTGCTGACGTGCGCGGAAACGGACTGGCCCCGAACGCGGGCGCAGGCCCCGCCGGCTTCAATAGATGCCGGGGATGATGCGGTACGGCACCTTTTCCTGGTACTCGGCCCACTTCTCCGGGCCGTACTTCTCGGCGCAGGCAACGTCGTCTTGCCGCTGGCGCGAGGTGAATAACCAGACGGCGAAGGCCAGGTAGGCCCACGACCAGGCGACGCCGAAATACCCGAAGGAGAGGCCCACTGCCGTGGCGAAGAGGAACTCTCCCATGTAGTTGAAGTGGCGGGCGACGCCCCAGAAACCGCTGGTCAGGATCTTGCGGTCGCCGGCCTGGATGTAGCGGGGCTCGATGATCCCGAGGAACTTGCGCTCGGGCCAGCGCTTGAAGGTGTATTTCTGGTGGTTGGCGCCCCGGGCTATGCCCCATCCGACCAGGAACATGGCGGAGGCGCCGATGATCCAGACGTAGGTCCAGGCGGTCGAGAAGCCGGGGTTGGGGTAGGCGGCCATGCCGTACAGGGGCACGATGTAGAGCCAGCCGTAGGCGATGTTGTCGCCCCAGAACATCTTGAAGCCCATCCGCTCGTGGATGAGATCGTAGGTGTAGAGCCGGACGCGCTCGAAGATGTGGTCGTCGAACACGTAGAAGGTGAAGATGGCGGCGTAGACGAAGACGCCGGGGTTCACTTCGTTGGTGGGGCTGAACTGCTCGTAGTGCCACGCCGCGCCCGACATTGCATTGATGCCGAGCATCGTGCTGCCCACGACGTAAAAGGTCATCTTGAGGTCGAGGCGGTCGTTGAAGAAGCGGATCTCCTGGACGCGGCCGACATAGAAGTCGACCAGGGAGTTGCCGTCCCTGGTCTTCGGTTGGGTGTAGACGGCGATGGCTGTGAAGAGCGCTGCGAAGACGGTGCCGCCCGCGACTGCGTAGAGCGAAGTGCGGTAGAACCATTCGCGCTCCAACCCGGGGATGACCTCGAAGCCCCAGATGAGATTGGCGATGACGAAGACGAGGAGGCCGTTGAGCCGGTACCTGCGGGGCGCACCGGTCTTTTCGTCGGTGGCGTATCCACGGACCCACTTGCCGGGCAGGATCACCGTCACGATCGAGAGGGCGATGAAGACCACAAGGGGGGCGAAGAAGGCGGCGACCTTATCTCCCGTGGAAAGCTCGAACAGGTGTTCAATCCCAAGCCACTCGACCATGGCTGGACCTCCTCCCTTGGTGGCGCCGGGCCCTCACTTCAATGGGCTCACCCACGGTTCCCAGCTTACAGAAACGGAGTGGGACGAGGGGACTGCGGTGTGGGTATCACGGGCCCCCGAGCCGGAGTTCGAAGACGGTTCTGTCAACCGTACACTTTGGTGGGGCCGAGGCGTCTCGAACCCCCGCCTCTCCGATAGAATCGCCGCGTCGCCCCGGCGCGGGGCACGGCCCTTGCAACTTCGCTGCCACAGGTCACGGTCCCTAACGATGAGCCTAGCCGATCGCATTGGATTTGACGCCGGGACGACCCGGTTGGAAGACGCGTTGAACTGGGCGGGCGCGCACGAGTTCTTCTACGTGGATTTCAACGCCGACGCTGGGCCGAACCACATGGACACCTGGTCTGTAGACCGCGTCCGGGCAATCAGGGAATTGGCGGACCGTTACGACATTCACCTGGGACTCCACACCCTTTCGGCCGTGAACGTCGCTGAGTTCTCACCCCGTGTCGCACGGGCGGTCGACGAGTACATGCGCGCCAACATCGACCTCGCAAACCGGATGGGTTGCGAATGGGTCGTGGTCCATGCCGGTTACCACTTCTCGTCCGACGTGGAGGCCCGAATCAAGGCATCGAGCGAGAGGCTCGAACGCATATCCGGGTACGCGTCCGACACTGGAGCGAGGCTGCTGCTGGAGAACCTGAATTTCGAACCGGATCACGCCGAGGTGCATTACCTGGCGCACGACGTGGAAGGCCTGCGGGTTTACTTCGATGCAGTACCCGCAGATCGATTGGGTTGGTCATTCACTGTCAACCACGCCCACCTGGTGCCGGAGGGCATCCACGGATTCCTGGATGAGTTCGGCATGGAACGCATAGGTGAGGTGCGCCTCGCCGACAATACTGGTGAATACGAGGTGCACCTTGTGCCGGGTGAAGGGACAATCGACTTCCCGTCACTGATTTCGCGCCTCGAATCCTCCGGTTACCAGCGCCACTACATGATGGCGTACGGCACGAATGAGCAGAAACTGCTGTCACGAGAGGCGTTGGCGCGTTACGCTGGATGACATTCCTCAGAAAATAGCCCCACCCGACCAACGTCCCACTACGGTTGCTCGTGCTCCCATTCGTCATCCCCGACCCGACCGGAGGCCAGCCACGGTGTCATTCCGAGCGCAGCCGAGGAATCTGAGACGGTCATCCCCCACCAACGCTTGACGAACAAGCCCAAACCGTATGCAGTGACCACCAACCGGTATGGATGATTGGTACGAAAATAGCCCGCCAGGGGGATCACACACCACATCGTCGTGCCGGCCCCCTTCGTCTTACCGGGGCAACCCGGTACCCACGGTGGGGTGCGGAGGTGGGTACGCCCGCCATGTACAACCCACATACGACAGGCAACGCCCCGTTTTCATGATTGGTACGAAAATAACCCGCCAGGGGGATCGCACACCACATCGTCGTGCCGGCCCCCTTCGTCTTACCGGGGTAACCCGGTACCCACGGTGGGGCGCGGAGGTGGGTACGCCCGACATGTACAACCACAAACCGGCGGGCGCCACCCAGCATTCATCACTTCCTGCCGCCCAAACTTCACTATAGTGACACCCATCCAACCGTAGTCCAAAGCCAACAGAGAATCAGGACAGCCCCGGAGGGCCAAATGAACGAAATGTTCCCCATCGACAAAGTACACGGCCGTTCCACGCGTGCTCCGGCAACAGGTCGGAGGGGCATGATCGCTTCCGCCCATCCGTTGGCGACTCACGCAGGCCTGAACGTCCTGCGACAGGGCGGGAACGCCGTTGACGCCGCCGTCGCGGTGGCGTCCACGCTGAACGTGGTCGAGCCGTACATGTCCGGCATGGGGGGTGTGGGCGTCGGGCTCGTTTACATGAAGTCGGAGGGACGCACGCGTGCGCTCGACTTCTCCGGCCGCGCGGCCTCAGCGGCCCAACCCGAGAAGTTCGACCTGGTCACCCGTGACAGAGGACCGCGCGCGCCGTTGGTGCCCGGAAACCTGTCGGGTTGGCTCACGATGCACGATGCCTACGGGACGCTGCCGCTCGGCAAGTTATTCGGGGAGGCCATCGACTACGCAGCAAACGGCTACCCGGTAACGCCGATGAACGCGGACACCATAAAGGCGCTGTTCGTTAGATTCTCCGACGTCGGCTGGTCTTCCGACGCGCTCGACTGTGCCGGTGAAGAGCCGCCTGTCGGTTCGATGCTTCGCCAGCCCGCGCTCGCCGAATCGATGGCCGAGGTGGTCGCCGGCGGTCAGGAGACGTTTTACCGGGGCAAGTTGGGCGACAGAATGTGCGAGGGTCTCGCCGCGGCAGGCGGACTCATCAGCCGCGAAGACCTTGCTTCCTACGAGGCGACGTGGACTGAGCCGATTACCACGACATACCGCGGCCTGGAACTACGCGTGCCTCCGCCCAACTCTGCGGGCTTCCAAATACTGGAAACTCTCAACATCCTCGACGGGTACGGACCACTCGAATACGGCACGCCTGAGACGATTCACCTGTTGATGGAGGCCGTCCTTGCGGCCTCAGATGACCGTGTCCGCTACGCAGGAGACCCAGACCGCGTCGATGTGCCGCTGGAGCGGCTGATATCGGCCGAATATGCGGAGCAGGTTCGTTCGCGCATAGCCCTCGATAGCGCCAGCGATCCGCCTGCAGAGCGTTTCGAAAGGTCCCAACTCGATCAGATCGCGGAGTACGCCACCTACGAGCGGGTGCCTCTGCCCGAGTTGACGACCCACTTCGCAACCGCTGATTCCGAAGGCAACGTGGTGACGGTGACCCAGACGTTGGGCGGCGGCTTCGGGTCTGGTGTCGCCCCGGGCGGCACAGGGGTGTTCCTCAACAACATGGGCAAGTGGTTCGACATCGATCCCGACTCCGGCAGCCCGAATCTAATAGCCCCGGGCAAACGGGTGGACTTCTGCGTCTCGCCGGTCCAGGTTTTTTCGGGGGACGACATCGCCCTCAGCATCGGGACGCCCGGCAGCTACGGGATCCTGCACACGTCCGTCCAGATGATCCACGCCTTCGTGGACGCCGGCATGAATGTCCAGGAAGCGATCGAGGCGCCGCGGTTCCGGCACTACGACACCGGCGAAATCTTCTACGAGGACCGCGTGCCCCGGGAGACGCTGGCGCGGCTGACCGAAATGGGCCACAGGGTTGGATGGCTGCCGGAATGGACGGCGGCGGTCGGCGGTGGACACGGTATCCAGTTCACGGAGTTCGGAACGCTTCTAGGCGGGGCCGACCCGCGGCGAGACGGAGTGGCGGCCGGCTGGTAGAACATACTGAGTCGAACCGGCGCGGAAAGGTTGTGGAGCCCCCACATCGTCTTACCGGCCTCTTCGTCGTCTTGCCGGCCTCTTCTTCGTCTTACCGGCCTCTTCTTCGTCTTGCCGGCCTCTTCTTCGTCTTGCCGGCGAAAGCCGGTATCCACGGTGGGGCGCGGCAATGGCGATGCGCGTGCACGCCATTCCTTATGGGGGCAACCTCCATTTTCGTACCGTGGGTCGCCGGCCGCAGCCGGCATGGATGATTCCCATGGGTAGTATGTGCTAGCGGACAGCCGACCCAACTACCGTCACCCAGGACTTTCCCCGCGCAAACGGCGGGGGTATCGGACCCTGGGACAGCATCCCATGATCTGATTTGAAAACCCGCTTTTCCACCCCTCAAAACGTCTTCTACGGCTGGTGGCTGGTGGGCGCCGGGTTCTGGGTGCAGTGGTACACCTCCGCCGTTTTTTGGAGGGGTTTCCAGGCGTTCTTCCTGCCCATCGTCGGCACCTTCGGCTGGAACCAGGCAGCCACCGCCGGAGCCGTGTCCCTCCAACGCGTCGAGAGCGGGATGTTCTCGCCGTTCGTCGGCACCATTCTCGACCGGTACGGGCCAAGGTGGTCGCTGCTATTCGGGACAGTCGCCACGGGCGCGTCGTTCATCCTGATGAGCATGGTCAACTCGCTCTGGCAGTTCTACCTCGCCGTGGCGTTGATGACCCTCGGCATGTCGTTCGGCACGTTCATCGTGTTCGTGACGATGGTGAGCAACTGGTTCGTACGCAACCGCGCCCGGGCTTTGGGCATACTCATGCTCTCATCGGCCCTGGCCGGCTTCACTCTTCCACTGCTGGTCGGGTTTATCGAAACGTTCGGCTGGCGGGACGTGCTGTTCGCGGTGGGCGTCGGCTTCTGGATCGTCGGAATCCCGGCGATCATCCTTGCCCGCCGCAGGCCGGAAGACTACGGCCAGTTGCCCGACGGCGACCAGCCGGAGGCGAAAGCTGACGATGTATCTCCCCTGAGCCGGCGAACGAGACTGCGGCGCGAGTTGTCGTACGGGATCCGTCAGGCCCTGCGTACTCCTTTCTTCTGGCAGCTTGGCATCTCAAGCAGCCTGGGCCAGTTGGTCAGTTCCACGAACCTCTTTCACCTGACCGCTCTGAGGGACTTCGGCGTTTCGCCGGGAATAGCCGCGCTGGCTGCCGGGGCCGTCGCCATCGGCGACGTGCTGGGACGGGGCGGCACGGCCTTGATCGGAGACCGCTTCGACAAGCGCTATCTCCTGGCCTGGGCCTATTTGATTCAGACGTTGGGAGTCCTCAGCCTGGCGCTGGTGAACGCGGAGGTATTCGGCGTTGGGCTCGGGTTGTTGCCGCTGCCGGTTTTCAGCATCGCATTCGGGATGGGTTTCGGCGCGTCCGTACCCCTGCGGCTGGCGATAATCGGAGACTACTTCGGCAGGCGCAATTACGGCTCGATAGTCGGCATCATCAGTTCCGTTAACGCCGTCTTCGGCGCACTCGGACCGGTGTTCGTTGGGCTCGTATTCGAAGCGACTGACACCTACCGGCCAGCATTCGTAGCGTTGTTCATAATGGTCGCCTTGGCCGTCCCGCTCACATTGATCATGGAACGCCCCGGCCGCGTCGCCGCCAGGTCCCGCCGCTCCGCCCGGGCCGCCGGGAGGCACGAGTGAACCCGTGCCACTAAAGCGAGCGCCCTCATATGTCGTTTCGACCGAAGCGGAGAAATCTGAGACGGTCATCCCCCGCCAACGCGTCGCCACGCGCGACCACCCCGTCACTCCCACCCCCGTCGTGCCGGACCCCGATCCGGTACCCATGGATACGGGGCGCGGCCATGCCAACATTCCCAACCGACCGCAGTGGGAAACGCGGGATAACAGGAGGTCCCTCGAAGCCGTCTCGGCACGCGCCTGTAACCCTCTACGCCCCTCCCTTTCGGGCAACACCGGGAACCTGCGCCGGCCTCGTATTCGGCGGCCTGCCAAAAGCCCCGCGCAAAGCCTCCAAAGTATCGACTAGACGGGTCCGTCAGGCTATAGTCCAAACATCGCTTTTACAGCCTTCGGCGCGCCCGTATATTGACCGGTCCGGGGCGCGTAAAGGTCTGCCCAACAGGAGTTTCCGTGACCCCAGCCGTAGACCAGTTTGTCCATCTTCATAACCACTCCGAGTACAGCCTGCTCGACGGCCTGAGCAGGCTAGAGCACGTCGCGGTCAGGGCAGCCGAACTCGGCATGCCGGCCGTCGCACTCACCGACCACGGCAACGTCCACGGCGCAGTCGACTTCTACCGGGCGTGCAAGTCGCACGGCGTGAAGCCCATCCTCGGCGTCGAGGGATACGTCGCCCCCGGCA
Organism: Dehalococcoidia bacterium; assembly: GCA_034421215.1. Lineage (GTDB taxonomy): Bacteria > Chloroflexota > Dehalococcoidia > Lucifugimonadales > Lucifugimonadaceae. The sequence continues at coordinate 74,472 of DAOUKO010000039.1, forward strand.
GCCGGTTCGAACGGGACTCCAACGAGCGTTTCCCCCACCATCTAACCGTTCTCGCCCAGACCCAGACCGGGTACCGCAACCTGCTGCGACTCGTGTCGGCCGCCCATCTCGAGGGCTTCTACTACCGGCCCCGCATGGACCGGGAAATCCTGTCCGAGCACAACGAAGGCCTCATCGTCCTGTCAGGCTGCCCGTCCGGCGAACTCCCAAGGCTGCTCGCCAACGGCAACGACTCCGAGGCGGCGAAGGTCGTCGACTGGTACCGCGAGGTGTTCGACGGCCGCTACTACCTCGAACTCATGCAGCACGACGGCGTAGACAACCTCGACGTCATCAACCGCGGCCTCGTCCGCATCGCCGGCGAAACCGGCCTCCCCCTCGTCGCCACCAACGACTCCCACTACGTCGCCCGGGAACACGCCCCCCTCCAGGACGTGCTGACGTGCATCCAGACCAACTCCAACGTCGACGACCCCAAGCGCCTCCACATGACGGACGACTCCTACTACCTCAAGTCCGCAGCCGAGATGGCCGCGACCTGGCAGGAGACGCCCGAGGCGATACGCAACACCCTCCGCATCGCCGAGTCCTGCGAGGTCGAAATCGACTTCGGCGCAACCCTGTTGCCGCACTACCCGGTGCCCCAGGGCATGACGTCGATGACCTACCTGCGGCAGTTGTGCGAGGAAGGCCTGCGCCGCCGCATCCCGTCGCCGACGCCCGAGGTCCTGGCCCGGCTCGAATACGAACTCGAAGTGGTCGAGAAGACAGACTTCGCAGACTACTTCCTCGTCGTCTGGGACCTGTTCAAGTTCGTCAACCGCCACCGCATCCTGACGGCCGTGCGGGGCAGCGCAGCAGCCAGCCTCGTCCTCTACTGCCTCGAAGTCACCGAGATCAACCCCCTCGAACACGGCCTCGTATTCGAACGCTTCCTCAATGTCGAGCGCAAGGAAATGCCCGACATCGACATGGACTTCCAGGACGACCGCCGTGAAGAGGTCATCCGCTACTGCGTCGAACGCTACGGCCGCGACCACGTCGCCCAGATCATCACGTTCGGCACCCTCGGCGCCCGCGCCGCCCTGCGCGACGTCGCCCGCGCCCTCAACCTCGGCAACCCCGCCGGTGACCGTCTCGCCCGGCTGGTCCCCACCCGGCTCGGCATAACACTCGCCGACGCCCTCAAGGAAAACCCGGAGCTCGCCAACCTCAGGAACACCGACGACACCAGCCGCAGGATCATCGACACCGCGCTCGACCTCGAAGGGGCCGTCCGCCACGCCTCCACCCACGCCGCCGGTGTCGTCATCTCGGAAGACCCCCTCACCGACTACGTCGCCCTCCAACGCTCCACCTCCGACGACGCCGACGCCCCGCCGACCACCCAGTTCGCCATGGGGCCGGTCGCAGACGTCGGCCTCCTCAAGATGGACTTCCTCGGCCTCACCAACCTCACCATCCTCGACCGCGCCATGGCCATGATCGCCGAGACCCGCGGCGAGCACCTGTCCCTTGCGGAAATACCCGAGGACGACCCGGCCACCTTCCAACTGCTCTCGTCCGGAGAGACCTTCGGCGTGTTCCAGCTCGAGGGCGGCGGCATGCGGCGCAACATCCGCAACCTGCAGCCCAACTCCATCGCCGACATCTCCGCCATGATCGCCCTCTACCGCCCCGGCCCGATGGAGCACATCAACACCTTCGTCGAGGCGAAGCACGGCCGCGCCCCGATCCAGTACCCCCACGAGGGGCTCAAGGAAATCCTGGAGGAGACCTACGGCGTCATCGTCTACCAGGACCAGGTCCTGCTGATCGCCCAGGCGTTCGGCGGGTACACGCTGGGCGAGGCAGACATTCTCCGCAAGGCCATGGGCAAGAAGATCCCAGAGGTCATGGCCGCCGAGCGCGACAAGTTCATCGCAGGAGCGCAGCGGAAGGGCTATTCGGCCGGACTCGCCACCCGCATATTCGACCTCATCGAGCCGTTTGCCGGATACGCCTTCAACAAGGCCCACAGCATCAGCTACGCCATGATCGCCTACTGGACGGCGTACTTCAGGGCCAACTACCCCACCGAGTACTTCGCCGCCCTGCTAAACGCAGCCACCGGAAACGCCGACAAGGTGGGCGACTGCGTGCGGGAGGCGCGCCGCAACCGGATAGATGTCCTGCTGCCGGACGTAAGCCACTCCAACGCCACGTTCGCCATCGAGCAGGCGCACGACGGCCGGACCGCAATCCGCTTCGGCCTCGCCGCGGTGAAGAACGTCGGCCAGGCCGCGGTCACGCCCATCGTGAAGGAGCGCGAAGCAGCCGGCCCCTTCAAGTCGCTCGAGGACTTCTGCCGCCGCGTCGACTTCCGGGCGCTGAACAGCCTGGCGATGGAGAGCCTCATAAAGGTCGGCGCGCTCGACGCGTTCGGCCAGCGGGGCGGCCTCGTCGAGGCGTCCGAACGAATCGTGGCCCTGGGGCAACGCCAGACCCGGCTCCGTGAGACCGGCCAGACCAGCATGTTCGACCTCTTCGGCCAGAACTCGCCGGTCCCCATGCCTGAAATCGAAATCCCCGTGACCGACGACGTGAGCGATCGGGAACGCACCAAGTGGGAGAAGGAGATGCTGGGAGTGGAGCTGACCGAGAGCAATTTCACCCGCCAGATGTACGAGCAGGCGGACCGCTTCGTGGTGTTCGCGTCCGAACTCACCGCCGACAAGGCCGGCCAGCCGGTGAACGCCCTGGGCCAGGTGGCAGACGTGCGGAGCCGCACCACCCGGCAGGGCAAGCAATTCCTCGCCATGTCGCTCCAGCTACTCGACGGCGGCGTGGAACTGGTGGTCTGGCCGAACGTTCTCGAAACGACCGCAAACCTCTGGCAGGAAGGCACCTACCTGACCGTCAACGGACAGATACGTGAGTGGGACGGACGGGTATCGATTTCGGTCGACGAGGCCAGGGAGTACTTCCCCGAGGGGACCGACGAACCGGACCGCAATCGCGGCATTGCCGAACCTGCAGCGCAGTACGAATCTGCACCCCGGTTCGACACCCCGGCGCCCGCCGCCGCCAACGGCCACACCAACGGCGCCACCAACGGCGCCGCCGAATCTCCGCAGGCATACGTCGTCGCCGAGCCGGCCGCGACTCCAGCCGCCGCCCCGGCACAGCAGTCTCCGGCCCCCGCGGCACCCAATGGCGACGCCGGCGTCTCGGTCCGCCTGACCGAAAGCGGCCAATTCGTAGAAGACCGCGGCAGGCTGGAAGACGTCGTCCGGCTCCTCCTCAACTACCGCGGCGAATCGCCCGTCATCCTCGAAGTCGCAACCAACGGCGACGTCGTCAAGCTGGACATGCCCTTCGCCAGGGTCCACCCCTGCGAGGAACTCAGGGACCAACTCGCCGAACTAGTAGGCCCCGAAAACGTCGCCGTCCCATCCCTCGCCGACACCGCGTGACCCTCCCTCTTCGTCGTTCCGGGCCCCCTCACCTTCTTCCCCGACCTCCGTACCCCGTCTTCCCCGACTCCGATCGGGGACCCAGGGGCTGCGGCGCGCGACCACCCCTTCTTCGTCGTGCCGGGGAAACAACGTCACGCCGTACCCGATACGGGGTCATTCCGGCGAAGGCCGGGACCCAGGGGCAACGGTGCGCGGCTATGCCCCAAACCCGTTCTCACCCCACCACCCGTCGTGCCGGGGACACCCGGTACCCACGGTGGACGGGCGGCTCGGATACCCCTATCCCCTCGCCTTCCCCGACCCTCCCATTCACCGTCTTCCCCGACTCCGATCGGGGACCCAGGGGTGCGGCGCGGCTACTACCCAAACCCCCACCACGCCACTCCCACCAGGCGTAGCCCACCCCGTACTCGATACGGCGTCGCTCCGGCAAAAACCGACACCCCCTCCCACTTCGTCGTGCCGGGGACACCCGGTACCCACGGTGGACGGGCAGCGGTGCGCGGCTATTCCTCAACCCCCATTCTCACCACACCACCAACACACATCCCACCACCCGTCGTGCCGGACTCCGATCCGGTACCCATGGTGGTGAACGGCGTAGGGTACCCTCTACATCCACAACTCCCGACCGGCAAACGCCGTTCCTCGTGCGCCCCAAACACACATGCACTCTTAGGAAATCCCAATGAAGTGGGTAGTCTTCGCAACCGCGCCCGACCAGATAATGGCCGAAATCTGGGTACAACTCGTACGCGCCGACGGCATCCCCTGCCGCCTCCAACCCGGCGACACCACAAACTTCCTAGGCGTATCCGCCGCCCCCGTCCGCCTCATGACCCTCGAAACGGAAGTGGAACGAGCAGTCCAGGCCCTCGAACGCGGCGATGAGCCGGACGAAGAGGACGCCGCCACCTAGGCCAAGGGGCACCGGTGCGCGGCTATCCCCCAACCCCATTCTCACCGCACCACCAACACACATCCCACCTGCCGTCGTTCCGGCGACGGCCGGGACCCAGGGGCAACGGGGCGCGGCTACACCCCAACCCCATTCTCACCACACCACCAACACCCATCCCACCACCCGTCGTGCCGGGGAAGCCCGGTACCCACGGTGGACGGGCACCGGGGCGCGGTTACCCCCAAACCCATTCTCACCCCACCACCAACACACATCCCACCTGCCGTCGTGCCGGGGACACCCGGTACCCACGGTGGACGGGCACCGGTGCGCGGCTACCCCCCAAACCCGTTCTCACCGCACCACCAACACAAATCCCACCACCCGTCATTCCGGCGAAGGCCGGGACCCACGGGCACCAGGGCGCGGCTACCCACAACACCCCCTTCTCACCCCCCTCGCGATATCATCCACACAACCACCCAACCTTCCCCACCACCCAATGCCCACCCACATCGACCTCAACGACCCCAAACACCAGGCCGCCGCCGCCGAGATCCTCCGCCGTCACAACAACGGCGAACCAGAGGCCAACATCACCACCGCCGTCCGTGACTTCCTCATCACCACCAACCTCGTAAACCCCAACCAAATAGTCGAAGAAAACCCACCCGCCGAGGGCTCACGCCGCGCCGTCGACCTCACAGCCCTCGACACCTTCATCGAATTCAAACGCCGCATCGGCACCACCGGCGGCTTCAACCCCGACCCCAAGAACGTCGACCAGCTGGACGACTACCTCGCCCAGTCCGAAAAACAGGGCCGCGTCCGCATGGGCATCCTCACCGACGGCAAGTACCGGCTCCTCCGATGGCCAAACGCCGGACCGGTCAGGATCGCCAAGCCCTACGCCTTCACCTTCGAGGACCCCAACCGCTGGCTCCCCCTTTTCGATTGGCTGCGTGACGCCGCCCTCGCTGTAGATGAAAACAAGCCCCCTTCAAGGTCCGCAGTCGAGGAGAGCTTCAGCCGCAAAAACGCGGCGTACGAACGCGACATCGCCACGCTTAAAGCCCTCTACGACAAGTTCGCCGACCACAACACCATCCGGGTCAAGAGGCAGTTGTGGCAGAACCTCCTCACCGCCGCCCTCGGAGAACTCGCCGACAGCACGACTGACATGGACAGCCTCTTCGTCCGCCACACCTACCTGACAGCCGTCATCGGCATGGTCGTCCAGGCCCGCTTCGGAATCGACATCCGCCAACTGGCAGAAACCGACCCCGGCGACCTCCTACTCGGCCGGGAATTCCGCAACAAGACGGGACTCCAGGGCGTCGTCGAGTCAGACTTCTTCGCCTGGCCAACGGAGGTCGGCGGCCTACCCATGCTCAAGACCCTCGCCCGCCGAGTCGCAAGGTTCGACTGGCAGAAGGCCCCCAACGACATCGCCGCCATCCTCTATGAAACGGTCATACCGCCAGACGAACGCCGCCAGCTTGGCGAGTACTACACCCCAGACTGGCTCGCCCGGACCATGGTCCAAGAGGTCGTCACTCACCCGCTGGACCAACACGTGCTCGACCCCGCCTGCGGCTCCGGCACCTTCGTGGCCGAAGCGGTCGCTCACTTCAACGAGGCCGCCGGCAAGACCCCCCTCGAGCCCAAAGCAGTCCTGGACAAGCTCCGCTCGTCCGTCTCCGGCATAGACGTTCACCCCGTCGCCGTGCACCTCGCCCGCGCCGCATGGGTCCTCGCCGCCCAGCCGGCCATCCAGGCCGCCAACCAATACGGCCCCGCCGCCAACATCACCGTCCCCATCTACCTCGGAGACGCCCTCCAACTCCGCTTCCGCACCGGAGACATGTTCGCCCAGCAGGACGTCACCATCCAGGTCGAGGACGAACACAACACCGAGCTGGTCTTCCCAATGAGCCTCGTCGAGCGCGCCGAGACCTTCGACGCCCTCATGGGAGACGTCGCCGAAGCCATCGAGACCGGCAACGATCCACACTTCGCCCTCGATGACCACCACATCAACGACCCAGCCGAACGCCGCACCCTCGAAAACACCATCAAGTCCCTACAAATGCTCCACGGCGAGGGCCGGGACCACATCTGGGCCTACTACACCCGCAACCTCGTCCGCCCCGTAATCCTCGCCCGCAACAAGGTAGACGTAATCATCGGCAACCCGCCCTGGCTGATCTACCGCAACACCGCCAGCACGCTTCGCACTGAGCTGGAACGCCAAAGCAAGGACGTTTACGGCATCTGGGTCGGGGGCCGACACGCCAACCACCAGGACATATCCAGTCTGTTCTTTGCTCGATGCACAGACCTCTATCTCGGTGATGGCGGAGTCATTGGAATGGTCTTGCCCCACAGCGCCTTGCAGACCGGTCAACACTCAAAGTGGCGCACGGGCGCATGGCAGGCGAAATCAAGCGGCCGGGGAAAAAACCGCACGCCCGGACGAGTTCTGTCGGTCGATTTTGGTATCAAGACCGCTTGGGATCTGGAGGGATTGGAACCCAACACATTCTTTCCCGTACCGGCGTCTGTGGTGTTCGCCAAGAGAAGCGGCGAAGACGGCACGGCGGTTTTGCTGGAAGGCCACGTAGAGCGTTGGCTCGGCAAGGCCGGGGCTTTGAAACCTACGCGGGTCAACGGCGTTATCACGGACACCTCCAAAGGTGCCGTCTCGCTTTACGCTGGCTGGTCACGCCAAGGAGCGTCCATCGTCCCCCGCTGCCTGTTTTTTGTAAACGAAACGGAGAATCCTGCCACCATCCATGCAGGACAGACCATCACCGTAGATCCTCGGAGGGGTTCGCAGGACAAAGAGCCATGGAGAGCTCTCGATCTTGGCGCCATCACAGGTCAGACCATAGAAACCCAGCATGTTTTCGATGTTCATTTGGGGGAAACCGTTGTCCCATACGCGATTCTCAACCCCCTTAAAGCTGTCTTGCCCTTGAGGGGCAATGGCGATCTTATTTCCTCCCAGAACCAAGAGGGAGCTGTCCGCCTTGGCGTTTTAGGACAACGAATGCGGGCCCGGTGGCAGACTATTAGCCAACTCTGGGACCACAACAAACGGCAGGTCAACAAGTTGGACTTGTTCGGGAGGCTGGATTATCACAAAGAACTTTCGTCGCAACTGGAATGGGCGCAGAATCCAGAAGAAAGGCCGATCCGCATTCTGTACGCAGGACATGGTGCGCCGACGGCCGCGTTGCTTAAGAATGACCACAAGTTAGTTGACTACACCCTATTTTGGGTTTCCTGTAAAGACGAACAGGAAGCTGATTTTCTTCTCGCCATCATTAATAGTCACACTCTGTATGAGGCTGTTCGTGCACTAATGCCGAAGGGCCAATTTGGAGCGCGCCACCTGCAAAAACACCTGTGGAAACTGCCGATCCCGGAATTCGACTCGTCCAACGAGCTGCACGTCGAGGTGTCCGAAGCCGGAAAGACCGCGGCGACTGGCGCGGCAACACAGTTGGAGCAGCTACGCCAAGAACGGGACCGTGTGACAGTCACCATAGCGCGCCGTGAACTCCGCAAGTGGCTGCGCGCGTCAGACGAGGGGCAAGCGGTGGAGGACGCGGTAGGGAGGTTGTTGGGGGTTTCCACAAGAACCAACGAGTAGACGTAATCAGGGCTCGCTAATCTGCTGAATCTACCACCCTTAATTGTAAGTGATATCCGGGCACCTTAACGTCTTGGTAAAGCGCGGTAATGTACTCGACCAGAACCCTTCAGACTAACCTAGGTCACATAAGTTTGGGTTGCAGGGGACGATTAAAAGTGACGAAACAACCATCGGGATACGAATGTTTTCTACGAACTCTGCCATCACCGTTCCGTACATCGGAAATCCTTTGGTTGTCGCCGTACTCCAGATGAATCAGACCTCTTCGAAGATCCTGATCCAGCCACCATCTATGCCAATCAATCTCCTCCGCCATTAGGTAATCGAAAGCGACCTCTTTTCCTTCGTACTTTTGAAATAGGTGTTCCCCGATTTCCTCTGCGTGCTCAAACGATATATCCATTCCCGGGATGATAGGTTGCCGGGGGTCTAACCTGTCCGTATAACGGAATTCTCCGGTTGGAGATGCCGTTCGCATGGCTCGCTTCATAGCTTCCAAGCCCTTTGAACTGCGTGTTCCAAAGACCAAATTGTAGGCAATTTGGTTCTGAGAATTCACCATCTCGAAACTCGTGCCTCGCCATCCGATCTCATTGAGTGCTGCTTCGTACTCCTCAACCAAAAACGCAGACAGGTCACTGCCCGCCATTTCAAGGGCGGGCCTCCACCTAGTCCCACCGTAAAGCTTGTCGGCAGTGATGTGTTTTGACTTGTCGGGGAGGATCCACTGAACGAACTCATTGTAATTCAGATTCACGAGTACCTCCATTCGGTCGAACGACGCAAGTCTTCCGAGCAATTCCATGGGGAACCCAGCAGGTCCGAATGGGTCTATGAATGCCAGAGTTGGAGACCTAAGGTCCGAATTGCGCATATCATCTAAGTGTCGTGACATGATATGTTCGAACTCGCCTAGCTTCACGTCGGTTTTGATGGAAGCAGGCCAAGATACTTCACAGACCTTGGCTTTAAGGTTCTCATAATGATCTGGTTCCTTTTCAACGAATAAGAATTCGACATGTTTGCCGAGTCGTGAGAACTCTTGAAATTGCCAATGTCCGCGTATCGCATTCAGAGCAATGAAAGGAGAGCCTAGTTCGCCGCCCTCATAATTGCCGGGCCCTGCAAATCCGTCGATGTACCGCAAAGACCTATGGCGTCTGCCTAGGATCGGGAACCATTGCTCCAAGTAATACTTGAGGATGTGATGTTTGGCGGTAGTGTGCGGCTGAATTGCGGGAAGGAACGACATCGAATTAAATTCATGCAGAAACTAGGCTTGATGCTTCAATCACCCTTCGAGGACGTTGACTCGGTGAATCAGTCTCAGGCACCTCATCCCATGTGCGACCTTCAAGCTCCCGTCCGCCTGCCTTGCTATACCGTCCGCCCCATTGCTTAAAGAAGAAGGGGACCTTCGCGTTTAAGCATTCGTCCCGGATCCGCTTGGCCCACTCAACTTTCATGGGTCTGGCCTTGTGACCGCTCTCGCCTCCTACGATTACCCACTGTATGTGCTCAAGGAGGTTGCCCAACGCAACCTCCTTGAGGAGCGGCTCGACCGACAGGAAGCGGATTCTCGCCGGTATCTCTGACAACAGAGGGATGCGGCGGTCGGCCCAGTACTGATTCTCCACCGATACACCGGCCCAGACGTTTTCTGGCCAGTCTGGGCCTTCACCCCATTCAACGTACTCGCGCATCCTTTCAGGACGTTTGGTCAGTACTTGGTAAATGTGCTGATCGAACTTGGCCATCCTGAGGAAGACCTCTCGAACAAAATCGAAGGGCACTTCTTCGTGAAAGAGATCGCTCATGCTGTTTACGAACACCCGCCGCGACGACTTCCATTTGCCCGGCGTATCGAGTCTGTCGTAGTGGAGCTTTATCGTGGTCTTCCCCGGAAGATACGGGCCGCCGCGTTTAAACCTCAACGTGATGCCTTCCGCGTAGCAGTACGCGCACCCAGGGCTGATCTTGGTGCAGCCCGTGACGGGGTTCCAAGTAGCGTCCGTCCATTCGATCGCGCTCTTATCTGACATTCTTCTACCACCAGCTGAATAGGCGCAGTATAGAACATGTGTGCGGGTTGCCGCGCCTTGATGTCACCTTTCACCACCCGGTGTGCAGTTTTCAAGGTGTCTTGATGACACGTTTCAACGCCCGCCGGGTCGCTCACGCAGTCAAAATTCGTTCCTGAGACGGAGTTTCTCGGTCACCCAAGATGTTGCAAGTTTCGCCTCCCTCGTCGGGGCGGCCCTCGGTCCAATTCCCATGGTCGCGCGGCCACCCTCCCACCCGCCATCCCCCCATTGACCCCTTCCGCCTACCAGCGTTACTGTAGAACATATGTGCGAATGCCAGCCCCAAGCCACAACCGAAGACCAGCACCCATCCCTCGCCGAAGTCGCCCGCGAGGTGACCGACAACGGCCGGATAATTTTCGATTTCCTCGCCGACGTGGTGCAGGGAAAGATGGAAGGCGCGACGCTCTGGCACCGCCTCGAAGCCACGCGACAACTACGCGCATTTGGCGTCGAAATCCCGCAGGCCGTCATCGAGCCCCTCGAAACTGCGGCTAAGGCCGGCAAGCCCCGCAAGCAGTCGACCGCTCCGAAGCAGCCCGCCTCCTCCAGGCAGAACAACGAAATCGCAGACATCGTCAAGTCCGAGACCGGCAACGGCAGAGACGTCGTCCGCTTCCTCATGGACGTCATGCAGGGCAAGCTCGAAGGCTTCAAGCCGTACCACCGCCTCATGGCCGCCAAGGAACTCCTCAAACTGGCGCTCGGCATCGTCCCCGGCCTCGCCGCCGCCGATGACCGCCAGGACAACCCGTACAACCACGAGGACGACCCGTTCGACTTCGACAACTACGACGAAGAGCAGTTCATCCGAGACCGGGACGGCGAACGGGCCCTGCGCCACATCTACGGCAGC
>DAOUKO010000040.1:0-17479 GCA_034421215.1 Dehalococcoidia bacterium
CGCCCTTTACCGGCTCCGTTCCCAGCACGTGGCCGGGCTCGAGGCCCGCGGCGTGCAGGAACTTGTCCACCGCGTCCTCCGTCGGCGGAACGATAGGCAGTCCGTCGCTCCACCCGCGTTCATAGAACGATTCGATCGCATCGAACGCATCATTCATCTCGACGACGTTTGAAGTAAGTCTCATATTGCTCCGCATGCCGGATGCCGGCCAGTCAGTCCTCCGCACATTCTAAAGAGTCGCCGCGTCCTGTCCATTTGTGCCGGCGTACGGGCGACTGTCGTCGTTTCCCCTACATTGACTGGGATTGACCTTGTCGAACAATGCCATGACCTCGCGGGGTGGCCTGGGTGTTAGCAGCGTGACGAGTATTGCGGCCGGGGCGCCAATTGCAAATCCCGGAGTGGCCGGGTGTATGTCCCAGATGTTCCCGGGGCCGCCGTGTAACGTGCCCCAGACGGATGCTGCAGCGGTGCCAACGATCATCGCCGTGAGCGCTCCCCAGAAATTAAACCTCCGCCAGAACAAAGCCATGAGAATCAGCGGGCCAAATGCCGCTCCCATTCCTCCCCAGGCGTAACTGACGAGGTTCAGTACGGAGTCGGGTTGATAAATCGACAGCGCGGCGGCAATCGCGCCGATGATCAACAGGAGCAGGCGACCAAGCCATACCCTCGCGCCGGCGCTGACAGCGCGCGCTACGCGGCTGATGAACGGCATGTCGTCGCTGGCTACAGCGGAAGCCAGTAGTAACTGTGAGTCCGCTGTGCTCATCACCGCAGCGATCAGCGCAGTGAGCAGTAGGCCGGTTACGATGGGGTAGAAGAAGGCCTCTGACGTCACCAGAAATATCCGTTCGGGATCGGCGATCGATCCCAACATATCCTTCTCGGCCAGGGCGGAACCGGCGACCAGCCCCAACAAAATAGCGAAGCCGTACATCAGGAATATCCATACCACGGAGGCGTTCCTACTCCTGGGAATGGACTCTTCGCTGTCTATGGCCATGAACCGCTGTAAGACTCGCTGGGCGCCGAACGCGCCAAGCCCCCACCCGAGGGCCGTCGCGAGCACCACGAAACCAATGGGTTCGTTATCGGCCCCGGTGAGAGGGTTCATGAATCCCGCGGTCCCAGACCCCCCATCGAAAGGCGCGCTCGCGGCAAAGATCAGCGTGGTTGGAAGAATTATCAAACCGGCCAGCATCAGGATGGCCTGAAAGGCATCGGTCCTCGAGACGGCGAGGAAACCTCCGATAAACGTGTATGAAGCGACGGCCGCCAGCGTAATGAGGACACCGAGTGTGTCGTCGAGCCCGAATACGTTCCCCATCAACTTCGCGCCGGAGACCAGACCGGAACTGACGTAGAAGATCACGAAGAAAACGGTTATGAGTGAAGCTACCGCCCGGAGCACGCCTGTCGTATCGCAGAATCGTTTTTCGAAGAAGTCGGGGAGCGTCAGGGAATCTCCCGCTGCGATTGTGTAACGGCGCAGTCTCTTCGCGACGACCACCCAGTTGATCCAGATGAACACGACCAGGGACAAGAGCGTCCAACCCACGACCGTTCCGTTCATGAATGCCAGGGCAGGGAGTGCGAGGAAGGTCCAACCGCTGGTGGTTGACGATCCCACGCTCATGGCGGACGTGAATATGCCCATGCGCCGACCGGCAAGAACGTAGTCGGACATCGTCCGCACCGGCCGGACACGTATCACGGCGATGCCCAGGAGAACGGCGAAGTACCCCGCGAATACGGTGAGGGACCACCAGTCCGTCATACGCTTGGGAGAAATCCGCTGCGGTGCAGCGCGCCGCGAAGTCGACGCGTTTCAGCCGGAACCGGGAGAGCGCAGTCCGTCCCCGGAATTGTTCGCAAGCCAACCATTACTGTGGGTCTGGTGTGTTGGTTTGAGGCGCGTGGAATTCGTACCGGTATGGGTTGGGGTGACGCCACGTGAAGATACAGGGCAGACGCCTGTTCGTCTAGCCAGCGCCAGTACAGGCGTCCCCAAATCACATCATGAAGACCTCCGGGGCTGCGCCCAAGGCTGGTAGTCGTTAATGCGATGAACGCGTGGGGACAGGCGTGGACCCGTGTCCGCGGGACCTGGACCGATTCCATAGAATTGCGGCGCCGTCAGACCGCCCCTGGGTTGCTGAAATCTCCAGCAGACGGCCGTCAGTTTTCACCTCCCTGTCAGGCTGCGTGCGGACGTTCAATTCGGGCATATAATTGCCCGAGCCAATCATTGGAGGTGCACAATGACCAACGGTCCCGCCCAAAAAATCCTGTGTGTCCTGTACGACGACCCCATCGCGGGGTATCCGCCGGAGTACGCCCGTAACAGCATTCCGACAATCGCCCAATACCCCGACGGCCAGTCGCTGCCAACGCCGGACGCGCTCGGATTTACCCCGGGACACTTGTTGGGTTCGGTTTCCGGAGGGCTGGGCCTGAGGGAGTTCCTTGAGGACCGAGGGCACCAATTCGTAGTGACATCGGACAAGGACGGGCCGGATTCCGTATTCGAAGCTGAGTTGCCTGACGCCGACGTGGTCATTTCGCAGCCCTTCTGGCCCGGGTATCTCACCGCAGAGCGGATCGCCAAGTCGCCTAACCTGAAACTGGCCATTACGGCAGGCATCGGTTCGGACCACGTCGACCTCCAGGCCGCCATCGACAACAACATAACGGTGGCGGAGGTCACCTGGTGCAATAGCATCAGCGTGGCAGAACACGCCGTCATGCAGATGCTCGCTCTGGTCAGGGACTACATTCCGCAGTACGGATGGGTCGTCAGGGGCGGCTGGAACATCGCCGACGCCATATCAAGGTCGTATGACATCGAAGGCATGGACGTGGGAGTCGTTGCGGCCGGAAGAATTGGCCTGGCGGTCCTCAAGCGAATGAAGCCGTTCGACGTGAACCTGCACTACAACGACCGGCACAGGCTACCGGCGGAAGTGGAGGAGGAACTCGGACTCACCTTCCACGAGAGCGTGGAGTCCCTCGTCAGCGTTTGCGACGTCGTAAGCATCCACTGCCCGCTCCACCCAGAGACGGAGCACATGTTCAACGACGAATTGATCAGCAAGATGAAGCGGGGCTCGTACATCGTCAACACCGCCCGCGGCAAGATCTGCGATCGCGACGCCATAGTGAGGGCGCTGGAGAGCGGCCAACTGGCAGGGTATGCAGGGGACGTGTGGTTCCCGCAGCCTCCGCCGAACGATCACCCCTGGAGGAGCGCACCCAACCACGCGCTGACTCCCCACACGTCGGGCACGTCACTATCGGCACAGGCCCGCTACGCCGCCGGAGTCCGGGAAATCCTGGAGTGCTATTTTGACGACCGACCGATACGGGATGAATACCTGATCGTGCACGGCGGCGGACTTGCAGGCACCGGCGCCCATTCGTACAGCGAAGGCGACGCCACCGGCGGCTCCGAAGAAGCAGCGGAGTTCACGGCGACGAGTTAGACCGGCGGTAAGCTGCCCACTGTCGATGACGGTGACGTGGCTGCCTACACCAACTGCCGCGTGTTTATGTCTGGCTCTGTAACGGAATGACGGGTCCAAGAACGCGAAATGCGTCGGTGGTCCCGTCACCCGTTGTTTGTTATCTGCGCTGGGTCCGTCGTGCCAGTTAGGTCAAGCCGCGTCTGTCTCAGCGTTAGCCGCTTGCGCCGATTGTTTACCGCTCTCGGCTGGGTTGACATCAACCCAATGTGATTCCATATCCTCTGCCACTGCGGACCAGCCTTCGTCGAAGGTTAAGGTTCTCGTTTTGCCGAATGGGTCCTGGATTCCCAAGACGTGTGCTTGCGCTGGGTCCCCCGCTTTTTGGACGACGTAGACCCAATAATTGTCCCGATGCTTCCGTGCGTGCTCGAACTGCGTTCGCGTGACAGTTATTGGTCGGTCTCGGAGAGTACCCTTCATCGCCTTGACTTCGACCCGCTTGACCGCCTGTCCATCTACGCCTCGCTCCACCAAGTCATAGCCTGGATTGTTCTTGCGTGTACGCTCCAATCCCGGCTCCCGCGCGAGTACGAACTTGATAGCCTTTTCCTCAAGGTTCAATCGCTCCTGGTGTTTGAGGCCGTCCGGGTCACGGTCCTCTTGGCCGCCCGGGTTCGCCGGCACGTAAGAGTTGAATTTTTGCCTGTTACCCGAATACGTGCCCTTCCCATTCCCGCGCGGTGAATTGCCCTTCGGTGGACTCGCATTCGTAATTCCTACCACAGTCGCTGCTTCAGCCGCGCTGTCAGCAACTGCCTGATCGGACATTTCGCCGGACTTGACTACTATTGCGGCACCGTCGGGGTCTGGGCTGAAAGTCGGCTCTTTCGGTTCAGCGAGGGTTGAGTTTGGCCGAAGCGCTGCATCTTTGAGACCATGAAGCGAATGCTCAATGCTTGGCGTGTCGTGATCACCATCCCCGTCGGCCACGCGCCCGGCTTGGTGAAGTAGCGCCCTGAACTGCTCACGGCTGGTTACGCCGCTCTGTACAAGTAGGGGAATCAAGTCTGGGTCAATTCCCAATTCCCGGGCGAACCCATCAATGGGCGAAATGACCGGCTTCTTGAAACGTATGTGGTCCTGAAGGGCTGAGTTCGGTTCCCATCCAGTGTTTTCGAAGACGACTTCTTTGGGTCGGTTCAACTCCCCGTTATCGTCCGCAACCCACGAAGTTTCATTGAGTAAGCGGGCCAGTTCCGAATCGCCGTCTAACACAACTTTTTGTTCTTTATTGTAGTGATGCCATCGATACTCCTTTCGGAACACCTTAGGATCGACTCCGCAAAGTGCTTTCCAGAGAAGAGCTGACCTGCCTGACACTTCATCTTGAGGGAGGTTGGCAATCGTCTTAAGCAGCGGCTTGAGATCTTTAATCTCATAGCTGTGCACTTCGCCTTTATCTGAGCCCCCGCCACGATTATGATTCTTCCGTAGTTCTCTCATCTCTGGGGTCTGCCAAGAGACGTTCTTGACCTTGAGTCTTGGTGTCAATTTCGACGGGGCGCCTACAGATTCGAGCAAAGCACGAATCGGCTTGCCGCGGAGGTAGTTCAGCGAATCGTCCACTATGAGAACGCCATGCACTCCTGCGAAAAGTTCTTTCATTCGCCGATTCGCCTGATATGCCTCGGCTGGACGAACGAAGTGGATAGAGCCGTCATCAGCGTCCAAAGCCCGTATAAACCTGGAGTTCTTCAAACTGGATACTAGCCTCTTCCGCAGTTCGGTTGAGTCAGTTTCGAAGCCCCTAAGTATGCGCTTGATGTCGATTTGATATTGAGCATCGGTGACCACCGGGCCCTCCATGCTGTACCTAGGGAGCACATTCACTATGACATCGTCCACCAGATCAGCAACCCGGAGTCCTAAAGATTCGAGGAATGCCCGCGCACTTTCTGACTTGCAAACGTTTGCTCTGGCCGTTGGGAAGCCAGTGGGTTCACTGCCGGGCAGGAACACTGTTGGCCGATCCCCACCATTGGCGACGACATGGGTGCCATCCTCTAGCCTGATGAGGGGAACGTCCCCCAGTCTCGACAAGAGAGACTGCTGAACTCTCAGAAACGAGTAGAGTCGCTCGATCCACTCGTCTGACCGCGCCTCGAGGAACTCTTTGGTCAGCATCTGAACCAGTCCTCCAGGAGTGACCTCATCTATCGCGAGTACTTTAGTCAGATAGTCGTGAATGTCGCGTGTCCGGGCGGGGGTGATGTCTTCGCTGAGCCAATGGAGCACACGATCCGACTCAAAAAATTCGTTTAATTCCTCGGTACTGATGAGGTCTCGGAGACCTTGGGAACGAGCGAGCTTGGCACCCTGCGCGGCGACATGACCTCCCTTATAGCGAGGAAGTAGGGGCTTCGTTTTCAGCGCGTCGCGGACGGCTGAGAACATTGGGGCGAACATGCTGTCCTCTGGAAACAGCGAGGCATTTAGCGGGAGGCATCGAAGGGCGGATACGTTTAGTAGGCCCAACTGGCGAAGCTCCTGTAACGCGTCAACGAGCAGTACGGAGGTTTCGTATATCAGGTGCTGGTTCCAAGGGTCGCGCGCTGGCACGTTGTCCCGACTAGGGGTCGTACGGAAGGGACCTTGCACTAGGAACCCGAGGTTCGTTGACAGGATCGTAGGAAAGAAGACAACGAGCGGGGAGTCTGTGATCGATACGGGCCGAACCGAAAGCCCGGCGCCATCCGTTCCTCCCGCTAGGGCAAAAGCGACCTCGACGCTCCCCGCTTCCTTCCCGTCATTGGATACTCTGCGGGAGAAAATCAGCCATTGTTCTTCAGGTGTATGGTTCGATGCCGCGTCATGGCACTGCCTGGTTAACGATACCTTACGCACCGACCTACCAATGGCTTCGGATCGACGAAGCAACTGGCCTGATTTTCCTTCCGGGGCTGACCACGAGATCTCTTCTATTTCGCGCAGAAACAGCAGCGTCCCAAGATCCAGTTTTTGGAAGTTTTCCAGAATCTCTCCCACGGCTGTTTGGCTATCACCATTGAACGGCAGACGTATCACTGTTCCACCAGGTGGCAGGCTGACCCCGGGGATTTCCCTTGGCCAGGTATAGGAATCGATCGCGAAATGCTCGCTGCCTGAGTGAATCTCCGGGCTGTCGGTGTAGGCGTAGACAGACTTGAACCCAATCCCAAACTTGCCTACATCAATCAGATCTTTTGACGACTCACCGATCCCGCAGACACCGCGAACATCGGCCTCGTCAAACGGTTTTCCGAAGTGGGCAAAAGTGAGTGCGTTGGCCGACAGAGAGAATTCAACCGACCGTCTTTCCTCCCGTTTTTCACGTCTTGCTAGTGCGTCTTCAGCATTTTGGAGCATCTCGAAGATGAATTGAGTTCGGTCTGCATAGAGGCCTGACATAAGCATACGGCCGATATTGTCGATCTCAGTGCCATACTTCGTTCTGTTTTCCTGTAGAATTCGGTTGTAGTTTGTTGGCATGGTGACTGAGGTCCTTCGTGCCTCTGGGAGCGTATGGTACGCGCTCTTGTGTATGCGTTTATCTTGCCTTGTGAGTGTTCAGGTACAGTTGCAACGGGTCGCAATGGCCGTTAAGACTCGCTATAGGTCTATGCATGATTCGTGCCGGCTTCTCATCTGCTGCAGACGCTGCCTCATTCAGTACCTACCTTCCACGGTACCCCATGTGTCCGGGTTGATCAAGCATACTTTGGCCTATTATTTAAAGTTTCGAATTGCTATACAAACTTGTTGATGAAACATTTAAAACGGGAACAAATACTGCTGCACAAAAACAAAAAGTGATGTTTGTAAAGGACGCCGAAATAATACTTTCTGAAATTCATATTCCGCTAATGTTTTGTTGGCCAAGCTGAATTTTCGCGAATACGAAGTACGGATCTTCAAAACTTTTGTGATTGTTTTTTGGCCAAATGTTGAAAAGCTACAGACGATTTGCGCAATTGAAACCTGGAGACAAGGCCATCTGGTACTAGGCCAAAGCCGGGCTGAACCGCAAAGTCGTTACTTGGAGACGTACGAGAATCATTCAGCCAATGCGACTCGACAGGAACTCTAAACCCCCGGCAGAGCCAGCGTATCTCCCGTCTCGTACTGCCAGGTGCGGATGCGGCCGGCGAGGAGGCGGACGCGGTCGCGGTAGGCCGGGTCGTCGAAGAGGTTGACCTGTTCCCACGGGTCGTTCGTCATGTCGAACAACTCGCACTGGTCGCCGGGCGATAGGTTCAGCTTCCAGCGCTGAACGGTCCCGTCCGGTTGACGTTCGCCCGAGACGATCGAACGCCAGGGCACGCCTGCCATGATTTCGATGTCGGGGTTCCCGAGGCTGATGGTCGGCGGCTCGCCGTGCCACTGCATGAAGACGTCGTCTTCCTCTAACGTTGTTTGCCCGCGCAACGCGGGCGCGCGCGAGGCGCCCTCAAGATGGGACGGTACATCCTGGCCAAGCAGGTCGAGGATGGTGGGCGTCAGGTCCACGTGACCGAACTGGCCGGGGAGGCGTTGCTCGTCGCTGGAAATCCATGGAACGTGGAACAGCAAAGGCACGCGCGCTACCTCATCGTAGAAAGCCCGTTTTCCGAGCATCCCGCGGTCTCCGAGCGAGTCGGCATGATCGGTCGTGAACACGATCATGGTGTCGTCGGCCTGTCCCGTTTCGTCCAGGGCGCGAAGAATCTTGCCGACGCCGCGGTCCATGAGCGTCACGTTCCCGTAGTAGCGGGCGCGCAGGCTTCGCCAGTCGCTTTCCGACTCGAGCTTCTCACCTCGCTCATCGCCGCCAAGGTACTGGTCGGCCCGAATCCGGCTGAACAGCGCGAAGTTGTCTGCAGGTTTCTTCAGGAAGTTCGGTCCGACGGGCAGTTCTTCCGGATCGTAGAGGTCGTTCAGCGGTCCGTTGTAGGGCGGGTGCGGCTCGAACATCATCACGTAAAGGATGAAGGGCCTGTCCGCGTCCTCCTGTTCACGGATGAACTCGGCTGCGTTGTCGCCCAGGAAAGTGGCCATGGCGTCTTCTTCGGGTAGAAAGCCGCGTTGATGTTGGGTAAACGACTTGTAGCCGTCGTAGTCGCCTTCCGGAACGTGCCCCTTCGACACCAGGTACTTGAAGTAGTCGGACTGTCTGAACCGGTGTTCTTTGCGGTGGTAGTTGGGGTAGTCGTCGTCGTGGGCGTCTTCGACCGAAAGCCATCTTTCGAATCCGTGCTGGGCCGACAAGTCGTCGCCGAGATGCCACTTGCCGAAGTAGGCGCACAGGTAGTCGTCGGACATCATTTCGGCGATGGTCTGCACGTCCGGCGTCAGGTTGCTGTTGGCCCGGTGCGGGTTGGAGTTCTTGATCACCCCGGCCGAGTGCGGGTAGAGGCCGGTCATGATGCTGGCGCGGGCGGGTGAGCAGACCGGCTGGGTGATGTATGCGTTTTCGAAGATGAAGCTGCGTGACGACAGGTCGTTCAGGTTGGGCGTCTCGATCCAGTCGTTGCCGTACGCGGCCATCGTGTCGGTTCGTTGTTGATCGGTGCAGATGAAAACGAGGTTGCGGCCTTCAGGCATGGGCATGGTCCTGTCTTGTTAGCAGGTAGCGGGCGGGCGCGACCGTATCGACCCTGGTTGCCAAAATCAAGCCGGACACAGGGTTCAGGTGACCATTAACGAAAGTGCCGGTCGAGTTCGGACGCGTAGCGTCGTCCCAGGTCGTTGGCGTGGCCTTCGAGCCAACTACTCAGCGCGGTAGTGCCGGTCGGCGGGGCGCTGGATGTCAGCAGGCCGGCCATGAGACCGTCAACCTCGTCGCGGGTGAGCACAACGTCGCGCTTCATCAGCCCGACCATTCGGGTCAGGGCCAGGCCTACGGACGGCGGAGTGTGTAACAAGCGGCAGCGGACTCCCATCGCCGAGGCCAGGAGGCCCAGCAATTCCTTGAAGGACATAGTGTCTGGCCCCGCGGAGTCGGCGACGCTGTTCCCAGTTTCGTAAGCGGCAGCCACAGCCTGCGCTGCAACGTCGCCGGCATATATGGGCTGGACCAGGTAGGACCCATCGCCGCAAATTGGGAAGAACGGGAAGCGCCGGAGAGCCCAGGCCATGTTGTTGAGCAGCAGGTCGCCGGCGCCGAAGGTGAGGGTCGGCCTGATGACGGCGTAGGGCACCCTGATGCCTTCGAGCAATTCCTCGACTCGACCCTTGCCCCTGAAATAGGGCAGGCTGGAACCGGATGATGGGTTCGATACGGAGATGTGGACAATACGGCCGACCCCGGCCTCCGCGGCTGCTTCGAACAGTAACCTGGTATTTTCGACCGCCCGGTCGAAGGTGGTCTCGCCCCGCTCAAACCGCACCCAGTAGGTATTGAAGAGGACGCTGGCGCCCCGCATGGACAGGCGCAACCGGTCCGGGTCTGAGAACTCCAGCGGCTCTACGTCGACAATGCCGCCGAAGGGGTCGCGACGGTCCGGGTGGCCGGTGAGGGTCCTGACGCGGACGCCTTTATCCAGCAGACATCGAGTGATGTACCGGCCGGTGTAGCTGAAAGCGCCGGTGACGGCAGCTGTATCGAAGTGCGGCATCTAATCCGGAACTGTGCTCTTCTGGCAGGCGTCCCCGTCGCCGATCCAGGGGTGGCGTTGATCCTAGGGAGAGGTGCGCCGTGAGAGCCCTACGGCGCGTCGCTGAATATGATGACGCGGCCGCCGATGGGTTGAACGGGACGGTTGCTGGGCCCGCCGCTCAACGCCAGGAGACCGTCAACCTGTTCTTGCGAGATGGTCTTGGGCGCGCGCATCACGAACCAGTCGACCGGCTCGTCGCACGGCGGTGTTGTTTTCGAACCGTCGTACCGGTAGTACCCATGCCCGTCCGGCGTGAAATTCCCGGCGTTTAGCCCGACTCCATCGGTGACAGTTTCGCCAGTAGCAGGAGCGGCATCCAGAACGGCCTGCACGGCGGCGTTCGCTCCGCCCAGGCTGAAAAACTGCCCCACCACCGCCAGGTTGCCTTCAGTGTCCGCGTGGATCATATGCAGTTCCGCCGCAAAGCCGGCGCCGTCCAGGAGGTGTTCCGAGGGCGAGTGCAGGTGTGCCGATAACAACGTCAAGACCTTGTTCCCGATGTTCATCGTGTTGCCGGGAGGATAGTCGAAGTGCACGGCCTTGCCGTCATTGCGCACCTCTACGGCGTCGGTCACGTATGAGAACGAAAGGGGCTCCGCGTCTCGCTCCACGTACCCGGTGATGTCGATCGGTGACTGTTGCCTACCGGTTGCGCACGCGGCATACTCCTCCGACAACGAACCCCAGTTTTCGGGCCCTATCGGTCCGTCGTAACCCCATTCGACCGCGTCAGAAGTCATGCCGGCGTGTCCCCCGTTGCCTGATGGTCCCAACTCCATCGGGCCACTAACGTAATGCTTGTCTGACGCATCGTCAATTTGGCGACCAGTCAGTCGTGTCGGCAGGTCCAAAACCCGACGACGCCGGCGCCGAGGGTCCTCATTTCAATCTTTCTGGCTGCGAATGGAGGAGATGGTAGGCTATCGCTGGAAGAACCCACAGGAGTCCCATTGAAATATGAATTCTCAGAATTACCAGATCAAGGTCGAAGGACTGTGGAAGGTATTCGGGGATGAGCCCGAACGGGCCGTCGCCCCAGAATTTGCCGACAAGAGCCGCGCTGAGATCCAGGAGGAATTGGATCTTGTCGTAGGCCTTCGAGACATCGACATCCGTGTCCCGCCGGGTGAAATATTCGTCGTGATGGGTCTGTCGGGCAGCGGGAAGTCAACCCTCGTTCGCTGTCTGATAAGGCTGATCGAAGCGACCCAGGGGCGGGTCTTGTTCGACGGCGAGGACATTTTCGAGTACACGCGGGAGGAGTTGATACAGTTCCGCCGCGAGAAGGTTGCCATGGTGTTCCAGCACTACGGCCTGCTCCCTCACCGCCGGGTGTTAGACAACGTCGCTTACGGCCTGGAGGTCCGGGGTGTCGACACCGAGGAACGGTATCAGGCAGCCCGGGAGGCGATTGCGACCGTTGGGCTCGATGGCTGGGAGGACTACCTGCCGCGGGAGATGAGCGGCGGCATGCAGCAAAGGGTGGGACTGGCCCGGGCGTTGGCAGTGAATTCAGACGTCCTGTTGATGGACGAACCGTTCAGCGGCCTGGACCCACTCATACGGCGAGAGATGCAGGACCAGTTGATCGTCCTCCAGCGGGAGCTTCACAAGACGATCGTGTTCATCACGCATGACCTCAACGAGGCGCTGAAGATTGGGGACCGCATTGCGATCATGCGGGACGGAGAAATTATTCAACGGGGATCGCCCGAGGAGATCGTTACTCTGCCCGCGGACGACTACGTTTCGGAGTTTGTGCAGGACGTTTCCAAGGCCAAGGTCATCCAGGCCCAGGCGATCATGCAGGACACGGACGCTGTCGTCCACGAATGGCAGGGACCGCGCGCGGCGCTTCACATCATGAAGAGCCGGGACACTCAATGCCTGTTCCTGTTGGGCCGCGGCGGAGACCTCAAAGGCCTCGTGACGGAGGAACGTGCGGCGGCCCTGACACGGGATCGCGTTGAGCGACTGCGAGATGTGGAGCTTGAACCGGCGATGGTCGCCAACCCCGATGATTACATCGAAGACATCATTCCATTGGCCGCACAGACCCACCATCCGATAGCGGTGGTCAACGAGTCCGGCATTCTTGTCGGTGAAATCCACCGGGGCGAGTTGCTCGCGGGGATGGTGGAAGGCGGGGTGGGCGAGGCAAACCCGGATTTTGAAAAGGAGGGGCAGCGATGACCGGTACGAGCAACGCGACTTCGAGGATTGCCGACGTTGCGAAGGATTCCCTCGCCGAAGCCGGCAAGGGCGTGGCCACGACGACCTCGGGCAGGATCGAAAACAACTTGCTCTGGTACGGGGGCAGCGCGGTAGCGTTGGTGGCCACCCTGGTCGTATGCCTCGCCGTATGGGGTCCGGGCATGGCATTTCCGGCCGAGTGGGGAAAGCCGATCGGCACGGCGGTGGACGATTGGATACGCTGGTTAACCCTTAATGCGTCCGGGGTTTTTGACGGCATAAAGAACGTTATAACCACGGTCGTGGTCCACATTGAGGACTTCTTTCTTTGGCTACCCTGGCCCGTGGTCGTCCTGGCAGTCGGGCTGGCGGCCTGGAAGATTTCCGGCCGGGTCATGGCGCTATTTGCCATAGTGGCCCTCATTCTGATCGGCATGATGGGACGGCTTCCCGGTGGCACCGACACCCTGTGGGAAGGTTCGATGTTGACCCTGGCGTTGATTTTCGTGTCGGTCAGCATCTCGCTGATGATCGGAATCCCCCTTGGAATCGCAGGATCGAGGAGTTCATTTGCGGACTCACTGATGCGTCCGATACTGGATGGTATGCAGACGATGCCGAGCTTCGTATACCTGGTGCCCGGCATAATTTTCTTCGGCCTGGGGATCGTGCCGGCTGTCATGGCAACCGTTATCTACGCGGTTCCTCCGGTAATTCGGCTCACCAACCTGGGTATTCGCCAAGTGCCGGCTGAGGCGGTCGAGGCTGCGCGGTCGTTCGGGACCACTCCGCTACAACTGCTAACCAAGGTCCAGATCCCACTGGCGTTGCCGACGATAATGGCCGGCATAAACCAGACGACCATGATGGCTCTCGCGATGGTTGTGATAGCCTCTCTGGTGGGAGCTGGTGGCCTGGGCGAGGCAGTTTTGAGAGCCTTGGGCAGGCAGGAAGCCGGAAACAGCGCGATCGCCGGTCTCGCCATAGTCTTTCTGGCGATCATCATTGACAGGATTACGCAAGCAGCAGCGCGAGAGCGCCAGCGGGTTCTGTTGGGGACCGGTGGCTAGCTTCGTTTCCCGGGCTGGGAGACTTACATAGAACCGCCGAGGATCCATTGGGCGGTTTCCAGGCAAGAAAGGAGCGTGCGTATTGTTAAAAGCAACGAAAGATTTCGCACGAAAATCGAGATACACGTCAGGCATCGGGTCACTGCTGACGATAATGGCCTTGGCAGGACTGATGGCGGTCGCTCTTGTAGCGGTTGCGTGTGATTCCGAACCGGAGGTGGTCGAGAAGGTCGTCACGGTAGAAGTCGAAAAGCAGGTCACCGTTACCGAGAAGGTCGTCGAGACTGTCGTGGTCGAAAAGATGGTCGCGGGCGAGACGGTGACGGAAGTGCAGACCGTTGTGGTCGAGAAGCCCGTGACGGTCACCGAGAAGGTGGTTGAGACCGTCGTCGTAGAAAAGCCGGTCACGGTCACTGAGAAAGTTGTTGAGACCGTAGTTGTCGTCCAGGAGGCGATGGCCGGTCCGAAAGAAACGATCGTCTTCTCCGACCTGAACTGGACAAGCGCCCAGGTTCAGAACCGGATCGCCCAGTACATCGTGGAACATGGATACGGTTATCCGACCGACGTGGTGCTTGGCGCGACCCTGCCGAACTTCCAGGGCCTGCAGAAGGGCGACATCCACGTAACGATGGAGATATGGCTGCCGAACCAGTCGTTGGGCTGGGAGAAGGCTCTTGAGATAGGTGACGTGGCCTCTGTGGGCACCAGCCTCGTCGGTGACTGGCAGAGTACGTTCGTGATCCCGAAATACATCGCGGACGAGAACCCCGACCTCAAGACACCACAGGACTTGATGAAGCCCGAGTACCAGGAACTTTTCTCCACCGCAGACAGCAGGGGCAAAGCGCGGCTGGTCGCATGCGTTATTGGCTGGTCTTGTGAGGTAGTCAACGGCGAGCAGATCGAGGCATACGGACTGGCGGACCACCTGCACGTGATCAACCCCGGTTCGCAGGAGGCGATGTTCGCCGAGGTCTACGCGGCCTACGAGAAGGAAGAGCCTTGGCTGGGCTACATGTGGGGCACGGGAGACCCCGGGCTGAAGCTCGATCTGGTCCGCCTGGAGGAAGAGCCCTACAGCGAAGAGTGCTGGGACGCCGACAAGGCTTGCGCATTCGATGAGTCGTTGGTCCTGGTAGCCGTACACAAGAGCCTGCTTCCGCGGGCGCCGGACGTCATCGGCTTCCTGCAGAACTGGGAGTTCTCGATAGACGTCTACAAGGAAATCTTCCAGTGGATGGACGCCAACCCAGGCAGTGAAGCATCCGAAGCCGCCCTGTGGTTCCTGACCAACAACAGGATCTGGGAGGACTGGATACCTTCGGACATCGCCGACAAGGTCAACGCAGCTTTGGAAAGCGAAGCCTAGTCGATTTAATCGACGTGCAATTGGGTAAGAAGGCCGGGCCATCCCGGCCTTCTTGCTTTTTGTCCTTGAGCGTAATTCATCGGCTACGCCCAGGCGCCCACTGACCGCGGCCCGGGTGGGCTGATAATGTGTCTGACTATGTCCGGAGCGTGAACTGTGGGACATTTGAACATGGTGTCCAAACTCGACTGGGTGTCTGTGGCGGCTCTGCTGCCTGGAGCTTTGACGGTGTTGTTCGGGCTCCAACTCTTGCGGTCGCTCTTCGTGGGGATGGCCGTCTACCTGACCCAGGCGCAGGAGATGGACCCGGTCATGGTGGGCGCATTGGGCCTGGTGGTGTTCCTGTGCGGATTTCTTGCGCCCGTCGTTCGGCGAATCCTGGGACCGCAGTACGCCTTGCCGATCGTCGCCGGCCTCCTGTCACTGGTGTGGCTGGCCCAAGTTTTCGTCTCATCGCTTCCAATCGGCCTGGGCCTTTCGATTATCGGTGCGATTTTGTTCCTTTGGTCCCTGCCGTTGTTGTTTCAGTCGATCGGAACAGCAGGAAAAGGTGAAGGCGCCTCCCACGCGGTAATTGCCCTGCTGCTGGGCCTTTCCGCTGAGACCGCAGTCAAGGGCGTATTCGCCACGGTCGAACTGTCGTGGGCCAGGGGAGTCGGGGTCTACGTCGTTGCGGTGGTCCTGGTCGCCGCCCAGGGATTCCTCCTGTGGCGGCTCGTGTCTGCGAATGACCTACGGCAGGACCACGCGTCCGCTGCCATCAGATGGCCATACCTGGCGGTCGGGCCGTTCCTCGTTTTGCAGTTCCTTCTGTTCCAGAACGTCGCTTACCAGACCGCGTTGAGCGGCTGGCCGCAGCCCGCGGTCTTCGCGTGGGTATTGGGGGCCAACCTGGCCGGAGTGGTGGCAGCGGTTGAGTTGACGAGGCAGGGTAGGGGACTGCCCTGGCCGGTAATCCTGCTGCTGGGAGGTGTGCTGATCGCGGTTGTCGCCGCAGATCCGCCGGGTTTCGCAGGCGCAGGGGCAATGCTTGTCGGCCAGGTCGTGATCGCGGTATTGCTGGTGTCCATCGCAAGGCCAGAGGCTGGATCCACCGGCGAGCCTTCCGGCCGAGGCGTTTCGGCCTGGCTCAGTGTCGGCATGCTGTTATTGCTGATTTTCCTCTTTATCTACTACGCGACTTACCAGATCGACGTGCTGGCGCCGCAGGAAGCAATTCGACCCTTCGCCGCGTTGTTGGTTGGCCTGGCGGCTGTTCGGGCGGCCATGGGTCGGCGCGACACAGGCGTGCCGGCGACGAGGGCTGCCGGCATCGTCGCGCTGGCGCTGCTGTTACTCCCGTTGGTCCTGCTGGTGAGTTGGAAGGACGTGACTCAATCCCCGGGAGATGGACTTCCCGTCAGGGTGATGACCTACAACCTCCACCAGGGATTCGACGTTTACGGCCGCCACGGTTTGGAGGAGTTGGCAAGGGTCATCGAAGCCGAAGACCCTGACATCGTTGCGTTGCAGGAAGTATCGAGGGGCTGGGTAATCAACGGCTCCGTCGATATGCTCGAGTGGCTCTCGCAACGCCTCGACATGGACTACGTGTGGGGTCCAGCCGCCGATCCGGTGTGGGGCAATGCGGTGTTGAGCCGGCTTCCGATTGTCAGTTCCGAAAACCACGAAATGCCGAACAACGACACGCTTCGACTGGACCGGGCATTTCTGACGGTGGAGATCGACCTGGGCGGCGGGGAGACAATTGACGTCGTGGCCACACACTTCCACTCCGGGGATGGCGACTCGGCGATCAGGGTCCCGCAAGCGGAGGCGATGCTTGGGGCCGTGGTCAGTGGCCGGACCACGGTCTTGCTGGGAGACTTCAACGCGCACCCGGACCACCCGGAAATTCTGTTGATCGCAGAGGCCGGATTCAACGACGCGCTAGTCGCTTCAGGAGCGACCTTCGACGGATACAC
Source organism: Dehalococcoidia bacterium (assembly GCA_034421215.1). Taxonomy (GTDB): domain Bacteria; phylum Chloroflexota; class Dehalococcoidia; order Lucifugimonadales; family Lucifugimonadaceae. Next base: position 16,741 of record DAOUKO010000040.1, read on the forward strand.
CTATCCGGCAGACACCCCTTGGGAACGCATCGATTACGTTTGGGCCAGTCCCGACCTGAAGGTCCGGGACTTTTCTACCCACGACAGCCTGGCCTCAGACCACCTGGCCGTGGCGGCGACCGTTTACCGCTAACGTGCCTCAGGCGTGAATAGAGAGGTAATTGCAGTGTGACTTACTTACCACTCACCGTAGCCAGATCAGCAGTATTACGCCCACGAACATCGCGAATTCAAAAAGGGATACAAGACTGGTAGGAGGATGCCATCAGGTAACGATCCGTTGCACTTCATCATCGCCCTCGGACGGTTCCTTGTAGCCTTGGGGTGAGCGCTTTTCGAAATCTCGTGTTGGCTTATCAGGACAGTACGGCGGCGACGCTAATCCAGTCGTCCGTGCAAGAGGGTGTATGAAAGGGCGTTGGGCGTTGGGATGCGTTGGCCCGCGCAACATCTCCCATACTTGCTCCCTGACGACCACTCGTAGGGGCGTCTCTTGCAGACCGTCTCAGAAGTCGCGCGGCTAAACCCCTTCCTCTCCTGGGGGAGAGGATTGAGGTGAGGGCGCGACGTCGGGCAACCGGAATCGTCGTATCGACTGAGGGACTTACGATTTCACGTTATGCCCCCACTGAACGACCGGGCACATGGGTAACAGTTAGACCGGGGAGATAGGTAACACTTTTGTGGGGTGTTTGTCGACCTTCATGGTCACGTCGTCCAGCAGTCCGATAAGCAGTGG
>DAOUKO010000041.1:0-4587 GCA_034421215.1 Dehalococcoidia bacterium
TCCCGACCAACACCAGGCCCGACAAACCGTCCCACAGGCGCTTTCCGTCAGCCAGATAAACCTCTGCAGCAACAGAATCCGAAAAAGTTCACAGGCTTTCGGGATGACATGAAGAATGCCCGGGATGACATGAAGGAGGCTGGGGATGACGGGAATGGGGACGGGGTGACGTGAAGGAGGTTCGGGATGACAAATAGAGATGGTCGAGGTGACAAAAAAGTGCGCGGGACGACATGGCGGGGGTTGTGTTGCCAGGTGTATTGGACGGGGGCTGGCTCCGAACACACCCCTGCGTCCTCCCAGTCCCACGTCCTCTCAACCTTCCAGCACATACCCGTTCCTTCAGCGCCCGCAGCGGTTAAACTTGGCAGCCTTTAGCGCCGAACTTCATGCGTTACGTTGGCGGGGGCCCGTAACCGCAGTCGAAGTGTCCGCACGTCGGGAGCACAGGCGCCAACTGCAAGAAAGGAAATACCCATGAAGGGCTTGGCAGGGGTTTTTCAGCGGGCCGGGGAACCGATTCTGGTCGAAGAGATTGACGTTCCCGAACTTGAACCGGGATCGATACTTCTACGCAACACGGGCGGCGCCGTGTGCGGCTCCGACCTCCACGGTTGGCGGGGCGACGGCGACAAGCCGATGAGAAAAAACCGCTACGTTGGAGGGCACGAGTGCACCGGCGTCGTGGACACGCTCACCGGCGGGATCACTACCGACTCCCTGCGCAGACCCATCAAGGAGGGCGACCGCGTGGTCTTCCCCTTCTTCTTCCCCTGCCAGCGTTGCTACCAGTGCGCCCAGGGAGAGATGCACGCTTGCACATTCCGCAGCCACCCCAGGATGTCAGGAGACTCCTGGGAGGACTATCCGTACTGTGATGGCGGATTTGCCCAGTATTACAAGCTGCCGCCGAATCACTGGATTTTCAAAGCCCCGGATGAAATTCCGGACGCCTCGCTCGCCACGGCAAACTGCTCACTGACACAGGTCACCTGGGCCCTGCACCAGGCAAACCTCCGATTTGGGGACACCGTGGTTGTCCAGGGCGCCGGAGGACTGGGGATTTACGCCTGCGCAATCGCCGCGGACTCCGGTGCGTCCCAGGTCATCGCAATTGACGGGCAAAAGGCCCGGCTCGACCTTGCGACCCGCTGCGGCGCCACTTCGACCATCGACATTAACGATTACCCGACGCCGGAGTCACGGGTTGAACGCGTTAAAGAACTGACGCGCGGCGTGGGCGCAGACGTCGTGGTGGAAGTGGTGGGAATAGCCGCCGCGGCCGTCGAGGGCATCGACATGGTCCGCATTGGCGGGCGCTATGTCGATGTCGGAAACATCTCAGGCGGCAGTTTCACGTTGCCGGGAAACAAGCTCATCATCAACCAGATCCACTGGATAGGGATAATGCACTACAACCCGTGGATTCTCGAGTCGGCCACGAATTGGCTGGTGAAGGTCAAGGACAAGTACCCGCTGTTCGACCTCGTCTCCCACACTTTCCCGCTGACGGAGATCAACGAAGCGTTCGAGACCGCCGAGTGGGTCGGCAAGCAGGAAGGTTCCGCAGCTACGAGGGTGGTCGTACAACCCTGGGCCTGACGGGGTTCAGACTACCTTCTGGTCCCTTAGCGCGGAAATCTCTTCCTCCGGCATCTCGAGAAGGCCGGAGAGAATTTCATCCGTGTGCTCGCCGATCTCCGGCGCCCGGCCGACAGGCATACCGCTGCGGCTGAACTTGATCACCCGGCCGGTCACGTGGATGGAGCCGGCGCGCTTGTCGTCCACCTCGATGATCACGTCGCGCTCGCTCATGTGCGGGTCGGCGGACGCCGCCTTGATGTCGTTGACGGGCGAACACGGCACACCGGCCTCGCCCAATGCGTTCGTGGCCTGCTCAGTTGTCAACGACGCGAACCAACGGGTCACTTCCGGCACGATCACATCTGCGTGGCCGGCCCGCCCATCGCGTGAAGAAAACCGGGGGTCGGTCGACCATTCGGGTCGTCCGACGGCGTTGGCCAGCCTGGGAAATATATTGTCGCTCGAATAGGTGGCCAGGTAGACGTGTCCGTCCTTCGTCTCGTACATGTCGCCTGAGCCGTAGCGATTTCCTGCTCGCGGGGTCTCTTCGCCGGAGCCCAGGTACGTGGAGACAGGAATCTCGACCGTTGTGTAGGCCGTGTCGGCGAGGCACACCTCGATCGCCTGCCCCTCGCCGGAACGGGAACGCTCGTGCAGCGCAGCCAGCGCGCCGATTGTGGCGTGCAGGGCGGTGATACGGTCTATCAGCGGAAACGGGATGAGTGTCGGCGGCCCGTCGGGGTCGCCGTTCAAAGACATCAGCCCGGATATCGCCTGTCCTACCTGGTCGAACCCAACTCGTGAGTGATACGGGCCGTACTGCCCATACGCGGACACGTTGATCATGATGATGCCGCGGTTCAGTGACTTCAGCGTCTCGTAGCCGAATCCCATCTTGTCGATGGTCCCGGGCCGGAAATTCTGGATGAGGATGTCCGATTCCTTGACCAGGTTTCTGAGTAGTTCCTTGCCCTCTTCGGTTCGGAGGTTTACCGACAGGCTGCGCTTGCCGGAGTTGTACTGCACCCAGTAGGAACTCTGCCCGCGCACCCGAGGCGAGTTAGACCGGCTCTCGTCACCCCGGCCAGGCGGCTCCACCTTGATCACGTCGGCGCCCAGCCGGGCGAACACGAGCCCGCACCGCGGTCCCGCCTGGTATCTGCCCAGGTCCAGGACTCGAATCCCCTCCAGGGGTCCCGGTCCGGCGTGGTCTTTGAATCCGTTGATGAGGTCTTGATTCAACGTGCTCGCTTCTCTTTCGTGGTGGTCTGGTACTTAATCGATATTTTGCGGCCTGGTATCCGCGCGCGTCGCACGGCGTGCGTCACACGCCCTTGCGCGCCAGGAAGTCGGCAAAGGCCTCCGTTACCGGCGTGGGCGTATTGTCGCCGCGCATGGCGTCCCGTTCGGCGTCGTGCCACTGGCGGCGGGTGGCCCCGGGCGCGTCATTGACCAGGCGCTTGGCCGCCTGCACCATTCGCGGATCGTTCTCCGCGATGGCGTGGCCGATCCTCAGTGCCTCCGGCAAAACCTCTTCAGGTTCGACCAGCCGGTTGAGCAGGCCGATCCGGTACGCCTCGTCCGCCTCCACGACCCGCGCCGTCATCAGCAGGTCCAGCGCGACCGGCCTGCCGACGATCTCCGGCAACAACCATGTCGAGTTGATCCGGCCGTACGACACGGCAAGGAATCTGAACTTCGTACGCGAGCATCCGACTCGAATGTCGAAGGAAGACGCCATGACGGCGCCGCCCCCGAACGCCAGGCCGTTCAGCGCCCCGATGGTCGGTTTCCTTGCGACGGCCAGGTCCCACGCGTCTTCCGTATGGTCGGCGCTGGGGTTCGACCTGCCGTCCTTTTGACGTCTCGCCATTTCCTTGATGTCGGCCCCGGCGGAAAATGCCCGGTCGCCGGAACCCGTGACGACAATCGCGTGCGTCGTATCGTCTGCGTCGAGTTCGTGGAACGTCGAGTACAACTCGTCCTGGAGCGTGGAGTTGAGGGCGTTTAGCACCTCCGGCCGGCATAACGTAATCACCGCCACCGGTCCATCGTGTTCGACCGTGATCGCTTCGAGCTTTGTCATCAGCACCTCCGGCGCCACAATTTGCGCGCCCACGTATTCTAGACACGAATTCCCCGAAACGTAGCGAATCCAGCACGGCGTCCTGGAGCCGTCCGCGTGCCGCTAACATACGGCGGTTGATCGCAGACCTGAGTATGTGCGGCGGTGAGACCTTCCGACGCGCCAATCCGGAGACCCGCAATGGACCTGAATCGCTGGATTCGAGAAGTACCCGACTACCCCAAGCCGGGCGTGTTATTCCGTGATATCACACCGCTCCTGGCCCATCCCCCGGCATTCAGGTACGCAGTAGACACGCTGATCGAAGAGGTGAGGGAATTCGAGGCGGAAGCCATCGGCGTGATTGACGCCCGCGGCTTTCTGTTCGGCGCACCAATCGCATACGCATTGGGCGTGCCGTTGGTCCCATTCAGGAAAGCCGACAAGCTGCCTCCGGTAACCGAGGGCGTGGATTTCCAACTCGAGTACGGGACCGACCGGATAGAAGTGAACCCTCAGACCATCCCGCGCGGGGCGCGTGTCGTCATAGTGGACGATCTCCTGGCCACCGGCGGCACGGCAGCCGCCGCCGTCAGCCTCGCAGACAGGGTCGGGGCACGGGTGCAGGCGATCACATTCGTAATCGAACTGGAAGCCCTGCAGGGCAGGGCGGCGCTCCCCGGAGTCGAAGTGCGATCCTTGCTGAAGCTGTAACCGGTCCCGACCGATGTCGGGATCTTTGCAAATCCCCCCTCCTGGAAGAGACCTTTGCGTAACCCTCGGCAATTGTCATTGTTATAAAAACAAACCGGTCAGCTCCCAAATCGTCGTGCCGGGGTAGCCCGGTACCCACGGTGGGGTGCGGAAGTGGGTACGCCCTGCCTGTACGACTCCCAACTGACAAGAAACCCCCAACTTTCATCACCTCGTGCGGCCTT
>DAOUKO010000042.1:0-135119 GCA_034421215.1 Dehalococcoidia bacterium
CCCTCCCGACCAACACCAGGCCCGACAAACCGTCCCACAGGCGCTTTCCGTCAGCCAGATAAACCTCTGCAGCAACAGAATCCGAAAAAGTTCACAGGCTTTCGGGATGACAAGCTGGAGGGCTAGGGATGACGCTTTCGAATTGGTCAGGATTGGCGGGTCAGTCCGCGAGGTAGTCGCCGCTCTTGCCGCCGGACTTGCGGGTGAGCCTGATGTCGCCTACGACCATGGCGCGATCTGCCGACTTGCACATGTCGTAGATGGTGAGGGCAGCGATGGATACACCTGTAAGCGCTTCCATCTCCACGCCTGTCCTGGCGCGCGTTCGCGCAGTGCAGGCAATTCCCAAGCCGCTGCCGTCTACGAGCGGCTCGATTTCGATGTTCACCTGGGCCAGCGGCAACGGGTGGCAAAGCGGGATCAGGTTGGATGTCTGCTTCGCCCCCATTACGCCGGCGACGCGCGCAATTGCGATGACATCACCCTTCTCGAAGCCCCCGTCTTCTATCAACTGCAGCGTTTCGGGGCTCATCGAGACGTTGCCCCTGGCCTCTGCGACCCGTTCCGTGTCGGGTTTCGCGCCGACGTCGACCATGCGGGCCTTTCCTGCGCTGTCCACGTGCGACAGGCTGGCGTTCACGTCGTTCTTCCTGGCGGCGCCGGGGCGCTTGCCCTTTCGGCGGCCTGAACTTCGCTGGGCCCGAGCCTCGTCTCGGGCCAGTTTGTCCGCCATTTCGTTTTGAGGATGGCCGGAGTGCCCGCGGACCCATTCCCAGGTGACCTTTCGTGTGGCTACGGCGTCGTCGAGTTGGTCCCAGAGGTCATTGTTGACCTTGCGCTTCCACCCGCGGGTCATGGTCTTTATGACGTATTCGCTGTCGGAACACACGGTAACTACGGAACCCGGCGGAGCAGCCTCGATACCTCGAATGGCGGCCATGATCTCCATGCGGTTGTTGGTGGTCTTGGGCTCTCCGCCGACCAGATGGTCCTGCCTGCCGTCCTGGATTACGATCGCGGCCCAGCCTCCGGGCCCCGGGTTGCCGATGCACGCCCCGTCCGTGTAGACGTTGAACACTTTGCTGGAAGACGCCACGCGTTCGGTTTCCGTCATCCGCCTATCTGGAACATTTCGATCTTGCGGCGGGGAAGTGTCACGTTTCCTTCGAAATCAGTGTTGTCGGCGCGTTCTTCGGAGTACCGGTCTGCCCGCCGTTCCCACACTCCCGCGATTATCTGTAGCAGTTCTTCGTCGCTTGCGCCGTTCCGCATCGGCGTCTTGAGGTCCTTGCCGCCGGACGCGAACAGGCAGGTAACGAGGCGTCCGTCCGTGGAGAGCCTGCCACGCGTGCAATCCCCGCAGAACGGGACTGACACCGAGGCGATGACGCCAACTTCACCGGAGCCGTCTGAGTAGCGATAGCGATTGGCTACCTCACCCGGGTAGTTCGAAGGGACGGGTTCCAGGGGGAACTCGGCGTTTATGCGGCCGATGATCTCGCTGGCCGTCACGACCTGGTTGAGGTTCCACCCGTTGCGATTGCCGACGTCCATGAACTCGATGAAGCGCACGATGTGGCCGGTTCCCCTGAATCGGCGGGCGAGGCCGACGACGTCACTTTCGTTTACGCCGCGTTGCACAACGCAGTTGATTTTTATGGGGCTGAGACCGGCGCGATCTGCGGCGTCGATTCCCTCCAGAACGCGTTCGGGACCGTAATTCCGGCCGGCCATCTTCCTGAATGTGTCGGGGTCCAGGCTGTCCAGGCTGACCGTGACCCGGTGTAAACCGGCGTCCTTTAATGGCTGGGCCATCTTTGCAAGGAGAAAGCCATTCGTGGTGAGAGTGAGGTCCTCGACAGTTTCGATGGCTGCAAGTCGTTCGACGAGGTTTGGGAGCTTGGCCCTCACCAGGGGCTCCCCGCCGGTGATGCGCAGCTTGCCGGCGCCCAGTTGCCCGAACAGCCTGGAGAGGCGCTCTATCTCCTCGAATGTCAGGATTTCCGGCCGCGGGAGAAACTCGTATCGTTCCCCGTAGATCTCGGCCGGCATGCAGTACGGGCACCGGAAATTGCACCGGTCGGTAACTGAGATCCGGATGTCTCGCAGTCGCCGGCCGAACCGGTCTTCGATGGACGCGCCGGGAGATTGACGCGTGATGGATGGGGTGGTGGTCATCGTAAGTTCGACTGTGCCAAGCGTAGATCGAGACGCCTTTCGTCTGAGTCTAACCCCGATGGCGGCGCGCGACCAATTACCTGAAGGCCGCGAGAAACTTGGACATCGCAATCGCCGCCTTGCCGCGGTGGCTAATCGCGTTTTTCTCCTCCTCCGTCAGCTGGGCCATCGTCATCGCGCGGCTGGGCAGCCAGAAGATCGGATCGTACCCAAATCCGTTCTGGCCCAGCGTTTCGTGGCAAATTGCGCCTTCGACGTTTCCGTAAGTGGTCACCAGTATTTTGCCGTTTGGCGGCGCCGCCAGGGCCAGGACGGCGCGAAACCTGGCCGTCCTTTGCCATCCCGGGACTCCTGACATGTTGGACAATAGCAATGCAACCCGGTCATCGTCGCTCATGCCCGGTCCGCCGTAGCGCGCCGACAAGACGCCTGGCTCGCCGCCCAGGGCGTCCACCTCAAGTCCAGAGTCGTCCGCCAACGTCAGGACTGCGGCCATGCGGCAGTATGCGGTAGCCTTTAGTTGTGCGTTTTCCTCGAAGCTCGTGCCTGTTTCCGGCACGTGGACTTGAATGTCGAAATCGTTAAGGTCAGCGAGTCTGAACGGCAAATCAGCAAAGAGATTGCGAAACTCTCTGGTTTTTCCGGTATTTCGGGTTGCTATGAGCAGTGTTTTCACGTCACAATCCTCCAGGCCGTCCGGGGGAGACCGGGCCATTCTTTTGCCTGTAACAGGGCGCCGGGGCCATTGCGCGGCATAATGGGCAATGCTATGCTCAGCGCGTTTGTTACAAATAGCACAATCGGCGTCGAGAGCGTCGGGCGGGCCGACTAAAATTGAAGCAAACGGACCGCCGTCCTGCCGCTTTCCCGGACGGACTCACAGCCAGCTTTGATGTCCCTTATTCGTAGTGTGACCGGACGCCCGGGCGCTGCACTATTTCCACTTTTCCTGGTTGCTTTCGTAGCGATTCTGGCTGCCTGTACGCCTTCTCACGATCAGTCTACGTTCGATGCTGCGGGCCCAATCGCCAGGACGCAGGCCGACCTGTTCATCTTCATCTTCTGGATGGCCGTCGCCGTTTTCATCCTGGTCGAAGGGGCGCTCCTCTACTCCGTATTCCGCTACAGGTGGCGGCGCAATAGCGAAGACAAGATACCGACGCAGGTCCACGGAAACACGCGCCTGGAAATCACCTGGACGATACTCCCTGCGTTCATCCTGCTGGCCATCGCCGTGCCTACGGTCAAGGCAATCTACGATCACGCGGAGCCTCCCACGGACAGGGGCGAGCCGCTGGAGATTGTCGCCATCGGCCACCAGTGGTGGTTCGAATTCCGTTATCCGAGCCTGGAGATCGTAACCGCCAACGAGTTGCACATACCGACCGACCGGCCGATCGTGGTGACGTTGCAGTCGCAGGACGTGATCCACAGTTTCTGGATTCCCAAGTTGGCTGGAAAGCTGGACATGGTCCCGCTGAACGACAACAGATTCTGGTTCCTGGCTGAACGTACCGGCATGTTCTATGGGCAGTGCGCCGAATTCTGCGGCGTGGCCCATGCCCACATGCGTTTCCGCGTATTCGCATCGCCGGAGGATGAATTCAAGGAGTGGGTCACGGCAATGCGGACTCCTCCCGACGCTCCGGAGCCGGAGAGCCCCGCGGCCCTGGGCAGGACCACCTTCCTCGCCAACTGCAGCATGTGCCACACGATCGACTCTTACCGGGCCGGCGGGTACGGCGACGACATAGCGGCCCAGGACGCCCGGTGGGACTCATTCGTGGAGCAGGCGGAAGAATCTCCCCTGGTATCCGGACCCAACCTGACTCACCTTGCCACGCGCGAAACCCTGGCAGCCGGCGTAATCCCGTTGAACGACGAAAACCTGAGGACGTGGATCAAGAACCCCAACTCGATCAAGCAAGGCACCCGGATGCAGGCGAATGCCGCGGTCTACGACACGGGGAATAATCAGGTCAATCTTTCCGACGAAGAGGTTGACAACCTTGTTGCTTACTTGTTGTCGCTCGAGCCGGGCGAAGGCGGAATTGCCGAACCTGTTCCGCCTTCAGGTACCGGCGAACCGGACGCGGCGCGTGGCGAAGCCCTGTTCGCCGCCAATGGTTGTGCGGGCTGTCACTCTCTGGGTGACGATATGCTGGTTGGACCCGGGCTCAAGGGCATTGCCGAGCGAGCCGCGACGAGGGTTTCCGGTCAGTCCGCAGACGAATATCTTTATGAGTCAATTCGCGAGCCTGCGGCATTTGCTCCTGAGGGGTACACCGCCGGCGTGATGCTCAACTTCCCGTCCCTGACGGACGGGGACATCGCCGATCTTATCGAGTACTTGAAGACGCTTGAGTAGGTCCGGCGCGGTAAGCTTTAGCATGAACGTGAGAACGAGCATGAGTCCCGATTCGGGAACTGGGGAGAAAAAGTGACAACAGGCGCACTATCAATCCCGAGGATCGTGCCGCGACCGAAAAGCGAGACCGGCATCTGGAGCTGGATCGGCACGGTCGACCACAAGCGCATCGGGACGCTTTATTTCTTTACTTCGATCTTCTGGTTCATGATCGGCGGCCTGGAGGCCCTGATCATGCGCGTCCAACTTTCCCATTCGGAATTGGAAATCGTGTCTCCGGAGATCTTCAACCAGCTTTTCACCATGCACGGGACGCTGATGGTGTTCCTGGTCGTGATGCCGCTGAGCGCCGCGTTCTTCAACTGGCTCGTCCCTCTCCAGATAGGCGCCCGAGACGTCGCTTTCCCGCGGCTGAACGCTTTCAGCTACTGGGTCTTCCTGTTCGGGAGCCTGCTACTCAACGTAAGTTGGCTTGTTGGCGACGCCCCCAACGGCGGATGGTTCGGATACGCGCCCAACTCCGAGACGCTATACAACCCGTCTAACGGCATGACGTTCTGGGTACTCAGCCTGGGTGTGTTGGGTGTTGCGTCTATCGCAGCCGGTCTGAACTTCATTGTCACGATCATCAATCTGCGGGCGCCCGGCATGTCCATGTTCAGGCTGCCCGTGTTCACCTGGATGACCATGATCACGTCGGTGCTCATAGTGCTGGCGCTGCCGGTGCTTGCCGTCGCCGGTATTCAACTACAGACCGACCGGCTTTTCGGCACGAATTTCTACGACCCCGTCAACGGCGGCGACCCGGTCCTGTGGCAGCACATGTTCTGGCTCTTCGGCCACCCTGAGGTATACATCCTGATTCTTCCGGCCATGGGCATCGTGTCCGACATCCTGCCGGTCTTTTCGCGCAAGCCGTTGTTCGGTTACCCGTTCGTCGTCTTTGCGGGCATCGTCATCGCATTCATGGGCTGGTTCGTCTGGAGCCACCACATGTTCACGGTGGGCCTCGGTCCTGCGGCCAACTCGGCCTTTGCCGTTTCTACGATGGCCATCGCCATTCCCACCGGCGTCAAGGTGTTGAACTGGCTGGGTACGACCTGGGGCGGCTCTTTGCGCCTCGATACGCCGATGCTGTTTGCGTTGGGGTTCATCGCCATGTTTACGATTGGCGGACTGAGCGGGGTGATGCACGCGTCCGCCCCGAGCGACGCGCAGCAACAGGACACCTACTTTGTCGTGGCCCACTTCCACTACGTCCTGTTCGGCGGAGCGATCCTGGCGATATTCGGCGGCATATACATGTGGTGGCCGAAGATGTTTGGATGGAAACTGAGCGAAGGGTGGGGCAAGCTCAATTTCTGGTTGATGCTCATTGGATTCAATCTGACCTTCTTCCCGATGCACTGGCTGGGCATGGACGGCATGCCCCGGCGCGTCTACACCTATCCGGCCGACCAGGGATGGGACGGCTCGAACATGGCGGCGACGATCGGCGCTTTCCTGATCGCGGCCAGCGTGCTGGTGTGGGTCATAAACGTCATCGTCAGTTGGCGCCGGAATGATCGGGCAGGGGGCGACCCATGGGACGGGCGCACGCTCGAGTGGTCGATCCCGTCCCCTCCGCCGCACTACAACTTCGCAGAGATCCCGACGGTGCACCATCGCGATGACTTCTGGTTCAAGAAGCACCCCGAGTTGGTAGCGGAGTACGAAGGTCACCACGGCCCGAGAGGCGCGCCGGAAGGGGCCCAGTTCGACGACGAATTGGACGATACCGACGATGACGACCTGTACGCCAGCCATGGCGACGATGCGGACGACCACGACGGTGAAGGCCATGGGGATGGCGACCACGGTCACGGCATCCACCTCCCGGACATGTCTTACTACCCGATGATCCTGGCGGCCGGAATTACGCTGGCGATGGCCGGCATGTTCACCGAGTACTGGGTTATCGGCATAGGCGGCGGGCTTATCACCTGGGGCCTGCTGGGCTGGTCATTCGAGCCGGTCAACGACTGATCACTACGCAATCAACAGACGAACAGAACTGGACAGAAGAAACGTGACAGAAGCGACACACGTCGCACACGAAGAGCCGCTGGAAGATACGTCTACCGGGCTTAACAACAGGAAGCTCCTGATGTGGACCTTCCTGGCGTCCGACGTGATGTTCTTCGGCGCCTTCATCGCCACTTTCCTCGTATACCGGAACCGGAGCCTCGAAGGGCCTTACCCCAACCAGGTGCTGGACATACCGGTCACTTCCTTAAGCACGTTCGTGCTCCTGATGAGTTCGCTGGCCATGGTGCTGGCTCTGGACGGCATACGGCGCAACATGAAGACGGTCGGCCGGTTCTGGATCCTGGCCACCGCCGCCCTGGGTTCGGTCTTCCTGGGATTCCAGGTGTATGAGTTCAACGAGTTCGTCCACCTCGGGCTGACCCCGCAGACCAACCTGTTCGGGACGACATTCTTCATACTGACCGGTCTGCACGGGACCCACGTCACTCTGGGCGTGATCTGGCTGTTGTTCATGGCCCTGGTGTTTTCGCCCACGCCCGCAGAACGTTGGGGGCTTGTAATTGCGGTGGCCGGGTTCTACGCGGTGATGATCTCGACGTTGAGCGGCATCTTCACCGGAGGGCACAGTTCCCTGGCGGTCATCACAACGCTCGTCGGATGGCCGGCGATGATCCTGCTCCTGCTGGGCATCGTGGGCATATTCGGCGGGTTGAGAGTCCTGTCGACCGCCGGCAAGGGCGACAAGTCGAGCGACGGCGCCCTGGACCTTGAGTTGGCCGGGCTGTACTGGCACTTCGTCGACATCGTTTGGATCGTGATCTTCACGGTCGTGTACCTGATATCCGCCAACGACGGCACGCCGTCGGGCAGTGTCCCGTTCGACCTTCCCGTACGCCACTGATAATCGAATCTGATCATGAACCTCATCACACGCATCTGGAATTCGGTCTTCTACCACGGGGGCAACGACTGGTGGAATCTGCCCCGGACGAGGGCGGAGGACCCGCACCCGCCGCATGAAGGACCGATGGGTGAGATGCCGTCTCGCGTGATGCGAGTGCTTTCCGACATCACATTCGGCGGCCGCCATGCAACGCCGTGGTTCTACGCATGGATCGGCGTGATTCTTGCGATCGTCACGCTGGCCGAAGTGTGGATGTTCACGTTCGAAACACTGGGCCCGTGGTTCGTCCCGCTGCTGCTCATCCTCTCCTTGATGAAGTTCGTGTTGGTGGTCGCGTTCTTCATGCACCTGCGGTTCGACAACAAGCTATTCACCTGGATATTCGGCGCCGGTTTCACGATCGGCGTGGCCGTGTTCCTGGCAATCCTGGCGCTTTTCTTCAAACTCAACGGCTGATCCGGGCCGCGACGCGCCTTGCCAGCAGCCGGGCGCCGTACGAACCGAACGCGGCGCCGTCCAGTGCTACTTTGGATGTACAGGAGTTTGGCGCGGCCGCGCCTGGAAAGTTCCGCCTGAGCGTGTGATTAATGGACGCAACCCACACATTCGTCGACTTCATAACGGCTTGGGACCTGGCCTCGCCGTTCCTTGTACTCCTGGCGCTGACCACGGCCGCATACACAGTGGGGCTGGTGAGACTGAGATCGCGGGCAGGTGGGAAGTCGATCGACCGCCGGCGCATCTGGATGGCCTACGGCGCCTTCTTTCTCATGTCGCTGGCGTTGTTCGGCCCACTGGACACATATGCCGAGTACCTGTTCCTTGTGCACATGCTGCAACACCTGGCATTGGCGCTGGCGGCTGCTCCGTTGCTGCTCATGGCGGGTGTGATGCCCGCTTTCATGTGGTCGATGCCCCGTTTCCTGCGGCAGGGCGTAGGCGCGGAATTCGCCGTGACCGGCATTGCGAGGCGCATCGTGGCATTTGCCACTCGGCCGCAAGTGGCTCTCGTGTTCTTCGTGCTGGCGCTGTGGATATGGCACATCCCCGACTTCTACGACGCCGCGGTCCGCAATGAACTCATCCACCTGGCGGAGCACCTGTCATTCTTTACCGGCGCGATGCTCTTCTGGTGGCCGATAATCGGGCCTGCGCCGGTTCGATCGGCGCTGAGCTACCCGCAGCGGCTGCTCTATTTGCTCCTCATCGTGACGCCCTCGGCGGTGCTGGCGGCACTGGTGACGCTGGCCGGGAGCTCGATTTACGAGGTGTACGACGGTTCGAATGAGGTGTGGGGCCTCGATCCGCTGAGCGACCAGCGAATCGGCGGGCTGATCATGTGGGTGCCCGGGAGTTTCGTCTACCTATTCACGATGACGGCGCTGTTCTTCAAGTGGTACGAGAGCGAAGAGCAAAAATCTCGGGCCGAGCGTCCCCGGCGTCGGAGAAGAAGGCGACGCCCGCCGGAGAGCGTGAATGACGACCGGCCAGCCTGAGACCGTCGGCTTCACCGGGACTGTTACCGGCAGGGTGCAGGGCGTCGGTTTCAGGTACTTCGTAGCACGGGCCGCCCGCGATCTCGGACTGACCGGTTACGTACGTAACCTGCCGGATGGCACGGTGGAGGTGGCTGCGGCCGGGGGGCGTGCCGCGGTGGACACGCTGGCGTTGTTGCTCGAGGAAGGGCCGCCCGGGGCCGGCGTCGAATCGGTCGAATTGGACTGGACGAGCCCGCCTGAAGAGACCGGGACATTTGACGTTCGGTTTTAGGGTCTGCAGATGGCCCTGGCGGTGACGGCGTAAGCGACCTCACGTAGCCGCGCCCCGGCCCCTGGGTCCCCGATCGAGGTCGGGGAAGACGAGGCGGGGGAGTCGGGAAGACTGGTAGGCGCCGGGAGTACGTTGGCGGCCCCGTTTGTGATCGAGTATTACGACCTTTGATCAGGGAGGACGCGTGCCGGCCACCGGAGCCTATTTGTTGGAGCGGGTGATGAAGTACTCGTTAGGCTCGTCGAGCATTCTCTTGACGACGGTGTCTGAGAGGTTCTTGAGATAGATAACGCTTGCCCAGGCGCTGCTGAGGTCGGACTGTATCTTGCTGAGCTTCATCGGCCGGTTGGAGTTGGCCACGAGGAGGCGGAAGACTGCCTCGGTGATCGGTGTCGATGACAGCAAGTATTCAGGTTGCTGCGAGCAGTTTTGCGCTATGTGCTTCATCAGCTCGGACGGTGTCCTCAACGACTTCGATTCGTCGCCGGCACCAATATCGCAACTATCGCAAGTCTCGCATATCCGGCTCGAAAGGGCGTAGCGGAATGACTTTCCGGACCGTTCCAACGTCGAAACGTCGATGACGTATGAGGGGTCCGGATCGTCCACGACTGCATCGTCGTCATTCTGGGTATCTGTAGGGGCCGAGTTGACCATCAGTTTTGCGCCATTTCTCCTATCCGGCAGTCGAGCAGTCGTGCCGACTCAAAATACCGTATTTGGCCAATCTATCATCTCGACGGTGACTTTTCCGCCCGCCGGGACTTCCGCGGTGTCGTGGGGACAGATCGCAAGACCGTTCGCTGCGGCCATAGAGGTGAGGACGCCTGAACTCTGGTTTCCAGTCGTCCGCGCCCGGTAAGTCCCATCTGCGGTCTTGTATACCACCACCCTGGCGTAGACTCTCCGCCCGTCGTGGTTGTGCACGGGGTCGTCCAACACCGCTTCTACAGTCGGGATGGGTGAGACCGGGATGCCCAACATCACCTCCAGAGCGGCCCGCCCGAACTGCTCGAATGCCACCATGGCGCTGACCGGGTTGCCGGGTAGTCCAAGGTGGGGGACCTTCCGGCCGTTTGGGCCGTCGAGCGTGCCGAATGCCAGGGGCTTGGCCGGTCTCATCCGGACCGACCACAATGTTATTGCGCCGCGTCTTGCGAGGACGTCCTTCACGACGTCGTAGTCGCCTTTCGACACCCCGGCCGACGTGACGACCATGTCGCAGTCGAGGGAGGCGTCGAGGACCTCGCTGAGAGCTTCGATCGTGTCCCTGGCGATCCCCATGATCCTGGGGTTGCCGCCGTATTGTTCCACCGTCGCGGCGATGCTGAAGGCGTTGGAGTTGTATATCTTGCCGGGTTCCGGGGGCGACCCCGGGGAGATGAGTTCATCTCCGGTGGAAATGATCGCAACGTTGGGGCGCCTGATGGTGCGAACGGTGTCTTGTCCCAGGGACGCGGCAACGCCGATTTCGGCCGGCCGCATCAGCGTGCCGCGCTTGAGTACCAACTCGCCGGCCTGTATGTCCTCTCCGGCGGGCCGGATGTTGTCCCCGGGGTGGGCGCTGGTCCTGACCGAGATTTCGTCCAGGGTCCTGCCGTCCCGCCTGCGTTCCGATTCGTCGGTGTCCTCGAATGGGACTACGGCGTCTGCGTCGTCGGGAACGGGCGCGCCCGTCATGATCCGGATCGCGCCGCCCGGCGGTACCGGCCTGTCGGGCAACTCGCCCGCGGCCACCGCGCCCACGACGGGCAACAGGGCGGGTCCGGTCCTGGAGGCGGACGCAACGTCCTCGGACCGGATGGCGTATCCGTCCATGGCGGAATTAGCCAGCGGTGGTATGTCGAAGCGCGCTACCAGGTCCTCATCGAGCACGCGGCCGCGGGATTCGAGCAGTGGCGTGTCTGCGGATTCCAGTTTCGAGAAGTGGGAGAGTATCCGCTCACGCGCTTCCTCGACGCTGAGCATCTCTTCGTCATAGTGATGCCGATGAGGGCGCGAATGGTGGGTGTGCTTGTGCCGTCGCATTGTCATTGGTCGGTCCTGTTGCGTGTCCGCTACTGCCGCTGCTCCGCGCCGAGTTCGTTTTCTAGTGAACGCAGGATCGCCTTTTCGACTCGTTCTACCTGGCCGGACGTCAATGTCCGGCTCGGGGACTGCATGGTCAACCGGAAGGCCAGGGACTTCTTGCCGGATGGGAGGCCCCGGCCCCGGTAGACGTCTATCACGGTGGAGAACGTGACGAGCTTGTGTCTCGTCGCGATGGCGAGGACGTCATCGGCGTCCACCGCTTCATCGACCACAACAGCCACGTCACGTATGGATTCCGGGAAGCGCGCCCATGGTTCATACGACTTTCCGCCGGTACCGGCAGCGACGATGGACTCGATAGCGGCCATGTCAAGTTCGAAGAGGGCGACCGGACCGCTGTCGATCCCGAACCTGGCCAGGACGCCTGGGTCCACTTCTCCGACGACTCCGATACGGGTTTTTGCGGGAACGGCCGCGTTCACATGGGCTGTCCGTCCCTCAGCCAGCGTCGGGTCCCGGTCGGGCGTGAATTCCGCAGCGATTCCGAGGCGTTCAAGCACCTCCTCGACAGCGCCGCGGGCGTCGTAGAAGTCGAGCGGCGTGGTGGCGCCATCCCAGTGCGGTTCACTCCTGGGGCCCGTGAGAGCCCCGACCACCATCGGGAGTTCGTCTGGCAGTCCTTCTCCGTGCCCGTGGAAGACCAGTCCTGATTCGAAAATGGATATTGGCCCCCGCCACGTGCGGAGGTTGTTTGCAGTGACCTGCAGGACCCCCTCGCGCAGGGTGGTGCGAAGAACGGCATGTTCGCCGGATACCGGGTTCTGGATTTCGACCGACTCGGCCGCTGTGGGAGGCAGACCAAGCCGGGACTCTCCGTCGGCGGAAGTCGCGGAGTATGTGATTATCTGCTGCAGCCCGTTGTCGGCCAGTATGTCCTGGACGCGGTCGCGCAGTTCTATTTCGGGGACCGGGGCCCACGGCGCCAGGTCGCCGGCATTCGTGCTGAGCGGTAACTTGTCGTAACCGATCGTGCGGGCCACCTCTTCGCACAGGTCCTCGGGTATGGATATGTCCGGCCGCCAGTAGGGAACGGAAACGTTCCAACCATCGGGGGTTGCCTCTACATCGAATCCAAGCGATGCCAGGGTGGTCTCGACCGCTTCAGCCCCGGGGTTGCTGCCGAGAACGCCCTGCAATTTTTCCGTGGACAAGAAGACCTGGTCAGTCTCTGCTCCCCTGGCCGGCCACTCATCGATTATTCCGTTCGCAGCTTCGCCCCCTGCCACCTCGAGGATGAGTTGGGTGGTGCGGCGAAGGGCAACTTCGGACAGTCCGGCCCGCAGACCTTTTTCGAACCTGAGCGTGGCCTGGCTCTGCAAACCGAGGGACCTGGACGTGCGGCGGTTGTTGGATCCGTCGAAAGTGGCCGACTCCAGGAACACGTTCACTGTAGATTCATCGATCTCGGTGTTCGCTCCGCCCATGACACCGGCCAGTCCTATCGGGCGTTCAGGATCGGCGATCACGAGCATGTCGCCGGCGAGCTTGCGTTCTACCTCGTCTAGCGTGATTAGCAATTCACCGTCGCGTGCCCGACGCACGATGACGGTCTGACCGACGACGCGGTCATAGTCGAACGCGTGGAGTGGCTGGCCGAGTTCAAACATCACGTAGTTGGTTATGTCCACCACGTTGTTGATGGGCCGTTCGCCAATACTGGCGAGGGCGTCCGCCAACCACCTGGGCGACGGGCCGATCTTTACGCCGCGGATAACCGTCGCCGTGTACCTGGGGCAAAGGTCGGGGTCCTGGATGACGACGCGGGCGAGGGACGAGACCTCTTCATTACTTGCCGGGTAGTCGACGTCTGGCTGGCGCAATTCGGCGCCGGTGAAGGCCGAGACCTCTCTCGCTACGCCAACGATTCCAAGGCAGTCCGGGCGATTCGGCGTCAGTTCAAGTTCGAGTATGACGTCGCCGATGATATCTCCGAGTGGCGTCCCGATCGCGGCGTCGGCGTCGAGCACGAGTATCCCTTCGTGGTTGTCGCCTAATCCCAACTCTTTTTCCGAGCACACCATGCCCTCGGAGACGACGCCGCGAATCTTGGCCCGCTTCAAGCGGGACGGTTTGCCTGTATAGCCGTCTATCAGGCGGGCGCCAACTGAGGCGTATGCGATCTTCTGGCCTGCGGCGACGTTTGGCGCGCCGCACACGACCTCCGAAATGCCTCCCCCGTGGTCAACCGTGACCAGCGACAGTCTGTCTGCGTTGGGGTGTTGCGCAACGTTTCTGACGTGTCCGACAACTACATCGTCCCAATCGCCAGTCCGTTCGATTTTTTCGACCTCCGTGCCAGCCATCGAGAGCCGATGGGCCAACTCTTCGGCCGGCAGGTCGAAGTCCACGTACTGGCGGAGCCATGAAAGCGGGATTCTCATCTGACTTGGTCTGTTGGGTCCGATCGCGCCGTTCAGTCCGGCGTCGACTCATGCTGGTTGTTCAAAACTGGGTGAGGAACCGCAGGTCATTCGCAAAGAAGTGGCGTATGTCATCGATTCCGTAGCGAAGCATAGCGATGCGTTCCGGACCCATGCCGAATGCAAATCCCCGGTAGACCTCTGGGTCGTGACCCGCGTCACGCAGCACAGCGGGGTGCACCATTCCAGCGCCCATGATCTCTATCCAGCCGGTCCGCTTGCACAGCCGGCAACCGCCGCCGCCGCACTTGAAACAGTCGACCGCCATTTCGACTCCCGGTTCGACGAACGGGAAGAAGTCGCATCGGAACCGGACATTTCTTTCCGGCCCGAAGATTCTCTTGGCGAACTCGTACAGCGTGCCCTTCAGTTCCGCAAACGAAATGTGCTTGTCGACCGCCAGGCCTTCGATCTGGTGGAATTGCCATTCGTGTGTGGCGTCGGTCGCCTCGTACCGGTAGCAGAGGCCGGGCACCACGACTCGCACGGGCGGCTTCGTATTTTCCAACACCCTCACCTGCATCGGCGAAGTGTGGGTCCTGAGCAGCGTGCCTTCCCTGGTGTTGGACGAGTTGATCCAGATGGTGTCGTGAGAGTCCCGGGCTGGGTGGTCCGGCGGGATATTCAACATATCGAAGTTGTATCGTTCCCATTCGACCTGCGGCCCTTCGACGGTCTGGAAGCCCATGGCGTTGAAGGCGGCGAGAATCTCCCGGTTCATCTGTGTAGACGGATGCAGGCGGCCGCGCATCGGGCGTCGGCCGGGCAGGGTGACGTCAATTCCGTCGGCGGCCACCGGCGCGGCCACCGCCGCGCGGCGTTGCTGTAACAGGGCTTCGAGGTGGGATTTCGCCTGGTTTGCGGCGGCGCCTACAGACCGGCGGTCGCCTTCCGGCAGGGTCCTGAGGCTGCGGAGCGCCGCGGTCAGCGCCCCTCTACGGCCCAGGTACTTGACTCGCCACTCCTCAATCGCCTGGTCAGTGATTCCGGCCGTTGATAGTTCCTCTTCCGCCTCGTTCCTGAGGCTGGCGATGGACTCTACCGTGGTGGCGTTGGGGTCGTCTACGGAATCCGTCATGAAGTTGGGGGCCTGCCCGGAACTGGGCCGCCGTAGTGTTGTGGACAGCGCGCAATTATAGCCGCTGGCCGGTTGACCTGATGGCCAACTGAGTGTGAATCTCAGTTTGTCCTGAGTTGGGAAACATCGTCCGGCCGAGGCGATTTGGGCTGATGGATAGGCGGAATTTCCGAATTGCGGGCGAATTGAGTAATCGACGGTAATCGCGGCTGGAAAGCCGCTGAAATCGTTCCAAACTACTCATTTGACACGCGAAAGCCTACGAAACCCGTAGTTGCATGGTCTCTGAGTTGAATTTCAATTGCCGTGATACTGCCGTCATAAGTGTCAGCCTACGGGCAAAACCGTGTTGCATGTAGTACCGTCTGTCTAACGGCGGGGCGGCCGGGAGCTTTGGGCGGCCTCGGAGGTCAATCAGCTGAATGGGAGCGGCTTACGTATGGAAGCATTCTGCATGAAGTGCAAGGCAAAGCGGGAGATGGACAACCCGACTCAGATCACGATGAAGAACGGCCGTCCTGCTACACAGGGCGTCTGTCCGTTGTGCGGGACGAAGATGTTCAAGATCGGCAAGTCCTAACCAGACGACCCCGAATACATACGCACCCGTCTTCATGCATGACGGGTACGTGAAAACGATGAAGCTCGCAATTCAGGCGAGCTTCATGCGCGTGAGGGGGTTGCGCCCTTCTTACGACTCCACGTGTTTCAGGGGCGCCGGGCGACCTCTCGCCAGCCCCACCGCGACCGGATGATTGCCCGGTGGATGGGAATCGATGGGCTGCTTCGACCGGAAGCTCCTGATCGCAACAACCTGACCGGCACGCGGTTCATTCCCGAAATAACAGGGTTTTGTAAGCTACTGCCCACGGGAGCAACTTCATAGAAACCAGGAGAGACGACATGGAAAAAGTGGCATTCGGTGACACCGGCCTTCAGACGAGCCGCCTGGGAGTCGGACTGGCCGAGATAGGCCAGGAGCTTGAACTGGACGACGTGAACATCGTCGTGTCCCTGATCAACCGAGCCCTGGACAGCGGGATCAATTTCCTCGACACGAGCGCTTGCTACAACATCAGCGAGGAACTACTGGGCCGTTCGGTCTCGTCGAGGCGCTCAGAGTACGTGCTGGCGACCAAGGCGGGCCACGTGACCGGCGGGTACGAAGGCGAAGAGTGGACCTACGAGACAATCTCCGACAGCGTCGATCGCAGCTTGCGGCGCATGCGGACGGACCACGTCGACCTAGTGCAACTGCACACGTGCACCATCGACGTTCTGGAGAAGGGTGACGCTATTCGGGCCCTGCAGGACGCACGGGACGCCGGCAAGACTCGGTTCATCGGGTACAGCGGGGATAACGAAGCCGCACATTGGGCAGTCGACAGCGGGTTGTTCGACACTCTCCAGACGAGCTTCAACATCGTGGACCAGACCCCGCGCACGACGGGCCTCCTGGAGAAGGCGGACTCAGCCGGGCTCGGCATCATCATCAAGCGACCGGTGGCGAACAGCGTATGGCACGCGATAAGGACCGGGCGGAGGCGTGAAGACCTGCGCCCCTATGCGCACGTTTACTACGATCGGGCGGCGCAAGTCGCAGGGGCGGGCGAGATTCCGGGCGAGCCGGAAGACCCTATGCTGACTGCGTTCGGGTTTACATTGGCTCATCCACAGGTGGACGTTGTGATCGCCGGTACCAAGAACCCCGACCACCTGTCCGACAACGTGCAGATGGTGAATGAGGCGTTGCCCGTCGACCCGGGCGTGGTGGCGGAATTCCAGAGACGGTTTGATGAACTAGGCGACGACTGGTACGGCCGAACGTGAGCCGCGGGATTGGGAGTTGACGTAGGGAAGTCGTGAACACAGCGGATACCCCGGCGGTGGACGTATCCGTCTCCGCATCTGAGCAGGAACGGTCCGCCGCCCGGCTGGAACGGCGCAAGCTGATCGCGACCGCGTTGGGCATCGCGCTCGGTGTACTGGCGCCAGCGTTGTTCATAATCTTTGACGGAACGGACGCGCTGCGCGACCTTGCGGAAGGTTGGGCCTCATCCCCTGCAGCCGCAATCGCGATTTACTTGTTGATCGCAGGGGCGGCCTTCGAAGTCATCGGAATTCCGATCGATTTCTACTCGGGTTATTGGCTTGAGCGCAAGTTCGGCCTGTCGCGGTCGGGGTTCATGACCTGGCTGTTCGACTACGCCAAGGCCGAGTTGCTCCAGGCGGTCCTGATCATCGCTGCCGTCGAGGGGATTTACCTGGCGCTGCGGACGTATCCGGATACCTGGTGGCTGATCGTCGCCGCCGGATTCACGATGTTCGCAGTAGTGCTGGCGGGGCTTGCGCCGGTGCTCCTGTTCCGCCTGTTCTTCAAGTTCGAGCCGATGGAGGACGGGGAGTTGAAACGGAGGCTGGTCGAGTTGTCGACAAGAATCGGCGCGCAGGTCAGGGGAGTGTACGTCTGGAAGCTCGGAGAAAAGACACGCAGAGCCAACGCCGCGCTGGCGGGCTGGGGCCGGACACGGCGCATTTTGCTGGCCGACACGCTCATCGACGAATTTTCGGAAGACGAGATAGAGGTGGTCATGGCGCACGAACTGGCGCACCACGTTCACGGGGACATCTGGCGGGCGCTGTTGGTGAGGGGAGCACTCGCCTTCGGCGCTTTCTACGCGGTGCACCTGGGCCTCGGTTGGTGGTCCACGTCGCTTGGTTACCGCTCGATCTCGGACTTCGCAAACATCCCGCTGTTGCTGCTGATCGTTGCCGCCGTCTCACTCGCGGCGATGCCCCTGGCGAACGCCTTCTCGAGGCGGCAGGAACGTGCGGCCGACGAGTTCGCGCTGAAGACCACCGGAATGGCAGACGAGTTTGCGTCGGCAATGGCGAAGCTGGCGGACCAGAACATGTCCCGCCGCAAGTCCAACCGGATAGTGGAATTCCTGTTTCACTCCCACCCGTCGGTCGAGAGCCGCATACGGTTCGCGAACGAGTTCGCTGCGCCCAACCGGGCGGACGCGTGACGTTCGCCTGAACTCAGTCCGGCAGTCCCTCGATGACCACCGATTCGACGTCGTCGGCGGGTTGGAACCCGAAGATCTTGCCGTAGAAGTACAGTTCCGCTTCCAGAGTTCGGCGTATGTTTGCGGCAATCCTGAAGCCGTGCTGCTCGCCCTCAAACGGCAGGTAGGCGTACGGAACGCCCTTTGCCTTCAGGGCTTCGACCATTGCCTCCGCCTGGGACGGCGGGACGATCTCGTCCTCCAATCCCTGGAAGATAATCACGGGACACGACAATTGGTCGACGTAGTCGATCGGGGACCGTTGGCGATAGAGGTCTCTCGCTTCCGGATACGGCCCGATCAATCCGTCCAGGTACCTCGATTCGAACTTATGCGTGTCGGTGGCTAGCGTCTCGGCATCCGCGACGCCGTAGTAGCTGGCCCCGGCCGCGAAGTAGTCGTGGAACACCAGCGCGCACAGGGTGGTATAGCCGCCCGCGCTTCCGCCCTTGATGATGGCGCGATTCCCGTCTGCAAGACCCTTGTCGACCAGGTGGCGGGCAGCGTTGATGCAGTCCTCGGTGTCGACAACGCCCCACTGGCCTTTGAGCGCGTCCCGGTACCCGCGGCCATAGCCTGTCGAGCCGCGATAGTTGACGTCGGTCACCGCAAATCCCCGGCTCGTCCAGAACTGTACGTCCAGGCTGAACGACGCAGATGCTGCGCTGGTGGGACCGCCGTGGCTCAGCACGATAAGGGGCGGCGACTCGGAGGACGGGGCGGTGAATCCCGGGTTTGTGGGCGGGTAGTAGTAAGCGTGGGCTTCTTCACCGTCGCCGGTAGGGAACGTGACACTCTCCGGCCGGGAGACCAGCCCGGCGTCGATCTCGACCTCTGAGCTCTTCTTTATGACCTCAACCGTGCCCGTTTTCGATTCGACTCGCACGATGGCTGCCGGTTCGGCAGGGCTTGCGGCAAGCATGAGCAGGTTTTCGCCCGCGGGTACAAGGCCGCCAAATGATGTGTACGGCAGTTCGATCTCACGGGCCTGCCGGTTGTTGTCGATGACTTTCAGACGGCGGCCGGCGTCTCCGCCAACAGCCAGGGCTATGCTGCCGTCAGGCAGGAAGGCGTACGTGGACTGCCCGAATACCCATTGCGGTTCGCCTGACTCCGCATCGCCGGGATGGAGCGGTACCGCGCCTTCATCGGCGAGCGCGTACAGGTTCCACCATCCTGTCGTGTCCGATACGAAGTGCAGCGTCCCGTTTGGCGACCACTCCGGTTGAAAGATGCTCTCGCCGTTCCCTCCGCCGACTCGAACAGCCCCGCTCGACGATCCGTCGGTGCAGTCGAAGGAGGCGACCCATAACTCGGCTTCGTCCCAGGGCATGTTGGGGTGGTCCCACGCCGTGTAGGCAAGCCGCGTTCCATCTGGCGAGAGGCGTGGGAAGGAGTAAAAGTCATGTCCTCCGGCCAGCACGGTCTGTTCACCTGTGTCGACGCGCACCGCGACTACCTCGTTTACGGCTTCCCCGTCCTCGGCGTGGCGTTCCCTGACGCACACCAGGTACCTGCCGTCGCCGGTCAGCCGGCCGTCAGCGAACCGGTCCCCGGCGGGAATCGCGGGTTCGGGCGTAACCGGTTCCGGCTGCTCGCCAGGTCTGTGCCTGTAGATTCGCTGATCGGCGAAGTTTGAGAAGTAGACGACTCCGTCCTTGACCTCGTACGCCGCGCCGCCGTACTCGTGGACACGGTTGCGAACGTTGAAACCTTTCGGCGTTACGTCAACGGGCCCGTCGTCGCCCAATCGCACCACGACGCTTCTGCCGCCTTCCGCGGGCCGTCCTTCCAGCCAATAGACGTCGGCGCCGTCGGTCTTTATTTCGCCGAGGCGGATACCGGCTTCAGTCACCATTTCCGTTGTGATTGGCGATTGCCATGTCCCGTAAGGCGCGGTCTGTCGAACGGTCAATTGAGGACCTCCTGTATTCGTTTAGGCGAAGGATACGCAAAGAACGGCGCTGAAGGGGTAGGCCTCTTTCGTGTGCCGAGCGCGGTTTACTTCGGTGAGAACCTGATGGTGCACGAGCCGTCGGCGGTCACTCGAACGAGTACACAGGGCCAGGCCCGCGTGGCTTAGACGTTGGCAACGCATCACGCACTACAACCTCCGGCAAGTTGTAACGCCTTGGTCGCATACGGAATGACCCGGTTCATTGACCAAGGCCCCTTACAGTGCATATACTCGTTAGAACCTACGAAATTCGCAATGGCTGCGAACGGGACTAGTACCCTCCAGTACGGGGTTGAGAGAGCCGGGGCAAGGTGAGAGCCCGGTACCACCACTGGGCGTGAATGGACCCGGGAGCTGCAGGACGAAGGCCGTTCGCTCTGGCGGCGGCGAGTAGTCTGAGCCGGTCTGGCCTCCGTTATCAGGGCTCGGGATACACATGCAATCAGCGTGTCTGATCCCGTACGAGAGATGGTCCGGCGCGCCGGACCAATCAGGGTGGCACCGCGATTACCTCGCCCCTGCAAGGGCGGGGTTTTTTTATGCCCCAGAAGAAATCGCAATGACGACGACCATAGAACAAGCTGAACCAGTAACGGGCGGAGCCGTCAGCCCGGCGGAGCGGCCGCGCATTCTGACCGGTATCCGCCCGACTGGCGCCCTCCACCTGGGCCACTATGTCGGCGCACTGAAGAACTGGGTCCGACTGCAGGACGAGTACGAGTGCTACTTCCTGATCGCCGACTACCAGGCGTTGGGGGACCACTTCCACGACATCGACCTGATACGCAGTTCGGTCATAGAGGTCGCCCTGGACTTCCTGGCGGTCGGCCTGAAGCCGGAAGAATCGGCCTTCGTGATCCAGAGTTACGTGCCTGAGCACGCCGAGTTGACGATGCTGCTCAGCTTCATCACGCAACTGGGCATGCTCGAACGCAACCCCACTCTCAAGGGGGAGTTGAATAGCTTGCCCGTGGAACGGCGGACGGTCGGTTTTTGCAACTACCCCATGAGCCAGGTGGCGGACATCCTGCTGCCGCGGGCGCACCTAGTCCCCGTTGGAGACGACCAGGCGCCGCACATAGAAATGACCCGGGAGGTGGCGCGGAAATTCAACCGGATGTTTGGGGAAGTGTTTCCGGAGCCGGAAACGCTGATTGGAGAGGTGGGCCGGCTGACCGGAACGGACGGCGCGGGCAAGATGAGCAAGAGCCAGGGCAACGTCATCATGTTGTCCGACGACGAGAAGACGGTGAACGAGCGCGTACGCGGCATGTTCACGGACCCGAACCGGATCCGGGCGGACATACCCGGGCGCGTCGAGGGCAACCCGGTGTTCGAGTACCACGACGCGTTCAACCCCGATAAGGCACAGGTCGACGAGTTCAAGGAACGGTATCGCGCCGGCAAGGTGGGCGACGTCGAAGTGAAGAGGGCGTTGGCGGCGGCGATTAATGACTTCCTCGACCCGATCAGGGAACGGAGGGGGTACTACGAGCAGCACATCGAGTTGGTCGAAGAGGCCCTCATGTCCGGCGTGGAGCGAGGCAGGGCCATCGCGGGGGAGACCATGGTGATGGTCCGGGACGCCATGCGCATTTCCTCGTATACATCGAAATGGGAATGAAGATTCGACCGGGCCGCCTTCCTGGAGCGGAGCGGACCAGGTTCGCGTTCATGTACACGGTGGCAGTAAACGAGTTCCGCTGGCGACGCAGTTAGACGATCGCTGCTTCGACGCGCATGACATCCAAGGGGAACTCAAATGAAATTCACTCCTGACCTGGAGACCTTCAGGTCGCTCGCAAAAGAATCCAACCTTATTCCGGTCTACCGGGAGATAACCGCTGACCTGGAAACACCCGTATCCGCATATCTCAAGACCGCCCGCGGGCCGTACTCCTACCTGCTGGAGTCTGTAGAGGGCGGAGAACACGTCGCCCGCTACAGTTTCATAGGCACCGAGCCGTCGGAGGTCCTGATAACGGGGCCGGAGGAACAGGACGGAGCCGTTCCCCCGCTGGCGTTGCTGCAATCGCGCATGGAAAGGTTCAAGTGCGCGGCGGTTGAAGGCCTCCCTCGATTTCACGGGGGCGCGGTCGGATACGTCGGCTACGAAGCAATCCAGTATTTCGAGCCGAAGGTACCGCCGCTGGCAGGCCCGGGAGTCGGCGTGCCGGAGTCGGTCTTCATGTTGACCGACTCGCTGCTCATTTTCGACCACGTCAAGCAGACGATCGCCGTGGTGGCGCATGCGCTGGTCGACGGAGATCCGGATGCCGCGTACTTACGTGCGACCGGAATCATTGAGGAGATTGAGAACCGACTCGAGTCGCCGCTGCCGGCGCGCGCACATCGACGCCCGCCGGATCGGGGTGACGTTACCGGCGACGCCGGCCGGGACTACTCGCCCGATACGGATGCGGACGTGTTCCTGCGCTCGAACATGAGCCGCGAAGACTACGAGGACATGATCCACTCGGCGCGACGGGGCATATACGACGGCGAATTGATCCAGGTCGTGCTGTCCCAGCGCCTGATCCGCCGCACGGGGGTGCCGCCGTTCGACCTGTACAGGTCGCTTCGTGCGGTCAATCCCTCCCCGTACATGTTCTACCTCGACCTCGGCGAGTTCCAGGTGGTCGGGGCGTCGCCGGAGTTGCTGGTGCAGGTGATCGACGGGGAAGTCGCCGTTCACCCCATCGCCGGCACGAGGCCGCGGGGCGCCACGCCCGAAGAGGACGAAGCGCTGGAACGGGAGTTGGCGAACGACGAAAAGGAGCGGGCGGAACACGTGATGCTACTCGACCTCGGCCGAAATGACGTGGGACGGGTTGCCGTACCCGGCACGGTCAAAGTGACCCAGCAACTGGACATTGAGCGCTATTCACACGTGATGCACCTTGTATCGCACGTGACCGGCCGCCTGCGGCCGGAGTACAACGCGTTCGACGCACTGCGCGCCGGGTTTCCCGCCGGAACGGTCTCCGGCGCGCCGAAGGTCCGCGCGATGGAGATGATCGCCGAACTGGAGAACGACAAACGCGGCCTCTATTCGGGCGCCGTCGGGTATTTCAGCTATACGGGGAACATGGACACGGCCATCTGCATACGCACGATCGTCCTGAAGAACGGCGTGGCGCACATGCAGGCCGGAGGAGGCGTGGTGGCCGACTCGACACCCGCCGGCGAATACCAGGAGTCGTTGGACAAGATCGGGGCCCTGATGCGCGCCATCGACCACGCCGAGGAGATTGCCGGTGTTCGTTGATTACGAGAGGCTGCCACAGCCTGTTCATTCGATAACACAGGGGCCGCGCGGCCGCGCTCCGGCCCCCTGGAGAAACTCAACAAATGGTCCTGCTGATTGACAACTACGATAGCTTCACGTTCAACCTGTACCAGTATCTTTGCGAACTGGGGGCCGAGGTTGAAGTGGTGAGGAACGACAAGGCCACTGTCGAGGAGATAGAGGCGATGGACCCCGACCGCGTGGTGGTCTCGCCAGGCCCGTCGCGTCCCGAAAACGCAGGTATATCGATCGACGTGATACGCACATTCGCCGGGAAGAAGCCGTTGCTGGGCGTATGCCTTGGTCACCAGTGCATCGGCGCCGCATTCGGGGCGCGGGTCGAAGGGGCCGGCGAGATAAAGCACGGCAAGACCTCGATGATCGAGCACGATGACGAAGGGTTGTTCTCAGGGGTGCCCAATCCTTTCGAGGCGATCCGCTACCACTCCCTGGCGATAGTGCCGGACACCCTGCCGGATGAATTCACGGTTACGGCCTGGTCGGACTCCGGTGTCATCATGGGGGTCCGACACAAGTCCATGCAGGTCGAGGGGGTGCAGTTTCACCCGGAGTCGATACTCACCTCGCCCGGCAAGCAAATACTCCAGAACTTCCTGGACATGTAGTCAGCACACCGCGCGGTCCGGGTGCGGATACAGCCAACGACGAGAGAATCAGCGATGAACATTCAACAAGGAATTCAAGCAGTCGCAGACGGTGCAGACCTTGCCGTTGCCGATGCGGCGAGCGTCATGCGCCAGATCATGGCGGCCGAGGCGACGCCTGCCCAGTTCGGCGCATTCGTGACCGCCCTGCGGATGAAGGGCGAGACTCCGGAAGAGATCGCCGGCATGGCCACCGCGATGCGGGAGGTGTCTCTGCACGTGGAACCGGGGATCGAGGTTGTCGACACCTGCGGCACGGGCGGCGACGCGAAGGGCTGGTTCAACATATCGACGACCGCCGCATTCGTGGTTGCAGGCGCGGGAGTTCCGGTAGCAAAACACGGAAACCGGGCCATGTCGGGCGCGACCGGCAGCGCAGATGTGCTCGACGAGTTGGGCGTGAAGATCGACCTCGGACCCGAAGGCGTGGCGCGATGCCTGAAAGAAACGGGCATCGGATTCATGTTTGCGCAGGAGTTTCACCCCGCAATGAAGTTCGCCGGCCCGCTAAGGCCGCAAATTGGCATTCGCACGGTCTTCAACCTGCTTGGGCCGCTCACGAACCCGGCCGGGGCGTCACGCCAGGTGATCGGTATCTACGACGCCACGGCAGCCGAAAAAGTCGCCAAGGCTCTGTCGATCCTGGGCACCGAATACACGATGGTGGTGCACGCCGATTCAGGCGCCGATGAGATCGACGTCGAGGGGCAGTCCCTCGTCTACCAGGTCACGCCGGACGCCATGAAGAGGCGTCGCACGCGGCCTGCGGACTTTGGATTGCCGGAGGGCAGCCGGGATCACCTGGTCGTACGAAACACCTCTGAGAGCGCCAGGGTCATCGCGGATGTGCTGGACTCGAAAGGCGCGGGCCACAACGCACCGCCCGGGCATGAGCGCTCCCGGCGGAACGTCGTGGTCATGAACGCGGCCGCAGCCCTCGTTGCGTCCGGTAAGGCCAACAGTTTCCAGGACGGTGCGGAGATGGCCGGGGACTCCATAGATTCGGGCGCGGCAAGGGCGAAATTGCATGAGTTGGTAGAGGTCAGCAACCGGTAGCTATGGCACGCATGGAGACTACCCCTGCCAAAGGCATCCTCGACCGGATCGTCGATGCGAAGCGACTGCGCGTCGAAGAGACGCGACGGAACGTGCCGACCGCAAGGTTGCGTGAAGAGTCCGAACGCGCGCCTGCGCCGATTTCTCTGGCCAGCGCCATCAGGAATGCGCCGGGGATTGCCGTTATCTCGGAAATGAAGCGCTGGGCGCCGTCCGCGGGCGAACTCGACCCGGACATGGACCCTGCCCAACGCGCACGGGAGTACTGTTCGGCCGGCGCGGCCGCCATCTCGGTCCTCACCGAGTACGATTTTTTTCGGGGTGATATAGATGACCTGGCTGCGGCGAAGGCTGTTGCCGCTCCCAACTCGGTCCCGGTCCTGCTGAAGGACTTTGTGTTCGACGAATACCAGGTATGGGAGGCCCGTGCCGCCGGTGCGGACGCTGTGCTGCTAATCGTGTCGATCCTCGACGCACCTCTCTACCGCGATCTGTATGAACTGAGCCGGTCTTTGGGAATGGACACGCTGGTCGAGGTATTCGACGAGCGAGATCTTGAACTCGCCCTTACGATTGACCCCGGAATAGTCGGCGTGAACAACCGAAACCTCCGCACGCTCGAGACGTCGCTGGAGGTGTTCGAACGTGTTGCGCCGGGCATAGGGGACAACGTGATCAAGGTCGCGGAAAGCGGCATGAGGAACGCCTCAGACGTGAGGCGCATGGGCCGGGCAGGGGCAGACGCTGTGCTGGTCGGGGAGTCGCTGATGCGCGCCGGCGGAGATGCCGCGTCGCTGGTACGGACCATGTCGAGAGCCGGTGTTACATGAGCGGTCGCGTGCCTAAGGTGAAGATATGCAGCTTGCGCGACGCGGACACCGCGCTTTCGGCTGCGAAGAGCGGCGCCGATTTCGTGGGCCTGAACTTCGTCGAAGGGGTACGAAGGCAGTTGAAGGTCATGGAAGGGGCCGCCGTCGTGGCCAGGTATCGCCTTCGCGCCGATCGAAAAAAGTACCCGACGAAGTTCGTGGGCCTCTTCCGCAACCAACCGGCCGACTGGGTGAACGAGGTGGCCAAGCGCGTCGTGCTCGACTACGTACACCTGTGCGGCGACGAGGACGAGACTTACATGCGCAGCATGTGGCGACCGATATTGAGGCAGGTCAGGATCAAACCGGGAACGACCGGGACTGCGTTGGCCGCTGAGGTGCAGCATCACCTGGACGCCGGGCGCATCGTGGTCCTCGACCACTACGACGAAAAGACGCTCGGTGGCGCCGGTAAGACGTTCGACTGGTCAGTCGCAAAGGGCATTGCCGACAGGGACGGCGTTCTCCTCGCAGGCGGGCTCGACCCGGACAACGTGGCCGCGGCCATTCAAATGCTTCAGCCCTGGGGCGTGGATGTTTCGTCCGGCGTCGAAACCGACGGAGAGAAGGACCGGAACAAAATCCGGCAATTCATCGAAACCGCCAAGGCTGCGGGTTTCGACCGCTGAGCCCTTCTTGGGCGCCACGTTCCCGTTTCCCAAGAGTCCACCTGCTTTAGTCGTGAAGAAATCTTCGCGGCATAGTGCATTTTTGCAGCCTATTCGAATAGCGTTGTCGTTTTGCATATGAAATCCGCTGATATTCATTTCATAGTTGTCTCTTTTCGACGTTTGTTCAATAATCCATCTGCCCAATTCACATTTGTGCGATTGCCAAAGGAGGCCGAGCGATGGAACGATTGAACAATTACATAGTCAGAGTGGGTTCGCTTGAACTCGGGACAGTGCTCTTCTGGATGTTCTTCTGGCTCGCAAACGGCCTGGCCAAGATCATTGCGGGAACCCATATCGGCGTGAAGTTCGCTGCCAGGGGTGACGTGAATCCATTCGAAGTCACGCTGGACAAGATGGGTTGGGGCACGGCCCTCGGCGACTTTGCGTACATCTTCACCGGTATCGTTGAACTAATCGTCGGGCTCATTTTCACGTGGGCGCTTATCCAGTTCTTCATGCGCACCGGACCCGCAGCGCGTCGGCCCTGGATTCTCCTCGGGCTATTCATCAGCGGCATTATCTTCGCCGTGTTCGCATTCTCGAACGTCGTCACGGCGGCCCGCCCAACACCGCTGATCTGGCACACCACCTACTTCGGCGTGGTTGGCGTGTCCTGGCTGGTGATCGTCGGCCAGGGCGTGTGGGCGCGCGGAAATGGCGGAGGCGAAGACAGCTAGCCATCGACCGGGAGGGAGTCGGGTCCCTCGCATGCGAAAATGCGCACGGAGGCCACTCCGCGGAGTGGCCTCTGCCGCGCGTCGGGCAGTTTGACGAAGCGAAGTCTCGACAAGTCGCCAGGGAGCAACGATTTTGACCCAAAAAGTCAGGGTGGCGCAGTACGGCACGAAGCACGCCCATGCGAAGGGCGTGCTGGAAGTCATACTGGCCAGCCCCGACGTAGAGATGGTCGGCGTATACGAACCTGACCCGGAACGGCGGCGAACGCTTGAAGGATCCGGCGATCGGCCGTGGAACGAAGTCCGTTGGTTCGA
The DNA here is from genome assembly GCA_034421215.1 of Dehalococcoidia bacterium. GTDB lineage: Bacteria > Chloroflexota > Dehalococcoidia > Lucifugimonadales > Lucifugimonadaceae. The sequence goes on from DAOUKO010000042.1 coordinate 27,408, forward strand.
TTCTCCGTCTGAGTTCCTGGACGACTCTTCCGTCGTCGCGGTGGCGTCGGAGGGATCCAACGCAGAGAGCCTCGACCACACAGAAGAGATAGTGGATGCCGGCAAGCACGTCTTCTACGACAAGCCGGCTGGCGACGACTATGCGCGATTCGAGCGAATCATCGGGAAGGCGCGATCATCCGGCCTGCTGGTGCAGATGGGTTACATGTTTCGCTGCCACGACGGTTTCAGCCGCATCGCGGAATGGGCCAGGTCGGGCCTTCTCGGAGACATCTACTCCATCAGGGCCAACATGTCGACTCACCTCGAACGGCCTGCGCAAGAAGCGATAGCGCCGCACCGGGGCGGGATCTTCTACGACCTGTCGGGCCACATGATCGACCAGATCGTCTGGATACTCGGCAGACCCGCGACGGTGACGTCGTTCCTAAGGCAGGACGCAACCGACGTGCCGGGGTTCCGGGACAACACGCTCAGCGTGCTCGAATACGACGCTGCGATGGCGTTCGTGGACATCGCCGCCGTGGAACCTCCACCGATGGCGCGCCGGTTCGAGGTCTACGGCACGGTCGGCACGGCGACCATGGAACCGTTCGAACCGCCAGGGTCGATCAGGTTGTGCCTAAGCAAAGAACGTGGCGAATACCCTGTCGAAGTATCGACATTGGAGGTAGAGGACAAACCACGGTACGTAGGCAACCTGGCGTCATTCATCAAAGACATCCGAGGCGAAAAAACGCCCGACCGTTCCCTCGATCACGAACTGCTCGTCCAGGAAACGGTACTTCGCTGCACCGGCCACATCAGCGAGTATGGCTAATAAGAAGACTGTCCGACAAACCCTGCCGCTAAGGCCTGGGCGCAGTGGGCATGATCACCTTTTGCATGGTGGCTGCGGCAAAAACTGCGCCTTCGATCTGGGCGTCCTTGAGGCTCACCCGGTACATCGCCGCACCGGTCAGGTCGGCGTTTCGCAGGTCGGCGCCCACCATCGTTGCCCGGTATAGAACCGCGTTTCTCAGTTTGGCGCTTTCGAGGTTCGCCCACTTGAGGCTGGCTTCGGAGAGATCGGCGCTGGACAAATCGGCGCCAACAAGATCGGCGTGGTCGAGCAAGGCGCGTGACAGGTTCCATCCGGCAAAACTCCGACCCGACAGTTGAGCGCCGCGCAGGTCCAGCCGGGATGCCGGGTTTTCGGAGCGCCACTCGTCCAGTGACGCTGCGCCGAGTTGCAGGAGTTCCAGGTGGCGGGTGTTCATACGTTCGCTACTTCGTCTTGCCGGAGGCGAAGGACCGGCGGCATAGCCACTGCCGTGATCCAGCCGATGTCTAACCTACACTGAACGGGATAGCCTGATGGCACTGAAGCGGGTCCATCCTGCCGTACTATGGGCGTTGAATCAGAGCCTGCCTGAACATTGACTTCCAACAACGCCGAACAGCCCATCCGATTTGAGCCCGAGGAGGCCTGCCCTCCCTGGATGGCATTGTTAGTAGGGTTTCAGGGCGCAATGCTCGTGCTCGCTCCGACGGTGCTGAATGTGGTCATAGCGGTCCGCTCCTCGGGGCTCGACGACAACTATTTGACCTGGAGCGTCTTCGCCGCAATGTTGATCTGCGCGGCGGTCACGTCCCTTCAGGCCTTCCAAATGTGGCGATTCGGCGCGGGCCACATTGCCCTTGCCTGGCCTGCGGCCATGTTCATTGCGATCATGGTGGCGACAATTTCCGCCGCAGGACCGGCGACGTTTGCAAGCTTGTTGATCGTCTGCAGCCTTGTCCAGGTCGCGCTGGCCTGGTGGCTGCCGACGCTGCGGCGAATCATCACGCCAACCGTATCCGGGACGGTCACGATGCTGATCGCCGTCAGCGTGTTGCCTATCGCTTTCGACACACTCCAGGACCTGCCCGCCGGCACCCCTGCCTCTGCCGGCCCGGTCATTGCCGGAGTAACGGTGCTGGCTTCGGTGATCTTGACGTTGCGCGCCAGCGGACGTTGGCGCCTCGCCGCGCCATTCATCAGTATCGCGGCAGGGTGCATCGCCGCCGCCGGCTTCGGTGTGCTCGACGCAGACCGAATCGCCGACGCAAGATGGTTTGGTGTCCCGGCGGCGCCCGATTCGGGATTCGACCTCACGCCGAGCAAGGAGTTTTGGGCGCTACTGCCTTCGTTTGCGATTCTGACCCTGGTCCTGGGGCTCAAGACAATCAGCGACGGCGTGGTTATTCAGCAGGGCTCCCGAAGGCGGTCGCGGGCGATCGACTTCCGGCAGATCCAGGGCATGGTCAGTGTTAACGGCGTAGGGATGTTTCTCTCCGGTTTAGCCGGAACACTGCCCCCGATGACCAACTCCTCTTACAGCCTTTCTCTCATAAACCTCACAGGCGTGGCCGCCCGCCGAGTCGGAATCGGTGTGGCGGTGGTCATAGTGGTGCTGGCGTTTTTCTCAAAATTCACCGCCGTCCTTATGTCGATCCCCGGACCTGTGATGGGAGGCTTTCTGATGCTCGCCATGGGCATCCTCTTCGTCAGCGGTTGTCAAACGATCCTGCGTGAGGGCATAGATGCCCGGCGCATGATGGTGGTGGCGCTGGCGAGCGCGCTGGGCCTGGGCCTTCACGGGCACCCCGTCATGGGTGACCTCTTTGGCGAAGAATTGGGCGGACTGCTCGGCAACGGCGTCACGATCGGCGCGGTGGTGGCGATTGGCATGACGCTGGGGCTAGAAGCGCTGAGCACGCGCCGCTCACGCCTGGAGGTCAAGTTGGGCATGGCATCGCTCCCGGATATCGATGATTTCCTCGCACGGATGGCATCCAGGCTGGCATGGAACGAGGAGTCCGCGCTACGGCTGCGGTCTGCCGGCGAAGAAACACTTGCCAGTCTGCTGACCCAGGAAAGCGACGCCGAAGGAGGAGATGTACCCAGGCTGATCGTCCTCGCCCGGCCACAAGACACAATGGTTGAACTGGAGTTCGTCGCCACAACGCGCCGGGAGAACATCGAAGACCAATTGGCGTTCCTGACCAACGAAGCCGCCGTGCCGTCAGCCGACGACTTTTCGCTACGTCTTTTGCGGCACCACGCTTCCAACGTGCGCCATCAGAAATTCCACGGCGTCGACATCGTCACGGTACAGGTAGAGGGCACCGCCTGATGCTAACCCCGCCGTGAGTTTGACCGCAGACGAACAGCGAATTCCCGGTCGAAGCAAAAAAGAGGGCCCGCGCCGTTGACGACGCAGGCCCTCAATTCTTTGCGTTCGAACGTTTAGGACGCCGCTCCACAAACCGTGTTGAGAATTAGTCGAGTGACCCTGTAGGGATCGCAATTCGCGTTGGGACGCCGGTCCTCGATGTAACCCTTACGATCGCGTTCCACTTGCCACGGAATGCGAACGGAAGCGCCTCGGTCCGACACCCCGTACCTGAACTCCTTGTAAGAGCAGGTCTCGTGGAGGCCCGTCAGACGCTCTTCGATCCGGTGGCCGTACTCGGCGATATGGGCTTCGGCGTTGGCGCCCAGCGCCTCTGCAGCGGCTATGCAGGCATCGTAGTCCTCGCGCATTTGCCTGGTGGAGAAGTTCGTGTGTGCCCCAGCGCCATTCCAGTCTCCCTGCATTGGCTTGGGGTCCAGCGTGGCGCTAACGCCGCGATTGGGTCCGTCCGCGATGTGGATGTCTTCGCCGATGCGGTACAGCAGCCAGCGGGCAACCCAGAGCTGGTCTGCCACTAATGGCGCGCCCACGGGTCCCACCTGGAACTCCCATTGGGCCGGCATGACCTCTGCGTTGATGCCAGAAATGGCCAGTCCGGCCTCAAGGCACGCGTCCATGTGTGCCTCGACGACAGGCCGTCCAAAGACCTCGTCCGAACCTACTCCGCAGTAGTACCCGCCCTGCGGCGCCGGGAACCCATTGTCCGGCCATCCGAGCGGCTTGATGCCGTCGAAGAAGGTGTACTCCTGCTCAATGCCGAACCACATGTCAAAATCGGCGTACTTCTCAGCCGCCTCGGCGCAGGCAGCCCTGGTGTTCGATGGGTGGGGGGAGAGGTCGGTCAAAAGGACCTCGCACATTACGAGTATGTCGTCGCCCCCTCGAATTGGGTCCGGGCAGGTGAACACCGGCCTCAGCACGCAGTCCGAGTTTTCTCCCGGAGCCTGGTTGGTGCTCGATCCGTCAAATCCCCAGAGCGGCGGCTCTTCCCCTTTTGTTACTACCTTTCCCTTGGAACGGAGCTTCGGAACCGGTTCCGAACCGTCAACCCATATGTACTCTGCCTTGTAGTAACCCATACTCTGCTCCTGCTGGCTGAGGAGTCCCATGTGGGGAGTCCTCAGGCTAAACCGACGTTCGCAACGAGACTAATGAACCGTGGTCAGGATCGGTGGACACAGTCAATGCCGGGCCCGGCCAATACCCAGAACGATCAACATTATCGACTGTACATAATATCCCCCTCGTTTTCGTTAGAGGCGCGGATTTATTGCAAAAACGTTACGAACTTGCGCGCATCGCCGACCGGGTGTCCAAGAGATCGGCCAGCCCCTGTCTGAAGGCTCCGGCCGCGCGAATCCGGTCGATGTGCCACTGGCCGGCACACGTTGGCTCAAACAGCCGGGCGAGGGAAGCGGCGGATGAATGTCTAAAGCGGGCGTTCGCCCAGCTCGACGTCGAGGTCGATCAATTCACCGTCCCGGTTGATTCCTACGGTTACGGTGTCACCCGGGCTGGTATTTAGGGCCAGATAGGCGATAACGTCCTCGAGGGCCATGACCGGGTTGCCCTCTATCGAAACTATGATGTCACCGCCGATTGTGACCGGCCTTCCGAGCACCGTGATCTGCTGATCGCCGGCTTGTAGTCCCGCCCTGTCGGCAGGACTGTCCGGCGAGACGGTCTGCACCAATGTGCCGCGCAGTTCATGGTCGAGGTCTGCTTCCCGGCGCAGGTCCATGTTTACGTCGAAAGCGCTGATCCCCAGCCAGGAATAGCGGTGCTCCCCATCCTGGATTATGGACGGGACCACTCGCCGCGCGAGGTCGATCGGAACGGCGAATCCCACGCCGGAGAATTGCCTCGAATCGCTGCGTATCTGTGAGTTGATGCCAATTACCCGGCCCTGGCTGTCGAACAGCGGCCCGCCTGAATTGCCGGGGTTAATGGCGGCGTCGGTCTGAATGACTTCGGGAATGGCGAAATGGCTGAATCCGCTGCCTATGAGGCGTCCCACTGCGCTGACGATCCCCGTGGTCATGGTGAATTCCTGGCCGAACGGGTTTCCGATGGCGATGGCGAACTGGCCCGGCCGGAGGGCGCCGCTATTGCCCGCGGTGACGGGGACCAGGGAATCCGCCGGGGCGTCGATCTTCAACACCGCGATGTCTGAGTCGTGGTCCACGCCCACCAACGCGGCGTCGTATTCGTACCCATCGTGAAAGGTGATCCGCTGGGTGTCCCGGGCGCCGACGAGGTGGAAGTTGGTGACTATGTGACCGTCACGGTCCCACACGAACCCGGACCCCTCGCCGGCGTCCGACACTATTCGCACGACGGACGGCACGACCCTGACGTAGAGGTCGGCTAACAGGGCCTCCTGCCCGGTGTATTCGAGCGTTGTGTCTACGTCCGGGAAGCTGGGGGCGCGGACTGTCTCCAACGGGGTTGGATTGGCGGGTCCTCCGGAGCAGGCAGCGATTGCGGAAATGGCGGCCACGACTGCGGCGACGAGAAGGATGTATCTCAATTTGAACATCGTAGTCATGTTCATTCACTTCAGCGCGCGACCGGGGGTCGTGGTCAAATGCGGGTGCCAATACAGAAAACTATATAAAGCGTAGGCGTCCAATGTGTAGCAATTGTCAAGGTCCCCACCTCACGGCGGCAACACCCGACGCAATGAGTTTCATTCGCGGTATTGCGATGCGAGGGGGAGGCGCCGGTCTCGCCCAAATGCCAGGCCGGTGATCTTTACGCCGGGGGCGGCCTGCCGCCGCTTGTACTCGTTGCGGTCCACCAGGCCGGTGATGCGTCTCACCGTGGCCTCGTCGGCCCGTTCGCCATCGATCGACCGCTCGCTTTCAATGATGTCCTGGACCGGCAGGCGCTGCTCCACGTACATCTCCAGGATGCGGTCGAGCACCGGATAGGGAGGGAGCGAGTCCTCGTCCAGTTGGTCCGGCCTGAGCTCTGCGCTCGGCGGTTTGTCGATGACCGTCTGCGGAATATGTGCGCCCGGGCCGGACTCGTTGCGGCGACGAGACAGTTCGTAGACGAGAGTCTTGGGGACGTCCTTGATCACCGCGAATCCGCCGGCCATATCTCCGTAGAGGGTCGCGTATCCGGTTGCCATCTCTGACTTGTTGCCCGTTGTGAGCACAAGCCAACCGAATTTGTTTGAGATGGCCATCATCAGGTTGCCCCGGATGCGTGCCTGGACGTTTTCTTCCGCCACGCCGGAATCGGTCCCCGCAAAGTACGGCGCCAGCATCTCCTCGAATGCGGTGTGCCCGGGCTCAATCGGGACGTTCCACAGTTCTATTCCCAGCCGTCTAGCCAGTTCCGCGGCGTCGGTACGGGAGCCCGTGGAAGAAAAACGCGATGGCATCGATACGCCGACAACGTTTGGCGCGCCCAGGGCGTCCACGGCTACTGCGGCGACTAACGACGAATCGACACCGCCCGACAGGGCGACCGCCACTTTCCCGAATCCGGTCTTTCGCACGTAGTCCCGTGTCCCAACGACGAGAGCCGAATAGATGACGTCCAGGATGTCTGCCTCGGCAATTCGGGGCGGTGGCAAAGCGGGCCGATTTTCAGGTTTCGGCGCGCGGACATGCCACTTTTCCGTTGTTGCCGGTCCGCCGAGCCCGGCAACAGGACTTGCAAGGCGGGCTGAGCGCACCTGTTCGATGTCGAGGTCGATTACCAACAGGTCCTCTTCGAACTGCGGACTCGACGCGATTACCATCCCGTCGGGACCGGCGACCATGCTGCCGCCGTCGAAGACGAGTTCGTCCTGCCCGCCGATTTGGTTGACGTACGCCACGAACGCCCGGTTTCGCCCTGCGGCTGCGGTCACGAGCCCTTCCCGAGTGTTGCGTTTGTCAATCTCGAACGGGGACCCGTTGATATTGACGATCAACTCGGCGCCGGCCTGGCACTGGACCTCCGAAGGTCCCACGGACTGCCAGATGTCTTCGCAAATGTTCAGGCCGATGGAGCAGTGCCCGAGATCGACCACAGGGCATACGGTTCCCGGTTCGAAGTAGCGCCGTTCGTCGAATACCCCGTAGTTGGGAAGGTGCAGCTTGTGGTAAACGCCTTGCACCATCCCGTTGGCCAGGAGGGCCGAGGCGTTGAATAGACTCCCGTCCACCTCATCGACGAACCCGACGATGGCCACATTTTGTTGGACACATTTCGCCAACTCACGCAACAGCCTTTTGTTTTCGGCGACGAACGAGGGGTAGAGGACCAGGTCCTCAGGCGGGTAGCCCGTCAGCGTCAGTTCCGGAAAGGCCGCGAGGTCTGCGCCCTGGGCCGCGGCCCGGTCGATCCACTCCTTGACGAGTTCCGTGTTCCCGCGCAGGTCGCCGACAGTGGTGTTCACCTGTGCCAGCGCGATTCGGTATTTGTCCACGTTCGGGGCCTGGTGCGTTGCCGAAGGCTCTTGGTAATTTGCCGGACGAATACTGCCCGGCTAGACCTCGGTCGTCATGCTCATATCGATTGTGGCGCGACCGGCGACGTTTGGCTACCGCGCGGTCGCCCTGGCAGATTCGATTACCGGACGTGCGTAGCCCCTGACCGTGGGCAGATTCGAGTGGCCCATCAGGTACGTGTCGATGTGCCTCGCGCAGGCCCTGCCGCCGGCTATGGCGTGTACTACGAGAGACTGGCCGCGCTGCATGTCACCGGCCGAGAATATGCCATCTACGCTCGACATCATGGACGCACTGGTCTTTACGTTGCCCCGGGGGTCGTATTCGACGCCGAGGTCATCGAGCAGACCGCGGTGCTGCGGGCTGATGAAGCCCATGGCGAGCAGCACCAGGTCGGCCTTGACGACGAACTCGCTGCCAGGGACTTCGGCCAGGCGGGGGCGGCCTTCCGGAGTGGGCTGCCACTCGACCCTTACACAATTCAATGAGGAGACATTTTTTCCGTCACCCGAGAAGCTTGTCGTCGACACGTTGTAGTCACGCGTGCCGCCCTCCTCGTGTGCCGAGGATATGCGATAGACGTTGGGCCACTCAGGCCACGGGTTTTCGTTCTTGCGGCCGTCAGGGGGTCTGGGCATGATTTCGAACTGCATGATCCTCGCAGCGCGCTGCCGCAGCGCGGTTCCCAGGCAGTCTGCGCCGGTATCACCGCCTCCGATGATCACGACGTTCTTGCCTTCGGCGGTGATCGTCTCCCCAGGCGAAAATTCCTGCCCGCGGCCCTTGCGGTTTTGCTGGGTCAGGTAGTCCATTGCGAAGTGGATGCCGCCTAACTCGCGTCCCGGGACCGGGAGATCGCGGGGGACGGTGGAACCGCCGGTCAGGCATACCGCGTCGAACGAGTCTCGCAGCTCCTGTGCCGTGATGTCCGTGCCCACGTTGGTGCCGGTGCGAATATCCACTCCCTCCGCAATCATTTGCTGCACGCGGCGGTCTACGTGGTACTTTTCCAGTTTGAAGTCCGGGATGCCGAGTGAAAGCAACCCCCCGGCGTATTCGTCCCTTTCGAACAGTGTCACGGTGTGGCCGGCGCGATTGAGTTGCTGCGACGCGGCCATGCCGGCAGGACCGGACCCCACCACGGCGACCTTCTTGCCCGTGCGGTGTGACGGCGGTTCGGGTCTGATCCAGCCCTCTTCCCAGGCGCGCTCCGCTATCGCCTTTTCGATCATCTCAATAGTTACGGCGTCCTGGTTTATGGCGAGAGTGCAGGCCGGTTCGCAGGGAGCCGGGCATATGCGCCCCGTAAATTCAGGGAAGTTGTTCGTGGCGTGCAGCCGTTCTATGGCCGAACGCCAGTCGCCGTGATAGACGAGGTCGTTCCATTCGGGGATGAGGTTGCCCAGGGGACATCCGCTGTTACAGAACGGGACGCCGCAATCCATGCAGCGACTGGCCTGCCCCTGCGCTTCATCGGCTTTCCACGGCACGTAAACCTCGCGCCAGTCGCCGACGCGAACGTCTATCGGTCGGCGCTTCTGGGGCACGCGGCCTTGTTCGAGAAATCCCCGCGCCTTACCCATAAGCGCTGGCGGTTAAAGAAGCATCATGTTCGCTGAAGGACCCGTTCCCGGAGGTGACCGTCTGTCTGCCGTTCATCTCCCGCAGGACGCGAGCATAGTCCCGCGGCATGACCTTGTGGAAGCGGCGGAGCGTCGATTCCCAGTCGGCCAGCAGCTCTTCAGCCACTGTGCTCTGGGTGAATCGATGGTGGTTTTCTATGAGACGCCGCAATTCCCGGTCGTCGCTGCTGCCGGGAATTACGGGTTCGAGGTCTGCCATCCCGTCGTTGAAACGGTCAGGGAATGTGCCGTCATCGTCCAGCACGTATGCAATGCCGCCGCTCATTCCGGCCCCGAAGTTGCGGCCCGTGCCGCCGATCACCGCCACACGACCGCCGGTCATGTATTCACAGCCGTGGTCCCCTATGCCCTCGATGACGGCGTTTGCGGCGGAATTGCGTACGCAGAATCGTTCACCGCCGCGTCCTCGAATGTAGGCCTCTCCCCCGGTTGCGCCGTAAAGGGCGACATTGCCGATGATGATGTTTTCTTCGGGCACATACGTTGAGCCGGGGAATGGAACGGTGATGAGCGTGCCGCCTGAGAGACCCTTGCCGAAGTAGTCGTTCGCATCTCCTTCCAGCCGGAACGTGACGCCGTTGACAAGGAATGCGCCGAAACTCTGTCCGGCCGACCCGCTGAACGTGAAGTTGATCTTTCTCTCCGGCAGGCCCCGCTCGCCGTATTTCTTCGCGATCTTTCCGCTGAGCATGGCTCCAACGGTACGGTTGCGGTTTCTGATCGGGAACTCCCCGGCGACGTCAGCAGTTCCTGCTATTGCCGGCGCGGACACTTCGATCAGGCGGTGGTCGAGAGCCTCTTCAAGGCCGTGGTCCTGGGACTGGCAATTGAACGGCGTGTCGCCCTCGATCCCCCTGGGCTGCGTCAGTATTCGGGACAAGTCCAACTTTTCGGCCTTGAAGTGGCCGCTGATTTCGCGTTGTCGCAGGACGTCCGAACGGCCGATCATGTCGTCCACCCGGCGGAAACCAAGTTGCGCCATTTGTTTTCTGAGGCCTTCGGCCAGGAACATGAAGTAATTGACCACCGCCTGAGGGGTGCCGGTGAACTTCTTCCTCAGTTCGGGGTCTTGCGTGGCTACGCCAACGGAACAGGTGTTGAGGTGGCACTTGCGCAGCATTATGCAGCCCATTGTCACCAGGGCCGCCGTTGCCACGCCCCACTCGTCTGCGCCGAGCAGTGCTGCGATGGCCACGTCGCGACTCGTCTTTATCTGCCCGTCGGTCTGTACGACAATCCGCCCGCGCAGGCCGTTTTCGACCAGCACCTGTTGCGTTTCCGCAAGACCCAATTCCCACGGCAGCCCGGCATGCTTGATCGACGAGAGCGGCGATGAGCCGGTGCCGCCGGAGTCGCCGGAGATCAGCACCACGTCCCCTTTGCCCTTCGACACGCCGGCGGCGATGATGCCGACTCCTACTTCCGAAACGAGCTTGACGTGGATTCGCGCGTCGGGGTTGGAGTTCTTGAGGTCATGGATCAATTGCGCCAGGTCCTCGATGGAGTAGATGTCGTGATGGGGCGGAGGTGAAATCAACTCGACGCCCGGCGTCGTCTTCCTGATCCCGCCGATGTACTCGCTGATCTTGTTGCCGGGGATCTCTCCTCCCTCACCCGGCTTGGAACCCTGGGCCATCTTGATCTGGAGGTCGGTGGAGTTGACAAGGTAGTTGGTAGTCACCCCGAAGCGTCCTGAAGCCACCTGCTTCATGCGGCTGGAACGAGAGTCGCCGTTCGCTTCGGGCGTAAACCTGGTCGGGTCCTCGCCGCCCTCTCCCGTATTGCTCCTGGCGTCGAGGCGGTTCATTGCCACGGCGAGCGTCTCGTGGGCCTCTCTCGAAATCGAACCGAGGGAGATTGCTCCGGTGGCGAATCGCTTCACGATCTCCGTCGCAGGTTCCACCTCGTCGATTGGTACGCTCTCTTGCTTGTCGAAGTCGAATTCGAGTAGCGAACGTATCGTCAGGTTTGAGCCGGATTCCGAGTCGGAAGCTGCCTCGAACTGTTCAAAGACACTGGCGTCGTTGCGATCGACCGCGTCCTGGAGCAGGGCGATGGTGTCCGGGTTCCACAGGTGTTTTTCGCCGGTCCCGCGCCACAGGTAGAAGCCGCCGATTTCCAGTTGCAGGTTTGCGGGTATGCGCGCCTCCGGGTACGCACGGCCGTGATTCGTCAATTGGTCGGCGGCAACTTCGTCGACCCCAATGCCATTGATGCGAGAGGCGGTCCAGGTGAAGTACTCGTCGATAAGGTCCTGCGAGAGTCCCAGCGCCTCGAACACCTGCGCGCCGAGGTACCCCTGGAGGGTCGAAATGCCCATCTTGGACATGGTCTTGAGCAGGCCCTTTTCGACGGCGTAACAGAAGTTGCGCTCCGCTTCATCCTGGTCCGGCATGTTTTCTTCGACTGCCGGCATCTCCCGAATGCCGGCCAGGGACTCGAATGCCAAATAGGGGTTTACTGCGCTCGCTCCGTATCCGAACAGGCAGGCGATGTGGTGTACTTCCCGAGGCTCCCCCGACTCCACGATGATGTCTGCCAGGTCGCGTGAGCGCTCACGGATCATGTGGTGGTGGACTGCCCCGGTGGCGAGCAGCGCGGGAACGAACGAGTGCTCCGAGTCGACTCCCCGGTCCGACAGCACGAGCAACGTGCAGCCTTCCGCCGCCGCATCGTCGGCCTGTCTTCGAATACGGTCGAGGGCGTTCTGCATGCCGGCCGCGCCCTCTGCGACCGGGAATAACGTCGATATCGTCCGGACCTTGATGGCAGGGTGATCGGCGGCGCGGATCCGTGCCAGGTCGCTGTTTCGCAATACCGGATGGTCGATGCGCAGCAACCTGCAATGCTCGGGTGACTCATCGAACAGATTCGGCCGGCGGCCTGCCGGGACGGACAGTTGAGTGACCAGTTCCTCGCGGATGGCGTCCAGAGGCGGGTTGGAGACCTGTGCAAATAGTTGCCTGAAATAGTTGTAGAGCGGCTGCGGCCGGTCGGACAGCACGGCCAGCGGGGAGTCGTTGCCCATGGAGCCCTGCGGCTGGTTGGCGATGACCCCCATGGGCGCGACCAGCAGGCGCACGTCTTCCTGCGTGTAGCCGAAGGCGACTTGCCGCGTTACCAGGGTCTCCAGGTCGATGCCCGGCACAGACGCGGCAGGGGGCAAATCGTCGAGTTTCACCCGGTTTTCGGCCAACCACTTGCCGTACGGCTGCCGACGCGCCAGGCGGTCCCTGATCTCTTCGGGTTGGTCGATGCGCTTGTTTTCGAAATCGACGAGAAACATGCGGCCCGGCCGCATGCGAGCCCGGAACCTGACGTTCTCCGGCGGTATGTCGAGGACTCCGGTCTCCGAAGCCATTACCAGCAGGTCGTCTTTCGTGACCAGGTAGCGGAACGGCCTTAGACCGTTACGGTCGAGCACCGCGCCGAGCTTGGCGCCGTCGGTGAACGTGACCATAGCCGGTCCGTCCCACGGTTCCATGAGCCCGCCGTGGAACTCGTAGAAGTCCCTGACCTGCTCGGTCATCACCTCGTTCCCGTACCAGGCGGCGGGGATCATCATCGCAATGGTGTGCTCGATTGACCGTCCGCCCATGCGAATCAGTTCGAACACGTTGTCGAGCGATGCCGTGTCGCTTGCGTCCGGTTCGCATACCGGCGCCACGTCGTGAATGCCATCCCCAAACAGGTCGGATTCCAGGATCTGCTCGCGGGCGGCCATCCAGTTCCGGTTGCCCCTCAGGGTGTTGATCTCGCCGTTGTGCGCCAGGAACCGGTACGGGTGTGCGAGTTTCCATGCGCCCAGCGTGTTGGTGCTGAACCTGGAGTGGACCATGGCGAAAACGGACTTCATCCCGGGATCGTCCAGATCGGGATAGAAGGCCCTGATCTGTTCGGCCATGATGAGGCCCTTGTAGACGATGGTCCTGCCGGACAGAGAGCAGACGTAAAACTGGCTGGAGAGAGTCGCCGCTGTGTCCGGCGTGGCTTTGGCCGAGACCGACAATTCGGCGACCTTGCGGGCAACGTACAAGGAACGTTCGAGGTCGTCGCTGGTCAGTTCTTGCGGCGCGGCGGCGAAACACTGTTTTATCCGGGGCATGACGCGCCTGGACATGTAACCGATGGCTGCAGGGTCGACCGGCACGTCCCGCCAGCCGAGGAACGTAAGTCCCTTCGATTCGAGAGCGGCCTCGACCGTCTGTTCGCACATCGCTCGGAGGTCGTCCGACTGCGGCAGGAAGACCATCCCAACGGCGTAGTTTTCGTCGGCCGGCAGCGCGATCCCGGCTTCCAACGCTGCGGCAGACATGAATTCTCGCGGCAAACGTATGAGCAGACCTGCGCCGTCGCCGGTCTGCGGATCGCATCCACAGGCGCCGCGGTGCCCCAGGTTCACCAGGACCTCGAGTCCCTGTTCGATTATCCGGTGAGAGGCCTCGCCCTGCAGGCTGGCCACGACACCGACACCGCACGCGTCGTGTTCGTGCTCCGGCGAATAGAGGCCGCGCTCGGCGATCTCCCTGAGATCGGGTATTTGCCGTATTTCTGTCATCTGGTGATTATCGGCGCTTTGAAAGCGCGTTTTGAAGGAAGCTTGCTGGCCCCCCGGCTAAAGCCGGAACAAGTACTCGTCAATTTCGAAGTCGGTCACCGCCTGCGAGTAACGTTCCCATTCGATTCGTTTGTTCTGCAAAAAGCTGTCGACCGCGTTGTCTCCCAGGGCCTCCCGCACCAACTCACTTTGCTCCGTCACGCGCAGAGCCTCGTCCAGTGTTGAAGGCAGCCGTTCGATCCCGTATTCGGCCCTTTCGGAGTCGCTTAGGTCGTACACGCTCCCCTTGATTGGCTCGGGCAATGGGTATCCCCGCTCGATGCCGGTGAGTCCGGCGGCTAGCATGACGGAGAAGGCCAGGTAAGGGTTGCACGCCGCGTCGGGCGCGCGGTACTCGACCCGCAGGCCGTGCTCGCGGCCGGTGCGGTACGCAGGCACCCGGATGAGATCGCCCCACTGGCCCAGAGACCACGAAGCGTAGATAGGGGCCTCAAGCCCGCGGACCAGTCGTTTGTAAGAGTTGACCCACTGATTGGTTATGGCGGTTATCTCACCTGAGTGGCGCAGCAACCCTGCGATGAACCTTCTGCCGGTCTCCGAGAGTTTCAGTTCGTCTTCGGCATCGTAAAAGGCGTTCTTGTCGCCTTCGAAAAGGGACATGCTCGTGTGCATGCCGGAACCGTGCCGGTCGTTGAAGGGCCGCGGCATGAACGTGGCGTGGACGCCCCGCTGCGCGGCAATTTCCTTGACCACGAAGCGGTATGTGACGACGGCGTCTCCCATCGCCAGTGCGTTCATGTGGCGTATGTCTATCTCTTGTTGCCCGCCGGACACCTCGTGGTGGCTGTGTTTTACGGGGATGCCCACATCCTCGAGGGCCAACACCGTTTCTCTCCTGAGGTCAGAGCCCGGGCCGTCGGTGGAGGTCTGATCGAAGTAACCGGAATCGTCGATCGGCTGCAGTGTGTCCTTGTCGAGGTAGTAGTACTCGATCTCCGGCGCCAGGTAAAAGGTGAAGCCAAGGTCCAACGCCCGGTTGATGTTTTTTCGAAGTACTCCCCTGCAATCCACGGGAGCGGGCTGGCCGTTTGGATCCTGGAGATCGCAGAACATCCTGGCAACGCCTTTTTCGGTAGGTCGCCAGGGTAGCTGTTGCCAAGTCGAAGGGTCGGGGACCGCGACCATATCGGTCTCTTCTGACCTGACCAATCCGGCAATCGAAGCTCCGTCGAAGGATGCTCCGTTGCGCAGGACCTCCTCCAGTTCATCCACGGTGATGGCGAACCCCTTCAGGGTTCCCAAGATGTCAGTGAACCAGAGTCGGATGAACTTAACGTCGTGCTCGTGGGCAGCGAAAAGGACGAACTGCTCGGCCTCTTCGTTGAACCCCGACACAGACATTTCAGGCGCCTTAGTCATGTGATCGAGAATGGGTCTGGGCCGCGCATCGCCTACGGATCGGCCCGGTTGGCGCCTGGTTCAGACCGGGGCTGATTTTGAGGACGCCTAGGGGGTGTAGGTTCGCAAGTTTGAAACATTGTGAAGTTTTTGTCAATCCAGTTTGAATGCAGGTGAACGGCAATTGAGGAACCGCCCCGATTTTGGCCCCCAAACGCAGTCCCGCCACACGACCCAAAAGTGCGCGGCGGGACGGCCCTGGAGGGTCCGGATTCAGGGGGTGGCTACCTCTGCCGCGCGGAACCGGTAGCCCACGTTCCATACGGTCTCGATGAACCTGTTGGGAGCGCTGTCGATCTTGGAGCGGAGCCTTCGGACGTGCACGTCCACAGTCCGGGTGCCGCCGAAGTAGTCGTAGCCCCAGACGCTGCGAAGTAAGGCCTCACGGCTGAACACCCGGCCTGGATTAGAGGCGAGGTATTCGAGGAGCTTGAACTCCTTATACGTGAGGTTGATCTTTCCGCCGGAGACCGAAACCTCGTAACGGTCGCAGTCGATAGTCAATTCGCCGCGGCTGATCAGGTTGGAGTCGGAGCCGAATCCCACCCTGGACTCCGCGACCTGCATCCGGACCATCAACTCGGGACCGCTGAAGGGTGGAAAGCAGACCTCGAAGTTTCCTGCCGAGGGATCGATCCCGTGCAGGTCCATTGCGGGCAGTAACGCTACTACCGGGGCGCCCGTCTCGACGGCGCGGTAGACCTTGTTGGGCGTGGCTGAGACGTCCCCGTCCCCGCACCAGACGAACGCTACCGCCTCTCCAAGCTTCTCGATGGTGGAGAGGTCAACGTCGAGGTCGACAAAATCGGCGTCATGCGCGTTCAACTTGAGGCTGCTGACCACGCGACGCGATTCTGTGGACCTGAATCCGATCAAACAAATGGTCTTCACTGGTTGTTCCGGAATGTCCGGTCGCTCGCCGGAGTCGGATTTTGATCGATGGTCGAATGTGACCCTGGAAACGTTGGTCCGACCGTGCACGCAAGTGGAAACAAAGGGTACACGACGCCTCGTCAGGGTGAAAAACTGACACTACGTCAGCGCCGGGACAGGTCAGCCTTCCCTGACTTTCTGCTTCTTACAGCACAATCGGCCGGGTGAAGTCGTCGCTTCGTTACGAAACTCGTTGACTAGTTGGCGCGTAAATTCATATAATCGCTGTTCGCGGCTTTGCAGATCGTGCCCGCGACGTTTATTTTTCAGTGCGGCCGTGGGTAGTCGCGGCCGGAGAGCATCGTGCCGACAATCAATCAACTAGTGCGCAAACGGCGCAGCAGGTCTCGGAAGAAGCCCAAGACCCCTGCGCTGCGGTTCACTTTGAATTCCATAGAAAACAGGATGACCCGCGTAAGAAGGGGCAGCCCGCAAAAACGCGGCGTGTGCCTTAACGTGCGCACGATGACGCCCAAGAAACCGAATTCGGCCCTGCGCAAGGTTGCGAGAGTCCGGCTGACGAATGGCCTTGAAGTCACGGCATACATTCCGGGAGAGGGTCACAACCTGCAGGAGCACTCGGTGGTCCTGATCAGGGGCGGCAGAGTTCGAGACCTGCCCGGTGTCCGTTATCACGTAATCAGAGGGACTCTCGACACATCCGGCGTAGGGGACCGTCGACAGGGACGAAGTAAATACGGATCGAGTCGGACCGGGTCGTAATCCAGAGGACCACCTAAGCGCCGCCTGTTCGGGCCTCGGGCAGGCGGCTAAGTTTGCCCGATAGGGAATTCGAAAATGTCAAGGCGCAGGCGCGCAACGCAACGAGTGATAGCTCCGGACCCAAAGTTCGGCAGCACAGAGCTGGCCAAATTCATCAACCGCCTGATGATGGGCGGCAAGAAGTCCGTTGCCCGGCGCGCCATGTACGACGCGCTGGACCGCCTTGAGTCTGAGACAAACCGGCCCGGCCTGGAGGTATTTCAACAGGCGATTCGTAACGCGACGCCGGCGCTGGAAGTCAAGCCGAGACGCGTCGGCGGCGCCACGTACCAGGTCCCGGTCGAAGTTCGACCTGAACGACGGTCGGCCCTCGCCCATCGCTGGATCATCCAGGCGGTGCGGTCGCGCTCCGGCCGGCCGGTGGCGGAACGACTTTTCCAGGAGCTGCTAGAGGCATCAAGAGGCCAGGGCACAGCTACCCGACGCCGGGAAGAACTGCACAGGATGGCGGATGCCAACCGCGCATTTGCCCACTATCGCTGGTGAGAAACCAGAACCGGGGCAGACGCGAACAACAAAGGGAGAAGGCCGACCGGCCATGACGAGCCGGGCGATTAGCCAGCAAGAATGACTACGGCAATGACTAAGAAGCCAAGCCGCACGGACCTGCAGAAGGTCCGCAACATCGGCTTCATTGCACATATAGACGCCGGGAAGACCACTGTCACTGAGCGCGTCCTCTTCTTCACCGGCCGAACGTACAAGATCGGCAACATCGATGAAGGTACGACGGTCATGGACTTCATGGACCTGGAGCGTGAACGCGGAATCACGATCGGTTCCGCCGCCACGGCTGCGGAGTGGGACGGCCACCGGATCAACATCATCGATACGCCCGGGCACGTCGACTTTACCGCCGAGGTGGAGCGCAGCCTGCGGGTGCTCGACGGCGGTGTAGTGGTCCTGGAGGCGGTGGCAGGCGTCCAGCCGCAATCGGAGACCGTGTGGCGGCAGGCCGATCGTCACAACGTACCGAGACTGATATTCGTAAACAAGATGGACAGGTTGGGAGCGGACTTCGATTACGCCGTCGAGACCGTCCACCGCCGGCTCGAAGCGAATGCCGTGCCGGTCCAGATCCCTATCGGCGCAGAGGCCGAGTTCCGCGGGATGGTGGACCTCATCGAGCGGAAAGCGTATGTCTACGAGTCGGATGAGGCGTTGGCCCACACGGTGGCGCCTGTGCCGCCTGAGTTGGAAGAAAAGGTCGAGGCGTATCGACAGCGGCTCGTAGAAAAGGTGTCGGAGACCGACGACGACCTGTTGATGAAGTACCTTGAGGACGAGGAGATTACTGAGGCGGAGCTTAAGTCCGCCCTTCGACGTGCCGTGTGTACGCTCAAGATCTTCCCCGTATTTTGCGGATCGGCCCTGCGCCATCGAGGCGTCCATCCGCTCCTGGACGCAGTAGTCAGTTATCTACCCTCCCCCCTTGATGTTCCGCCCGTAAAGGGCTCCTCTCCCACCGAAGAAAGCGTTCCCGAAGAACGCGGCCCCTCCCCCTCCGCCCCCCTCAGCGCCCTGGCCTTCAAGGTCGTAACCGACCAACACGTAGGCCGCCTGGTGTACCTGCGCGTCTATTCCGGCGTACTGAAATCCGGCGCGGCGGTGCACAACCCGGCGCGCCGCCGTCGAGAGCGCATCGGCAGGCTCCTCAGGATGCACGCGGACCACCGTGAAGAGATTACTGAGGCGGGTCCCGGGGAGATCGTGGCGGCCATTGGTCTCAAGGACGTATTCACAGGCCACACGCTCTGCGACCGGGACGCCCCAATAGTTTTGGAACCCATCGAATTCCCGGACCCGGTCCTGTCCGTAGCGGTTGAACCCAGGACGCGCGCTGACCTGGACAAGATGACGTTGGCGCTTGTCCGCCTGGCGGACGAGGACCCCACCCTGAGAGTGTCATCTGATGAGGAGACCGGCCAGCAGGTCCTTGCGGGAATGGGCGAACTACACCTCGAAGTGGTTATCGAGCGGATGAGGCGCGAGTTCAAGGTTGACGCGGCTGTTGGTGCGCCGAACGTTGCGTATCGCGAGGCGATAACGCGTCCCGCCAAGGGGCGAGGGCGATTTGTGCGCCAGACCGGCGGACACGGTCAGTTCGGCGACGTTACGTTGCACATCGAACCGTTGGAACGCGGGGACGGACTCATATTTGAAACGGCGATAACCGGGGCGACTCTGCCCCGTGATTACTTCCCCGCCATCGAGGAAGGCTTCAGGGAGGCCGCGCAGTCCGGCGTGATCGCCGGGTACCCGGTGCTGGACGTCAAGGCGCAGTTGATAGACGGCTCGTACCACGAGGTCGATTCGTCTGAGATCGCGTTCAAGATTGCGGCGTCCATGGCTTTCAAGAACGCTGCTCAGCAGGCCAGCCCGGTGATCCTGGAACCGGTCATGAAGATGCAGGTGATCACGCCGGCTGAATTCCTTGGGGACGTGCTTGGTGACCTGAATTCCAGGCGCGGTCAGATTTTGAGCATGGAGGGCCAGGGAGGCACGCAGACCATCATTGCGAACGTGCCGCTGGCCGAAACATTCCAATACGCTACCAAGTTGCGCTCCGCCACGACCGGGCGCGCAAGTTTCGTAATGGAACTTGATCATTACGCGGCGGCGCCGGCTGTTGCAACCAAAGCCGCGGTGGGAGCCTGACCTAGTGCCCGGACAGAAGATTAGAATCGTGTTGAAGGCCTTCGATCATCGAGTGCTGGATGTTTCGGCACAGCAGATCCTGGACGCCGCCGAGCGCACGGGCGCCCAGATTACCGGGCCGGTGCCCCTGCCGACGGCAATTCGCCGGTTCTGCGTGATCAGGGGACCACACGTTGACAAAGACTCAAGGGAACACTTCGAGCTGCGCGTACACAAGAGACTGATCGACATCCTGGAACCGAGTTCCAAGACGATCGATTCACTGACTCGCCTGAACGTGCCGGCCGGTGTCGACATAGCGATAAAGCTCTAGGAAACGAGACCTCGGACAGATGGGGATCGAAGGCCTGCTTGGCCGGAAAATAGGAATGACCACCTACTACCGCGAGGATGGGGAGGCGATCCCCGTGACCGCGGTCGAAGTGGGGCCGTGCGTCGTCACGCAGGTGAAGACCACGGTCCGCGACGGATATGAGGCCGTGCAGGTAGGTTTTTTGCAGGCCACGCAGTTGAACAAACCGATGGCCGGTCACATGGAGCGCTCCGGCGGAAGATTCCGCCACCTTCAGGAATTCAAAGTGTCGGACCTCGGCGAATTCGAGGTCGGCCAGGAATTAAAGGCCGATGTGTTCGAGGCGGGCGAAACCGTGAAGGTAGTCGGCCGCTCCAAGGGCAAAGGTTTTGCCGGGACCGTAAGGCGCCACGGCTTCAGAGGCGGTCCCAAGACGCATGGTCAGTCGGACCGGCACCGCGCCCCCGGTTCCATCGGAGCCGGCACGTCGCCCGGTCGTGTCTGGCCAGGCACCAAGATGGCCGGCCACTACGGGAACTCAATGGTCTCCATTCTTGGAGTGACCGTCGTCATGACTGACGTTGAGCGAAACCTTGTTCTGGTCAAGGGCGCAGTGCCCGGACCGAAAAACGGGATCGTGCGAATTCAGAAACAGGGCCCAGGCTAGTGGAACTTAGTGTTAAGGACCATAACGGCGAGGTGGTAGACACCATCGAAGTTGACGATGGCGTCTGGGCCGCGCCGCGGAACGATTCGTTGTTGCACCAGGCGGTGGTTGCGCAACTTGCCAACCGGCGTTCGGGGACGCACGACTCGATGCGCAGAAAAGAGTCCCGGTACTCCTCGACAAAGTTGCGCTCCCAGAAGGGCACCGGCCGTGCCCGGCAAGGCAGCCGGAGTTCCATGCTCCTTGGGAATAGCGTGGCACACGGCCCGCACCCACGGTCTCACCGTCAACGCCTGCCGAAGAAGATGCGACGACATGCCCTGCGGGTCGCGTTGTCGAACAAGGTCAGGGAAGAGAGCGTCACGGTGATCGATGCCGTGTTGGTGGACGAGCCAAAGACCAGGCTGGTCAAAGACCTGGTATCAGCGCTCGGCCTGTCCGGCGGTACGTTGGTTATCACCGAAGAGGCGAATCCAACATTGGTCAAGTCTGCGAGCAACATCAATGACGTGATGGTGTTGCCGGCGCCGGAACTGAATCCACTCGAGGCGACCGCAGCTCGCAACCTGCTCATCACGCGAGACGCCGTCGGAGTGGTCGACTCGATCTGGGGCGGAAAGGGCGCGTCGTGAACCCGTCCAGAGTCCTGAAAAGGCCGCTCATCACTGAGCAGAGCACGCTTTTGTCGGAGAGCGGCAAGTATGTCTTCGAGATAGACCCGCGGGCCACGAAAGCTGAAGTCGCCGCAGCCGTCGAATGGGCGTTCAACGTCAACGTCAAGTCGGTCAACACTATGAGCGTAAGAGGCAAGGTCAAACAGTACGGCCGGAGCAGGCCGTCGAAGCAGCCGGACTGGAAAAAGGCGATCGTGACTCTAAGTCCGGGCCACACCATCCAGTTGTTTGAAGGTACCTAGAGATGGGACTCAGAGCGCATAAGCCAACGTCGCCGGGCAGGCGAAACGCAGTCGCGTCAGACTTCAGCGAAGTCACCAAGTCAAAGCCCGAGAAATCCCTGTTGGCGCCGCTCACCAAGAAGGGCGGACGAAACAACCGCGGCCGCATTACCGTGCGGCACCGGGGAGGCGGCCACAAGAGGCGATACAGGATAATCGATTTCGCCCGCGCGGCCAGCAAGTCGGATGCCACTGTCCTTTCGATCGAGTACGACCCGAACCGCAGCGCGCGCATCGCGTTGGTACGCTACGAGGACGGCACGAAGAAGTATGTGATTGCGCCTGATCAGTTGGGTGTCGGCGACACGATTCGCAATGGGGAAGATGCGCCCGTCACGCCAGGCAACGCCATGAAGGTCGGTAGCTTGCCGCCCGGCACCTACGTTCACAACATCGAACTGGTACCCGGCAATGGCGGCCAATTGGTCCGCAGCGCCGGCGCCGTGGCCCAGATCATGGCGCACGAAGGCGGATACACGCTGGTGAGGCTTCCCAGCGGAGAGATGAGGCGGGTACGGAGCCAGTGCACCGGGACGGTTGGACAGGTCGGCAACCTGGACCACAAGAACCAGAAGCTCGGAAAGGCCGGCCGGAACCGGCATCGGGGTCGTCGGCCCACGGTGCGCGGTTCGGTGATGAGCCCTGCCGCCCACCCGCACGGTGGTGGCGAAGGCCGCGCGCCCATCGGTATGCCCGGGCCAAAGACCCCATGGGGTAAGCCCGCGCTGGGTCACCGGACCCGCAAGAAGAAGAACAGGACGGACAAGCAGATTTTGAGGAGGCGGTTCGAAGTCTAGGCAACGGGCCGTACGAAGATGCGGCGGACGCCTGGACGACGTTGGTAGAAGATCATGTCACGTTCGGTCAAAAAGGGTCCCTATGTGGACGACAAACTCATGAAAAAGGTCCGGAAGGCCCGTTCAACGGGGGCGCGTGAGCCCATACGCACGTGGGCGCGGGCTTCGATGATGATGCCGGAGATGGTTGGGCTTACGCTCGCTATTCATGACGGACGCCGGTTCATTCCCGTCCTGGTGACCGAGAACATGGTTGGACACCGGCTCGGCGAATTCGCCCCGACGCGATTGTTCAGGGGCCACTCCTCAAAGACCGACAGAGGTTAGGCGGAAAGTCAGCTAGCTGTACTCACGATGGCCAAAGCAGTATCAAAACTCGTAGGAATCTCGAGCACAAAGCTCCGGCACGTGGTGGACCTCGTTCGCGGCGAGCCGGTCGACGAGGCTATCGAGATGCTCAGGTTTATGACCACGCCCGCCGCGACGAACGTGAGGAAGACAGTCCAGTCGGCGGCGGCCAACGCTGAAAACAATGACTTGCTGGACCGCGATTCGTTGATCATCAAGGAGATATATGCGGACAAGGGACCGTCGCTCAAGCGATTCCGGCCGAAAGCCCGCGGCCGAGTGGGCGCGTTCGACCGTCCAACCAGCCATATCACCGTCATAGTCGAAGAGCGGGACGAGGAGTCGCAATAGCGGCGGGTCGGTCTTGAAGGCCTGAAAGCACATGGGACAAAAAACACATCCAATAGGCTTCCGGCTGGGAGTAATCCAGGACTGGCAGGCGCACTGGTTCGCCAACAAGGGGCGTGACTACCGTCGCCTCACGCTTGAAGACGAGTCGATTCGCAGGTTGATCGATGAGCGGTACGGCGAAAGCGGCGCAATTTCCCGCGTGGATATAGAACGCGGTCCCCAGGACCTGGTCGTCACGATCAATACGGCGCGGCCGGGGATCATCATCGGTCGGGGCGGTCAACGCGTGGATGAACTGCGTTCCGACCTTGAAAAACTCACCGGAAAACGGGCGCGCCTGAACATCCAGGAGGTGCGACAGCCCGAACTGGACGCCAAGCTCGTGGGCCGCAGCGTGGCCGAGCAACTTGAACGCAGAGTTGCTTACAGGCGGGCGATGCGCCTGACCATCCAGCGCACCATGCAGGCCGGGGCAAAGGGCATAAAGATCATCGCCTCCGGCCGGCTGGGCGGCGCCGAGATCGCCCGGTCCGACAAACAGATGGCGGGTCGAATCCCGTTGCACACCCTTCGAGCAGAGATCGACTTCGCGATTGCTGAAGCCAAGACCACGTTCGGGGTGGTGGGCGTGAAGGTGTGGATCTACCGCGGCGACGTATTGCCGACGGATGAAGTCGTCCGGACCCGGTCGGTGGGCAGGATGTCCCTGGGACGCAGTCCCGAAACTCAGACCAGCGAATCCAGGTCCTGACGATAGGGCGGCCTGAAATGCTTCAACCCAAGCGAACGAAATACAGAAAGATGCACCGCGGCAAGATGAAAGGCCTGCGGACCGGTGGCAGCACGCTGGTCTTCGGTGACTTTGGTCTGAAGGCCGAGGAGCCAAGTTGGCTGACCTCCAGGCAGATCGAATCGGCCAGGCGGGCCATCACAGGCCACGTGCGACGAGGCGGGCAAATCTGGATTCGCGTATTCCCCGACAGGCCGGTAAGCGCCAGGCCGGCGGAAACCCGAATGGGCGGCGGCAAGGGCGCCGTGGACCACTGGGTGGCGGCCGTCCGTAGGGGACGCGTGCTGTTCGAGATGGCAGACGTTCCGGAGGACCTGGCGCGCGAGGCGCTCAGGCTCGCCTCCCACAAGCTACCCATGCCCACTCGCATCGTCGCAAGAAACGAAGAGATTTAGTCCACAACACCGATGAGAATCAACGAAGTCAGAGAGCTTAACTCCGACGAGCTTCAACAGGAGCTCGGTGAGCAGGAACGCGCCTTGATGAACTTGAGGTTCAGAATGGCGACTCTGCAACTTTCCGACACGAGCCAGATCAAGAGCACGCGGCGCACGATTGCACGGATTCGAACGGTCATGCGTGAGCGCCAGATTGTGGTCCAGTACAACCTTGGTGCGAGGCCCTCCAGCACGGCCGTTGCGGAGCCTGAAGAGGAAACTGCGGAAGCGGAGCCCACGGATGACGCGGACAGTAGCGACGGAAAACAGGTAGAGGAGTAGAGGATTGGCGGGAAGTAGGCGTACACGCGTCGGCACCGTGCTCAGCGACAAGGCCGACAAGACCATAACCGTCGGCGTACCGTGGCTGCAGCGCGATCGCATCTACCGTAAGAAGAGGCGCAGGTTGACTCGGCTGGCCGCGCACGACGAGGCAAACCAGGCCCGGACCGGCGACCAGGTCCTGGTGGAAGAGTCCAGGCCCCTGTCGCGCCGGAAGCGTTGGCGCCTGGTCGAAGTGCTTCAAAAGGCTGATCTCGCCGAGGTCAGGCCCGTGGATATCGACCCGGAAACCGTTCCTGAGCCCCAAACGGAAACCTAAGGAAGTCACACCGTCCCTAAAGACGGGAGTGCCTTGGTAGCAGTCAAATGATCCAGAGAGAAACACGGCTGAAGGTGGCCGACAACTCCGGCGCACGAGAGGTGCTGTGTATCAACATCTCCGGCGGCGGATCGCGCAAGTACGCCGACCTCGGCGACGTGATTACGTGCTCGGTCAAGAATGCCACTCCCGGTGGCACTATCCGCATGCACCAGGTCATAAAGGCAGTGATAGTCCGGACCGCAAAGGAACATCGCCGTTCAGACGGTTCATACATCAGGTTTGACGACAACGCATGCGTGATCGTCGGCGAGGACAGGAATCCCGCCGGCACGCGCATATTCGGTCCGGTGGCACGGGAGTTGCGGGAACGCGAATTCATGCGAATCGTGTCGCTCGCCCCCGAGGTCCTTTAGAGGGAAGCCGGGAGACCATCGAAATGGCGCAGAGAATCAAGACTGGAGACTCGGTACTGGTCCTGTCCGGTAAGGACAAGGGCAAGCGCGGCGCGGTCGTCCGTGTGCTCCCGGGTGCAGACAAAGTTGTGGTGGAAGGCGTTAATGTGGTCACCAGGCATGTCCGGCAGCGACAGGGCGCCCGCCAGACGGGACTGGTGCAACAGGAATCTCCCATTTCCGCCAGCAAAGTGATGCTTATAGACACCGATACCGGTAAGCCGGGTCGCGCTACGTGGCGCTTCCTGGCGGATGGAACCAAGGTGAGGGCAATTAAGAGTGGCCGGCGAGACTGAAAAGCCAACCCGTACCGCCCGGGCAAAAGGCAAGCGAGCCTCTGGCGGCGACGCGGCAAAGACGCGTACGCGCAAGACGCCTGCAAAGTCCAAACAGGCGAAGATTGAAGCAACCCCGGAATCAAACGGCTCGGGAGGGCCGTTCATGCCCCGATTGCTCACCGTATACCGCCAGGAGGTTGCGCCTGTCATTACGCGCGAGTTCGGTTACACGAACCCGATGATGGCGCCTCAACTTTCCAAGGTAACGGTCAACATCGGTCTGGGGGAGGCGCTGACCAACTCCGGGGCATTGGACGCGGCTACGCGAGACCTTGCCACGATCACCGGCCAAAAGCCCGTGGTCACGAAAGCCAGGTTGTCTATCGCCAACTTCCGGCTTCGGACTGGAATGTCGGTCGGCGTGATGGTCACCCTGCGTTCGGCGCGAATGTGGCAGTTCATGGACCGGCTGGTCAACCTGGCGCTGCCGAGAGTGAGAGACTTCCGCGGCGTGCCGCGAAACTCGTTCGACGGGCGGGGCAACTACACGCTGGGCCTCAGGGAACAGATCGTATTCCCTGAGATTGATTACAATCTGATTGACCGCTTGCGCGGGCTTCAAATGACTTTCGTGACTACCGCTCGTACGGACGAAGAGGCGAGGCGGTTGTTGGAACTGTTGGGAATGCCTTTTGCGAGACCCGGAGAGGTCGTGGGTATCCGATAGAGGCGTTTAAGACGCCGGAATTGAGGCGAGGGCCTTACCTTGGCCAGAAAATCCAAAATAGAGCACTGGAAAAAGCCGAAGCGATTCAAAGTCCGGCAAAAGAACCGGTGCAACCGGTGCGGACGGCCGCGGGCGTACATCCGATTCGTTGGCCTGTGTCGCATCTGCTTCCGCGAGATGGCTTTGCTTGGCCAGTTGCCGGGAATCCGGAAGGCCAGCCTGTGATCTTGCTGGGGAGTTGATCTATTGCCAGTGACAGACCCAATAGCAGACATGCTCACGCGCATCCGGAATGCCGTCCAGGTGCGACATGACCATGTGGACGTGCCGGCTTCCCGGATGAAGTCTTCCCTCCTGCGCTTGATGCAGGATGAGGGATTCATAACCGGGGTCGAGCCGTTTGTTGACAACAACATGAACATGTTGCGCGTGGCCCTTAGGTACTACGACGACCGGGAACCCGTGATCCACGGGCTTGAGAGAATCAGCAAACCCGGCCTGCGGGTATACGTCGGCAAGACGCAGATTCCCCGCTTCTACGGTGGACTGGGTGTTTCGTTCGTGTCCACCTCTAAGGGCGTGCTGACCGGGAGGCAGGCGTACATGCAAGGGATCGGGGGCGAGCTGCTCTTCTACGTCTGGTAGGAGAAACGGCCAACGTGATCGAGGGCGCCCTGGTCCTCGTAACTTCCTGTATCAACTGCTGAAAGATCTGAAAAGAAAATGTCCAGGATAGGAAAAGCTCCCATACCCATACCTGACGACGTCGCCGTCACGGTCGACGGTGTAAAGGTGTCGGCCAAGGGTAAGTTGGGCGAATTGTCGGCCGAATTTGCGCCGACGATGAAGATCGTTCTGACAGACGGCGTGTTGACAGTCGAACGGTCGAACGACCTTCCTGCGCAGCGGGCCCTTCACGGCATGACGAGAAGCCTGCTGGCCAACATGGTCAACGGAGTGAATGCCGGATACGAGAAAACTCTCGACCTGGTCGGCACCGGATACCGCGTGGAGCAGAAGGGCAATGGGCTGACCTTGCAAGTCGGGTACTCTCATCCGGTCGACGTGGCGCCGCTCGGCGACAATGAACTCAGCGTCGTGGGTAACAATCGGATCGTGGTGAAGGGCATCGACAAGCAGGCGGTTGGAGAACAGGCCGCCCAGATTCGCAGCATCCGGCGGCCCAATACCTATACGGGTAAGGGGATCAAGTACGCCGACGAACAGATCAAGCGCAAGGCCGGCAAGGCCGCCACGGGGGCGTTGACTTAATTGGGTAAACGAAAGTTTGACCGGAGGCCGCGCTGGATCAGGCATCGCAGGATCAGGGCGCGTGTCAGAGGTCTGGCCGAAAGGCCGCGGCTTGCGGTGTTTCGAAGCGTGAAGCAGATCTACGCGCAGATCATCGACGATGAAAGAGGCCACACACTTGTGGCGGCATCTTCACTCGAACCTGAGTTGCGGGAGAACTGCCAGTCCGCCGGAAAGGTGGGTGGCGCGGTCATCGTCGGCGAGGCGGTTGCCAAGCGCGCCAGGACGGCCGGTATTTCAAAGGTAGTACTTGACCGCGGCGGCTATCGGTATCACGGCAGGGTCAAAGCTCTGGCGGATGCAGCCAGGTCCGAAGGGTTGGATTTCTAGATGGTTAGCACAGACCGGGGTGGCCGCGAAAACAGAGGGTCCGGCGGTTCCTGGACGGATGGCGGCCCGGGCGGACCCAGGAGAGATGGGGGTCGTGGAGGACCCAGGGGAGATCGCGGGGGCCGCGGCGGACGCGGCGACCGGAGATCGCGGCGAGACGAGACGGAAGACTCAGGACTCATAGAAAGGGTCGTGAAGATTCGTCGAGTGTCCAAAGTGGTCAAGGGCGGTCGTCACCTCACGTTCAACGCCATGGTGGTAGTGGGGGATGGAGCCGGCAACGTCGGTTCGGGACTCGGAAAGGCCGGCGCAGTGCCGGACGCCGTCCGCAAAGGGACGTCTGTGGCGCGCAAAGACATGCACCCGATCAAATTGAGAGAGACGACAATCCCGCATGAGATGGTCGCCAAGTACGGAGCGGCAAAGGTCTTGTTGATGCCGGCTGCGCCTGGCACGGGCATCATCGCCGGCGGCGGGGTCAGGGCCGTCATGGAAGCGGCCGGCGTCAGGGACGTGCTTTCGAAGACCTACGGATCGAGCAACACAATCAACATCGTCAAGGCGACGATGAAAGCGCTAGATCAGATGAGAGACCCTGTTGCGGAAAGCAGACGTCGCCGGAATCTTGGCGCTTCTCCTACGCCTGTAATGACTCTGACCGTTCCTCCGCGCACAGAGACCCCTCCTGTTGCGACAGCGACAGCCGCGTCGCCTGAGCCAAAGCCGGTTGAAGCATCACCTGCTCCAGCGTCCGAAGGGACGCCGTCCGCACAGGCGCCGACCCAGTCATCCGAGACACCTGGATAGTTCGCCACCATGGCAAAACCCAAAATCAAGAACATACGCATCCGGCAGGTGAGGAGCGCCATTGGGGCAAAGCCGTCGCAACGCGCAACGCTAAGGTCGCTGGGTCTCCGCCGTATTCGGCACGAAGTGGAGCAGGCCGACTCACCGGCCGTGCGCGGGATGATCAAGAAAGTGGAACACCTTGTAACCGTCATCGAGTAGCGAAGGGGAAGGCGTCGTTTCACGGCGACCGGATAGCCAACGAACAGACACATGCCAGGACTACACGAACTAAAACCGGCCCACCGGTCAAAAAAATCCCGAACGCGAGTAGGCAGGGGCCGCGGCAGCGGACGCGGGACCTATTCCGGCCGCGGGTCCAAGGGACAAAAGGCAAAGGAGAACCTTCCGACGGTGTTCGAAGGTGGCCAGTTGCCGCTCGTGAAACGGCTCCCATTCATGCGGGGCTTCACGAACCTCTTCCGGACCGAGTATTGCCCCGTGAACGTCCAAAGCCTCCAGGCATTTGAGGACGGCGCGGAAGTAACCCCGGAACTTCTCACGGAGCGGAGATTGGTGAGGCGCAAGCGGGACAAGGTCAAGATCCTGGGCGGTGGGGAGTTGTCCCGCAGCCTGCACGTGACGGCGCACGCCTTCAGCAAGAGCGCAAGGGAAAAGATTGAATCGGCTGGAGGAACGGCGACTTTGCTTGCCGACTCCTCCGCCAAACCGGACTGATGTTAAGGGACGCCCCTGCTCAAAATGTCGACTCGGGCCGCCCGGCTTTACTTCAGGCCGTCATAGACGCAATGCGGATACCGGACCTCCGGTATCGCATCCTGTTTACGCTCGGCATACTCATCATCTTCCGGTTCCTGGCCCACGTTCCGGTCCCGGGCGTCGACCGCGCCGCGTTGGGCGCTGCATTTGAAGCCAACCCCATCCTGGGATTCCTGGACCTGTTCAGCGGCGGCGCGCTGCGCAATCTGAGCATCGCGGCGCTCGGGGTGTACCCGTACATCACGGCCTCGATCATCATCCAGGTCCTGACGCCGATCGTGCCGAGCCTGAAGGCCCTTTCACAGGAAGGCGATTATGGTCGGCAGAAGATCAACCAGTACACGCACTACCTGACGGTGCCGCTTGCCTTCATGCAGGGTTACGGCCAGTTGAACCTGTTGGCGAGTACATTCACCACCTCTCAGGGCGCCGCGATTTCCGGAATCGGCTTCGGCGACAACACGCTGAACACGATTACGATTCTGACCGCGATGACGGCCGGAACGATGCTCCTGGTCTGGATGGGTGAGTTAATCACCGAAAAGGGAATCGGCAACGGTATTTCGCTAATCATCTTCGCCGGAATCGTGACTGCGTTCCCGGGCATCTTTGGCCAGTTGTGGCTGCTGCGTGACCAACTCTTCCAGGTGCTCATCCTGGTCGCCATCGGACTGGTGACCATCTACCTGATCGTGTTTTTCAATGAGGCACAAAGGAGGATTCCCGTCCAGTACGGGCGCAGCGTGTTCCGCGGCGGCCGTATGTACCGGCAGGCGGGGTCGTCTTATATACCTTTGCGCGTCAATTCTGCGGGCATGATTCCGCTTATATTCGCGTTTTCGTTGCTCATCCTGCCCGCGTACCTGGCTAACTTCTTCGTCAATCCGGGAAGTAGCGCGATCGGCGCGGAGATTGCCAACTTCTTTGCGACCAGCCTTGGGCCGGCGAGCCTGTTTTACTGGATCGCGGTCTTCCTGTTGGTCGTGCTCTTTACGTTCTTCTACACGCTGGTCGTTTTCAATCAGCAGAACCTTGCGGAAAACCTTCAGAAGAACGGTGGTTTCGTTCCCGGAATACGTCCCGGCAGACCGACCCACGAGTACTTGATGAGGGTGCTTGTACGCATCACCTGGGGCGGGGCGTTGTTCCTTGGATTCATCGCAATCATCCCGTACATCGCTGGCCTTGTGTCGGGCCTCGACGCAGCCACCAGCATCATCAGCAGCACCAGCCTCCTGATTCTCGTGGGTGTCGCCCTGGACACGATGCGTCAATTGGAAGCGCAACTCCTCATGCGCAACTACGAAGGCTTCATCAGGTAACGACGAAGCGCCGGGCCGTCAAAATGCGAATTGTTCTTCTGGGACCGCCGGGCGCGGGCAAAGGCACGCAGGCAGCGTCGCTTGCGTCTGAATTCGGCGCGGTCCACCTCGCCACCGGAGACATGCTCCGGCTCGAAATCCAGGCAGGCACAGAGTTGGGCAGGCAGGCGAAGTCATTCATGGATCGCGGGGATCTAGTGCCGGACGATGTGATCATCGGCATGATCAAGGGCCGCTTGCGGGACGCGTCCGGGATGATCCTCGACGGTTTTCCGCGTACCGTGACGCAGGCCGAAGCGTTGGACGCTGAACTGGCCCGTCTGGGCGCGCCGCTGGATGCGGCGATTAACTTGAAAGTCGACCGTGACGAACTCGTGCGGCGGCTGTCCAGTCGAGCGATCTGCGTTAAATGCAGCAAACCGTTCACTTTGGACCAGCCGGGCGCCGGCAAGACCGTCAGGTGCGACGACCGCGCCGATTGCGACGGAGAATATCTAGTGCGGGAGGACGACCGTCCCGAAGCCGTGGTCCGCCGGTTGAAGGTATACGAAGAGCAGACTCTGCCGGTCGTCGGCTACTACCAGGGCGTGGGCCTGCTTGTAGAGGTAGACGGCGAGGGATCGACAAGCGAAGTAAACGCCCGGTTGGTTGAGGCTGCGGTCAGTGCGTCCGGGCTTTAATTCAGTGCAGATTGTCGATATACTTTACAAGTTGAGCGTTTGACGCACCGCCTCATGTTTTCCAGCCTTAGCGCCAACCAATTGGCGGTTTGTGGCGCCATACTCAAGCCGGGCCGTGAATTCAGACCGATGCGAGAGGCTGGTGGATTTGGCGCGTTCCGCGTTCGATTGACGGTTGAAACCTTGGAGTCGGAAACTCGGGAGACATTTGGCCAAAAAAGAGGCAATAGAGGTTGAAGGCCTGGTTAGCGAGGCTTTGCCCAACACCACGTTCAGAGTGGAACTTCCGAATGGCCACGAAGTATTGGCACGGGCTTCCGGGAAGATTCGAATGAACTTCATCAGGATTCTCCCCGGGGACCGCGTACTGGTTGAGTTGTCACCATACGACCTGACGCGCGGGCGAATTACGTATCGATTCAAGTAAACGGCCACTTCTCCTATCGTTGCGGACTTCGGATATGGACCGCACGCGGAGTGACGGCAAAAGGCACACAGCATGAAGGTCAGAGCCTCAGTAAAGCCCATATGCGCCAGTTGCAAGGTGGTCCGCCGGCGCAACGTAGTTCGGGTACTCTGCACCACCAACCCGAAGCACAAGCAGCGGCAAGGCTAGGTAGACACTATGGCGTTGATAGCGGGAGTTAATGTGCCGGACAATCGCCGGCTTGAAGTCGCGTTGACCGCGATTCACGGCATCGGGCCCACAGTTTCGAAGAGGCTCGTAAATGAGGTAGGACTCGCTCACAACCCGCGCGTGAGGGAGTTGAATGAGGAAGACCTTGCGCGCATACGCAGCGCCATAGGTCGTACCGGCGTATTGATCGAGGGTGACCTTCGCCGGGAAACGCAGATGAACATCCGCCGCCTCGTAGACATTCAGGCCTATCGCGGCCTGCGCCACCGACGCGGTCTTCCGGTCCGGGGCCAACGCACCCGTACCAACAGCCGCACGAAACGCGGACGGCGCGCTACCGTTGCCGGCAAGAAGAGAACCGCCAAACACTAGGGAATCTCCCGCATTACGGCAGGCGGGCGTTCCGCTGCCCGAACCACTTCAGTTCTGACCGAGACCGAGACTGCGCATGCCCAGAAGACCGAGATCCAGAAGACGCGAAAAGAAGTTCGTTCCGCAGGGACGGGCCTACGTTACCGCAACATTCAACAACACGATCATCACGCTGACCGACCCCGCGGGCAATGCAATCGCAGCAAGCAGCGCCGGCGCTATGGGATTCAGGGGCTCCAGGAAGTCAACCGCCTTCGCCGCGCAGCGCGCCGGTGACAACGCGGCCCGTCAGGCAATGGAGCAGGGACTTCGGACCGTTGACGTGTTCATCAAGGGTCCAGGCGCCGGAAGGGAAGCGGCAATCAGGGCCCTTCAAAGCGCGGGTATTCGGGTCGTAAGCATCAAGGACGTGACACCGGCGCCTCACAACGGTTGTCGGCCCCCGAAGAAACGAAGAGTCTGAGCCCGCGGCCTGAGACTAGAAGAGCGCGGCCGCACCGACAGGTCTCGCTGATCCACCCGACCCAATAAGCACAAGGACCGATATGGGACGATATACAGGACCGGTTTGCCGACTCTGCCGAGCGCAGGGCGAGAAACTGTTTTTGAAGGGCGAGCGCTGCATGACCCCCCGCTGCGCCATCGAACGGCGCAGGGGACCGCCCGGCGACAAGTCGATGATGCAGCGCCGGCGCCGGATATCGGAACACGGCGCGCAATTGCGGGAGAAGCAGAAGGCCCGTCACATATACGGTGTGTTCGAGAAGCAGTTCAGGACATATCTCGACAAGGCCGCCCGGTCTCGCGGCGTAACCGGCGCTGTATTGATGCAGTTGTTGGAGAGGCGGCTGGACAACGTCGTTTTTCGCCTCGGGTTCGGAGATTCCAGGTCGCAGGCTCGACAGACCGTTAAACACGGACACATCAGGGTCAACGGACGAAGGGCGACCATACCCTCGTTCCAGGTAAGCGCGGGCGACGTTGTTACCTGGAGAGACCAGTCCAAGGACACGGAGTTGTTCAAGACCGTCTCTGCCGGACTGGAACGCAAGAGTCCCCCCAGTTGGTTGAAATTGAATACAGATAACGCGTCCGGTGAGGTGGTCAACCTGCCGGAAGTTGGCGAAGTCGATACAGGCGTTGATACGCGCCTGATTATTGAGTTCTACTCGAGGAGGTAGCCCGGATGCTGGAACGGATGTACGGCATCACGCCGCCGGAGGAATTTGCCCCTCCCGAGATCGAGACTCCTGATCTTGCTATAAAGATCGAGGAACTCGGTGAAGTTTATGGGCGCTTCGTGGCAGAACCGCTGGAGCGGGGATGGGCCGTGACCCTGGGCAATCCCATGCGTCGCGCGCTGCTCAGTTCATTGCAGGGTACGGCAATCACGTGGGTGAGAATCGAGGGCGTGCTGCATGAGTACACCACCATCGAGCACATGCGTGAAGAGGTTGGCGAATTCCTGCTGAACGTCAAGGGAATCCGGCTGCGATCCCTCGTAGACCGGACCGGCAGGCTCCGGCTGGAAGTGGACGGCGAAGGAGAGGTACGGGCCGGCGACATTATGGCGACCGCCGACTTCGACATCGTCAATCCCGAACACCACCTGGCGACGCTCGATTCTCCAAAGGCCAGGCTCTCAGTGGAGTTCAACGTCGAGCAGGGTTCCGGCTATGTGCCCGCTGCCCACGACGAGGGACTGCCAATTGGCGTGCTGCCCGTCGACTCGGTGTTCACGCCCATCAGGAAGGCCAATTTCCGGACGGAGCGGACGCGGATCGGCCAACGGTCGGACCTCGAGCGACTCGTGCTGGAGGTGTGGACGGACCGGACCATCACGCCCCTGGAAGCTGTTCGCAAGGCCTCGAACCTTCTCATCGAGAAGTTCTACCTGTTCTCGACACTGGAACAGGAACCGGAAGACGATGAGTCTGTCGGATTCCCGCCCGGGGTATCGCACGAGGTCTATAACATGCTGATCGAGACGCTCGATCTGTCTGCCAGGACCTTGAACTGCCTGAAGAGGGCGGACGTCAACCGGGTTGGCGAGGTGCTCTCGATGTCAAGAGAGGACTTGCTGGCCATACGAAACTTCGGCCAGAAGTCCCTGGACGAGCTGTACGGCACGCTAAGGGCGCACGGGATCCTGGAGTCGGGCGAAGAGCTCGAAACGGGTGAAGAGCCGGAGCCGGAGGCGGGTGACGGGCAGGACGAGTCGGAAGAATTGGCTGCCGTGCAGGCGGCAAGCGGGGAATCCGGCGATGAGACATAGAGTTACGGGCCGCCAACTCGGCCGACCGAGCAACCAGCGAAAAGCGCTGTTTCGAAGCCTCGTGACCGAGTTATTCAAACACGAACGAATCCGTACGACGTTGGCGAAGGCCCGCGAAGTGCGGCCCATTGCCGAACAGATGGTCACCCTGGGCAAAGCCGGATCACTGCACGACCGGCGCCGGGCGGCCGCTTTCATCAACGAGCGCCAGATCGTCGGAAAGGTGTTTGACGACCTCGCGGACCGTTACAGCGAACGGGACGGCGGTTATACCCGAATAACCAAGTTGGGACCCCGCAAGGGGGACGCCGCGGAGATGGCGGTCCTCGAGCTCGTCTAGGGGCGGAGCCAGGACGAGCCGCGGTAAAGAATGCGGATCGGACTGATCGTCGAATATGAGGGGACCGCATTTCACGGATCGCAGTTGCAGGCGCATGTCCGAACGGTCCAGGGAGAGTTGGAAGAAGCCGCAAAGGAGCTATTCGGCAGACCGCATCGCCTTATGCTGGCGAGCAGGACCGACGCAGGAGTTCACGCCATAGGCCAGGTAGCGGCGCTCGATGCCGAGACGGGCCTGGAAACCCGGGACATAAGGAATGCCCTCAACTACTACCTGCCAGAGGACATCAAGATCAGAGAAGTAGCAACGGTAGACGCAGAGTTCGACCCAAGGCGGCATGCCCGCAACCGCACGTACGAATACACGATGACAGACGCCGATTCACCACCCGTCATAGACCGCCGCACTGCGGTGCACATGCGATCGCGCCTCGATGAGGCAGCAATGGATGCGGCCTGCAGGCAGTTGATGGGGGAACGAGACTTTGCAGCTTTCGCAGGGCCGGCCACCGATGCGGATGCGTCTACGGTCAGAAATGTCCAAAACGCGGCCGTCGAACGCAGTGGCGACATAGTGAAGTTCACGATCACCGCAAACGCGTTTCTCCACCAGCAGGTCAGGCGAATAACGGGCTTGCTTTCAGAAATCGGAAGAGGCAAGGCTGATACGGGAGTCGTGCGCGAGTTGCTTGAGAAATCGAAGCGCGGGGCAGCGTCCAACGTCATGCCGGCTCGCGGGCTTTGCCTGGTTTCCATCAACTATCCGGGCGGTTTGCCCGGCCGGTTGCCTGTACGATAGATGAGACGAGACGACGTACTCCGGGACTGACATGGTTACCAAAATCAAACCCTATAACCCAAGAGCCAAGGATCTGGTTGCAGACTGGCACGTCATAGACGCTTCGGGCGAGGTGCTTGGTCGGCTCGCCAGCCGTGTGGCGTGGCTGCTCATGGGCAAACACAAGCCCGGGTACGTGCGACATCTAAGTGCGGGGGACTTCGTCGTGGTCGTGAATGCCGAAAAGGTGCGCACCACGGGCAACAAGAGCCAACAGATCGTCTACCGCAGGCACAGCCAATACCCCGGCAATCTCAAAGAGATCCCGTACGAGAGGGTGATGCAGACTCACCCGACACGGATCATCGAACACGCGGTGCGCGGCATGCTGCCGAAGTCCAAGCTGGGCGACAGAATGTACGGTCGTCTCAAGGTATACGCGGACGAAACACACCCGCACATGGCCCAGGTAACGGGCTCCATTCGGCGGATCGAACGACTGGCGGCTGAGGCGGTCGAGGCCGCTGAAGAAGCGACAAAAACAGCCGCCGAAGAGACGAAGCGACCGACCAGGCGACGGCGCCGCAAGTCCACCACGCCCGCTGATGGCGCACCGGAACCGGTCGCTGCCGAAGCCACGACGGTTGAGGCAGCAGAGGAAGAAGCCCCGGCCGCGGAAGAGCCGAAGAAGCCGGCCAGGCGCCGCCGCCGCCGCAGAACACGGTCTGCAGCCTCCGCAGCGGCGGTCGCCGCAGGTGAAACGTCCGAAGAGGCGACGCCTGCAGATCCGCCTGCTCCGGCCGTTGAAGCCAGCGCAGACGCCGCGGTAGAGGATGAGCCATCGCCGCCGCCGGTGACCGAACCGGTGCGGGCTGATGCTGGCGACGATGCGGCAGCAGAAGACCAGAAAAAAGATGCACCGGGAGACGCTTAGTTGACGCAGCAGCAGTACTACTATGGGACAGGACGGCGGAAGAACGCCGTCGCACGCGTGCGCGTCTACGCGAACCAGGGGCCGGTTACCGTCAACGGCAAACCCGTCGAAGAGGTATTCCCGGTCGACTCCTGGCAGCAGCTTGCCCTTCGACCGCTCATGGTCACCAACACACGGTCTGAAGTAACCGTCGTTGCGAAGACCCACGGCGGAGGATCATCCGGCCAGGCCGGCGCATTCGCTCACGGACTCGCCCGGGCGTTGGTCGTAATGGACGAATCGCTCAAGCCTCGTCTGAGGGCAGCCGGGCTGCTCACCCGCGATCCCCGGATGAAGGAAAGCAAGAAGTACGGGCTGAAGCGGGCCCGCAAGGCGCCGCAATACACCAAGCGCTAGACCTTGCGCCACCCGGGCCTCTACGGGCCTTCTGCACCTTCCCAGTAGATCGCAACGCACCGGTCCAGGCCTGCAAGATCCTGGACTACGTGGACTTGCGAGCCGGGCAGTACTTCGGACGCGCGCCGCACCGACGTGCCGGCAAGAGGCGGGTCAATCTCTATGAACGCCGCTCCTCTACCGGGCACTAGCAAACCGGGCAGGGCGTCGATGAGCGGGTCCAGGACCGCCCTGCCGTCCTCGCCGCCGTCCAGGGCCCGTACAGGCTCGAACGACAACTCAGGTTCTAGCTCCTGCATCGTCCCGCTGCGGACGTAGGGTGGATTTGACACTACGATTTCGAAGCGGCCGACGGACAGGTCTTCGAAGTCGGAATGAACGAACGTCACCCGGTCTTCGACACCGACCTTCTCGGCGTTTCGGCGGGCCACATCCAGGGCGTCGGCGTCGATGTCCACGGCCGTGACCGTTGCGTCCGGCAGCTCGGCGGCCAGGGTTACTGCGAGCACACCGCTTCCCGTCCCAATGTCGGCGATTCTCAGCCCGGCGTAACCTACCGATGGCGCGAACCCGATAGCAAGTTCGACCAGCAGTTCGGTCTCCGGCCGCGGTATCAGGACCCGGGCGTCCACGTCGAAGTCCCTGCCGAAAAACTCCTTGTGGCCGACGAGGTAGGCCAGCGGTTCGCGCCGGGTACGACGGCGCAACAAACCGGCTAACTTCTCCCGTCGATGCTCGGGGTAGGGTGAGTCGAAGGCCGTGATGAGTGCTTTCGTGTCGAGCCCGGCCGCGTGCTGAATCATCAACCGCGCTTCGGTCTCAGCCTCCGGCACCCCGGCGGCGCGCAGCTTGTTGACCGCGTCGGAATATGTCTGCCTGATGTTCACTGCCGTGAACCGCGAAGCTGGGTGTCCTGGCCCAAGCGCCTGCGGATGGCTGGGCGGACCTGCATCGTTCCAGGTACCGGTTCGGTCAGCCCGCCGTACTGAGCGCGGCCAACTTCAGCGCCTGTTCTTCGCGGAGAAGCGCGTCGATGAATTCGTCCAGTTCGCCGTCCAGGACGCGTTCTAGCTGGTGATTGTTCAGGTTGATGCGGTGGTCCGTGATGCGGGTCTGAGGGTAGTTGTAGGTGCGGATCTTTTCCGACCTGTCGCCGGTCCCCACCTGGGCGCGCTTGTCGGCGCTCGTTTCGGCTTGTCGCCTCCGCAGTTCCATGTCCCACAGCCGGCTGCGCAGTATGTCCATGGCCTGCATCCGGTTCTGTATTTGGGACCGTTCGTTTTGGCACACGGCGACAGTGCCGGTCGGGAGATGAGTAATTCGGATGGCGGTCGCCACCTTGTTTACGTTCTGACCGCCGTGACCTCCGGCGTGGAAAACATCGATCTTCAGGTCGGAATCGTTGATCTGTATGTCAATGTCCTCTGCGCGCCGCAGAACGGCCACCGTTGCGGTAGAGGTGTGTATGCGGCCCTGCGACTCGGTGACGGGCACCCGCTGCACGCGATGCACCCCGCTTTCGTGCTTCAGGCGGGCGTACGCCCCTTCCCCTTCAACCTCAAATATGACCTCCTTGATGCCCCCTACC
Source organism: Dehalococcoidia bacterium (assembly GCA_034421215.1). Lineage (GTDB taxonomy): Bacteria > Chloroflexota > Dehalococcoidia > Lucifugimonadales > Lucifugimonadaceae. The sequence goes on from DAOUKO010000042.1 coordinate 66,333, forward strand.
CCGGTGGCGTTCAGGCTGATGACCTTCCCCGTCCATCCCCGGCGTTCGGTATAGCGCTGGTACATCCGAAGCAGTTCCGATGCGAACAGTCCCGCCTCATCCCCTCCGGCCCCGGCGCGGATCTCCACCACGGCGTCGGCCTGCTCGGTGGCGTCCTTCGGCAGCAGGGCGGTCTTTATCTGGCTGTCGAGTACCTCCAACCGACTCGTCATTTCATCCGCTTCGCTTCGGGCCAGATCGAGGATCTCCGGATCGGACTCAGACGCAATGAAGGACTTTGCCTGGTCAAGGCCCTCTTGCGCCTGCTTGTAGTCTGCCCAGAGGTCGATGACGGTCTGCAGTTCGGTGTATTCCCGCCCAAGTTTTCGTAGGGCCGCCGGATTGGACGCGACCTCCTGCCGCGACATCTCGCGTTCGATTTCGCCGTGGCGGTCAGCCATCTGCTTGATGCGGGATATGGTTGCGTCTTGCATGATTCGAGAATATCAGCCCACCCGGGATGAGCCGTGTTCAGCCGCCCCTTACGACTTCGACAATTCGGCCGGCGTCGATCGGGACCTCTGTCTGGTCGCCGCCGGCAAGGGGTTTGAGCGAGACCGCGCCTCGTTCCAGTTCCCGGCCGCCGACGATCAAGGCGTACTCAGCCGATAGACCGCCTGCATAACGCATCTGTCCCCGCATCGAACGGTCCGGGGCCACGATGACTGACAACCCTTCGCTGCGCAACTGCGAAGCAAGAGAAGCCGCGGGACGGCGCGCCTCATCGCCTATGTGGACTACGACAATTTCCGGACGCCGCTGGTCGGAAGCCGGGCCTGAGTCCTGGCGCTTGAGGTTGAGTATGTGCCGCTCTATGCCGCTGCCAAAGCCGACACCCGGCGTCGGCGGTCCTCCCAGCTCTTCTATCAGGCCGTCGTACCGGCCGCCGGACAGCACCGAACTTTGCGCCCCCTCGTCGGGCGGATGTATTTCGAACACGGTCTGGGTGTAGTAGTCGAGGCCTCGGACCAGCCGGTGATCGATCTGAACATTGAAACCGGGATAGAGCGGCTTGAGGTCCTCAACGTGCGCGAGCGTCTCGTTCCAGTGTTCGCGGCACGCCTCGTTGAGGTAGTCGACCGAGCGCGGCGCTCCCGCTCCCAGTTCGAGCATGTACGGTTCCTTCGAGTCCAGCAACCTGAGCGGACTTCGTTCGAGGCGGCCGCGGTCAAGCGGGGACAACCTTCCGGCGTGCGGACGAAAGTAGCCCCGCAACGCTTCCAGGTACCCCGGCCTGCAATCGCCGTCGCCGATGCTGTTCAACTTGATCGTCAAACCGCGCATGCCTATACCGGAGAGGAACCGGAGCGCGAGTTCGATTACCTCTGCGTCCACGCGTGCTGAGGGGTCGCCGATCGCCTCCACGCCGAACTGATGGTGTTGCCTGAGCCGTCCCGCCTGCGGCCTCTCATAACGAAACATCGGCCCGATGTAGTAGAGGCGGACGGGCTGCGGCTGGTTCTGCATGCCGTGTTGAATGTATGCCCTGCAAACGCCGGCTGTGCCCTCAGGCCGCAGGGTGAGCGAGTCTCCACCGTGGTCCTCGAAGGAGTACATCTCCTTCTGGACGATGTCCGTCTCGACGCCGACACCGCGGACGAACAGGTCGGTCGACTCGAACATCGGAGTTTCGACCTGGCCATAACCGAACTGGCGCGCCACGTCCGCAGCCCTGGACGTGACAAATTCCCAGTACGGCTGCTCGTCCGGCAGGATGTCGTAGGTTCCTCGCGGTACGCGAATTGACATGGCGGAATCTCCGCGCGCGCCGTTACTGCCGAGGCGCGCGGTTGGTGCGGCCCGCAGGCCGGCTAATGGCGGTGGGCGCTCATGAGCCGAGCCCGCTCATCTGGAAGACCTTGCCTTCGGTCTTGACCGCGGGAGCGTACATCAACTCTGCCGAGTGAAATTCCCTGATGTTGTTGGCGCCTGTCATGCCCATGGAGATCTGGAGGGCGCCGACGAGGTTCTCGGTGCCGTCGGTCTTGGAAGAAGGGCCAAACAGGATCTGTTCGAGCGATCCCCGGGTGCCGACCTGGATGCGGGTCCCGCGGGGCAACGAGGTGTGCGGCGTGGCCATGCCCCAGTTGTAACCGAGTCCCGGCGCTTCGGTCGCCTGGGCGAACGGGGTCCCGATCATAACGGCGTCGGCGCCCGCGGCAAAGGCCTTGCACACGTCTCCACCCGTACGGATCCCGCCGTCGGTGATGATCGGCACGTACCTGCCGGTCTCCTTGTAATGGTCCTCGCGCGCGGCGGCGCAGTCGAGGGTTGCGGTCACCTGCGGCACACCCACGCCCAGCACTTCCCGGCTCGTGCACGCCGCCCCCGGGCCTACGCCCACCAGGACGCCATGGACGCCCTCGGCCATCAGTTCTCGGGTGACGTCGTAGCTGACGGTATTCCCAACGATGACGGGAGTCTTCACCTGTTCGATGATCTCGGAAAATATCACCCCGCGGAGGCTTCTGGAGATGTGCCGGGCCGTCGTGACCGTACTCTGCACGATGATTGCGTCGGCGCCTGCCTCGGCCGCCAGGGGCGCCAGTCGCTTGGTGTTCGCCGGTATTACCGAGACCGCGGCAGCCACGCCTCCCTGCTTTATTTCCTGCACGCGGCGGCCCACAAGCTCGTCTCGAATCGGCTGTGTGTACAGTTTCTGCAGGAGTTCGGTAGCGTCTTCGCGCGGCGCCTCGGCGACTTCCGAATAAAGGGAGGCAGGGTCCTCGTACCGGACCTGCAGACCGTCAAGATTCAGGACAGCCAGTCCGCCCAGTTTGCCGAGGCACACTGCGAAGGCCGGATCGACAACTGCGTCCATGGCGGAAGCCATGAAGGGGATGTTGAGCCGAACGCCATTCAGGCTCGTAGAAATGTCCACCAACTCGGGGTTGATGGTCACGTCGCCGGGGGCGATGGCAACATCGTCGAATCCGTAGGCCGGTCTCAGTTCTTTCAATGATCGTGACAACGGGACAATGCTCCTGGATGAACCGAGGGCCGGGTGGAAATTGGGGCGTGGTTGCGCCGGACCTGCGAACCGAATTACCGCCGCGGCGAATTTCGAAAAGTATACTCTCTTTGCCTGCCCCGGCGCGCCTGTTTCACCTGATTTGAATCATCTCAATTTCAGGTGCGCGCTGTGTTAATCTTCCGATACCGCCTACTCTCGTCAGGCTGGACCCTTGCCCCTAATCAGAGGCATTGGGAAATACCGGACCGGCAAGAGGCGAGTCCTGCTGTAGCAGTATGCACGGCCCGCGGCGCAGGTACCGGTGACCCCGGACTTGACGACCTTTAGCTGGCCCTCAACTCTGCTGGCCTCGTCTGCGTTGCCGGATACTCGTGATACGGGGCGCACGCTTGGTCGACGCCACCAACAACGCACGGCCGCAGGAACACGGCAGGATCACGGATGTGACCGGCATCCGGGTTGGTCATTGGACGGACGCGACCAACGCGACCGGCTGCACGGCGGTTATCTGCGATCCAACGGCCACGGCAGGCGTGGAGGTCCGGGGCGCGGCTCCCGGCTCCCGCGAGACGGCCCTTCTCGACCCGTTGGCCCAGGCGAGGTGGGTGAACGCCATCTTGCTAGCCGGCGGTAGCGCGTTCGGCCTGGACGCCGCCACAGGCGTGGTCCGGTACCTGGAAGAACACGGCCGCGGCCTCCGCGTGGGGCGTGCGACCATCCCCATCGTGCCTGCGGCTATCCTCTTCGACCTCGGAATGGTCACGCACAGGGTCAGGCCGACCGCGGAAGACGGGTACGCTGCATGTTGCGCGGCTGGAAGCGAATTCGAGACCGGCAGCGTGGGCGCCGGAACCGGGGCCACCATCGGCGGCATGAGGGGTCGGATCCGGAGCGTGAAGGGCGGCATAGGAACCGCCGCAGTCCGGTTGGCCGGAGGGGCGACTGTGGGCGCGCTGGTGGCAGTCAACCCATCCGGCGGCATCGTCGATCCCTCCACCGGCGAAGTGATCGCCGGTCCAATCAAAGAGGATGGCTCGGGCTTCGAGGACTCGGTCGAAATACTCTTGTCCGATCCCCCCAAGGACCGCCGGTTCTTCAGGAACACAACCCTCGGCATAGTGGCGACGGACGCGCCGCTGGACAAACCCGGTGCGGCCAGGTTGGCTATGGCAGGCCAGGACGCCATCGCAATGGCTATCCGGCCGTCACACACCTCCAACGATGGCGACATCGTGTTTTCGCTCGCCACCGGCACGCGTGCCGTCGCCCCGACCCCAGACGAACTACACGCAGGCGCACTACGCGCAATGTGCGCTGCCATCATCGACGCCGTGGAATCGGCAACCGCTTTGGGCGGAATCCTGCCGGCAAGGGAGTCGTTAAGAGGTGACCGGGATGCCTGAACCAGAATTCACGGTTCCTTCGACGGTTGGCATCATCGGCGCGGGCCGTTTGGGTTCGAGCCTTGCACAGGCCATGGCGACCGCCGGGTACACGGTTGCAGCAGCAAGCACGCGCCGGCCGGAACATGGGAAGTGGCTGGCAGAACGGATATCAGGAACGAAGGTGACTGAAAGCGCTCAGCAGGTTGCAGATGCCGCCGACGCGGTGTTCATATGCGTGGATGACGGCAGCATCGCGGCGGTCTGCGATTCGCTACGGTGGAGAGCCGGCCAGTCGGTGATTCACTGTTCCGGCGCGCAACCGTTGTCGGTAATGGCCGCTGTCGAACGGCAGGGCGCTGTCACCGGTGGGTTCCACCCGCTCCAGACGTTTCCCGGCCCGGACCTGGCCCACAGGTTTTCCGGAATCGCGTTCGGCATCGAATCACGGTCTGCCGGCCTGCGTGCCTGGATGACGAAACTGGCCCACGGCCTGGGGGGCAGGACGGTCGAGATTTCCGAAGAGGTCAGGGCCGCGTACCATGCCTCAGCCGTGATGGCGTGCGGGCTGCTGACCGGCCTGGTTGGTCTTTCAGCCGACATGATGCGCAGCCTTGGTGTCGATCGTCAGCGGGCTTTGGAACTGTTGACGCCATTGGTCTCTTCCACTGTGGAAGGCATCGGGGAACGAGGCATTCCTGGGGCCATCACCGGTCCGTATGTTCGCGGAGACATTGAGACGATTCAGTTGCACCTTGAAGCGACGCGCCAGGCCTCTCCTGCTACAGGTCGGGCATATGCGTCGCTGGCGTTAGCTGCCCTGCCCTACGCGGTGGAGCAGGGAGGTCTCAGCGAGTCTGCCAGGGCGCAGATTGAGAGTTGTTTGAAAAAAGCTGCTGGTGAAGCAGCGTCACTAACCGGCCTCACCGGCCCAGGTGACAAGTAGGCACACGAAGGCTCCGGCAACGCCTGTTGCCATCGGCTGCAAGCCCTAAGGGATGCAGACCGGGAAGGAGAAGGACATGGCGACCAGAAGGATCACGACACACCGGATCCAGTCTATGAAGGAGCGCGGCGAGCGGATCCCCATGCTCACCGCATACGACTACCCGACCGCGCGCATCGCCGACGAAGTAGGGATACCGATGATCCTCGTGGGCGACAGCATCGGAAACGTTGTGTTCGGGTACGACTCGACCATTCCCGTCACGGTCGATGACATGGCCCGTGCCACGGCTTCGGTGGTTCGGGGCGCCAAGCGGTCGCTCATCGTCGCCGACATGCCGTTCATGAGTTACCAGGTCGACACCGGGACAGCGGTCCGAAATGCCGGCCGGCTCCTGCAAGAGGGCGGCGCGCAGGCCGTCAAGCTGGAAGGCGGTCGTGCCGTGGCGCCCGTCATCCAACGGATGTCCGACGTGGGCATCGCCGTGATGGGGCACGTGGGACTGACGCCGCAGTCGGTGCACAGGATGGGCGGCTACCGGGTGCAGGGCAGGTCGGCCGCGGCGGCCGCGGCGCTCATCGACGATGCGCTTGCGGTCGAAGCGGCTGGAGCGTTTGCGATCGTCCTGGAATTGATCCCCGCAGAATTGGCTGCCAGCGTGACGGAACGGCTGAAGATTCCGACCATCGGAATCGGGGCGGGCATGGCGTGTGATGGACAGGTGCAGGTGCTTCACGACATCCTGGGCCTGGGGCTCGATTTCAAGCCGCGTCATGCCCGGCAATACGCAGATTTAGTGGGCGTTATACGCGGAGCGATGTCCAACTACGCCGACGATGTACGTGCAGGTTCGTTTCCGGGCGACGCCGAATCGTTTTTCTCGGACGAGTCCGCCGTGAAAGACACGCCGACGGGCGCAAAACAGCGCGAACCTTCGAAGCCGTGCGCGTAGTCCAGACCGTGCAGGAGATGCACGAGGCGCGGCGCGGACTGCCGGGCCGGGTCGGACTCGTGCCTACCATGGGCGCTCTACACGCCGGCCACGAGGCGTTGCTCGCCCGCGCGAGGATGGAGTGTGAGACCGTGATCGCCTCGCTGTTCGTCAATCCGACCCAATTCGGTCCGGGTGAGGACTTCGACTCCTATCCGCGGGACCGGGAACGAGACCTCGAGATCTTTCAGGCACACCGGACCGACATTTTGTTCGAGCCGCACAGCGCGGAGATGTACCCCGCCTGCGATTCGACCCGGGTCGATCCGGGACCGATAGCGAACGTGCTGGAAGGGGCCCGCCGTCCCGGGCACTTCGTCGGCGTCGCGACGGTCGTGGCCAAGCTATTCAGCATCACCACCCCTGACGCGGCTTACTTCGGCCGGAAAGACGCCCAGCAACTCGCCGTTATCAGCCGACTCGCAAGAGACCTTCGCATGGACATCGAGATCGTCCCGGTTGAAACCGTGCGCGATCCCGACGGCCTGGCGCTAAGCAGTCGTAACGTGAATCTCTCCGGCGAACACCGCAAGGCCGCGACGGCGTTGTTCAAGGCGTTGACGGCAGGGGAGAGCGCCTGGACGAGCGGAGAGCGTTCCGGGGAAGCGCTGCGAGCGGCGATGCTGGAGGTCCTCCATCGCGAGCCGCTGGTTGAAGTGGAGTACGTCAGCGCCGCAGACCCTGAAACGTTTGAGGAACTGGACGAGATCGACCGTACGGCGTTGCTTTCACTTGCCGCGCGGGTCGGCGGGACGCGCCTCATAGACAACATCTCCCTGCCGGCCCGGTGAAGTTGACCGGCCAGGGTTGATGCACGGGTTGACGGCCGGCCGATTCCCGGACAGAATCCAGTCCTGTGAGCCGGAACCGGAGGACCAATTGATCTACGAACTGCGAATCTACGAATGCTACGGCGGAAGGCTGCCGAACCTGAACAAGCGCTTCAATGACCACACTTGCGCCCTGTTCGAAAAACACGGAATCAAGAACATTGGCTACTGGACCAATTTGGTCGGCCCTTCGAACAACGATCTCATCTACCTCGTCGCCTTCGAAGACCAGGGGCAGAGGGAACGCGCATGGGCCTCATTCCAGGCAGACCCCGAGTGGCAGAAAGCAAAGGCGGCGTCCGAAGAGGATGGACTGATCGTCAAGAACGTCAGCAACCAGATCCTGGCGGCCACCCCGTATTCTCCGCTCCAGTAATCAAACTTCAACCTGCTTTCGGAACCGGGTGCGATTGACCAATGCCAGACGAAGCCAAACTTAAACGCCTTTCAGGAACGGCCGAGATAGTCGGTGTGGCCGAGTCTGACGAGATCGGCAAGGTTCCGGACAAGTCACCGCTTGCCCACCATGCCGAGGCGGCGATCAACGCGCTCGACGACGCCGGCTTGTCGCTGAGCGACGTAGACGGACTGCTTACGGCCGGATGGTCCACGCTGGACGTCGCAGAGTACCTTGGAGTCGAACCCCGGTTTACCGACTCGACCTCCGTGGGCGGCTCGTCATTCGTGATTCACATCGCCCATGCCGTGGCGGCCATTGCGGCAGGTTATTGCGAGGTGGCGCTGATCACGCACGGGCAGTCGGGCAGGTACGACCGCTCGCCAATCCCTCGTAACGCCGGCGCGCCGATGGCACAGTACGAAAACCCGTACGGCATCATCGGGCCGCCGATCTCCTATGCGATGGCTGCGAGCAACTACATGCACCGGTACGGGGAAGACCGGGCCCGCCAGGCGTTTGCCGAGATCGCAGTTTCCACACGCAGGTGGGCGAACCTGAACCCGCGGGCCTATTTCTACGACCGGGCGCTGACTTTCGACGAATACCACGAGTCGCGCTGGGTCGCCTGGCCGTTCCACCTTGTCGACTGTTGCCTGGTAACCGATGCCGGTGCGGCCGTGGTGATCACCACGGCTGAACGGGCCCGCAACGCCCGAAAAGGTGGAGTTTCAGTGCTGGGGGTGGCCGAGGGACACGATCACTCGATGGTGTCCCAGATGGTCGACTTGACCTCTGCCTTTGGAACGAAGACCGGGCCGCAGGCCATGGGGATGGCCGGGGTGACGCACTCCGACATCGACCTGGCGATGATCTACGACTCGTTTACGTACACGGTCCTGGTCAGCCTGGAGAACCTGGGATTCTGCGGCCCCGGCGAGGGACCGGACCTTGTGGCCGACCAGCGGACCGCGCCCGGCGGAGCGTTCCCGGTCAACACCAACGGCGGCGGGCTGTCTTATACGCACCCCGGGATGTACGGGATATTCACAGTCGTCGAGGCCGTGCGGCAACTACGCGGAGAGACTGGCGACAGACAATTGGACCGTTGCAACATCGCGCTCGCACACGGCACCGGGGGTCTCCTGTCTTCGACAGGAACTGCCGTACTGGGCAGAGTGTAAGCGCAACGTCTGGGATTATTCTCCGGAAGGGCACTGGACATGGCAGACGAAGGCCACCAATACGGTTCACAAGAAGCAGACGCCTACTGGGACGCAGTGGCTGAAGGTCGATTGATACTGCAGCGATGCAACGAAAGCGGGCGGTTTCAGTTCTACCCGCGGGCATTCTCCCTGGCAAGCGGGAGCAAATCAGTTGGTTGGGCGCCGGCGAGCGGCGACGCCACACTGCACGCGTTCTCTATAGTCCACCAGGCCCCCAGCCGCGAGTTCGTAAGGGACGTTCCGTATGTCGCCGCCATTGTAGAATTGGCGGAAGGGCCGCGGATGCCCACCCGGATCGTGGGTGTGGAACCGGACCCGTCGGAGATCGAGATCGGCATGGCGTTGCGATTGACCTTTACCGAAATAAACGGTAGGCCCCTGCCTGTCTTCCGACCGGCCTGAGGCCGGCCCCAGATCAGCCTCCGCGGGCGTTCATCAGGAACGCCGCGTGTACTTACGTTCCCCCAAGTCTTGCACCCGATGTTGGTGCAGGGCCGTTGCGGCATATAGCCGCCTGGAGTAAATCGATGAAACGGGACTTTTTGAGATTCAGTGACCTCGCGATCGAAGAGATAATGCCGGTCCTGGTGCGGGGACGCGAGATGAAAGGCGGCGCTGGTAGTGATGTCCTCCATGGCAAGTCGGCTGTACTCTTGTTCGAAAAACCTTCGCTCCGCACGAAGTTGAGTTTCTGGATTGGGGTGGAACGGCTTGGCGGAAGGCCCATCTTCTTCAACCCTGAGGAGGTGGGGCTGGACAAGCGCGAACCTGCGGAGGACGTAGCCCAAATCGTGTCCCAAATGGCAGATCTGGCGGTGCTGCGCACATTCGCTCAAAGCACGTTGGACCGCTTTGCGGCCGCCTCAAGTGTGCCGGTCGTGAACGCGCTGACCGACGCCGAACACCCGTGCCAGGCGATGGCCGACCTGCTCACCATGCTGGAAAGCCGGGGTTCACTGGAAGGCGCAAGAGTGGCATACATCGGAGACGGTAACAACGTCGCCGTGAGCCTGGCGCACGCGGTGGCCGCCACCGGTGGGCATATGGTGTTGGCGTCACCGGAGGGGTACGAACTCCCGCCTGAGACGGTCGATTCGGTAGGTGGGACTGCGTCGCTGACAGGAGGCGAATTGACCCTGCTGCGCGACCCGCAGGATGCCGTGGCGGGAGCGGACTTTGTATACACAGACGTCTGGACTTCGATGGGCCAGGAGGAGGAGACGGCTCGGCGCCGCGTCGCCTTCCGCGACTACCAGGTCAATCCCCCCTTGCTCGATTTGGCAGGGCCGGGCGTGAAGTTCATGCACGATATGCCGGCCCACCCGGGTGAAGAGATATCACCCGGACTTCTCGACGACCCCAGGTCGATAGCGTACGAGCAGGGCGGGAATCGGCTGTGGGCCCAGGCCGCCCTCATCGAATTCCTGGTGTCCGGTAACCGGAGCTGACCCGAACCCCAATGCCATGAATAGTCCCGATGAAGGCCGGGCCAGGCCGGTGATCGTCATCGTCGGCAGGCCCAACGTTGGCAAGTCAACTCTGTTCAACAGGCTGGCGGGCCGTCGATTTGCCATTGTGAGCGACGAGGCGGGGACCACACGCGACCGCGTTTCTACAGACGCAGAGTGGGATGAGGTCCCCTATGTCCTGATCGACACTGGGGGCATTGAGGGACGGCCGGAAAGGGTGTTGTGGGAGGAAGTGCAGGGACAGACCGCGCAAGCCCTGGAACAGGCCGACGCGGTCGTCCTCGTCGTCGATGTAAACGATGGCGTGATGCCTGGCGACACCGAAGCGGCAGACCTGGTCCGGCGTTCAGAAAAGCCGGTGATCGTGGCAGCCAACAAAGCGGACAATGCCGCGCGGGAGGGCTTTGCCCCGGAATTTCACGCCCTCGGCCTGGGAAGTCCAATACCAGTCAGCGCCTATCACGGCATCGGCCTCACGGACCTGATGTCTTCCGTCTTCGCCCTCCTGCCGGAGCCGCCTGACCCAATCGACGATGACTCGGTGCGCGTGGCCATAGTTGGAAGGCCGAACGTCGGCAAGTCCGCGCTTTTGAACGCACTGACCGGCGAGGAACGAGCCATCGTCAGCCCCGTACCCGGTACGACAAGGGACCCGGTGGACACGCGCGCAACATTCCGCGATAGAAACTTCGCATTCCTGGATACCGCCGGCCTCCGCCGCCGCGGCAAGACCGAAGCCGGAATTGAGAAGTTCAGCGCCATAAGGACGATCCAGGCAATAGAGCGGTCCCACGTGGCCCTGTTGGTCATGGACGCGCAGGAGTTCGGAACTGCGCAGGACGCCCACATTGCCGGCTTTGCCACCGACGCCTTCCGGGGGGTCGTGGTGATCGTGAACAAGTGGGACCTGGCCTCGAAATTGGACTTGTCCCGCGAGGAAGCAGAGCGCCAGATTCGATACCGGTTCAAGTTCCTGTTCGACGTACCGGTGCTCTACGTGTCCGCGTTGTCCGGATCAGGTGTCGAGGCGGTGCCGGAAAAGGTCCTGGAGGTCCATAGCGAGTTCACGAAGAGAGTCCCGGGAGCGGACCTGAGGCGCGTCGTCTACGGCGCCGTGGCGGCCAATCCCCCGCCGCGCCACAACCGTCGTCCCACTCACCTGTACCGTGTCAGACAGGTTAGAACTGCGCCTCCCACGTTCGTGCTTAACACAAACGCCCCTGAGCTAATACACTTCACCTACCGTCGTTACTTGGAGAACCGGTTGCGTGAGGCATTTGGATTTGCCGGTTCTCCCTTGCGGCTACATTTCAGGACCGGACGAGAGTGAACGAATACATAACCTGGGCAGTCACCCTTGTGTTGGCATATTTGATCGGGTCTACGCCGTCAGGCGTGATCGTCACCCGCCTCTGGCGAGGCGTGGATATCCGCAGCTACGGCAGCGGGAGCACCGGCACTACGAATGTGCTGCGAACGCTTGGTCCGAAAGCCGCCGTGCTTGTTTTCTTCCTGGACGTTGCCAAGGGCGCGGTTGCGGTGGCCGTCGCCAAATTGCTGGACGTTCCTCACCTCGCCGTAGCCCTGGCAGGAATATTGGTGGTCGTAGGCCACATGTGGCCCGTATTCGCCCGATTCCAGGGCGGCAAGGGCGTGGCGACGGGGCTCGGAGTGTTGCTCTTCCTCTGGTGGCCGATAGGCATCTCGTCATTCCTGGGCGCCGTGATCGCCATGGGGACCAGGTATGTGTCGATTGGATCGCTTGTCGGGGCGACGACCGGGATGACGTTCCTCGCAGTGTTGATTGTCAGGAGCGACTTTGCCTTGTCAGTCATTGGACGACACGTCGAAGTCGAGTACCTTGCCTTTGCGATACCGGTCTGCGTGTTGATCTACTTTCGACACGCGGAGAATATCGGCCGCCTCATCAAGGGAACGGAAAGACGCCTGACCTTCGGCGCCAAGCCAAGCAGGTCGGCCGAGGTCCGATCAAAGGGCTCCTGAAGAGCCGGCATGGCCAGGATCACCGTGGCGGGCACGACCGGCTGGGGCGTAACCCTGGCCCTGGTTTGCGCACGGAACGGCGATGACGTAACCCTGTTGGCTCGAAGCGAGGCAGAAGCGGAGGCCCTGGCCTCCGGGCATAGCCCAAGGCCCCGACCCGGCGTCGACCTCCACCCTGACATCCGGGTTTCAGGGAGCCCCGGCGATGCCTTTCCTTCGTCGGACCTGGTTCTCGTCGTCGTCCCATCTACCACTATGCGCGCCAACGTGCGGGAGATAGCGCCGTGGCTTCCGGCGGACGCCACAGTTGTCAGTTGCACGAAGGGAATCGAAATCGAGACGGGTAAGCGCATGACCGAGTTAATCTGCGAGGAAGCTCCCAACCTGGACCGTGCCAGGGTTGGAGCGCTCTCAGGCCCGAATCTCGCCCCGGAAATAGCGCAAGGCCAAGTGTCGTCTGCCACGCTGGCGTTCCCGTCATCCGAAGCGGCGATCACTGCGCAACGCGTCCTGAACTCTGAGGTTTTCCGGGTCTACAGGAGTACCGACGTGTCGGGCGTTGAGCTGGGCGGAGCGCTCAAGAACATAATCGCCATCGGCGCCGGCATCATCGACGGCATGGGCGTAGGCGCCAACGCCAAGGCAGCTTTCCTGGCCAGGGGGCTGCATGAGGTGTCCCGTCTCGGCGTGACCCTGGGCGCACGAATGGAGACGTTCGCGGGGCTCTCGGGGATGGGGGACCTGATCGCCACGTGTTTCAGCGGGCTGAGCAGGAACCGCGGTCTGGGCGAACAACTTGCTTCCGGTTCGAATCCCAGTGAACTGATCAGCGCTATGACTCAGACCGCGGAGGGCGTGCCCACGACCCGCGCGGCCGTGCGTATCGCGCGCCGCCGCGGCGTCGAAATGCCCATAACGGAAATGACGCACCGGGTATTGTTCGAGGGCCTTTCCCCCCAGCAGGCGCTCGTGGAGTTGATGCGGCGGGCGCCGCAGCCGGAGGTCAGGTTGTAGCGGGTCGTCAGGCCCTGCCGCCTAGCTCGCCGAGTTCGAACATCGCCGCCGCCAGCACGGCGATGGCGGCTGTCTCGGATTTAAGGATGCGCGATCCAAAGCCGATCACCGTCGCGCCAGCGGCCTGGGCGTCTTCCACCTCTCCGGCCTCGAATCCACCGACGGGGCCGACCACGATTGCAAGCCTTGGGTGTTGTTGTTCGCGCTCAATTTGAGCCAACGCGTTTCTCAACCCCTGCGCTGAACTCCCTGCCTCCTCCCAGAGCAACGCGACCGGTCCGTGAGCCGATTCTCGCGCCACCGCGTCCGTTAACGAGGTTGCGTGTTCGACCTGCGGCACCACCAGGCGCCCCGACTGCTCCGCTGCTTCACAGACGATGCGCCGCCACCGCTCGAATCGCGACCTGCTCGCGGCGCTGGCGTCGGCAGGCTGGACACGCGCGGTGTTCAGCGGCACGAATTTGCGGGCCCCCAGTTCGGTGCCCTTCTGCAAGACCTGTTCGAATCTGTCCGGCTTTATCAACGACTGCATGATCGACACGGCGCAAGTCGGCTCAGTGCCGGGGTACGTTTTTTCCCCCAACGTGCCTTCGACAGCGACTCGGTTGACTCGGTCCAAAGTCACCGGCCACTCGGACCCGCCTCCATCGAACACGGTCACGGAGTCGCCGGGCCTAAGCCTCAGCACGACGCGAGCCTGCCTGGCTGCGCCGTCGGGCAGGACTACGCTGTCTCCCTGGATCGCGTCAGGCGGTACGTAGAACCTCGGTGAACTCAACGCCGCATACCCTTGAGCGCCAGCCAGTCCTCCGACGAACGTTCCTCGACGACCATGCCGTGCGCCTTGCTGAAGGCGCTCGTGACCTCATCTCTTCTTTCGGCCAGAAGCCCTGACGCAATGAGAATGCCGTCTTGAGTCAGGCACGCCAGGAGTTCGGCGGCCATATCGCAGAGCACTGCGGCAGAGATGTTTGCGGTCACGATGTCCCACGCCCCCGCGGGCGCCTCCGGATGGGGCAGGGTGCCTTTATATACGGACGCTCCTCCGTCAACACCGGCACGCCGCAGGTTGCTGATCGCCGCTTCCACGGCGTTTTGGTCGATGTCGAGGCACACCGCCTGTTGCGCGCCGGACTTCAGGGCAGCGATCGTCAGTACGCCCGAACCGGTCCCCACGTCCAGCAACCGGGTTCCCGGCTCTACGATCTCTTCCAGCCATTCCAGGCACATGCGAGTGGTCGGATGGTGACCCGTCCCAAACGCCATGCCCGGCGCCAGCGGAATGACGATGTCGTCTGGTCCGGCGGCGCTCTCCCGGCCTGGAGGAGCGATGAGCAGCCTTCGCCCTATGCGGATCGGTTCGAACTCCTGGTTTTGCCACTCGCTATCTTCTATCACCCTCTCGTTGACACGGGAGATATCGGCGAGGTGGGCCACAAGTCTCAGTCCGACGTCGATGTTCGCCCTGCGGCTGTCCGTCGTAGCGTCTAGCGGAAGGTACCCGCGTACCGTCACAGGCGCGTCGGCCGGAGGGCCGGTCTCACCCTCATCCGGGTTGTAGCCGCCCTGTTGTTCCACGGCGACGCGCCCATCGCCGTGCTTGGCGAACAGGTGGACGATGGGCTCGGTGAATTCACCGGGTGTGACGACCGACAGTTCTAACCAGGACATACCAAACTACCTGCCTGCCGTCCTGATGGTGGCCGTCTTGCCGCCCATGCGCATGGCCGGAACGACCCGATCGCAACGGTGTTGCGCCTTGCCCCTCTACCGGTTTTCTACCCCGTCGCTGCCGAAAGCGCCTTTGAGCTTATCGAAGAGGCCTCCGTCCGCGCCGTTAGAGGGATCGTCGCCGAAAGATGCGCCGAGTTCCCTCAACAGTTCCCTTTGTCTCTTGTTCAGGTTCATCGGCGTGGCCACGGAGACGGTCACCAACTGATCGCCGCGTCGGCTGGACCTTCCCGGCTGCGGCATCCCTCGCCCGCGCAGGCGAAATACCTGGCCGGACTGAGTACCGGCGGGGATGGACAACTCGGTCTCACCTTCAAGCGTTGGAACGGTCATTTTTCCGCCGAGGGCCGCTTTGGCAACGTCTATGGCCGTTGCGTAGAGCACGTCGTTACCGTGGCGATCAAATTGAGGGTGAGGTTCAACACGGAAGTAGACATACAAGTCCCCGGGTTCACCGCCTCCGCCTACCTGTTCACCTTCGCGGCTGATTCGCAATCTCGAACCGTCGTCGATGCCGGCGGGGATCTCTACAGCTATCTTCCTCCGCCGTCTTTCGAGGCCCCGGCCTCTGCATTGCGAGCATGCCTCGGTCGGGTAACTGCCGGCGCCGGCGCAGGTAGAACAGGTTGTGACCTGCTGGAACTGTCCGAAAACCATGCGCTGGACTCGCCGCACCTGCCCGGTGCCGCGGCAGGAACTGCAGGTCACGACCTCGGTCCCCGGTTCGGCTCTTGACCCGTTGCAACCTGAACACACCTCGGTACGAGTCAGGTCCAGCAATTTCTCCCCGCCGAATGCCGATTCCAGGAATGAGATCGTAACCTGGTATTCAAGATCAGCGCCGCGGCGGGGTCCGTCAGCCCTCACGCCACCGAAGAACGCATCGAAGATATCGCCGAATCCGCCGAATCCCGCGAAGTCGTCGAACCCGCGTGCGCTGCCTCCGTTCACGCCCGCATGACCGAACCGGTCGTAAGCCGTCCGGCGCTCTGGGTCGTTCAGGATCTGGTACGCCTCGGCGACTTCCTTGAACTTGTCTCCGGCGCCGGGTTCACGATTGCGGTCCGGGTGATACTTGAGCGCCTGCTGCCGGAACGCCTTCTTGATGTCTTCGGGCGATGCGTCTTTCCCTATGCCCAGCACCTCGTAGTAGTCTCGGCCTGTGGTCACTGTCGACCATCCTTGGGAAGGGAGCTGTTCGCCATTCCCGCGGCGGGTCTGTTGCTGAGCTCGGTGTTCATCACGTGGGTTTTCGTTGGAGGTCTTTCAGGGCGCAATCCCGTCGATTATATGCCCTTTGTAGCAGTCACAACTTGGTGCCGGACGACGAGCCGGACAGCATCTAAAACTGGGCAGCCCCTCATATCGTCGTGCCGGGGTAACCCGGTACCCACGGTGGGGCGCGGAGGTGGGTACGCCCGACATGTACAACCCACATACGACAGGCAACGCCCCATTTTCATGATTGGTGGCGTCGGTGGCAACCGGCATGGAGGATTGGTACGAAAATAAGCCGGCCAGCCCCCTTCGTCGCGCCCTCCATCGTCTCCCCGCACCCCGATGCGGGGCCGGTACCCACGGTGGTGCGCGGGGGTGGGTACGCCCGACATGTACAACCCCCATACGACTGGCAACACCCCATTTTCATACCTTGGGGCGCCGGCCGCAGCCGACATGGGTGATTGATAAGTAATTCGCCGCCGCCTTGCCCGCTGCCGTCGGGAGTTAGCTGAGCGGTCTGGTCAGTGCGCTTGCAGGAACCACCGGGCCGGCTGCGATGGAGGCGGCCGGTATATCACCGGCAGTCAGGGACGCCGCGGGCGTCCGCCGCGTTGGGAAGCGGCGCCAAACCAAGTTCGGGAGACCTTGCCCGGGACTGAAGCCTGTACGGGAACTCGACTAACCCGCGGCCCGCGGCTGCAATATGACCACGCGCATATCCTCGGGAAGGTTCGTCCTGCTAAGCGTCAGACGCGGGGCCGGGTCATCGGGCTTTGCCCCGAGTTCCCCTACGAAGCGTCTGAGTTCCTCGCCGGCTACCCCCGACTCTACGTCGAATCCGGACGGCACTACGACCTTCGGGTCGATGATCCTGACGGTTGCCGCCAACTGCTCCGCCGACATGGGGCTGTCGCCGGTCGTCGGTACGAGCAAGACGTCGATGTTGCCCGCCGCCCGCAAGGCCCTGGCCTCCGGAATCGATCCAATGAAACCCAGAGAACAGACCGTTATCCCATCGGCGTCGATCACAAACTGCGTGGTCACCTCTCGCGTCACGGCAGAGTCCGGTCCGGCTGGCGTTGGTATGCCAAACACGCTCACCCCGGACACTTCGTATTCTCCCGGGCCATCCAGGATGGTGAGCGATTCCGGGAAATTTGAGATGATCCCGCCCTGCCGGCTGAACAACGCAATGGCGTTGTCATCATTGAGAGACGAGTCGGACAGTATGTCCGGCGCGGGGTCGGTGACCACGGTGCCGGCCGCGGATGTAACTAGAAACGAAGTGTTGCCTACCAGGCGTATTTCCATGTCAGATTTCCTGTGAGTTCCCTCGAGACGGTTGCCTGTTGGAATATGCGAAGGCTGAAAACGGCCGCCGACATCCCGGCTGATCTACCATTTTATTGACACCTGCGAAAACGGCGTGCTAGGTTCGCCAGACCAATTGTCGGCATTCGGGCTACCCTGAGCCAAATCCATGCTCACAGAACGAAAAAACCGAATATTGAATCTGATCGTCGACGAGTACGTGAGCACTGCTGCGCCGGTTGCGTCCTCTGCCGTGGCCGGCAAGTCAGGCCTGAACGTTAGTCCCGCAACCGTCAGAAACGAGATTGCGGAGCTTGAGGAAGGTGGGTTCATACACCGGCCGCACGTCTCATCCGGTGCGGTGCCTTCTGACTTCGGCTACAGGCACTACGTCATGGCGATCGAGTCGCCATCGGCGCCGACGCCCGGCGACGCGCGTCGCGTCGACCAGGAACTCGGCCCGGCCGTGGAGGACATCGATCGATGGGCCGACGCGGCATCTTCAGCCCTTTCGATTCTGCTGGATTCCCTTGCGTTTACCACGCCGCCTCGTGATATCGAAGCTTCGGTAAAGAGCCTGGAGCTGGTCAGGCTCCAGGAACTCGTAGTGATGCTTGTCCTCATTCTCCAGGAGGCAAGCGTCTACAGGCAGTTGATAACGCTCCCTGGACCCGTCACCGCCAATTACCTGGACGAGACAAGGCAGCGCCTCAACGAGTCGATCGCCGGAAAGTCGGCCAGCGACATCGAGGCGGAGGATCTGGAGGACGACAGCATTCTCACGAGCCAGGTACGCGACACTGCGCTGGGCCTGTTGCGCCGGCACGATGACCTGGCGCTTCAGGAGAGGCGCATACAGGGACTGTCGAGGTTGTTGGACCAACCGGAGGTGACAAACAACCCCGGCCATCAGCGTATGGTGCTCGAAGCGATCGAAGACTCCGGGACAATAGCCGCATTGGCGGAAAGCGCGCCGCGTGACGGCTCGGCCACGGCGATCATCGGCTCGGAAAACTCCTACGAGCCGCTACAGTCATTCAGCGTCGTTGTATGCCGCTACGGCAGCCCGGGACAGGCAGGCGGCCTGGTCGGGCTGATTGCGCCTACGCGGATGCAGTATGCGCGGGCACTGCCGTTGATAGGCTACACAGCCGCCGCCCTGGGCGACCTCACCAAGCGCATCGGCAGTATCTGACCCCGGCGCAACTTCCGTTGCGTATCCACGTTAGTCGGCTCCCCTGCGTGGAAGACCTGCCACTCGCCTGTTGGCGCGGAATCAATCGTTGCGACGGCGAGCGACGCGTCGGGCCGCCAGCAGAGCGGGCAAGCCGAGCAGGGCCAGCAGACCTAGATTAGCCTGACCGCCGCCGGTCGAGTTGCAGAAACCTCTGCTTTCGGGACCGGGGGTGGCGATTGGCTCGACCATCGGCGTTGGTGTCGGCGCCTGTGTCGGCGTCGGCACTGGTGTTGCCGTAGGAGTAGACGTTGGGGTTGGTGACGGCGCCGGCGTCGGGGTTTCGGTCGGCGACGGTGTCATCGTCAGTGCGGCAAAGACCGTTGCTGCAACGTCCACGACCTGCGTGGGTGTAGGCGTCGGAGTTGCCGTTGGCGTGGGTGTTGGCGTGGGCGTGGGTGTCCTCGTCGGTTCGACCGTCGGGGTGGCCGTAGGTGTGGGTGTGACAGTGGGCGTCAGGGTAGGGGTCACCGTTGGCGTCAACGTCGGCGTGGGTGTAGGCAGGGGCGGGAACAGGATGATGAGGTCAGTCCGGCTCTCACCTGGCGTGAACCTGTATGGCTGCAGGGCCTGCAGTGAGCTCAGGAAGAAGTCGACGGGCTTATCTTCGAAGTCCTCTGCCTCCGGATTCAGCACCAGTGTGAAGCGGCCATTGAGTATCGGCACGACGTCGGACTGGTAGGTGTCGATCTTGGCGTAGATCAACGTACCGTCCGGTGGAGTGGACGACCCGGAAAAGGCGGTACCCGAAAGGAATGCGGGTTCCAATATCACTGGTGTGGCGGTGGGAGTGGAGGTCTGCGTGGGGGTTGGCACCGGTCCGCTTGGGAACGTCAGGTCAAGCCGGCGGAGAATCGGCAGTGACCATGAGCATCCCAGGCAAACAGTGTCCTTACCGGGTTCTAGTGGGCCGAAAAGTTCGCCTGTCTGGTCCGCCTTGACCTGGCCTTCGATCCAGAACTCAATTTCCATCCCCTCGTGGTCCGGGGAAGGTCCTACATTGAGCGTATAGCTCCCGGATGAGATCCCCTGGCCCAGTTCGCCTCCCACCTTGACGGGTTCGGTTTCGTAGTCGCCCACCCTGGCGGTGATAAGGAGTCCATCCTGCGCGGGTTGCCCGCCTATCGTGACGATGCCGATGTATGTAACGACTCTGAACTGCGGGACTCCACCCTGCGCATTGGTCCTCGCAGAAGTCGCGGCGAAGACAACTCCGGCGAGTGCCATCGAGATTAGTGCGACTGCGGCGAGTCTCAGCTTCAAGGCGGCGGTCCTTTCACCCCGGGAACATCATCCATCTGGGTGGTCCGATGGAGATTTGCGAGTTCGTTACAGCGTAGTCCCACTGTGGTTTAGGCCAACTGTATTTTCCGATTGTAACTTGCCTCGATCCCCGATTTCCTCAATGTGAGTAGCGTTGAAACCTGTTTGTGGGGCCAAATGCTAATACATCCCCCGCGCATCGGAAAGGATCGGGACGAATGTGTGAGCGCGACTCTTCGAGCATGTTGGAACGCCGTACCAGGGGATTAGCGGAAGGTTGACGCCAGGTACCCGAATCTTCTGACGGTGACAAAAAGAGAGAGCCCCCTGGCAAGTGAACCAGGGGGCTCTCCGTACTGACTCGCGATGCGAGTTGCGTTATTACGGGGCTATGTCCGGTGTCGATCCGTCGGCCTGCGGGTTGATGAACACCCAGATACCGTCACCGATTCTCACCTGCGTGCTGCTGTCCAACGGGATTTCGATGAACGACTGCATCGTAGAACTGTACCTGAAGGCCCTTCGGGCATCCACGGATGCGAAGTACTCGTCGGCAGTTATGACGTTGCCGCCATGTGCCAGACCTGTACCCGAGCTTCCCTGGGTCTGGCTTCGCGTGGTGTCAATGACGCCCACGAAGTTCCAGCCTGCGCCGGTCGGGATGGCCTCGACTCGCGGGGCCTGTCCGCTGCCCGGCTCGATCGGGCCTGCCAGGTTCATTTCCTGGTTGTCGAATGACTTCGAGTGTACCCAGTAACCGGGGCCGGCCGAGACCGTCCTAAGCGGAGTGTCTGTGGTGCTCGTCCATGCGCCTGATACAGGGTCGCGGGAGGCGATGCGCCACGGGCTCTCAGCGTCGGTGGCGTCGTAGGCCACGACCTGGTCGAGAGAGTCGTTTGTGAACACTGCGTTGATGTCGGGGTCGACAGGGTTCGACGGCACGGATACTGCGTTCCAGCCGAAGAACAGGTCAAGCTCGAACGCCTTCCGCTCTGCAACGGTGAGGGTGTACGTGGCGTCCTTGACACTGTTGCCGGCGTCGTCGGTGGCGCTCGCCTTTACGGTCAAAGCACCAAGCTCAAGGTCCTCAGAGGGGACGTAGAAGAAGAGCTTGTTGTCCGATGTCGCGAGCAAGTTCGTGTCGTCGTCTACCAGTACCGTATCGCCAATCGAAGCGGCGGTTATCCATGCCACCTCATCGAATTCGATGCGGACGGATGGCCTACCCTGGTTGACGCTGCTGGCGCCTGTAACCAGTGACGGAGCCGTTGAGTCAATTGTGAACTTCGTGACGCCGACCGTGGCCTTGGACGGGTCTTCACTACCGACCTTGGCTTCGTTTGACGCGGCGGAGACGTCCGTCCCCGTCACTACGAGGCTCATTACACCTTCGGCGTTGAGCCCTGAAGCCGTCGCACGCGCGACCCAAGTCTCGCCGCCCTGTGAAACCACAGACAGCCTTCCGACGTGGTCGGGGTCTTCGTCTGCATCATCACCGTCTTCGGTGTAGACCTGGACCGTCGGGAGGCCGGCCAGGGTTTCGTCGGACGAGATGGTAACAGTGATCTCGTTCTTGGTCAGTCCGGTCGGGCCTTTGGCGCCTTCGCCTGAGCCTGAGCCGCCGGACAGCGCCACGGTTAGCACCGGTGACAGGTTGTCTGAGGCCTCTGCCGAGCCGGAAGAGGTGGCGTTGCCAGCCTGGTCGGACACCGATCCTGTGAGTCTCACTACTGGTGTGTCGTTGGTCGGAAGGTCAGCCTCGAGTTCGAGGTATACGTTGCTGCCGTCTGCCTGTGCGCCTACGGGCACCAGGCTCGTGCCGTCGTCAAGTTCAACCTGGAAGTCGCTGGCCTCAACGCCTACAACTCCATCGTCAAACCGGACGGCGATGGACCGCCTGTTATTCGTGTCCTCATCTTTGTCATCGTCCGCCCCGTCCGCAGCAACACCGGTCATAGCCGAAGTCAGCTTGGGACGTACCTGGTCGATGGTTATGACGTGAGGTTCATTTGTGGCTTCATCTGCGTCAGTGTCGGGGTTGTCCACGACCACGCCAACACCAGAAGATGTGGTGTCGGAGTCAGAGAAGCCGATGTTTCCTGCGAGGTCCTGGGCTATCAGGATGTAGTCGACCTGGTGATCAGGCTGGACCGCGATAACGCTGGTTGGCAGGTTGCCAGGTTCGGCGACGGACCAACTTACGGCGAGTTCACCGTCACCCGGGTTGCCTTGGAGAGCGGGGTTGAAAGCTTCCGCCCCTCCGGTTATCGAGTAACCGCTGTCTCCGCTGCCACCGCTGACAACCTGGTTGTTGTTGTCGGGGTCGTCGCTCTGGTCGATGACGAGCATTATCGCGCTCACGTCGATACCGGAGCGGTCGTCACTTACGGACCCGCGGAAGGCCAGTTGCCGTGTCTGGGTGTTCAAGCCGTCGCCGGGCTCGGAGATGAGCGCCTGCGGAGGAGTCGTCTCGACGTGCGCTACGGCCCTTACGACGGTGTCGTCGTCGCCGCTGCTGTCCACCGCGTCGTCGTACCTGACCGTCACCCGGCTGTTGGAGTTCACCTTCAACTGCGCCATGGCGCCTGGCGACGCTGAGGCCATGCCAGGGGACTCGTCGCCGCCGATGACGACGTTGGCAACAAGTTTCACTGAACCTTCGAACACGCCAGTGGAAGGCCCGGTTTCTTCGAGTGACACCGTGACGTGGTCACGTGCGGTGTCCGTGAGGCTGTAGGCCACCACGTCCAACGAGTCGACGTCGCTGTACTGCCACTTGACCACGAGGTCCTTTACGTCACCGCCTGGCACAGCACCTGCCAGACCTATGAAGTCCTCACCGACTACAGTGACAACTGCTTCTGCCGACTGCTGCCCGCCGGTGGTTTCCAACGTGACGCCACCCGGGCTGCTGGTTATAGGCGTCGTGCCTGTTGGTGCACGTACCACCGTAAATTCGCCAGCGGCTGTATTGACGGCTGCCGTCGTGGAACCTTCTTGCGAGCGGTTCGCGTCGCTGTCTATGACCGTGACCTTCAAGACGTCTGCGTTAGCAGCAATCGAGTTCATCACGTCGTGCGGCGCTTCGCTGTCCCGTTCGACCACCGTGGTGTAGAGGTTCGTGCCGGATCCGACGTATACGCGACCGGCTCCGTCACAGTCGAGACTGCTCGGCGGGGCGGCCTGCGTCGTGAGACACGAGTTCATGTTGGTCAGGTAGACCTGTCCTGTCGTCCCTCCGGACTGAGCGTCTGCGCTCCGGTCCTGGATGCCTACCATAACCACAGCGAACAGCGCGAGCGCTGCCAGAGCGGTAAATAATTTCGCTGAATGCTTCACAGCGTTAGTCCCCCTTGCGTGACCTGCCGTCGGCGAGTGTCCGTCACTGCCCTGGTGGCCTGCTGCAGGATCCTTGCAGTACGTTCCTGCGTTTTGCCCAATTTGTTTTGTCAAACCTTCGGCCTGACTGCCGGTTTTAGTTAACTAAGCCCTTTATCCGGTGTGGACGGCGCTAACCGGCGCGCGCACAACCCCGTCCGGTGGGACGAACCATAGCGATTTTTACATCGCGGCGCTGACAGTGTCAACCTGATTTGCTGGCGATTGCGGTCTATATCAACCAAAACCGACCGGCGCGGCCGCTCTGTTTCGCTTTCGGCACGTCGCCCCGAAGGACAACGCTGAATATATGGAGCAAGCATGAACTGTGTCAACGCTTATTCACCCCATCAAATGGTCAGTTTTGTAACGACGCCAAGCGCGCTGCATTTTTTGCCCACGGTGTCCGGGTCCGAGAGTCGCCGCACCGCGATCGTTAGAGATGGCCCGCCGAGCCCCGCTTGTGGCAGCCCCACGTGAGTTGGACACAGTCAGGGTCCGGTGTTTCCGTAATGCTGAGTAAACGGTCAAGTGGGGTAAACGTAATCGGCGTTGGGGAATCACCGCCCGCTGGAGGTGAGACCGGACGACGCATTTGCTCAGAATTTTTCGGGTTTGGTAATTGAGCCGAGGAATTCTTCGTTTGTTTTCGTCTTGACCATCCGTTCGAGGATTCTCTCGGCGGCTTCGGTGGGATTGGAGGAGTCGGTCGAGATGATCGACACCATTCGCCGCAAGAGCCACACTTGCCGGAGGATCGGTTCGGGAAGCAGCAGCTCCTCGTGGCGGGTGCCGCTCAGTTCGATGTTGAACGCCGGGTATATCCGCCGGTCGGCAAGCTTGCGGTCCAGGTGCAGTTCCATGTTGCCGGTGCCCTTGAACTCCTCGTAGATGAGGTCGTCCAACCGGCTGCCGGTGTCGACGAGGCACGTAGCGATGATCGTGAGGCTTCCGCCTTCCTCGCAGTTCCGCGCGCCGCCGAAGAAGTGCTTGGGCGGATAGAGGGCGATCGGGTCCATTCCTCCGGACAGCGTTTTTCCGCTGCTGGGGGACGCCAGGTTGTATGCCCGTGCGAGCCTTGTGAGGCTGTCGAGAAGGAGTACGGCGTGCTCGCCGCTTTCGACAATCCGCTTGGCGCGCTCGAGGGCAACCTCCGCGGTGGCGGTGTGGTCTTCGACCGGTTCGTCGAACGTGGAGCTGTACACCTCTCCCTTGACCGACCGGCGCATGTCCGTCACCTCTTCGGGTCGTTCCCCGATGAGGGCCACAAGCAGATGTTCGTCCGGGTGATTGGCCGTAATCCCGGCGGCGATCTGCTTGAGCAGGACTGTCTTGCCCGCCTTTGGCGGCGCCACGATGAGGGCACGCTGGCCGCGGCCAATGGGCGCGATGATGTCGATGAGCCTCGTGGAGAGTTGCTTCGCGGTCGTGGCCAGCGTTAGTTGGCTGTTGGGGTATATGGACGTCAGGCGGTCGAACCTGGGGCGCCTGCGCGCAGTTACAGGGTCGTAACCGTTGACGACCTCCACCCGCATCAGGTTGTAGTAGCGCTCGTTTTCCTTTGGCGCTCTCACCTGGCCGGCGATCATGTCGCCCTGCCTTAGCCCAAACCTGTTTACCTGGGACTGGGAGACGTAGATGTCCTCATGGCCGTTCACGCGGCCGGGTGTGCGCAGAAAGCCGTATCCGTCTTTCAGCACGTCAAGCACGCCGGCGCCGAGGAGTTGGTCGCTCTTGGAAGCCAGGCCGGCGAGCAATTCGAGCACGAGTTCGGAGCGTCTTGACGGGATGCCGTTTTGGAGATTGGCTTCAAGAGCCATGGTCCGCAACTCGTCCATTGTCTTCGTGCCGAGTTGGCCCAATTCAGACTGCGCGCTGGACTCCGCCAGTTCGGCGTCGGATGGCATCTGCTCCATCCCGTTTAGCCGGTTGCCCTTGGGGGCTCCGGGCCTTCTGCGCCCTCCGGATCGTCTCCTGCCTGTCTGGCGTGCGTGGGTGCGGGTAGGGGTATCCAGTTAGGTTTCCTCCTGAAATTGCCCTGCGTCCCTATCCTGGGTCTTGGGGCAGTTGTGCCAGAGTACGGTTCTCAATCGGGTTTAAGTGGAGTCCGGTTTCGTTTTAATTCCAGCGGGTCTTCGCCGTTTGGCTGGCCTGAGCTTCCGCTCGGTTTGCTTGTGCTGAAGACCGGCGCGTGGTCATCCGGAATGTTTGGCGGCGATAGCCGGCCTTTTGGGAATCAGAGACCTTGATGTGAATCTGGTTTTAGAGTTTGGAACAGGGCCGGGTTGACCCGTTTGGCGATAGCCGGTGCGGCCGGTTGGCCTCAATTGCTGATGAGCAGTCCGCGCGTGTCGGAGATGCGTCTGTCTCCGGTGGGAGATAAAAGAGGATCGGGATGCGGGGTCAGCCGATTGGACTGGGATGCCCATTCGCCTGTCCCCTGTGCCACAGCGGACGCCGCGACGCCTTGAGTATACCAGTAGCGGGATTTTGCTGCTACACCTGGGTCGCAGCGGCTTCTTCCGAGTCCCCTTTCTCCAAAAATGAGTGCTGATCGCCCTCCCTGAGGACTTTGGTCGCGGCGCCCACAAACTCTCTGAAGAGAGGGTGGGGCCTGTCCGGGCGGGATACAAATTCGGGATGGAATTGAGAACCCAGCATAAAGGGGTGGTCTGTCACTTCCGCCACCTCGACGAGCGAGCCGTCGGGGGCAACCCCGCTGGCCTTCAGCCCGGCCTTCTCCAGCCGGCTCCGGTATTCGTTGTTGTACTCGTACCTGTGGCGATGACGCTCCGTAACGAGGTCCAGGCCATAAGCGTCCCGCGCGCGTGAGCCCTCTGCCAGGCCGCAAGGGTATTCACCCAGTCGCATGGTACCGCCCGTGGCCAGCAGTTCTTCCTGTCCGGGCAGGTAGGCGATAACCGGGTCTGGAGTCCGAGGATTGAATTCCTGGGAGTTGGCAGCCTTTAGACCGAGTACCCCTCGGGCGTATTCGATCACCATGACCTGCATTCCGAGGCACAGTCCGAGATACGGCACCTGGTTCGTCCGGGCGTACCGGGCCGTTTCGATCATTCCTTCCACCCCACGGTCGCCGAAACCGCCGGGCACGATTATTCCGGAGACAGATGCCAGGAGCCTGTCCGGGCCCTCTTCCTCCACCTGTTCGGCCGCCACCCAGTGTACGACGATGTCCCGCTGGTGATGCAGGCCGGCGTGATAAAGGGCCTCGCGCACGGAAATGTAAGAATCGTGTAGATCAACGTATTTGCCGACGACCGCTAATTCGAGCTTCGGGCCCGGCTCCCGCGCCCGGTCAACTACGTTTCGCCACAGGCTCATGTCCGGTTTGATCGACGGCAACTCAACGGAGGTCTCGAGGATCTGGCCCAGCCCTTCATTTTCAAGTACAAGCGGGGACTCATACACGTTGTCGAGGGTGGGCATGCCGATCACGTTGTCCACGGGCACGTCGCAATGGAGGGAGATCTTGTGTCGGACCGAATCGTCGACGGGCTGGTCGGCCCTGCAAACGATTACGTCTGGCTGTATTCCCATCCCGCGCAACGTCTGAACACTATGCTGCGTGGGCTTGGTCTTCAATTCGCCGGTTGCGCCGAGATATGGCAGCAAGGTCACGTGTACGTAACAGGTGTTCAACCTGCCGACCTCACCCCGCATCTGGCGGATGGCCTCCAGGAACGGCTGGCCCTCGATGTCTCCCACGGTGCCGCCGACCTCGACCACGATGACTTCCGCTCCGGTCTTGTCCGCCAGCATGCCGATGCGTTCTTTGATCAGGTTCGTGACGTGGGGGACTGCCTGCACGGTGCCGCCAAGGTAATCACCCTTTCGCTCCCTGTAGATCACGTCGCTGTAGATTTGGCCCGCAGTGACGTTTGAAAGATTGGTGAGATTGACGTCCACAAACCGTTCATAGTGGCCCAGGTCCAGGTCGGTTTCGCCGCCGTCCGCCGTTACGAACACCTCGCCGTGTTGATAAGGAGACATCGTGCCGGGGTCAACATTCAGGTACGGGTCCAATTTGAGCAGAGAGACGCTGATGTCCCTGCTCTTGAGCATCCGGCCGATGGACGCCACGATGATGCCCTTGCCAAGTCCGCTGACGACTCCGCCCGTAACAAAAATGTACTTCGTCATGGCCGGGGCCGCCCCAGGACAAGCGTTGCCCTAGACCCAAAGCTGAAACGGCGGTAACCGTATCGAATCTCCCAGTCGTCCCTTGCACGCATGCGCGCGCCCGCGCGTTCGTTTCCAAATTGTGAGGGGAAGGCACACAGGCTGGGGTCGAAGGCCGAGCCTGAAATTTGGGGTGACAATCCCGCCCGAACGTATTTTGCGCGTTCGCGATTACTTGGAGTTGGCGGGTACGTGTCGAAGATGGCCGTGTGCCTCAGGACTAACCATGCGGCCCAACGAACTTGATGGGCCGAGGCGGCCTGTAGTGGATTCTAAGGATGCCGGATTTGCGGTGTCAATCTGGCCGGACCCGCCCGCGGGCCATATACTTGAAGCCGCAGACCGTACCGCAATTCAGGCACAACACCTCATCGTCTGACCGCGGGTACGTTTGGCCAATCACATTGGCGTCTTGAAAGCGCTTTTTCCCATGGAAGCACAGTTGGAGTCTCTTTCCGCCTCGGATGTCCGGCACATTGCGTCCCTCGCTCGCCTGGAACTTTCCGACGAGGAGGTGGACGACATGCGTTCACAACTTGCCGACATCCTGGAACGATTCCAGGCACTGGCCGAAGTTCAAACTGATGGCGTCGAGCAAACGGGCCATTGGGCCGACATGTATTCGGTTATGAGGACCGATCGACCCGACAGGTCCTTCATGCGCTCCGAGGTGGTCGCCAATGCGCCGGACCACGATGGCGAATTCCTGCGCGTGAAGCCGGTGCTGGAGTAAGGACAGCCACCGTGACAATGCGCGGCGAGACGAGGATCTCTCCCACTTTCATGCCCGCCTACAAGGCGCGGCAGATGCTGGCCGCACGTGAGATTTCTGCGGTCGAACTCACGCAATTGGTCCTCGACAGGATCGAAGAGGTCGACCCGCACGTAAACGCGTTTCTTCAGGTCACCCCTGAGTTGGCCCTGAGCCAGGCCCAGGAGGCCGACGTACGGCTACGGGGAGTGGGTGCCGAACCGGGCGCGCTGACCGGCATCCCGTTGATGATCAAGGACAACATCTCCACGGCCCGTGTGGCCACGACTGCTGGGTCGCGCATGCTGGAAGGCTATGTCCCGCCTTACGACGCAACCGTGGTGGAATTGCTGCGAACGGATGGCGCGGTGATGGTGGGCAAGGGCAACCTCGACGAATTCGCCATGGGCTCGTCGAACGAGAATTCGGCGTTCTCCGCGGTCCACAACCCCTGGGATACCGGGCGGGTGCCCGGCGGAAGCAGCGGCGGCGCGGCCGCTGCGGTAGCCGCTTCGATGTGTTTTGCGGCCCTTGGATCGGACACCGGAGGCAGCATACGGCAGCCGGCCGCACTGTGTGGAGTGGTGGGGTTGAAGCCCACCTACGGCCTCGTCAGCCGCTACGGATTGATAGCTTTTGCAAGCTCACTGGACCAGATTGGGCCAATCGCCAGGGAGGTACGCGATTGCGCCGACGTACTGGACGTGATTGCCCGGCGCGATCCGCGCGACTCGACTTCAGTCGATGGCCAGTCCGGCGGATACTCCAGGGATCTTGACCAGGGTGTTAACGGCTTGCGCCTGGGACTGCCGCGGGAATACCTCGTAGACGGGATTGAGCCCGGTGTGCGGAGCGCGTTCGAGGCTGCGGCGAGCGAATTGGAATCGCTGGGCGCCCGCGTCGAGGAGACGTCGTTGCCGCTAACCGACTACGCACTCGCCGTGTACTACATAATCGCTCCCTCGGAAGCCTCGGCAAATCTCGCCCGGTACGACGGATTCAAGTACGGGTATTCCGAGAGCGACGCAACGAATTCCTGGGAAGTGATGGACCGAACGAGGGGCCGGGGGTTCGGCGCAGAGGTGAAACGCCGGATTTTGCTGGGGGCTTACGCTCTTTCAGCCGGCTACTACGATGCGTACTATAAGAAGGCGCAGCAGGTGCGCACCCTGATACTCCGCGAGTTCCGAGAAGCATTCGACCAATTCGACGCCCTACTGACTCCCACGTCGCCGACAGTCGCATTTCCCATGGGCTCACGTGTCGATGATCCGTTGGCGATGTACCTGAGCGACGTGTGCACGGTGCCGGCGAACATAGCCGGACTGCCGGGGATTTCCGTTCCGGCCGGATTTTCGGGGAATATGCCGGTTGGCCTGCAGATATTGGGTCCCCAATTCGGAGACGCCACGATCCTCCGCATCGCGTACGCATATGAGCAGGCGACTAACTGGCGCTTCAGCCACCCCGTCATTTGAGCCGTTGAACCTGTCGAATCTGCCAACCAGGGTGTCGGTCACAACGTTCGCGGCGGCGGTCATGCTCGCCTTCGTTATTGCATGCGGCGGTTCGAGCGAGCCAAAGCACCCATCGGAAGTGTGTAGCTCCGACGCCGCTCCCGGCCAGACTCAGGATGGCGGCTCATTGCCGCCCGGCGGCCCACCCTCATTTCCGTACATCTTCCACGGCCAGTTCGAGGTCGATGGAGAGCCGGGTCCGGCTGGCCTCCCCATGTTCGCCCGCATAGGCATTGCCAAGTCGCCGGGGATATCGACAGGGGCGGGAACTTACCGCAACATCATCATCGGCCCCCGGGTCCCGGACGACATAGAGGCTGAACTGCAGATTTTCCTCGGGGAACCAGACAAATCGAACGTGATGGCAGATCAGACGTTCACATTCACTAAAGTAAACGCCCCAACCACGTATGAATGCGACCTGTCATTCCCCCGCCTTCCCTGACGGATCGAACGCGTGGCAATAAGAACTCTGGACGGCAAGTCGCCGAAGATCGACGACACGGCTTTTGTCAGTGAAGCCGCCTACCTGGTAGGCGATGTTGAATTGGGCCCCCAATCATCTGTATGGCCCGGGGCCGTTATTCGCGCCGACAGCGGCAAAATAGTGATTGGTGCGCGGTCCAACGTCCAGGACAACACCGTGATCCACGCCGACGACGACGCGTCGATCGGGAACGACGTGACTATCGGCCACGGTGTTGTGTGCCACTCGCGGTCCATCGGCGACGGCTCGCTGATAGGAAACGGAGCGGTGCTGAACGATGGGGTAGAAGTGGGAGAGGGTTCGCTCGTCGCGGCCGGGGCAGTATTGCCGGAACGTATGGTCGTTCCCGCCGGTTCGTTGGTACGCGGCACTCCGGGTCGGGTCCTGGGGCCGGTCAGAGACCGCCACCGGGAGTTGATGCGCGGAGCGGCGAAGTCTTACGTCGACCGGATCGGGCGCTACAAAGAGGCCGGCCTGGAAGGCTAACACGCGCCCCGTAACGCAGCAGTCTGCGGTACAGACCAGCCCGCGGCGCTCACATACGGTCCGGCGCCGCCATCCCCATGATTCCCAGCGTTCGCGCCAGGACCACCCGGGCCGCGTCGACGAGCACAAGCCTGGCTTTCGACAGTTCCAGGTCGGACGGGTCGTTAGAAACAACCCGGCAGTCCTCGTAGAAACGTTGCAGGGAACGCGCCACGTCGTAGGCGTAGTGGGGCAGGTGGTGAGGTTCCAGCCGCGCCGCGGCGTGGTCGATGATGTCCGGCAGCCGGATAAGTTGCTTGACCAGTTGCATTTCGCTCGGGTGTTCCAGGTAGGCGACGTCCCCGTCCGAGTAGTCCATGCCCCTCGTCTCCGCCTCGCGCTGGATGGACCGGATCCGGGCATGGGCATACTGCACGTAGAAGACCGGATTTTCGGACGACTGCCGCCTGGCGAGGTCGAGGTCGAACTCCATCTGGGAGTCGGGTGACCTGCTAAGAAAAATGTAACGGCACGCGTCGGCGCCGACCTCATCCAGCAGTTCCCTCACCGTTACGATGACTCCCCTGCGCTTGCTGAAGCGGACCGACTCGCCGCCATCCTTGAAGCTGACGATCTGGTTGATGATGATGACCAGGTCATCCGGGTCCCTGCCGAGGGCCTTAACGACCGCCTTCATGCGGCCTACGTGGCCGTGATGGTCGGCCCCCCAGACGTTGATCACCCGGTCGAAATTCCGGATAAGGAACTTGTCGTAGTGGTATGCGAAATCGGTGCCCAGGTAGGTTGGACCGCCGCCGTCCCTGCGGACAACCACGTTGTCCTTGTCCTCACCCAGTTTCGTCGATAGGAACCACCTGGCGCCTTCCCTCTCGCCCAGGAATCCCCGCTCTTCCATGAACGACATCGCCCGGTCGAACTGGCCGTCGTCGATGAGAGACTTTTCGCTGAACCAGCGGTCGTAGTGGACTCCCAGGTCTTCCAGGTCTTTCTTGATGATCGCCAGGGTGGCATCCAGGGCCGGGGGTTCCAGTTCTGCGATAGCCGATTCCTTGGGCTTCGATGCGACCACGTCGCCAAGCTCTGCGTACAGCCGCTCGGCCAGGTCGACCAGGTACTCACCGGGATATGCGGGGTCGGGAAGGGGTGCGTCGTGTCCCGCCGCTTGCATGAAACGCGCATAGAGCGTCTCGTTGAAGACGTTCATCTGGTTGCCGCCGTCGTTGACGTAATACTCCCGCTGTACGTCGTAGCCGGCCGCTTCAAGCAAATTGGCGAGACCGCTTCCTATCACCGCGCCCCGCGTGTGGCCAACGTGAAGCGGTCCGGTCGGATTGACGCTGACGAACTCCACCTGGACCAGACTTCCGGCGCCCGAGATTCCGGCGCCGTAACTCTGGCCGGCTGACCTGATTTCCGTTACCTGGCGGCGGAGAAAGTCGCGGGAGAGTTCGAGGTTGATGAACCCGGGCGCGGCAACCCACGAGCGACTAATGAAGTCGTTGGGTGGGATGGCGGCGACGATGGCTTCGCCGATGGCAAGCGGGGCCATGCGAGTCGCGCGGGCCAGCCTCAACGGCAGGCTGGTGCTGAAGTCGCCGTGCTCGGCTTGCTGAGGTTTTTCGATCTTGACCTCGGCGTCGCCGCAAGGGGGTAATGAACCCGATTCCTGGGCCGCCTCAAGGGCGTTTGCTACCAGTTCGGACAGTGCTGACGCAGTTCCCATCGAACTCTCGATGCTAGCACAGCCTGGTCGCCGTCAAGCTATACTCTGCACGCCCCATGCAAGCGACCCAAACACCGCGCCGAGAGATGCGCGAGTCAAGGAAACAACAATGTCGAACGGGTCATGCCCCGGCTCAGAATCGCCGGAGGATTACGTGAAAGCGGCCGCCAGAGCCGGACTGAAGATAACTTCAGAACACGCCGCCAACGTCGCCGAAAACGTGGCCACCATTCGCATGGCGACGGAGTCGCTGAGGGAGATCGACACTTCGGAATTCGAGCCCGCGAACACGTTCAGACCGCGCAGGGCGAGCTAGTAGCGACGGACCACTACATCAATGACAGACGAACTCAATTTCGCTTCAATCGACGAACTATCGCCCCTGATCAAGGCTGGCGAGTTGTCCCCGGTTGAGGTGACGGACGCCGCGTTCGAACGTATTCGTGAAACTGAACCGAAGCTAAACGCATTCCTCGAACTGTTCGAAGAAGGCGCCAGGAGCGCAGCCCGCGAGGCCGAGTCCGAAATAGTGGCGGGAAGGTACCGGGGCCCCTTGCATGGTGTGCCGATAGGCCTTAAGGACCTGGTAGACGTCGCCGGGTCTCCCACCACCGGTGGATCGCCGCTGTTCCAACAGAACACAGCTCGCGCGGACGCCACCATAACCACCAGGTTCCGGCAGGCCGGGGCGATCATCGTGGGCAAGACCAACCTGGTCATGCACGCCATGGGGGCCGCGGGGCTAAACCCGTACACCGGGCACCCTCGCAATCCCTGGGACCTGGAACGTTGTACCGGCGGCTCTTCAAGCGGCTCGGGAGCGGCGGTTGCGGCGGGCTGCGTGGCCGGAGCGATTGGGACGGATACCGGCGGCAGCATTCGAATGCCGGCGTCCATGTGCGGAATCGCCGGACTGAAACCGACTTACGGCCGCGTGTCCAGGGCCGGGGTGCTGGACCTCAGTTGGAGTTGCGACCACGTCGGCCCGATGACACGACGCGTCTCGGATTGCGCCTACATGATGAACGCGCTGGCCGGTTATGACCCCCGCGACCCCGCGTCGGCCGACGAGCCGGTCGTCGACTACACGCTCGGTCTCGATCGAGGCCCCGAAGACCTGCGCATCGGCGTTCCGGCCGATTACTTTTTCGCCGCCGACGTCGATCCGGATATAAACAGCGCGGTACGTGCGGCCATCGCGTTGATGGAGGCGAACGGAGCCGAGATCGTCGAGATTCCCATGCCCTGGGTGAAGAATGGCCGAAAAATCAACATGGGTCTGGTCATGCCCGAGGCCGTGTCGGTCCACCGCAAGAACATTAGCGAGCACCCGGACACCTATCCGGACGAAATACGAGGCCGCCTGCAATCGGCAATGACGATTGCTGCGGTTGACTACGTGCAGGCGCAGCGGGCTCGCCGTTGGTTCATTACGAAGATGAATGAGGCCATGGAGGACGTGGACGTTTTGTTTACGCCGACCGTTCCGGAGCGGACGCCCACCATCGCACGTGCGGAGACGCCCCCAGGCGGCAACGTCGCCCCCCAGGGCGGCAGCCTGGCGAACTTCACCGGCGTGTTCAACACGACTGGCCAGCCGTCGCTATCAGTGCCGTGCGGTTTCACCCACGACGGGCTGCCAATCGGCCTGATGATTACCGGTCGCCACTTCGACGAGGTAACGGTACTGCGAGCCGGCGATGCCTACGAGCGGTTGGCCGGGTGGCACGCCAAACGACCTGAACTCTAGCCGCTGCCGAAACTGTGCGGGTGTGATCTATATGCCTATTCGACTCGATCGCGACCCAGCGCGTAGGGGCCGTTCGAGAACGGCCCTGACGTGAGACGCGTTTCGTCCCAGCGGACCTGAACAGTTTCTAGGTCCACTCCAATCTGGCCGTTTTGCGGCTCTCGATGTAGCCCCAGTCGAGCGTGACGCCCAGTCCGGGGCCTTCCGGCACCTGCACGCAACCGTTCTCGTCAATCGAGTCCAACTGGTCTGAATACCCGTCCAGGTACACCGGCGGCGTTGCGGTGGGAATCTTCGGGTGTACCAGGCCCATCTCGTAGTAGTTGCAGTTGCGAATGGCTGCCATGGTGTGCCGGCTGGCCGGGCCGGGACCGTGCGGCTCCGCGTCCAGCCCGAACCCTTCGGACGCGTGGGCCAGCTTCATGCAGCCGGTGATGCCGCCGTCATAGTCGATGTCATATCGGACGAAGTCGGTCCCGTCGGCCACGATGAAGTCCACGTGCTGTTCGAGTCCCCTGATGTTCTCCGTCTGGAGAATGGGCGTCTTCATGTAATGGCGCAACTTGCGATGCCCGAACGCCGACACCCCTCCGTCGAGGTACGGGTCCTCGAACCAGAAGAAACCGTACTCGTCGCAGACCCTGCCGACCTTCAGCGCTTCCCCCCAAGTCGTGAACGTGCATGCAGGGTCGATCATCAAGTCCATCTTGCCGCCCACCCGCTCGCCCACCGCGCGAATCATTGCGATGTGTTGGCTGAGCGGAGCCTCGCGCCATGTGTGAATCTTGAACGCCGGATAACCCATCTCCAGGCACTGCTCCGCGAAATCGGCGTACGCCTCGGGAGAGCCCAGGCCGTCCGGGGAGTCGTCTCCTATGGTGGTGGAGGCGTAGCAGGGCAGGTCTTTTCTGTACTCGCCCAGCAATTCGTAGACCGGGGCTTCGTAGTACTTGCCGGCGATGTCCCATAGGGCGACGTCGACCTGGCTAAGCCCCATGCGCGCCGACTGCTTAAGGATGTGCTTGGCCCGGTTGTAGAACGCCTCCCTGGCCAGCGAGTTGCGGCCGATGAGCCAGGAAGCAAACTGAGAGATGTTGGCGTGCTCCGACTCGCTTCCGCCAAGGTATTCGCCCACGATGCCCTGGTCGGTGAACACCTGGACCACCCGAGCCGTGCGTGTGATCTTCTTACCGGGCGTGTATGTGATTTGCCCTCCCACGGGATGCACCGACACGTCCGGCACGTCAAAACTGAATTGGGTCGATTCGATCCTGGTTACGATCGGTGGCTTGCCCATGGCATCTCTCCCTGGCTGGACGACTAAGAGCGCACAGGCGCGGTGATCAGCAGGTGTTCGATCCAGTCGTCTGAGTCGTTAATGAGTTGGTGCTTGACCTTGGGCGGGATGTGGACGGCGTCCCCGTCCCGCACTTCATAGATAACGTCATCCAGCTTCATCTTCCCCCGGCCCTCAGTGAAGTAGTAGACCTGTTCGCGGTCTTCGTGGTCGTGGTAGTCGCCGGACCTGCCGCCCTGCATCCGGTGGATAGTGAATCCCACCATGCCCAGCAACGGCGCTGCTTCGGTCGGCAGTTCTTCGTAGCCCTCACCGCCCCGGTATATCGGCCAGATGATTGCTGATTCGTGGTCAACGTAGGGTGTTACTTCGCGCCAGTTGCGCACCACGGGTTTGCTTGACATGTCGTCTCTCCCTGAATTCTCAACCTGCCCGCATCAGTCCAACCGCCGGAGTGGTCCCTCAGTTTGCACAAAGTCGCAGGTCCGCTGAACACGCCGGAAAATCACTCTGCGTTCACAGCCTGGATCATGGCGTGGATGTAGCCGTAGCAGTATGCGAATCCCACCTGCTGCGCCTCATCGCCGTCGATTTCGGGCACGTGGTCGGGCATCAGCATGTACGGGTAGTCGACTTCCTTGTACGTGCGAATGGCCTTCAGCATGTCCACGTCGCCCTCGTCGGGGAACACCTCGACGAAATCGAGGACTCCGCCCTTGATGTTGCGGAAGTGGACGTTGAATATCTTCTTCCGGCTGCCAAAGTAACGGATGATGTCGTAGATCTCCTCGCCGGGCCGTTCCAACATCTCCGAGACGGTGCCCTGGCAGAAGTTGAGCCCGTGGTAGGGGCTTTCGTGCATCGACACGAGTCTCTTCAACCCCTCCACGGTCCCCATCACCCGGGCGACTCCGCGGTATTCATGGTCCTTTATGCCGGGGTCCTGCGGGTGACATGCCATCTGGACCTTGTATTCCGTGGCGACGGGCACGATGCGCTCCAGGAAATAGTCGATTCGCTCCCACATCGTGTCGGCGTCGGCCGCCCCACCCTCGAATTCCGGCAGCGACTGGTCCAGGTCCTCGTACTTGAACGACGACAATTTCGCGCCTCCCCTTCCGTAGCGGGGCCCGGTCCTCAGGTGACCGAGGATCGTGATGTTGTAGAGCAGGCCGCGCAGGCCCGATTCGGACGCCATGCGGATGACTTCGCACAGGCCGTCAAGCTCCCGTTCCTTCTCGTCGCTGGGCCCCAGGAATATGTGGGACATGTCATTGTTGAACGCGTCGCGCGAACCCAACGGTGAATGCATCGTCTCCAGGTTGATGCCGTGTTTTGCGTACTTCTCCCGCAATGAGCTGAGCAGATCGACCGTCCATTCGGTCCAGTGTTCCTTGGGCGTTATGTCGACGTGCTTCACGCCAAGTTGGGCCAGTTGGCGGATGTCTGTTTCGTGGCGCGCACCGAACTGCGTTCCGACGTACATGGATTTGTCACCTTTCAGGGTTTGTGAACGCGTACCGAGCCCGGCAGTCCATGCCGACCGTACGCCGCCGAATATATACGGCAGGCACAGGGTGTCAACGCGGTTTGAGGTGTCCGTTCAGAGCTGCAGTGGCCCGCATGCTGCTTCAACGGGATCACGGCCAACCGCGTAGGGGCGGTTCGCCAACCGCCCATGTGTGAGTCGCGGTCCAACTCATCAAGACTGAACCGTTAAGGCTGCGGGCCGTTTCTTGACCTCGTCGCACCGCTCGCGTAGTTTCCAACGCGGGAGAGCGACCATGCCGGACCATTACCTTGGAATAGACGTTGGCACCACCGCGGTCAAGGCGTTGGTTGTCGGGGAGGACGGGAATGTATTGGGCGAAGCGGAGTCACCACTCGAAGTCTCGGTGCCCTCGCCCGGCTGGTCGGAGCAACATCCGGACGACTGGTGGAAGGGCACGGTCGAAGCTGTAAGGGCATCCACCCAGGCGGCGGGCGTGCAGGGAGTAAGAGCCATCGGCCTGTCCGGCCAAATGCATAGCTCGGTGTTGCTCGACGAAAACTACAGGGTGGTGCGGCCCGCGATTCTCTGGAACGACGTGCGAACGACGGACCAGTGCCGGTCCATTACCGAACGCGTCGGGAAGACAGGACTCCGGCGGCTGGTCGGCAATCCGGCGCTGGAGGGTTTCACCGCGCCCAAGCTCCTGTGGGTGCGGGAACACGAGCCGCAACACTTCGAACGCACCCGCAAGGTCCTGTTGCCGAAGGACTACGTGCGGTTCCTGATGACCGGCACGCTTGCCACCGAACCTTCCGACGCCGCCGGGACGCTGCTGTTCGACGTCAAGCGGGGACGCTGGTCCGAAGAGATGATCACCGGCCTGCAGTTGGACCCGGCGATGCTGCCTCCGGTATTCGGCTCGTCCGAAATCACTGGAACACTGACCGATGCCGTCGCCGAAACACTGGGGCTGAAAGCCGGTACGCCGGTGGTAGGGGGAGGCGCCGACAACGCCGCCGCGTCGGTTGGATCGGGCGTGGTCAACCCCGGTACCCTTCAGACCTCTATCGGCACTTCCGGCGCCGTGGTCGCCCCAATCGACCGGCCGCGCGTCGATACCGGCATGCGCATCCATTCCTTCAACCACGCGGTCGATGCCACCTGGTACCTGATGGGCGTAACCCTCTCAGCCGGGGCGGCGCTCGGGTGGTACAGGCAGACGCTGGCAGGGCCGGGAGGTTCGCTTCCCGAGTACGAAGAGATGATCTCCGAGGCTGACTCGACCGAGCCCGGCGCAAACGGGCTGACCTTCCTTCCGTACCTGACCGGAGAGCGCACGCCGCACGCCGACTCGAACGCCAGGGGGGCCTTTTCCGGCCTGAACGTAGCCCACCGGCGCGGCCACCTCACGCGGGCAATCATGGAAGGCGTGACCTTTGCGCTGCGCGATTCTCTTGAACTGATGCGGAAGTTGGGTGTGGATGCGACGGAAGTTGTTGCAGTAGGGGGAGGCGCGCGCAGCGAAGCATGGCGTCAAATGCAGGCCGATGGGCTGGGCGTGCCGGTCGTCAGGGTTGGACCCCCAGGCGGAGCTCCATACGGCGCCGCCGTTCTCGCTGCGGTTGGGGCGGGACGCTTTGCGTCAGTGCCTGAAGCATGCGAGTCGTGGCTTCGCCCCGTAGACCGCGTCGAGCCGCGTTCCGAGTTATCCGGGCCTTACGACCGGGCCTACTCTCGCTTCCGGCAACTCTATCCCCGGCTCAAGCGCCACTTCGCCGATTGGGCGGAGTGACCTCAGCCTTCCCAGACCTCCAACGCCGCTTCGGCGCAGACCCTCAGCGCCTCTTCCCCCGCGCCGGCGCGCAGCGGCGTGTTGCCCACTTCGTAGCCGCCTTCCTCGTACGCGGCCACTGTTGGCATGTACCCCAGCAGTCCGTTGCTATACCCGGCGAAGCCGGTGAGGGGCGCGGGTGACAGTTGACGCATTTCGGCTGCGAACTCGGCGAACGGCTCCAACGGCAATCCGATGAGCACGGTGCTGCCGATGCGCATCGCCTGCACCCTGACTTCGACCGTCCCGCCGTGGGCAGTCTGCGAGTTGGTGACGGTGAAGTTGGCGCGTTTTGCTTCCATCACCGCAGCCTTGATTGAGTCGTCGTCTCCTCCCTCACGGGCCGCCAGGAGTTCTGCCTGTTTCTCTTCTGAGATACGACGCGCCTCGTCCTCCGGCGGGAACTCCCCTGCCGGCAGGTTTATGAAGCGGTTCGCAACCCTCAGCGTGCTGTCCGGCTCTCCCACGGGGACGTCCTCGTACATGCCGAGGTCTGCGCCGGATGGCACGATCTCGATGAGTCGTTCCTCCCGCGTGAACGGGTCGATCTGCATGCGGACTGAGGCCGCGGCAAGCCCGAGGATCTTGCCCTGCTTGCGAGCCACTTCCACATCGCCCACGAAGCTGTGCACCGGTCCCTGGTTCCCCGCTGAGCCCTGGAGGAACAGGCACAATCCGCCGACGTTCTCCTCGACCACCCGCCGGGCGTGACCGGGGTAGTCGGGGGACAGTAGCTTGTTTTCAGGCCCCAGGACGGTCGGGTGGCAGGCATAGTGGAGGACCGTCGCGATGGGCTTTCCATCTACATCGTCGAATCCCAACACGAGGACTTCCGGGTCGACGTAACCGTCCCAGTTTCGCCCGGTGAATAGCCTGCCGCCGGTGTCGGCCGGCCTGCGGTTTATATTGATGTTGCACTCGCCTGTGGCAGCCCCAACCGTCGCCGGAACAGCCGACTCCGCTGCCGCACGGGCCGCCTCGGCCGCCTTTTCGGGCAGACCGGCCAGGAACTGTTCCAGTAGATCGACTCCCTCGACGAGCCACGGCCCCCCAAACGCC
The DNA here is from genome assembly GCA_034421215.1 of Dehalococcoidia bacterium. Classification (GTDB taxonomy): domain Bacteria; phylum Chloroflexota; class Dehalococcoidia; order Lucifugimonadales; family Lucifugimonadaceae. The sequence goes on from DAOUKO010000042.1 coordinate 106,336, forward strand.
GGTGCCGCGTGGGTGTGCGTGGAAGCTACCCGTATGTTGTCGCCGGGCACGCCGGATGCTTCGGAGGCGGCCTCCCGTATCTGGGAGTCGAGCGGTTCCCTCACGCCTGTAACGTCGAGGTCGAGGATGAGCGCCCGCGTATCACCCTCGGCTACGTATAAGGCCGTGCAGTAGAGCGGCATGTCGACGCCTTCCGCGCATTCGTGCGTCGACGCGCCCCAACCGGCGTGGGCAATGCCTACGGGTGGTGTGATGTCGGACCGGCCAATTCCAGCTATCAGCATGAAGAAAACTCCGCTCGTGTTTCAGTGTTAATCATGTTCGGCATGGGATGTTACGCGACGTTAGACCAACAGCATGTGTGATGGGACCGGCGCAATCACGACCGGGCGAAGTCAGTCCCAGGGAACAACCTGTCCTTCGCTGTAAGACTTTGTGTCGTCCTTGCTTCGTACCACCACGCGCCCCTGGCCTCTGACCTCATACCGCCCCTGGCGGCAGACCAGGGCAGTGTCTTTTTCAATGCCAACGGTGGCCAGCCCGAAAAGCCGGGACGCACGCGTAAGCCAGACCAGCCAGCCGGGAATTTCGTCGTAGTGGGGCAATATATACGCGCCCCGAAGGTGGTTGAAGCCATCGTGCCAGGGCCACCCGCGTTTCGGAAGACCGATGAATTTTTCGCCCCAGACCATGGCGCCCGCGCTGGACCCCGCCACCACTCCACCGGCCTCCATGACTTCGCATATGGACCGCAACAACGGGGTCCCCGTGAGACTTGCCCGCAGATAGGTCGGCCTCCCGCCCGACAAGTAGACGAAGTTGGCCGCTGAAACCCGCGCCGCCAGTTCTCCGTCCTGGGCGTCAACGCGATCGAAAACGTTTAACGGATCGACCTCCACACCGAGCCGCGTAAAGTACTCGGTCCCCAGGTCCAGCCAATACTTGATACGCCGCCTCCCGTAGTAGCCGGAGGCGGTCGGCAACAGCGCGACGCGTGGCGTGCCGGGAACAAGGTCGAGGAGCCACCGGTCGACCCGTTCCATTGTCGGCAGGTACTCCCCACTTCCCGCCAGCGCCAGCGTGCCGTTCACGACGCTGGCCCGGGCACGCGCCTGGACGCTTCCCGCTGTTCGAGCGGCCCGGCGCAGTTTGCTTCGAAGACACGCTCGTCGAAGTCGTGGACCCAGACCTCGTCCAGGTAAATGGGCGAGCGAAACGGGATTCTCTGCATGCCTTCCCAACTGGTCTGGCCGGCGTAGCGGTGTGTCTCCCAAATCGGCTGCTTCCCGCCGGAAATTCGCACGTGCCAGCTACTTTCCCGCAGGACCCGCCCTTCATGAACGATCGGTTGCCACTCGACTTCGAACTCCGGTCTCCCCTCGGTCAGCAGCATCATGCGGTCGTAGCAGGTAAAGCCCGGCGGCCATTCGACGGCCACCCCGTATCTCAACAGCCGCCCGAGCCTGATGAACGGCGGCGCATCTCCGGCGATGGTGGCTCCGACGTGTTCCACTGCCGCCTCGTGTCCATCGAAGACCGGAATCGAGGTCTTTGGGGCTTGCGAGCAGTAGTGTTCGATCACAAGGTCCTTGATTTCTTGCTCGGTGTGGGCGGGAACGTAACTGGAACGAGTGGCGTCCCAGACGAACGGCAGGACGAAGAGCCCGATTATTGCGACGCCGGTTAAGGCGAGAGAGACATAAAGCGGCCGCCGCCACCACTTCTTCCCGGTTTCTGTTTTGCCGCGACCCGATTCACCGATCAGCAGAATGAACTCCCCGATCAGTCAAATTGCGGCGCGGCCAGGTTGTGGTCCAAATACCCCGCGTGTGCCGCAACCATTGCGAAATGCAACTAGCGAACGCGGCGGAACTTCTGCAGCCGCTGGCCTTCGAGCACCTCACCGACGTACAGGTCGCCCCGGGAGTCGACCCAGATGCCGTGGGGAGCGTAGAACATGCCTGGTTCGTCTGTCGGGAACCTGCCCCAGCGGGTCAGCACATTCCCCTTCAGGTCGCAAATGGACACTCGATTCCGGAGTTCGCCCACATAGGCGATATCGTCGGAATCGATGTAGATGTCCGTCGGCTGGATGAAGTCGGTCCAGTTTTCGATGTGGCTGCCGTCCAGCCCGAACACCTGGATCCGCTGGTTTTCGCGGTCGGCAACGTAGACCAGGTCCTTGTGAATCCAAATGTTGTGAGGCAGGTTGAAATCCCCGTCCCACACGCCCGGCATACCCTCGGTCTGACCCCAGGAAAACTTGTACTCCCCGTCGTCGCTGAAGACGTGGACGCGTGTGTTGCCGTACCCGTCCGACACGTACAGGTCGCCGTTGGACGCCACCGCCACGTCGGTCGGCTTGTTGAACGGCTCGCCCTCAGGCGCCTCGACGTTCTTCGTGCCCAGCGTAACTATGTGTTCGCCCATCCTGGTGAAGCGCTTGACCGTGTGGTCACCGTTGTCCGCCAGCCACACCGTTCCGTCGTTGGCGAAGCACAGCCCGTGCGCGTTGGGGAAGTGGCCTTCGCCCCAGGACCGGACGAAATTCCCATCGGGGTCGAAGACAATCACCGGATGCGGCGAACGATTGAAGGCGTAAACGTAGTCGTCTTCATCCACCGCCACGGCGGCGACCTGCGTGAACGTCCAGCCCTCGGGCAACTTGGCCCAGCCTTCGACGAGTTCGTACGTGTACTCTCCGGATCCGACCGTAATTGACAACTGATTCTCCCCTAATCGTGCCTGATTTGAAGTTGGGGGCGATTTTACATCCCCTGTATCTTTCCTGAGCAGGCGAGAGTGGAAAACACCGACGATTCTTGCCGGAAAGCCCACCGACAATTCGCCCCACACCCCCAAACGGAACCGACAAGGTTGCCGCCCGCGCTTCCCGTCAGAACGGAATTTTCTACGGCTGGTGGATCGTCGCCGCGTCGTCCGTGACAAACGGGCTTGGCGGCAGCATTCACTGGCAGGGCTTCAGCGTCTTCTTCCTGCCGGTGGCCCAAAGCCTCGGCCTGTCCCACGCCGCAACGGCCCTCCCGTTCGCCCTGTCCAGGGCAGAGGGCGGCATCATGGGGCCCATAACGGGTTGGCTGATCGACCGTTTCGGCGTCCGGCCGCTCATGTTCTTCGGGACGCTGATCGTAGGCATCGGCTACATCCTTCTCTCGCAGACGTCCACCTACCTCGGGTTCCTGCTCGTCTACCTGCTGGTCATTTCCATGGGCGCTTCCACCAGCTTCATGCAGGCAACCACTGCGGCCTTGAATATGTGGTTCGTGAGGAAGCGGGGCGTCGCGATGGGTCTCAACAGCGCCGCGTTCAGGCTGGGTGGCGCGGTGATGGTGCCGTTACTGTCGTTCGCAATATTGAAGTACGGCTGGCAAAGCGCCGCGTTCTGGGTTGGGCTATTGATGATCATCGTCATAACCCCCCTGGCGTTGGTGTTTAGAAAGTCGCCGGAGAGTCATGGGCTAAGGCCGGACGGCGACCCGCCCAAGCGAACGCAGCCCCGCGTCGGTACCGTGGCGAGCCCCCAGGAGGACGAAGAGGAGGATGACGACTGGGGGGTGAGGGACGCCGTCAGGACCCGTGCCTTCTGGATTCTGGCCGGCGGCACCGTCCTGAGGATGTCGGTACACGGCGCCATCTTCGTCCATCTCGTCGCCATTCTGGTCTGGAAAGGAGAGGACCAGCAGACGGCTGCGAATCTGATCGGACTGTTGGCCCTGGCCGCGGTCCCGCTGATTCTCGTGGCGGGCTGGTTCAGCGACAAGGCGCCGCGGAACGTGGTCCTGGCGATGATGTACGTGTCGTCGTCGCTGAGCCTGTTTCTACTCAACTACGTCGAAGGGACATGGCCGGTGTTTGGCGTGCTGCTCCTGTTTGCAGGCACGGAGGCGGGCAGCGCGCTCAACTGGGCGTTGGTGGGGGACATGTTCGGCCGCCGTCGCTTTGCCTCGATCAGGGGAATGTTGGCCCCCCTGTACAACACGGCGCTGCTCATCACCCCGGTGCTAGCCGGCTGGGTATTCGACGAGACGGGCTCCTACCAGATCGTGCTAATGGCCGGAGGCGTGCTCCTGTTGGGAGCGGCCGCTGTATTCCTCCTGTTGAAGAAACCTGAACACAACAGGTCGTAACCTGAGCCGGCCCGGGGAGGACTTGCCTTCACCGGGTCCCTACGGAAGCGACGGCGCGTTTGGGTCGTCCGTGTAGTAGTGAACGATATCCGGGGCGGTGATGGTGATGCGGATCGACGGCTCGGTACCGACGGTCCGTATATCGTGAGGGGTCTCGCTTGGCACGAAGATGACGTCGCCCGGCGTCCCGATAATCGGACCGGCGTCGCCTATGTTCCACTCCAGTTCGCCTGCCAGTACGACCCACCACTTGTGCATGCCCGGGTGCCAGTAACGGCGGTTGAGAGTGCCGGGCATTTCATGCGTGACCAGCGCCCGATTTCGCTCGTCCAGGACCACCACCTCTTTCCAACCCTCGTCTGAGCCGTGCCTGTCGAGAAGACCCTTCAGAGACGTGTGAATCAGGTTGGGCGGGGTCATGCCTGGGTCGACCGGTATGTACCTGCACGGCGCGATGCCCTTGATGTCGTGGTTGCTGTCAGGGTGCGTCACCCCGAAGCGGATCGCCTGATCACCTTCCCACGGGCGAATGTCGTGGGAAAAGCCGGCCGGCGCCATGACCACGTCGCCCCACTCGGCCACGATAGGCTCGTACTGGCCGATCTGCCAACGCGTCTTGCCGTCGAGGGCGATCCACCACTCATTGAAGTCGGGGTGGATGTGCGGGTCCGGCGGGGTGCCAGGAGGACCCGATATCCAGACGGCGTTGTTCCGTCCGTCGTCAATCAACACCTCCGACCACGGTTCGTTCGCCGGGTGTCGCGCCATTATGTCGCGATGACGTGTGACCGTCCGGTTTACGTTTTCGAGTTTCCTCGACATGGGAACCGCTCCCTTGGTGGACCGCATTTGAGAAGATGATTCGACAGCGGTCGACGACGCGATGTCGGGACTGAATGGTCGCTAGGCGAGCGCCTGGCCTTCCCCGTACCGACATTGGCCCCTGGCGTCGGCCGGTTCGGTCAAAAAACATGGTCGGGGCGCTGGGATTTGAACCCAGGACCTTCCGGCCCCCAGCCGGATGCGCTACCAGGCTGCGCCACGCCCCGTGCCGTTCAGGATAGCACCGCAAATGTGCAATCCGGGCCGGAATCTCAGCAAATCGCGCATGTGCCGCGTTGAAGGTCTATGGTCCGGCTACGGCGTGACCCCCGCGCGCCAAAACGGAAACACGCTCAGGCGTTGGTATAATTTCCAGTCGGGCCGAAGCGACCTGAATCGACGTTCGCATGGTCCGTAGCAAAGACTGCGAAATCTGATGGGCGACTTACTGGAAGACGCCGGCGAACTCAACGCACGAATCGCCGGGATTGTGGGGCGGCTTTGACCTGCCCGACATGGCGAAACGTGTCTCGGAGCTAGAGAAGAAGGCCTCCGCGCCCGGATTCTGGAACGACCCACGCGCCGCTCACCCCGTGATGAGAGAACTCTCATCCCTCAAGACTGACCTCGAGACCTGGAACGACTTGACGAGGCGCGCCGCCGACCTCGTCGAACTGGCAGAGATGTCCGCTGAAGAGTCGGATGACTCGATAGTCGAGCAACTCGCCGCCGAATTTGAAGAGATCACCGCGACCACAGCCGACCTGGAGTTCAAACTTCAGCTGAACGGGGAGTATGACGCCCGGCCGGCGATAATCTCCGTCAAGCAGGGCGCGGGAGGCGTCGACGCCCAGGACTGGGCGGAAATCCTGTTTCGCATGTACCTGCGCTGGGCCGAGCGGCGCGGTTTCAAAGCGGATGTCCTGGACCTGACTGCGGGTGAAGAAGCCGGCATAAAGAGCGCCGCGGTCAAGGTGGACGGAAATCACGCGTACGGATACCTCAGGTCGGAAAAGGGAGTGCACAGGTTGGTGAGGCTCTCGCCATTCGACGCAGACCACCTTCGCCACACCAGCTTTGCGCTCGTGGAGGTCTTGCCGGAACCGGACGAGCACGAAGACATCACCATCGGCCCCGATGACTTGAAGATCGATACGTTTCGGGCCAGCGGCCACGGCGGACAAAATGTGCAGAAGAACTCGTCAGCCGTAAGACTGACCCATCTGCCTACCAACATAGTCGTATCGGTGCAAAACGAGCGGTCGTTGAGGCAGAATCGGGAAATAGCCATGCGCATACTGCACGCCAGGTTGATGGACCTGGAAATGCAAAAGAGGGCAGAAGAACAAGCCCGATTGCGAGGAGATCACGTATCACCTGAGTGGGGAAGGCAGGTGCGCAGCTACGTCCTGCACCCCTATCAAATGGTCAAGGACCATAGGTCAGACTTCCAGACTTCGGACGCCCAGAACGTTCTGGATGGGGACCTGGACGATCTCATCAAGGCGAGCCTGAACGCCCAGATGAAGGGGCCCGGAAGCAAGGAACAATAGCCGCAAAATCCGCCGGACCACGGTAACCGTATCCGCGAAATAGATCGAATTCGGTCCCGTGGGACCCATTACAGGCGGCTAACGTAGCGATAATCAACGAAGTGAGGTTGGATAAACGAAAATGCGCAAATTACTGATACGGGTTGTTTTGGCAGCGATTCCCGCCATCCTGTTGGCGTGCACGGGGGGTGGCTCAGAGGAAGAAAAACAGCAGGTGGTGGTGGCATCTCCCACGCCTGTACCCACCCGCGCTGCCCAGGTTGAGGTGGCCCCGTCTCTCCAGAACACGCCGGCGCCCGAATCGGCGGCCAAGGCAGACGCCGGGACCGACGCTGACGACGGAATACCTACGGGCGGCATATTCACGAGGAATTGGTCGGACCCGCCGACTCTCGACCCTCACCTGGTTACGGACACCACCTCCGCCGGCATCGTGGTCGAGATTTTTTCCGGCCTGGTCTCGCTGAACGAAGACCTCGAAATCGTCCCCGAGTTGGCGGAGTCGTGGTCAATCAGCGGAGAGGGAACGGTCTACGAGTTCAAGCTTCGGCCAGACCTGAAGTTTTCTAACGGCGAACCGGTGACGGCCGAAGACGTCAAGTGGTCCATCGAACGGGCCGCGCACCCTGACACCGAATCTCCGGTGGCCGACATCTATCTCGGAGACATTGTCGGGATTAACGAGATCATTGACGGTCGCGGAGATGTAGTGTCCGCGCCCGGTGTAACGGTGGTGGACGACCGGACGGTCCGAATCGAAATCGACGCCCCGAAGGCATACTTCCTCGCCAAGCTGACCTACCCGACGGCGTATGTACTGGACCGGGACAACGTGGAAGCCGGAGGGGACTCATGGACCGACAATGCCGCCGGCACCGGGCCGTTCTTCCTCGAGGAGTACAAGATCGGCCAGCGCATGGTGCTGGCTCGCAATGACAACTACTGGGGAAGGTCTGCGTATCTGGACAACGTTGTGTTGAACCTCGCCGGCGGTGTCTCGATGGCGATGTACGAGAACGACGAGATAGACATCACCGGTGTAGGCCTGGCCGACTTGACCAGGGTCCAGGACCCGACCGAGGAGTTGAACAAGGACCTCGTACGGGTCCCGCCGCACTTCAGCATCTCGTACGTGGGTTTCAACGTCTCCGAACCGCCGTTTGACGACCCGAAGTTCCGCCAGGCCCTCAACTACGCGGTGGACAAGGAGCTAATCGCCAGCCAGGTCTACTCAGACCTCGTAATGCCTGCATACGGCATCCTGCCACCGGGCTTTCCCGGATTCTCCGACGAGGTCGAAGGAATCAGGTATGACCCTGAAAAGGCGAAGCAGCTTCTTGCTGAATCGAAGTACTCCGATCCCGAAACACGGCCCAGGATCACCGTGACCATCCCCGGTACCGGCGGTTCAGCTCCGCTTGACGTACAGGTCATCAGCACCATGTGGGAAGATGTGCTCGGAGTCGAAATCGACGTGCAGCAGGTTGAGTGGGCCACGTACCTGCAAGACCTGAACCGGAGCCGTCTGCAGGCATGGGGCGGAATCGGCTGGGAGGCGGACTACCCGGACCCGCAGGACTTCATAGACATCCTGTTCTACTCGGATAGTTCCGGGAACCACGGGCATTACAACAACCCCGAGGTGGACAGCCGGGTCGAGGAAGCGCGGACGGAACAAGACATCATCCGGCGAGTGCAGCTTTACAACGAAGCCGAGGAGATCATCCTCCACGACGCGGCCTGGCTGCCCCTGTGGTTCGACATGGAAGGTCTCGCACTGATCAAGCCCTGGGTCAAGAACTACACGTTCACCCCCATCATCGTCCCTCGCCTCAAGAACGTTTACATCCAGAAGTAGGCCCGAAAGCAAGCGCCCGGCAGCAATGCCGGGCGCGGCGGGCTTGACACATGCCCCCGCCGGGCACAAAGTCACCGCATGCTCACCTACAGCCTTCGCCGGCTTTTGTGGACCCCGGTCCTTCTCCTGATAATTTCGTTCTTCGTCTTCCTGCTGGGGACGTACGGCCCCGGCGATCCGGTGGAGGTGCGCCTGGGGCACAACTACACGCCTGAGCGCGCCGAGCGGCTACGCGATCGCCTCGGCCTGAACGACCCTTTCTTTGTGCAGTACGTCCGGTTTGTCGGACGGGCGGTTCGGGGTGACCTGGGCGAAAGCCTTACGTTCCAGAACCGTGACGTAATCACGCTCATTGCGCCCAAGTTGCTCACGTCGGCCCAGTTGAATATCGCCGGGTCGATCATCGCGATCGGGTTCGGCGTTCCACTCGGGTTTTATGCCGCAAGGCGACAGGGCACCTGGATAGACCCAACGCTGGTGTTTTGCGCGCTGATCATCTTCGCCCTGCCGGTGTTCTTCACGGGACCCTTCGCCATCCTGATATTCGCGGTCAACCTTGACTGGGTGCCGGTCTCGGGGTGGGGCGGCCTGTTCGACTACCGCGTCGTCTTGCCGGCGCTCACTACGGGCCTGCCCGGCATTGCCATTTTCGTGCGCCTGATGCGCGCCAGCACCCTGGACGTGTTGGGCCAGGAGTACATCCAGACGGCCCGCTCGAAAGGCCTCAGCGCGGGAGTCGTCAACTATCGCCACGTCGCCCGCAACGCGCTGCTGCCGATCATCACGATTCTCGGTTTCACCATCGCCGGCCTCTTCGGCGGATCGTTGATTACTGAGCTCATGTTTGGAATACCGGGAATCGGGAGATTGGCGCTCGAATCGGTCTTTTCGCGTGACTACCCGGTGATCATGGCCCTCACCCTGCTCGGCGCCACCGCGTTGGTGGTGGCGAACCTGGTAATCGACATCGTCTACACCATTGTCGATCCCCGCATAAGGCTCCAGTAGTCCGATGGTCGCGGCAACGCAGCAGCTTGAGACCGACTCGGGGCGTAGTCCCGCTTCGGTCGCGTGGGTCAGGCTGCGTAAGAAAAAGCTGGCCATGGCGGCCCTGATAATCCTGGTGACCTTATACACGGTCGGTATGTTTGCGCCGCTGGTCACCGGTGCGCTCGGCAAGGACTACTCGGACCAGAACCTGCTCAAGGCCCAGCACGGTCCGGATGCTGAAAACTGGTTCGGCACCGACCGCCTGGGAAGGGACATATTCACGCGGGTGATCTGGGGCATTCAGACCACCGTGATCATCACGCTCGTCACCACGTTGACCGGCAGCCTCATCCTGGGTGTGACCCTGGGCCTGATGGCGGGTTACTTTAGAGGGAAGGTCGACACTGCGGTCATGCGCCTCGGGGAGGTGGTGTCATCATTCCCCGACATATTGTTAATCATCCTGATCGCGGCCACGGTCAGGCCGCGAATCGTGGAGTTGGTCCGGGACTTCGAGGACGCCACCTTCTTCAGCGGCCTCGTGTCCACGGGAGTCGTCGACTTTGTGGTCATCGGGATTGCCCTCCTACCGCTGAGTTGGTTTGGCACGATGAGGCTGGTGAGGGGCCAGGTGCTGGCCTTGCGTGAGTCGCAGTTCGTAGAGGCGGCATATTCCATCGGGACCAGCACGCCCCGCCTCCTGGTGCGCCACATATTCCCGAACATCGTCAGCCCGCTCATCGTGACCATGTCGTTCGGACTCGGAGCGATCGCCTTGTCGGAGGTCGTACTCAGCTTCTTCGGCCTCGGCGTGCAGGTCGGCAGGCCCAGCCTCGGCCGGATGATTGGTGAGACCATCGGCCGTACCGGCAGCAGCGGGGTATCGGTCCTGCAGAACCACCCGGAGCAGTTGATCGCGCCCATCGCGGTCGTGTTCCTGATGATCTTCTGCTGGAACCTCCTTGGCGACGCCCTCAACGACGTGCTCAACCCGCGTACCAGGTAGCACCCTCGCCAAACGTGTCATCCCGAACCTCATTAAAGTCATCCCGAGCGAAGCCGAGGGATCCGAACCACGCATATCCCAAACAGGCCCATCCCACCAACCCGCCACACAACGGCATCCGCCCGTTCACCAACACGCCATGTAGGGTGCGCCAGGACGTTGCCGCCCGCCCCTCACACACGACCGGCGTTCTCGCGAACCGTCGTGCCGGACTCCGATACGGTACCCACGGTGGGGCGTTGAGGTGGGTTCGCTCGGCAAGTTGAACGCGCACTCGACTGGCAACGCCCCATTTTCATCACCTCGTGCGGCCTTAGCAAGGCCATAGTGCTTCCGTAGTTGGTCGGGTACTCACCGGACACCCTAATCCAAATCCGTCGCGCTACCGATCTGCCATTGGCCCCTTTTGCGGCTGGCATCGAAACAGGATGTCTCTGTAAGATTTCGATCAGCCACGCTCGAAGTCAAATTCGGTACGCACTGAGCACTCCCGGAGAAGAAATATGTCTTACTTCCAGTCTCGACGGTCCGCAGTCCTGGCGCGCAACGGGATGGTCGCGACCAGCCAACCCCTCGCTGCTATCACGGGCCTCCGCGTCCTCATGGACGGGGGCAACGCCGTCGACGCCGCGGTGGCGACCGCCGCCGCCCTGAACGTCGTCGAGCCGGCGTCCACGGGAATAGGCGGCGACATGTTCGCCCTCATCTGGATGGCCAACGATAGACAGGTCGTGGCGCTCAACGGCAGTGGCCGGTCTGCCGCCGCCGCTAACGCGGACGACGTGATTTCGCGGGGTTATGACGCGATACCCAAGTTCGGACAGGACGCCGGCATGTCGGTGAGCGTCCCGGGGACGGTCCACGGGTGGGAGACGGCAATCAAGGCATATGGCCGGATGTCGCTGCACGACGTCCTTCAACCGGCCATCGATTACGCCATCAACGGCTACCCGGTGAGCGAGGTAATCGCCAATGGATGGAAGGGCTCGGATACGCCGGAAGCCCTGGGTTCGGAAAGCAAGCTCAGGATGCGGCCGTCGGGCCTCGAGCTTCTGCCCACGGGCGAAGCCCCTGTCCACGGAGACGTGGTCACACTGCCCACTCTGGGGCGAACGTTGCAGACCATCGCAGAGGGCGGCAGCGAAGCGTTCTACAAGGGCGACGTTGCCGAACGAATCGCCACTTACGTCAGGCAGTCGGGCGGGTGGATGGACGTCTCAGACCTCGCCGCGCACCATTCCGACTGGGACGAGCCGATCAGCACCGACTATCGCGGCGTAACCATTTGGGAGTGCCCTCCCAATGGACAGGGAATCGGCGCGCTCATTGCATTGAACGTGGCCGAGGGCTTCGACATTTCGGAGATGGGCTGCCAGTCTCCCGACCGCTACCACTATCTCATCGAATCACTGAAGCTGGGGTTCGCCGACGCGCTTCGCTACGTTGCCGACCCCCGGGTAACGGACGTGCCGACAAATGCGTTGCTTTCCAAGGCCTACGCTGAGGGCCGACGTGAGTTGATCGGTCCCGATCAGGTCATCGAAAAACCGTCCTACGGCAATCCGTTCGAGTCGTCCGACACCGTGTACCTGACGGTCGTGGACGGCGAAGGCAACGCCTGTTCGTTGATCAACTCGCTCTACCAGGGCTTTGGAAGCGGCCTCGTGGTGCCGAACACCGGGATAGCCCTGCAGAACCGCGGTTCGCTCTTCTCGCTCGACCCCGATCATCCGAACTACCTGCAAGGCGGAAAACGGCCGTACCAGACGATCATTCCTGCCATGGCGACACGCGAGGGCGAGTTCTGGCTCAGCTTTGGTGTCATGGGTGGGTTCCAGCAACCGCAGGGTCATCTCCAGGTGATTTCGAACATGGTCGATTTCGGCATGAACTCCCAGCAGGCGCTCGACGCGTTGCGGTTCAGCGTAGACGTGGAGTCCTCCTGGCACGTACGCGTCGAAGAAGACCTGCCGGCATGGACGATCAACGAACTCCGACGCCGGGGCCACACCATCGAAATCAGGTCCGGTTACGAGAGGACCGGATTTGGAGGCGGCCAGGTGATCTCCCGCGATCCCGAATCGGGCGTACTCACCGGAGGATCGGAGCCCCGCAAGGACGGCGCTGCCGTCGGCTGGTAACGATCGAGACCCTTTGGGCCTGTCTCAATAATCCCCTCTCCCACTGCAATAGGAGACCCTTGCAAAACCCCCTACTCCATAAGGAGACCTTTGCATATCTGTTCCCGCGCACAGTGATCCTTCACTTCGCCGTGAGCATCCGCCCAAATGTCACCCTTGAGCGAAGCGAAGGGTCTGCGTAAGAGGGGTGTGGCGATATAGCGTGAGGCGCGGGAGATTCTTCGGCTACGCCTCCAGAATGACAATTGCCGAGGGTTACGCAAGGGTCTCATAAGGGGGTGAAGGCCCGCACGAACACGCCCCTTTTGCCACCCCGGTAGGGCTGGTTTCAAACCAGCCCGCGTGCCACCCGCGCGTTCACCATCCCCGACCGACAGGGCGCCCACACATTTTTTCATGTCATCCTCAAGCGCAGCGAAGGACCTCCCACCCATCTCACGCCGGCGCACATCTCCTCCACACGACACCCTGGGGACGGACCGCCCGTTCTGCTAAAATCCGCCGTCATTCGAAGTGGGCGGCATGCATTGACGCCTTCACTGTGGAGAATTGCCTCTCTGAGGCGTTAAGCTGCGGAACAGTGGTCAAACTATGATTCGCAGAACGGGATTTCTGGAAGCCCCGCGGGAGTGTTCAGACTGAAGATCGCTCTGGTTTCACCATACGATTTCGCCTTTAAAGGCGGGGTCGTGAGCCACGTTGTGTCCCTCGGCAACGAGCTCTCGGACCGCGGGCACGACGTGAAGATCCTGGCGCCTTGTTCCGACCCGGAACAGGTCGAGACCGGCGAGGTCGAGTTGATCCCGTTCGGCCGCTCCATTCCGGTCCCCACCGCCGGCTCCATCTCCCGCATCTCATTCAGCGTGTGGCACAGGCCGCGTCTCAGGGCGACCCTCGAGAACGAGGAGTTCGACGTCGTCCACCTGCACGAACCGCTTATGCCGATGTTCGCGCTGATGTGCTGTTTCCTGGCGAAAGCCCCAAAGGTCGGCACGTTTCACGCCTACAACGAGAGCCGCGCCAGTGGCTACACATTCTGGAAACCCGTGCTTGCCAGGGCCGCGAGCAGGCTGGACGGCCGCATAGCGGTGTCCGAGCCCGCAAGGGATTTCGCGAACCGGTACTTCCCCGGCGACTACACGGTCATTCCCAATGGCATCGACGTTGAGCGGTTTGGCAAGCCGACGCCGTGGCCCGCACTGATGGACCGGGACAAGACAAACATACTGTTCGTCGGCAGAATAGGGGAGAAGCGAAAGGGCCTGCGATATCTCCTGGGGGCGTACAGTACGCTCAAGTGGGAATTCCCTGACCTGCGCCTGGTTATCGTCGGGCCGGGTGAACCTGATCCCGCCTCGTACCTCACCATGGGCGAACGGGCGATTGACGACGTCGTCTTTACCGGTCCCGTTTCGGACGACGAGTTACCCGGCTACTACCAGGCCGCAGACATCTTCTGCACCCCTGCGACCGGCAAGGAAAGCTTCGGATACGTTGTCGTCGAGGCCATGGCGGCGGGCACTCCGGTGGTCGCCACGTCCATCCCCGGTTTCTCCGGGGTCATGCGAGACGGCGAACAGGGACTCCTGGTAGAGCCAAGCTCAGAGGAGTCCATTGCCGACGCGCTTCGCATCCTGGTCCTGGACCGCTCCCTCAGGCAGCGGCTCGGGGCGGCTGGCCGGACCTGGGCGCAGCAATACCGCTGGAACAGCCTGGCAGAGTCCGTAATCGACTCCTACCGAGCCGCGATCCAGCGGACCCCGGCCGCGGTCGGCGCTGTCTAAGGTCGGCGGGTTCCGTTGCCCAGCTTGCAAGACCTGAGATATCGCCTCCGCGGCCAGGTTGAACGCTGGTTCGAAGTACCCGTCGCGACGGCCCTTTCGAAGCTTGGAGTCACCGCAACCGGCGCAACGCTCATCGGCCTCGCTATGACAGGCGGCGCGACTTACCTTGTGATGAATGGCCGGTTTCTCTACGCCGGCATAGTGGCGCTGGCCGCTGCGATATTCGACCTCGTAGACGGCGCCATCGCCCGGCGCACCGGCACGGTGAGTGATCGCGGCGCGCTGCTCGACTCGGTAGCGGACCGCGTGGCCGAAAGTGCGATCCTGATCGGCCTGTTGTTCTACTACTCCGGCATCTCCGGGTACAACCGGGACGCGATCATCCTGGCGGCCGTGGCGTTGGCGGGTTCGTTGATGGTCAGCTACGTCAGGGCGCGGGCCGAAGGACTCGGCTACCGCGGCACATCCGGGTTTCTGACCAGACCGGAACGCGTGGTAATTCTGACCGTCGGCCTGCTGGCCATGCACCCGATTCCGTCCCTGTGGATACTCGCGATCGGCACGCCCCTGTCGGCGCTGCAACGCTTCTACGTTGAGTGGCGCGGCGCAAAATCCCCACCCAAATAACGTTCCCGGCTCGAAATGATGCGCGTTTGCCCGTCCGAGTTTGAGAAACTTACGTATTACACTTCGCCAGCGTGGATGACACAGTCACTTCAGCGCTGGCGACAGGGTCAATGACAAAGCTCACCAGATACCGCCCGGCAAAATGGGCCTATGTCCGGCTGCTGCTCGTTGCAGCGGCTTTTGCCGCCGTCCTTGGCGGTTCGAACCTGGCCGCGGCTGACGGTCACGTTCGAGTCATTTCATCCGGCGCAGAGTCGATGTTCCCGGACGCCTTACGCTTCTTCGCGGAAGTGGAAAGCGACGTCCCGATCGATGACATACGGGTCAGATACACGGTCGGCGACCGCCCCACTACCCAGTACAACTACCTCGATCTGCCCCGCGACGCCGGTCGCCTGGTCAGCGGGGAGTACCTCCACCGGATAAGTAATTCTCAGTCGTACATTCCGCCTGGCGCGGTTGTCGATTTCAGCTTCGAAATCTATGACGAAGACGGCGGCGTCTACGAGACCGAGACCGAAAGTTACCTTGTGCACGACTCTCGATTCGAATGGGAGTCCGTCCAGTCCGGCCCCGTGATCGTGTACTACCACGGCCCGGTCAGATCGCAGGCGGAAACCCTTGCGTACAAGGGTTACGAGTCCATGGCGCTGATGGGGCCGATAACCGGAGCGGAGATCGTTACCCCGGTCGCCATAACGATGTACAACAACCCGAACGAGATGTTCGAGGCCACTATCCAGCGAAGCTTCACCTCAGCCCATCAACTCATCACCGAAGGGCAGGCGTTTTCGGACGAGAACGTAGTCATCGTGCAGGGTGGGGATACGCGGGCCATCGGTACGGCCACCCATGAACTGGTCCACGTCCTGGTGCACAGGGCCACGGCAGGCGGCGCATCCGTGCCGATCTGGCTCAACGAAGGCCTGGCCGAGTTTGGGAATCTCGACAAGTCGTTGTCATACGACCGCTACCTCGAATGGGCGATAGACACCCGGCGACTCACGCCGCTCGACCGGCTCCAGAGCTTCCCGGGCGACTCACACCTCGTCATCGTCGGCTACGGGCAGGCCAGGAACGTCGTCGAGTTCATGATCACCGAGTGGGGACCGGACAGCATGGCGGACCTCCTCGCCGGAATCTCCGACGGCCTGAACATCGAACAGGCCATGCGCAGGGCATACGGGTTCGGCGTACGCGATTTGGACCACCACTGGAGGGAATCGATAGGCGCCGACCCGTTCGTGGAGCCTACGCCGCGGCCCGCTCCCACGTTGGGCCCGGCCGCTCGACCCACACTCACCCCTTACAGCCTCACGCCCATAGCCGGCGGCGCACAGGATGCAGACGGCCAGGCGCCCGACCCGTCCCCGGCTCCCAACACGCCGGTGCCGGAAACCCCGACGCCCGCTCCCACCGCGGCCCCGGAACCGACACCGGAACTCACGCCGGTCGAAGGCGGCAGGTGCAACGCGCCGCCGCAAGCGGGGGCCGGCTTCGAGGGGTCCATGGTCGGCGGCCTGGCATTGCTGCTGGCGTTCGCGGTCTACAGAACGGTCCGGCGCCGGCGCACGCCAACGACCGAAAACACGGACTGAACAGCGGTCCAACGTTGACGAGACCCGCATGCAGTCTCACCCGGATCGCGGCCAACGCGTAGGGGCGGTTCGCGAACCGCCCTTTAGGGTAGACGCAATTCGTCTCACCTAGACCGACCAGTAGCAAGACCGACCAGCCGGTTAACGCGAAGACCTGCGCAGGGTCTAGAATTCCACCCACGCCGGGCCGCGAGACCTCACCCGGCGCGTACGAATTCCAGGAGTATCTACTGTGTGTTTCCCCCTTGACTCGAAGCCGCCCATTCAACCCATTTCCGGCGCGGCCATTAGTTCGACCGATCTGGTCCTGACGTCCGAAGACGGCACAGAATTCCTCGCCTATCACGCCGTATCGGACAAGCCCGGCGGCGCGGGAGTGATCGTGATGCCCGACGTTCGAGGGATATTCGGTTTCTACAAAGACCTGGCGGACCGGTTCGCCGAGCAGGGCTTCGACGCCGTGACAATCGATTACTTTGGCCGCACGGCAGGCACGGGCGACAGGCCGGACGAATTCGACTTCATGCCCCACGTTGAGCAGACTAAAGTCCCTAACATCGCCGCCGACGCTACCGCGGCCGCGAATGTGCTTCGCAGCGGGGCAGGCAATGAAGACCGTCCGCTGTTCACAGTCGGCTTCTGTTTCGGCGGCTCGAACTCGTGGATTCTTGCGGGCGCGGGAATCGGCCTGTCCGGCGCGGTGGGCTTCTACGGACACCCAACCAGGCTCGGTCGGGATGGCTCAGCGCCTCCCATCGACCGGATCGACACCTTCGACGCGCCCCTGCTCGGCCTGATGGGCGGCGAGGACCAGGGCATCCCCCTCGAGGAGGTCGAGAAATTCGACCAAGCCCTGGAATCCGCCGGTGTTGAACACGACATCCACGTGTACCCCGGCGCACCCCACTCATTCTTCGACCGCCGGTTCGAAGAGTTCGCCGAAACATCCGAAGACGCCTGGGGCCGCGTCCTCGCCTTCATCCGCGCAGACTCGTCCTGACAACCACCTGTAGGGGCGGTTCGTGAACCGCCCGTTCGTGCGGAGTACGGCTGCATTACTTCCTCTCCGGTGGGAGAGGATTGAGGTGAGGGCGCGACTTCACCCTATTTCCTCACCCTAACCCGCTCCCGCAAAACGGGAGAGGGGACAAATGAGACACCTCCTCAAACGACCACTTGTAGGGGCGTCTCTTGTGGGCGCCCGATGGTGCGGGGCGCGGCAACTGGCGCGATGCCAATTCGCAACCGGTCGGGGACTCATTAGAAAACCACTTGTAGGGGCGGTTCGTGAACCGCCCGTTCGTGCTGGGCCGCCGCCAGGCCCCCATCACGTAATCTGCCGGGACCGTTTGAGTATCCTCGCCAGCGTCCCGCCAAGGATCAATTCCCGGTCTTCGTCCGACACGAACGAGCAGTGCGTTCGGAACGCCTCCAGCGTCTGCCGGTAGATCATGTCGGCCTTCGAAACGGGGTAGTCCGAACCCCAGCACATGCGCGACCCGAACCGCTCGTAGGCCGCCTCGTAGACCCAACGCGTGTCCTCGTACGGGTACTCCCAGCGCGCCGACTGGTCGGTCTGGTAATGGAAGCCGGACAACTTGAGATGCACGTTGGGCAGTTCGGCGGAGGCGAGCACGTTCTCCAGGTTCTCGCTCGGCGGACGGTCAGTGGCGCGCAGGCCCGACATGTGGTGACACAGGATGGGTATGTCCGGCCACTTTTCGGCGAGCCTGCGTATGGCCGGCTGGTGCTGCGGCCCGCCTGCGATCGACGCAACCAGGTCCAGGTCGTTGGCGACGCCCAGGAAGTCATCGCCGTCCGGTGAAGAGAACCACGCTCCATCGTCCTCGCTGGCAAGGTAGTGCGTGAACCCCGCCATCGGCAGGCGCGTCGCAGCCTCTTCGAGCCGCTTTGCGGCGCCGGGCACGTGGTAGGTCTCCGACCAGTGTGAGTCGACGTCGGCGAACATGCGGAGACGGTCCGGATGCTTGCGGACTGCGGCGGCCACGTAATCGTTGTTGGCTGGGTTCTGCCAGATCTGGGCGCACACTATAGTCGCCATGTCCACACCGTTCTTGCCCATCTCATCCAGCAACTGCTCCACGATCCCGCGCGACTCGGGGTCGGGGACCGGCGGTTGGTAAGGCCACAATTCCCATGCGTGGCAATGCGAGTCGATGATCATGATCGTCCTTCCGTTTCATTGAGGCGGGCCCGAGGCTGCCTGGCCGCGTCGTCAGGTTCGTGCGTCAACTATATGTAAAACCTCGTCATTCTCGCGAACACGTAGCACGGGCGGTACGCGGAGACCGTCTCAAAAGTCTCTCGCGGTTGCCTTCCTCCTCTCCTGAGGGAGAGGATTGAGGTGAGGGCGCGACGTCGGGCAACCGGAATCGTCGTATCGATCATGGGACTCACGATTTCACCTCATACCCAAACCCTCTCCCGCAAAACCGGAGAGGGCACTATTGAGACGGTCACCGCGAACCGCCCGCTACGCGTCCGCCCCGAGAATTGAGTATGACTACGCCGACGCGGTATCATCAAATCACGGAGATCGCGCAAGTGAGGTCCACGGACCGGAGCCGAAGGCCATCTCGGCCGGGCGACCCGCACGATTCCCGTAATCCTGTGCGTGCGTGCAACGGACCGTCCCGGCGACACCGGGCGACGTTCATGCGCTCGCACACCTTCGCAGGGGCGTAGCTCAGTTGGCTAGAGCGTCGGTCTCCAAAACCGAAGGTCGGGGGTTCGAGCCCCTCCGCCCCTGCCAATAATCCCACCTGCGCTACCCGCGCCGCTTCCCTGCTATACCCCCCTCTGCGCCCCACCGTGGGTACCGGATCGGAGTCCGGTAAGACGAAGGGGGAACCGTGGACACCGGCGTTCACCGGTAAGACGATGATGGAGTGCGTGGATAACGGGACAGCGTCGGCGCTTTGGGTGACCTCCCATTCGCCCAATGTCATTCTGGAGCGCAGCGAAGAATCTCCCGTGAGACCCCCCGGGGTACGCACGTTGTCGTACACACCTCCGCGCACCACCGCGGGTTACCGGACCTGCTCCGGTACCCATGGTGGGAGGGCGGTGGGTCCGGGCCACACCACCAACCGTTACAACGCCACTACCGCCAGGCAACAACTCACCTTCACGTCACTCTCGAACCGACATTTGTGTCAATTTCGAGCGCGAGGAGAGAGGGCGGCCGCGAGAAACTTCTCACACCGGCTCTGGAGTACGCCGTCCGTCGAGAGTGGATGCAGGATCAGAAGAGCCGGTCTTCTCCACCGCCTGTCAGTTCCCTTAGCAGGTACCGTTCTTCCTGGCTCTCCAATATGTTTTGAGTCAGGGCATCCGGGTCCGGCCAGAAGTCCCTGATTCGAGCGAACAAACGGTTCTGGACCGCCATCGTCTCAGACTGCCCGGCCAGGTTGTTGAACTCGCCAGGATCGCGGGCCAAGTCGTACAGTTCGAATTCCGGTTCGTCCACGTGAGTATAGCTGAGTTTCCAGTCTCCCTGGCGGATCATGGCCCGAGGTCCCTCGGTACCGTGGGCCAGGTGCTCGCAGAAGACCTCGTCCTTCCATTCAGCCTGTTCGCCCGCCAAGTACGGCAACAGGCTGTCGCCGTCCATACTCCACTCCTCGGGATCGATGCCGACTATGTCCATCATCGTGGCCACGATGTCGACGTTTGAAGTGGGACCGCGCTCCCACCTGCCTTCCGGCAGGTGCCCGGGCCAGGATATTTGTAACGGGACGCGGGCCGACTGCTCGTAGAAGCACATCTTCCGCCAAAGGCCATGCTCGCCCGCCATCTCGCCGTGGTCCGAGGTGTGAACAATGACGGTGTTTTCCAGTTGGCCCGTCTTCTCAAGCGTGTCCAGTATGCGCCCGTACTTCTCATCGAGGCACGTGATCATGCCGTAATAGGCCGCCCGCGCTCTCAGCAATTGATCGTCGGTGTAAGGGCCTCCCGTGCCCGTGTACCGTTGCAGGCGCGCCGCCGCCGGGGGAAGTGATTCCAGGTGACCCGGCGGATTGTTCGGCAGGTCCACGTTGTCCGGGTAGTACATCGAAAAGAACGGCTCGGGCACGTTGAGCGGGAAGTGCGGCGATATGAACCCGCATACCATCGCCCACGGAGTGTCCTGCCGCGCCGGATCTTGCAGGTAATCGTGGGCCGCAGCTTCGACGGCCTCATCGTGGTCGATCACTTTGCTCCGACCCGGGCCGGCGGTCAGCACGTCCGGCCATGGAGTGAGGCCCGTGCCCACGCCGTCCTTCCAGCGAATGACCGCGTGCTCATTCGCCGCATGCGGGTCGTGGCTCAACTGCTTGTCGAAGCCGTTCAACGGCCGTGGACCCATCATGTGCATCTTGCCGTTCAGCGCCGTGTCGTATCCAAGTGACTTCAGCAGCCACGCCCACGTGACCCTGCCGACGTATAACGGCGTCGAGTTGTCCCAACCCTGGCAGTGACTGACGTACTTGCCCGTCATGAATGACAGCCGGGAAGGGGTGCATAGCGGAGAGTTGCAATATCCGTTTTCGAATGTCACGCCCTGTTCCGCTATCCGGTCCATGTTGGGCGTTTTCACCAGATCGTGGCCGTACGTTTCACTGAACATGGGGCCGTGTTCGTCGGACATGAACACAAGGAAATTTGGGCGTTCGCTGGAATTAGGCATTTCTTCTCCGTTTGACTCTCGCGCGGATCTTGCGCGGCCTGAACTGGCAGCAACCGCGTCGACGCCGCGAGGTTGTGGCCTCGCGGCGTCGGCTGACTCCGATTACTTATTCGCCGGTCAGTCGACCTGACCGGGTCAGCTTACCTTGCTGAAACGATGTTTTCAGGCGCCCGGAAACTCGCCTGGAATGCTCTCGGCATGTCCCAGGACTCGATCGACTTCGGGTTGATCGTTACAACGCGCGGGACTGCCAGCACACCGGGAGCAAACGCCCAGTGGTACATCCACTCAGCCAACTGGTTGTTGATCTCGATCCGCTTCTCGCGGTCCGGCTCCAATTGAGCGGCCTTCAGGAAAGCAGCAACTTCCGGAGCTTCCTGGGCGCAGCTGAATCCGCCGCGGGAGAAGCTGGACATCTTGATGCCTCTCGGCCAGTCCCAGGGAGCGGAAGACGTGCTCTCACCGCAGGTCTTCAGGAACGGCGTGGTTGCCGTGCGCTGCACGAACGACGGTCGGATGATCGAGTACGCGTGCGTCTGCGCGGTCGTCAATACGCCGATCTCGTCCCACATACCGGCTATGGCCTGCGCCTGGTGGGCGTAGGTCGGCGGAGAGGGCTGTCCGTACAGCACGATCTCGAATCGGACACCGTTGTCGCCGCGTGGAAGTCCGGCCTCGTCCAGGAGCCTTTCGGCTTCGGCGGGGTCGTACGCAATGTTCCACTTGTCCTGCCACTCCGGAGCGGTTGGCGAGAACATGGTGATGTACGTCGGCCAACCGAGCCCGTTGTTCAACTGCTCGTTCATCAATTCCCGGTCAATCGCCAGGGCGAGGGCGTGCCGGACAATGCGGGCCTGTTCCATGTCGGCTTCATCATCGGGATGGCCGAGCCAGGGGAGCGCCCGTGCCGCAGCCAGCGGACCCCGCTCGAGGGGCTCGCCCGATACTGCATGGTGGGTCTCCCAGAGGTTGCCGCCGAACATGATGCCGATTTCGTCAGCCCTGCCGCCTGCCGCAAGCACCTCGAAGCCTTGCGCTTTCAATTCGCCGACTCTCGCAAGCGGAATCTCGCCCATGTCGACTTCACCCGTGCGGAGAAGCGCGATCTTGGTGTCGGGCTCGGATATCTCCAGCCATGTGATGCTGGATACACCGGCGGCTTTGCGCCAGTGACTCGGAAGCGCGTCGGTGACAATCCGGTCGTCCGGTACCCATTCGACGATTTCAAACGGGCCGGTACCCATCATGTGGCCGGGTTCTTTGGCCCAATCCTCGCCGTTGGAATCTATCGCGGCCTTACTCACGATCGCGACGGACTCACCGCCAAGGTTCAGTTCGCGGGATGCCCACGTCGGGTTGAAAGCCGCAAACGTGGCTTTCACAGTGTAGGTGTCCACCACCTCCCACGGGTTGCTCCCGAAGAGAGCGTTCATGTCACCCGCCTGGCCGTGAATGCTCAGCGGGTTGGTGCCGGCGTTGGCGTCGTTGACGTTGTACGCCACGTCCTCAGCGGTCATCTCGCCCCAGCCGCCGTGGAATTCCACGCCGCGCTGAAGTTCGATGGTGACCGAACTCAGGTCTGGAGCAAGCGACCAGGCGCTCGCCAGCATCGATCCTTCGGCCGACTCATCCGTGACCATGAAGAACGTCTCGGTGATCCCCATGTGCATGGCGCCTTCGGCAGAACTGCCGGCGCTGTGCAAGCCGCCGCCGGTCCCAACGGCGTCGATTGCCATCACCAGCGCGCCGGGCGGGTTCTTCGGGTCGGGGATGTTTATCGCGACTGCGGTAGGCAGCGGGATAGGCGTGGCCGGTACCGGCGTGGCCACGACCACTACGGTCTCGACGACCTTCTCGGTGACAGTTACCGGCCTCTCGACCACCACGGTCTCAACGACCTTCTCGGTGACGGTGACCTGCTTCTCGACGACGACGGTCTGGACTTCCATCACCGTCTCGCCTTCAACGACTTTCTCGACGATGACCGTCTCGATGACCTTCTCGGTGATAGTCACCGGCCGTTCGACGACCACGGTCTGAATCTCCGTTACCGTCTCGCCTTCGACTACCTTCTCGACGACGACCGTCTCCACAACCTTCTCGACGACCTTCTCGGCGGGCGCCTGGACAAGAACCGTCTGGACAACGGTTTCAGGCTCGGCCTCGCCTCCGCAGGCTACGATCAGCATGGTGGCGGCCAGACCCAGGCCCAACACAGCGGTCCAAAGGCCGAGAATGCGCTTACGCTTACGTAAGAAATCCCTCAAAGTGATCCCTCCAAAATTTGTTGCCGGCACCGAAAAGAAGGACACCGGATGCTTCAAAACGTCGAATATTATCGCACGAATCTAACTCATTCGAAATCCCGCTAATTCGCATCGGGACCGATCCGGTCACCGCGCTGTTTCTAACCTGAAGGACCGGTTCTACCAGAACGCACGCGTCTATACTGCCACCGGCCAAGCCAACCCAGACCGGCCGTGACGGTATGGACCGCGGCGACGAAAGCGATCACCACCTTGACCGAGCAATCCCCGAAACAAAATGCGCTTGGCATTATCGGCGGGACCGGCCTCTACGAACTCGAAGGGTTCCAAAACGCCCAGTGGGTCCACGTAGACTCGGCATTTGGCGCCCCTTCGGACGATCTGCTGATAGGTGAGTTGGGCGGCCAGCGCCTGGTATTCCTCCCGCGTCACGGCAGGGGCCACAGAATCCCGCCCACCCAGGTGAACTACCGGGCAAACATAGAGGCCATGAAACGTGCCGGGGTTTCGCGGATCATTTCGTTCAGCGCGGTCGGCTCACTCAAGGAGCACCTGCGGCCAGGCGATTTCGTAATCGTCGACCAGTACATCGACCGCACGTTCGCCCGCGAGAAGAGCTTCTTCGGCGCTGGATTGGCGGCGCACGTGAGCATGGCGGACCCCGTCTGCCGGCATTTGGGAGACGTACTCCAAGCCGCTGCCCGTCAACGCGACTTGAGCATGGTCCGCGGCGGCACATACCTCGTCATGGAAGGCCCGCAGTTCTCAACCCGCGCCGAGTCGGAGTTGTACCGCTCGTGGGACTGTGACGTAATCGGCATGACAAACATGCCGGAGGCCAAGCTCGCCCGTGAGGCGGAAATCTGCTACGCCACCGTCGCAATGGTGACGGACTACGATTGCTGGCATCCAGTGCATGAAGACGTCAGCGCCAAGAGCGTACTGGAAGTACTCCGGGACAACGCAGGCCACGCGAGGTCACTGGTGTCCGCCGCGGCGGCGGGAGTGGGCAACCTGACCACCGAATGCGCGGACGGATGCAACCGCGCGCTCGAACACGCAGTCGCCACGGCGCCGGACGCACGCGATCCGGCCCTCGTACGCCGGCTCTCCGCCGTGGCTGGCAGGGTCCTGGCGAACGAAGGTTGGACGACGGTCTGACCGTATCCTACTCAGACGAAAACAAGACGCATCGCAAAAATTTCAGTCAGCAAAACCAGACAAGGCAGGTAGCGCATTGAAAGCAGTTCGAGTCCACGAATTCGGCGGCCCGGAAGTGTTGGTCTACGAGGACACGCCCGACCCAGCGCCGGGCGAGGGTGAGGCCCTCGTGAAGATCGGCGCCGCCGGGATCAACTACATCGATATCTATTACCGGACCGGCCAGTACCCGGCCGACCCGCCGTTTACCTCAGGCCAGGAAGCCGCCGGCGTCGTGGCCGCAGTGGGTGACGGGGTCGAAGGCCTGTCCGAAGGGGACAACGTAGCTTACGAGGGAGTCCTCGGTTCGTACGCGGAATATGCCGTCGTTCCGGCACATAAGCTCGTGCCGCTCCCGGACGGCGTGGGTACCCGCACCGCCGCAGCCGTCCTTCTCCAGGGCATGACCGCGCACTACCTGGTCCGTGACACCTACGAAATCGGGCCGGACGACACCGCCCTCGTGCACGCCGCAGCGGGCGGTGTGGGGCTACTGCTTATACAGATGGTCAAGAAGGCCGGGGCCACCGCCATCGGTACGGTCTCGACGGAAGCCAAGGCGGCGCTCGCCCACGAGGCCGGGGCCGACGAGGTCATCCTCTACACCGAGAAAGACTTCGAAGCCGAAACCAGGCGCATCACAGACGGCCGAGGCGTCGACGTCGTTTACGACTCGGTTGGCCGGTCCACCTTCGACAAGAGCCTGGCCTGCCTCCGCCCGCGCGGCACGCTGGCCCTGTTCGGACAGGCGAGCGGGGCCGTCGACCCTGTCAACTTGCAACTGCTGAATGCCGGTGGGTCGCTGTTCGTGACGCGCCCGTCTCTTGTTCACCACACGCTGACGCGAGAGGAACTGCTGGGGCGCGCCAAAGACGTCTTCGAGATGGTGGCGTCCGGAAACCTGAGCGTGCGCATAGACCGGGAGTTTCCGCTCTCCGCCGCCGCCGAGGCCCACAGCCGGCTCGAAGGTCGATTGAGCACGGGCAAGTTACTCCTCATTCCCTAACGCGGCCGGCATGTTTCGAAAATAGCCCCCAGTGAGGTCACGCTCTCACTCGTCGTGCCCTTCATCGTCGCCCCGCACTCCGATGCGGGGCCGGTACCCATGGTGGGGAGCCGGAGGTAGGAACGCTGGAGAACGTTCGTGAACCATGACCCCGTACGGGAATGACTTCAGAGCAAAGGGGAGGGCATTGGAGGCGACGGGCGGATTCGAACCGCCGAATAGAGGTTTTGCAGACCTCCGCCTTAGTCCACTTGGCTACGTCGCCTGGTGCAGAGTCGCGTTGCCCGGCAAGTCCAATTGTATCTTGTAACTGCAAAAATTCACCGCTGAAAATGCAGCCAACCTGATCGGAACACCGCGCCCGACGGCGTTCACCGGCGGTCAAGCCCGATTAACTGGTGCCGAGGGTGGGATTCGAACCCACACGCTCTTTCGAGCACTGCGCCCTCAACGCAGCCTGTCTACCAATTTCAGCACCCCGGCCAGTTCCGGACTTCCAGGCGTATTGCCCGGTGACACAGCGTTACGAGCTTCGGGCGACATGGCCCGCCGCGCAAGCGGTCATCGGAGGTTAGACGATTCAACCGAATCCTTGCCTCCGCATCTCAATCCTACCGCGAAAAGAGGACCCGGTTCAGGGTTGGTGAGACCCGTATGCCGACGCGGCCGAATCACGACCCAGCCCGTAGAGGCCGTTCTCGAACGGCCCTGATGTGTAACGCGATTTGTCCCGCCCAACACATTCCAAACACGCTCTCAGACCAACACTCGTAGGGGCGTCTCTTGGAGCCTGTTTCAAAAGTCGCGCGGCTAAACCACTTCCTCTTCTGGGGGAGAGGATTGAGGTGAGGGCGTCACGTCGGGGAACCGGAATCGTCGTATCGGTCCGGGACTCATTAGACACCTTCTCAATGCCATTTGTGAGGCGCGTACGGCCCGGGGAACCGTTCGACAATATCCAATACAAAAGGGGCGTGCGAATTTACCGCACGCCCCTTCATAGTGGTCTGGATCAGGTAGACCGCTCGTCCAGCCCCCGGCGATCACGCCTCAGGCCCGGGGGGGGGCCGTTAAAGCGCCGCGCCGTCGCGTTCTCCCGTGCGCACCCTGACGACCTCCGACACCGGCGAAACGAAGATCTTGCCGTCGCCGATCGCGCCGTCGTCGCCGCTGCGAGCGGTCGACACGATCGCCTCGATCACCGCATCTTTCTGATCGTCCTTCACCACGGCGGAGATGATCGTCTTCGGCACGGAGGCGCGGCTCATCACCTGCCCGCCCCTGCCGGTAAAGACTTCAACACCCTGCTGCTGCCCACGTCCGGTCACGTTGTGGTAGCTATAGCCCTGGCAACCGGCCTCGACCATCGCTTCAAGCACAACATTGACCCGCTCGGGGCGTACAACTGCCTCTATTTTGATCATTTCGTCGTCCTCAAAATCTGCGGCCCGAGGGCGGCGCAAATCGCTGCCGCCCCGAGCCCGCCAAGTCTAGTCAGCACCGTCTGCCACGTAAGCTCGTTCACCGTGCATGGACAGGTCCAGTCCTGTGTCTTCTTCCCTGTTCGTGGCACGCAGGCCCAACCCTGGAATCTTGTCCAGGACCACCAGTATCACGGTGGTCACGACCAGTGACCACCCCATCGTGGCGATGACGGCCCGGAAATTGGCCCAGAGCAGGTTCGCGTCGCCATCTATGAGACCAACACCGCCGACCGCGAAGATTGCCGTGGCGATCGCGCCCCATATGCCGCCGACACCGTGGACTGCGAAAACCTCGAGTGCGTCGTCGAACCCGAACCGGTGGCGAAGTTGCACCGCGATGTAGCAGAACACCCCTGCGCCGAATCCGACGGCCAGGGAGCCCACAGGACCGACGCTGCCGGCTGCAGGGGTAATCGCCACCAGTCCGGCCACCGCGCCGCTGGCTACTCCGACTGCGCTCATCCTGCCCGTCTGTACGTAGGAGATGATCCCCCAGGTGACGGCGGCAACGGCTGCGGCCATGTTCGTCACCAGGAATGCGTTAACCGCCACTCCGTCGGCGGCCAGGCCCGATCCGGCATTGAACCCAAACCAGCCCAGCCAGAGTATCGCTGCGCCAAGGACCACGAAGGGGACATTGTGCGGTTCCACGCCGCGTTCAACGTTTCGCCGCTTGCCCACCAGGTACGCGGCGGCTATCGCGGCCACACCGGCGTTGATGTGGACCACCGTGCCGCCCGCAAAGTCGGCCGCCCCGATGCCAAGGATCCAGCCGTCGCTGGCCCACACCCAGTGGCAAATGGGCACGTACACGAACGTGATCCACAACACCAGGAAAATCAGGTAGGTGCTGAACTTGAAACGCTCGGCGAATGCGCCGGTTATGAGGGCCGGCGTGATGATGGCGAACATCATCTGGAAAGTGGCGAACAGCATATCCGGTATGCCGTCGCCCTCCGTGGCGCTCACGTTCTGGAAGCCCAGGAAGTCGAAATTGCCAATCAGGTTATTGAACCCGGTGGCCGCCTCGTCGGACGCGGTGCCAAAGGCCAGGCTGTAGCCCCAAAGGAGCCACACCACGCTCACCACCCCCATCGAAATGAAGCTGTACATGATGGTGCTGATGACATTCTTGCCCCGCACCAGTCCGCCATAGAAGAAAGCCAGGCCAGGCGTCATGAACAACACCAGCGCCGTAGCGACGATCATCCAGGCGACCGATCCTGAATCGATCATGGGCTATACCCCCCTGATTTGTAGAAAACCGGGTTGACGAAAAGTCAACCTTGCCGACATTACGGAGCCCATGTTTCGACAATGTTGCGCAGGTGTGACGGCCTCGTTACACGGGCGCGTCGCGCCTCCAACTGATGAAGCACGGACGCGAAAGACGCCCCGGAGTCATTCCTCAGAAAATAGCCCTCCCCGGCCGCCGTCCCGCTAAAGTTGCTCGGGGACCCATTCTTCATCCACGAGCCGATCGGCGACCGGACAACGTGTCATCCCGAAAGCCTGTGAACTTTTTCGGATTCTGTTGCTGCAGAGGTTTATCTGGCTGACGGAAAGCGCCTGTGGGACGGTTTGTCGGGCCTGGTGTTGGTCGGGAGGGC
>DAOUKO010000043.1:0-31238 GCA_034421215.1 Dehalococcoidia bacterium
CCCAGCGGGCGGCCACAAGAGCCGCACCCTACATGACGTTTTGGATTGCGAGGGTGGTTCGTCGCGTCGTGGGTTTGGGTTGTTGCCGCGCACCACGCCTGGGTGCCGGATCGGAGACCGCAGGCAAATCGCCGCGCTGGGGCGCGGTATTATCGTGCCATGTACGTAATTGGGACGGCGGGCCACGTGGACCACGGCAAGTCCACGCTCATCCACGCACTGACGGGCATCGATCCCGACAGGCTCAGGGTGGAAAAAGAGCGCGGCATGACGATTGAGCTTGGGTTCGCCTGGCTCGACCTGCCAAGCGGCCTTGAAGTCAGCATCGTCGACGTGCCGGGCCACGAGCGGTTCATCAAGAACATGCTGATGGGCGTAGGCGGCATCGACCTGGCGCTACTCATCGTCGCAGCCGACGAGGGGGTGATGCCCCAGACGAGGGAGCACCTGGCCATCCTGGACCTGGTGCGTGTCGAACGCGGCATCGTCGTCATCACGAAGACCGACCTCGTGGACGAGGAGTGGCTGGAACTGGTGACCGCCGACGTGGAGGAAGCACTGGAGGGCACCGTATTGGCCGGCTCACCGGCATTTCCGGTGTCCGCCGAGACGGGAACGGGTCTGGACGAACTGTTGCGGGCCATAGATTCCGCATTGGCCGACGTGCCGCAGAGGCCGGACCTGGAGCGGCCTCGTCTGCCCGTGGACCGTTCGTTCACGATGACGGGATTCGGCGCAGTGGTGACCGGCACGCTGGCAGGTGGCTCGCTCAGCAAGGGGCAACAGGTGGTCATCGCTCCCCGCGGGCGGCGCGCCCGTATTCGCGGTCTGCAGAGCCACAAGGATGTTGTCGACGAAGCCCTGCCAGGTACCCGTGTCGCCGTAAACATGGCGGGCATTGAGCACCACGAGATCGAACGCGGCGATGTCCTCACAACCGGAGATTGGCTCGTCCCCTCGGATGCGTTTGATTGCTCCATCAGGACGATTCCCGACGCGCCAAGGGCGGTACGGCACAATCACCGTGTGATCCTCTACGCCGGGACGTCCGAAACACCGGCCGTCGTGAGGTTGCTCGACGCCAACACGTTGCCCCCCGGTGAGTCCGGCTGGGCGCAGGTCCGGACCGAGTCGCCGGTGCCGGTTGTGCGGGGCGATTACTTTGTCATCAGGGACACCGTAACGACTATTGCAGGCGGACAGGTCCTGGTCCCCAACGCGCCGCGGCGAAGGCGTTTCGAACCCTCGATCACGGAACGGCTCAACGTCCTTTCGACAGGCTCCGAATCGGACGCCGTGGTCAGCACCATGGACCTGACCGGGCTCTCCACGGCCGCCGGGTTGGCCGTGGCCCTGAACCTTGCGGAGCGGGATACGGCAGGGATTCTCGAAGCCCTCGTCGCAAGCGGCGACGCGGTGAGAATCGGTGGGGCCGACGTTCCTGTCTACTTCACGTCGTCCGCATGGTCGACCGTCGTCTCCAGGTCCTCGGACGAACTTGGCGCCTATCACCGCCAGTACCCGTTGCGCGGCGGGATGCCCAAGGAAGAGCTGCGAAGCCGGCTGGGCATGGGATCAAGCGATTACAACGCCGCCCTGGCCCGGTTGTCGGGTGACGGGACAATCGAAGTGTCCGACGCCTACGCCAGGCTCCCTTCTCATGTGCCCGACCTGTCCAAGGATCAACGTCAGCAGGCCGACGAGTACCTGGCGCTACTGGGCTCGAACCCCTACTCGCCGCCTACGGACGCCCCGGTTGATCCCGAGTTGTTGCAGGCCCTCGCCGACCAGGGTCGGATCGTCAGGGTCAACGAGGACGTGGTGTACCTGAAGTCCGCGTACGATGAGATGTCAACCCGCGTCGTCGAACTCGCGCGCGCCAACGGCGAGGTGACGATCTCGGACGTTCGCGAGCTGTTCAGCACGAGCCGCAAATACACCCTTGCGCTGCTGGAACACATGGACCGCCAGCAGGTCACCCGTCGCGTTGGCGACAACCGTGTCCTGAGGTAGCGAGTACCTGTTATTCACGTTGCGGCCCGAGGGGATACACTGACGGCCGTCATGGGACCATCGCAATCGCCAGGCTCCGTGCCGTACGGTCGGCTGATCGTGAACCTGGGCTCGAACGTCCAGACCGTATCGGCGTTGTCTTCAACGCTGCGTACCCTGCACGCCGCCGTGCGGGAGACTGCAGGCCGGACCGGCATTGGAGAGGACCTCTTCGAATCGCGACCCGCGCCGATCCTCACCACCGAAATTGCTTCCGAGGACGGGAACCTGCGACTCTCGCTGTTCTTCGGCGACCGTGAAGGGCAGCCGCTCGACGACGCGTCGCACAAGGCGTTCGGCGCGTTCATGGATGAAGTGGTCGCAGCGGTGACCGCCGACCCGCAGCCGACCCTTTGGGAGACCAACGCCCGCATAAGGCCAAGGCCGGCGAATCAGCGGTTGAGGCTGTTTATCGACGATGCCATCAGGCTGCGGGATGCGGAGATCGCGGCGTGCGGCAAGCGAGTTCGAGTCCTGGACTCCCGCATCGACTTGCCCCCTGGTTAGTCACCCCAGGCCCATCTCGTGCAGCGCTTCGTCCGTAATGCCGAAGTGGTGCGCAATTTCGTGGACGACCGTTACCCGGACCTGTTCGACTACGTCTGCGTCGTCCTTGCAGGCCTCCTCGATAGGTCTCTGGAATATCGTTATCTTGTCTGGCATCACGAAGCCGTAACCCTCCCGATCGGTCTGCGGGATGCCTTCGTAAAGCCCATAGAGCGTTTCGTTCGGCGCCAGGTTGTTGGTCCGCCTCTGCTCACGGGAGGGGTAGTCGTTTACAACGACGTCGACGTTGTCGATCTGGGCCAGAATCCGTTCAGGCAAGCTCTCAAACGCCTGCCTGACCAGCCCTTCGAATTCACTGCGGTTCATGGGCAGACTGTGCGCAGACGCGATGGAATCGGGCGGCCCTACGAGCCCACCGACGCGCGAATTTTCTTCAGCGCTTCCACGTTCGGCTTGTCTGGTCCCTTCTTGTCGAAGCCGGGCACCTCGAGATAGAAGGGCTTGTCCTTGAATGCGGGGTGGCTCATGACGTTTGCAAACCCATCTTCGCCGATCAATCCGTCTCCGATATTGTCATGCCGGTCCACCGACGAGCCGAGTTCGCGCTTCGAGTCGTTGGCGTGCACTGAACGCAACAGGTCCAGGCCGATGTCGCGGTCGAATTCGTCCATTGTCGAGTCGAGGCCGTCTTTGTCGGCGATGTCGTACCCAGCCGCCCACACGTGTTGGGTGTCAAGACAGACGGCCACCCTGGGGTTGTCTATAGCCGAGATGAGCTTTCCCAGCTCTTCGAACTTGGAGCCGATGTGGTCCCCGGACCCGGCGCTGGTCTCGAGCATGAGCAGGGACTCGCCGGGGGCCTCTTCGAGCACGGTCTGCACGTTGGTGACGAACTGATCGAAGACTGCGTCGAAGCCCTGGCCCTTGTGACTTGCCGGGTGGAAGATGAGGCCCAGCGCGCCCAGTTGTTCCGAGGCACGCATGTGGTTTATCAGGGACTGCACGCTTCGTTCGGCCAACGCGGGGTCCGCAGAGGCGATTGCGACCAGGTAGCTGGCATGCAGCACGGTCGGCCCCATCGAGGCATCGGCTGCGGCAGTACGAAATTTTGACGCGTTCTCGTCCGGTATGGGTCTGAACTTCCAGGTGCGCGGCGAAGACGCGAAGATCTGTATGCATTCGGCCCCGATGTCCGTGGCCCTGCCAACGGACTTTTCGACTCCACCGGCCGTTGATACGTGTGCTCCTATCAGCATGTTCTTGCTCCGAGGTGCTTGTCAGCCCGACCCCATCTTGTCATTTTGCATGGAAGGCCCGCGGCCGCGGTCGATTCAGGGAATAGACCAGTCATCATAAAGCCGAATGGGACCGCATGCGAAGCGGTCCGGGATACTACGCCACTTCGGGAGAACTGCGCCTGAACCTGCTGGGCAGCATTCCGCGCAAGCCTCCCGCGGCATCCCATGCGACCAGCACCTGGGCGGCTATGAAGATGGAACTGTATGTCCCGACTACCACACCGGCCAGCAGGACGATCAGGAAATCACGCAGGGACACGCCGCCAAACAGCAGCATGGCGAGGATGACGGTCATCGTCGTGACGCTTGTGGCCAGCGATCGAGTGAAGGTCTCATTGATCGACAGGTTCACGGTGGACCTGAATTGCCGGCCCGGCGCCAGGCGGACGTTCTCCCTGATCCGGTCAAATATGACGATGGTGTCGTTAACGCTATAGCCGATCACGGTGAGTATGCCGACGATGAATATGGCGTTTACCTCGGCATTGATCGTCAGGCCGAGCACCGCGAAGAGGCCGAACACAAGCACAACGTCATGGATCAACGCAATGATCGCGGCGATTGCGTAGCGGTATGAGAAAGGCACGGACCTGAACGCGTAGATGATGTAGAGCATCACGAAGACGGCCGCCACAACAACGGCGGTGAACGCGTTCCGGACAGTGTCGTCCGCCACCGACTTGCCCACCGTAGAGGTGTCCAGCGTCACAAAGTCGGGAGTGAGATTGTCTGCGATGACCTCGTTGATCGCGACCTGGTCCTCGTCCTCCAACTCGGTCATCCTCACGAAGTAACGCCCGTCGCCCAGTCCCTGCACGATCGCTTCATCGTGCCCTGCCGCGGCCAACGCGGCCTTCAGGTCGTCGGCGCCGGGGTCTTCCGATCCGGTAAACGAGTACGTCAACGCCGTTCCCGACACGAAGTCGATGCCGAGGTTCAGGCCCTGGGTCAGCAGAAACACGATGCTCAGAACGCCGAGCACTGCAGAAATGGAGAGGTAATACCTTCGCTTGCCGACGATATCCATTAGCGGCGCTCCTGCGTGCCGTCGATCATTGCTGTGTCTCGCACCGGAACGAACATGTCCTGCCACCGGCCCAGCCTGGTGCCCGCGGCAACCCGGAGCATGAGCCGGCTGGCGAAGAAGGCGGTGAACATGCTCAGGAGGACGCCGATGCCCAGCGTGAGGGCAAAGCCCTGCATGATGCTGGTGCTGAACCTGTCACCGAACCAGAAGAGCACCACGGCTGTGATGATCGTCGAAATGTTCCCGTCCCTGATGGACGGCCAGGCGCGGTTGAAGCCCTCGTTGATCGCAGCCAGCAGGGTACGCCCGGTCCGCAATTCTTCCTTGGTGCGTTCGGCTATCAGGATGTTGGCGTCCACGGCAAAGCCCAATGAAAGAACGATTGCCGCGGCTCCTGACAGCGTAAGCGTGACCGGGATCCCCTTGAAAATCGCAAGCAACAACGCCGTATACATCACCAGGGCTAACGCCGCCACGAGGCCGGGGATCTTGTAGTAGATGATCATGAAGATGAGCAGGAGGACCAGGCCGACTCCCCCGGCGATGAGGCTCTTCTGGAGGGAGTCGTCGCCCAGGGTGGCGTCAACGGTGCGCTCCTGGATGAGGTTGAGGGTGACCGGTAGCGCGCCCGACCGCAACTGAATGGCGATCGTCCTGGCTCTGTCCGGCGTAAACCTGCCCTCGATGATCGCCCGGCCCCCGGCGATGCCCCCTACGCTCTGATCTACTCCCGGCGCCACCAGTTCCTCGCCGTCGAGGAAAATTGCGAGCCTGTCGTTCCGCAGCGAAATCCTCTCGGTCAGGTTGAAAAATTCTTCGGCGCCATCGTCGTCGAACACGACATTGACTACTGGGTAGGGGCTGATCTCCACCGTGCTTGCAAAGGCATCGGTCAGATTGTCCGGCTTGATGTCCGTTGCCTGGTCCTGGTAGTACTCCGGGTTGTTGCACCGTTCGACGAGCCATAGCTCCTGGGCCATCCCCGCCGGAGGCGCACTCTCTT
This sequence comes from Dehalococcoidia bacterium, assembly GCA_034421215.1. GTDB lineage: Bacteria > Chloroflexota > Dehalococcoidia > Lucifugimonadales > Lucifugimonadaceae. The sequence goes on from DAOUKO010000043.1 coordinate 5,888, forward strand.
CCCCGCAGATACGCTCTCGGAATTCCAACTGGGCGGTCGATCCGATCAGGGCCTTTGCCTCGAGAACGCCGCCTCCCACCGTCCACTGAGCGATGTTTCCTGTGACCAGCGGATTGGCACGCGCGCCCCTCGTCAGGGTCCCGATGGCGCGCAGTTCCTCTTCGATCCTGTCCAGGTCGCCTGGCACCGGTCCGCCCTGGTCGTCGACAGAGGGCTCCGCAAGGCCGAACAGGGTGGCGGTGAACAGGCCGTCGGTCACCTGTGTGGCCTCGGCGTCTGCGCGGCCGGCCAGTTGGAACGCTTCCTGGACCTGTTGGATAGTCGGCCAGACAGGTTCCAGCGTTGGTTCCGGTTCGGCCGTTTCGGCAGCGTCGTCTGTTTGTCCGTCGTCAGCCGGAGGTTCGGGTGGCTCAACTTCGACGAACTCGGGGTCGAACGCGATGGTCATTTCGATGGGGAACCGGGCCTCAACCTTGTCCCTGAACTGGTCCGCTTCGGCCTGGCGCACGATGTCGCCTGCCCCGTCGCGCAGTTCTCCCAGCAGGTCATCCAGCCGGACCGTCAGCGACCCGTTGTCGTTTTGGACGACTTCCGCATCGGGCCGTCCAAGGTCTTCAACGAAGAAGTCCTGCAGGTCCTCTGCGCTGACCGGACTTCCCGCGAACGTCACGGTGATCGCGGCGCCCGTAAGACCTGGAAGCTGGACCATCACGCGGTCCGGCGGGGTGCCGAGAAGCTGGACAATCGGTTCGCTTACGCCGAACTCGTTGACCCGGCTTTCGACGATCCGGCGCACGCCCTCCATGTCGTCGACCGTGATCTCGCGACCTTCCTGGGGCGTGGCGACGTAAACAAGATGTGTGCCGCCTTGCAGGTCCAGCCCGAGGGACAGTCCAAGGAAAGTGTGATCGTTCCCCCGGACCAGAGTGCCGCCAAAGGCGTTTATCTTCAACTCAGGGATAGACAGCAGGACCGCCGCAAGTACGACCAGTACGACGATTATGCCCAGTGTCCTTAGTGATCTGGACAATCTGCGTACCTCACGCGAAACACGCGGCCGACAGAGCCGTCGGCGCCGGAATCACGAGGTTCATGCATAGGTCAGGAACCGTTTCTCAACCGCTGCGCTACACATCGTCGTGTCACAGGTTCGACCCACGCGCTTTGGGTGGCAGTCCGATTGCGGCAACCGCCGCAATTATTCGTTACAGAAAAACGGTTTCGATTCCCACGGGGGTTCGAAACCGCGATGAAGTATATCACCGTTCGCCTGTCCGCTCGGCATGAAATTTGGAAGGATGACCATTGGAATCAACCCGCTCCCGGGGGTCCTGTCCGGCCGGGTCGGTCCCATCCGGGGAAGGCGCCTCCCGGTCCGGGTTTCCGGCGGTCAGGTCATAGGCCAGGTCCGACATCGGGGTGTCGACGGTGACGGTCGAAAGGGTGGCCCGCGCCGTAAGGACTTCGGAACTCGAAGGCTCACCGTCGTTTGAATCGGAGTGGTCCGCGTGTATTTCCAGATCGACATCGTGCGAGTGAGGTTCTGCCGGTTCCTCGCCTGCTTTCCACAGTTTTTCGTGACTCTCCAGGTGGTCCAGGAACAGGATGCCGTTGAGGTGGTCGACTTCATGCTCGATCGCCTGCGCCAATAACTCCTCGGCCGACAGCCTGAACTTGCTGCCCCACTCATCGAGGGCCCTGGCCTTTATAGATACGGAGCGGTTGATGAGGCCGTAGTAGCCGGGAACGCTCAGGCACCCTTCCTGGATCTCTCTTTCGCCGGTCCGCCTGGTGATCTCGGGATTCACGAAGACCCTCGGCTCTTCTTCAGGCAACTGGATCGTGACTACGCGCTTGAGGACGCCCACCTGGTTGGCCGCCAGCCCGACGCCGTGTGCTTCCTGCATGGTCTCGACCATGTCGCGGGCCAACTTGCGAATGGCATCGTCCACCCTTTTGACCGGGCGGGCCTTCTTGCGCAGGATGGGGTCCGGCGCTATTCGGATTTCCAGTATCGACATTCGGATATTCTCGCGCCGCCCGGATTGACCGTCGACGGGACACCTGGCCAAAAGCCCGGCGGAACCTGCTCGGCAGCCCTACGCCAGGCTTACCGGGTCCACGTCGACAACCCATCCTTCTCCGACCGGTGACGCGTCGAGCAGCCTTTCTGGTCTCGGCCCCTTTATTGTCACGTGCCAACGGTACACATCCCGCACGCGAAGCGGGTAGGCGGGAGTCGGGCCGGTCACCACGTTGTCCGTAAGTCCAAGGTTGTCCCTTTCGGCTTTCAACGTGTCCGCCTTGGTCATGGCTGAAGCGTGGGCGAATTCGCGTTCGTAGGACAGGCACGTAAGCCGGATAATCCGGGAGAACGGTGGATTGGCAAACCTTCGCCGCATGAGGATCTCGGCGTCATAGAACATCTCGTAGTCCTGCGCGGCGGCGGCTCGAATAGCGTAGTGCTGCGGCTGAAACGTCTGGATGACCACCTTGCCGCCCTGCGGCCCTCTACCCGATCTTCCGGCGACCTGCGCCAGTAGTTGGAACGCACGCTCCCCTGCCCTGTAGTCCGGGATCGCAAGGCCGGTGTCGGCTGATACCACCCCGACGAGCGTAACCGAGGGAATGTCGAGTCCCTTGGCGACCATCTGGGTACCGACAAGGACGCGAGCCTCGCCGTTCTCGAACTCCTCCACGATCCGGGTGTGGTCTCGCGCCGTGCGCGCGGAGTCCGAGTCCCACCTGATTGCGCCTGTCCTTGGGAAGTACGCGGCGACCGCGTCCATCAGCGCCTGCGTGCCGGGGGACAGGCGTCGCATCTGTTGTCCCCCGCATTCCCGGCATTTGCGCCTCGCCTGGATGCGGTAGTTGCAGTAGTGGCACACGAGTTGGTCTACCGTTGCCGCGTCTGTCGACCGGTGAAACGTGAGCGATGTGTCGCACCTCCGGCATCTTCTGATGGCCCCACAGTCGCGGCACTGGACGAACGAGGCGGACCCTCGGCGGTTGATGAACAGGATCACTCGTCCGCCTGAGTCAAGCGAACTCTTCATCTCGTCGATCAGAGGACGGCTGAGAATCTCGGTGTGACCGGCCCGGAATTCCTCGCGCATGTCCACCAGGCTGACCTCGGCCCGGTTATCACTGTCGTCCGAAGGCTGATCGGCCTCACCCGAGATAATGCGGCGCGGCAGATTCAGCAGATTCACTCGTCCCCGCTGGGCGCGGCGGTAGGTCCCGGTGTCGGGTGTGGCGCTTCCCATCAACAAGACAGCGCCCGTCAGCCTGCAGAGCTGCGAGGCGACCGTGCGGGCGTGGTACCTCGGGGCCAGGTCATGCTGCTTGTAGGTCCATTCGTGCTCCTCGTCGATCACCACCAGACCGAGATTGTCCAGGGGAGCAAAGACCGCGCCGCGCGACCCAAGCACGATCGGAAAGTCGCCCCGACGTATGCGCCGCCACTGGTCGTAACGCTGACCGGCAGGCAAACCCGAATGTTGCAGGCCCACTTTGCCGGGAAATCTCGACGCGAATCGCTCGAGGGTCTGCGGCGTCATCGCGATTTCGGGAACGAGGACCAGGACGCGCTTGCCGGCCCGGATGCAGGCGTCCGCCGCGCTCATGTAGACCTCGGTCTTGCCGCTTCCCGTGACGCCATACAGCAGGAATGACTTACCGCCGCCGGGTTCGCCGGGCGAGGGGACCGCACTGTCCTGGAGAGCGTCCTGGACTGCCTTCACGGCCACCGACTGGTCGGCCGTCAACTCCGGCGGGAAACGCTCCTGCACTACGTAATCTTCGAGCGGGTCTCGTTCGACCTGGACGCGTTCGAGATTCGTAAGTCCCTTGTCCAGGGCGGCGCGAACGGCATAGGGGCCGAATCGCCGCGAAAGCTCCGACCTGGTTTCCCGTCCGCCGTTCGAGAGAAGCCACTTCAGCAGTTCGGCTTGCCTGGGTGCGCGGCCTAGTTCCAATTCTGCCGCGGCGTCTTTCGCAGCCGTTGCCGAAACGGCCAGCACAACGACATCCCGGTATTTTGCCCTGATGGCCGGAGGCTCCCACCGGTAGGTGCTCTGCAGGAACCCTCTCCTGACGAGCCAGTCCACCACCTCGCCTCCCCCTCTGCCGAGTTTCCTGCCCAACGACTCCCTGGTGACCCTTCCCTGTTCTTCGACATATTCCAACGCCCGTTGCTCGCGGGGCCTCAGTCCGGTCAGCGGGCGAAGCGGGATTTCCGTCTTTGTGATCCACACCCGCAGTCTGCTGATGCCACCCGGTGGGAGCATGGTGGCTGCGGCTGTAAAGAGAGTGGACCTGTAGTGGTCCGACACCCATCTCGCCAGGGACAGCCCGTGTGGGGAGATGAACGGTCCGCCTTCGGCCACGCGGATGATCTCTCGCGCGTTTTCGACTTTGCGCGGGGTGTCGACTTCGAATACGACGCCCTTCGTTTCACGCGGCCCAAACGGGACCCGCACCACGTCGCCCGGCGCTACATCGAGACAGTCCGGGACTGAATAGGAGAACGTATCGTGACGGTCCACGGGGCAGTCGACCGCCACCTCGGCGTATCGCAAAGTGGATCGACCCCGCAGGTGTGGTTGGCAACGCCAGGCGGCGCGCCCTGTGATCTTAGAACGGCAGCGTGAGGACCGCGTGGTTTCGTGGCGGCCGGTGGCGCGGGACAGTCACGCCCAGGAGGATCAGCGTCGCTCTTTGATGCGAGCCTTGCGGCCGGTGAGACCCCGCAGGTAGTAAAGCCTGGCCCGTCGGACCTTGCCGCGGCGAGTGACCTTCACGGACTCGATCATCGGGGAGCAAAGCGGGAAGATTCGTTCGACGCCCACCCCGTACGAGACACGCCTGACGGTGAAAGTGGCGCCCGGCTGCGGAACGCGGTCCTTGCGGTGGGAGCCTACGATGACGTTGCCCTGGTAAGCCTGGACGCGTTCCCTGTTCCCTTCACGGATTCGCACGTTCACTATCACCGTGTCCCCTGGCCGAAACTCTTCGATAGTTTCGGCCGGCTTTATTTGCAGAATGTCGCGCGCGTCCATAGCTAGATGATCCCGGGGAATTTTTGCGTTCTACGCGAAAAGGCGCGCCGTGCGCGCCGGTGTTCGAGCAAAGTGTAATCGTTAACCCAAGTTTACAGCCGTTTCGGTTTGATGTTCAACACATCGCCCACAAACCGCCCGACGGCGTACCCCGTGATCACACGGGCCTATGGCCAACCCTCCAGCAGGTCCGGCCGGCGCAACCTGGTACGTTCCAAAGCCTGCTGCCGCCGCCACGTTGCAATGCGAGCGTGGTCTCCGGACGTCAGGACATCGGGCACTTCCAGGCCCTCCCATACCTTCGGCCTCGTATAAACGGGTCCCTGGAGCAGTCCTCCCACCTCAGCGCCGAATGAGTCCCCGCCGGCCGAACCGGGGTCACCCAACGCCCCGGGCAGGAGCCGGACCACGGCGTCTATCACGACCATGGCGGCCACTTCCCCACCCGTCAGGACGTAGTCACCTATCGATATCTCTTCGTCGACGGAGCGCTCAATGAAGCGTTCATCGACACCTTCGTAGTGTCCGCACACGAACAAAATCGATTGCAGCCGGGAGAGCCTGTCCGCGGCAGCCTGGTCGAACGGGACGCCTTGCGGTGACATGAGAACGACGCGCGGCTGGGGCTCTCCGTTTCTACCTCCCTGTTCCTTAAGGCCGTCTACTCCTTCCTGGAGCGGTCCCGGCTTCAACACCATTCCGGGGCCGCCGCCGTAAGGCTCGTCATCCACGGTCCTGTGTCGGTCGTGCGTGTAGTCGCGAATGTCGTGGACCGTCAGGTGAACGATTTCGCTTTCCCTTGCGCGCCCGACGATGCTCGCGCTCAATGGCTGGTCGAACATTTCAGGGAACAGGGTGAGGACTCTTATGCGCATGGGTGTGGTGCCGGTCTGAACGTCGATATCCCGTTCCGGCTGCGGGAATTCCGTGGGACCGGGATAGCCGTCACGCAATACAACAGTAACCGCAGAGCGAGTCCGTCGCTCCCGCTCCTCAGACCGGGTGGGGCCCCGCGTGCCGGTTCTGGAGTATGTCGACTGCATGGCCCAGGACCGGCAGCACCACCTCAAGGGTCTCCCTTACGCCCCTGGGACTGCCGGGAAGGTTCACTATCAACGTCCTCCCCCTCGCGCCGGCCCTCGCCCTGCTGATCATGGCCATGTGGGTCTTTGCCAGGGTCTGCGAACGCATGGCCTCTGGTATGCCCGGAATCTCGAATTCCACCACCCTTGCCGTGGCTTCCGGCATGACGTCCCTTGGCCCGAGGCCGGTCCCTCCTGTCGTCAGCACGACGCCGATGCCACCGGAGTCGCACCATCGGGCGATTTGCTCGGCAAGTTGGTCCAACTCGTCCGGGAGGACTGCCCGTTCCTTCAGCACGTGCCCTGCAGCGTCCATCAGTTCGACGATAGCGTCACCGCTTGTGTCGGTCCGTTGACCTCTCGCTCCGAGGTCGCTGCTTGTCAAAACTGCATAAGTCGCCATGGTTCATTTGCCGCCCGGCCGGATGGTAGCACGCCGGGGGATTGGGAAATTTTCGGCGAAAACGCGCAGACTTTTTTACTAGGCAAGCCGGGCCAGAGGGCTGTTACTACTTAGCCAATACAGAACAAAACACACCTTGCGCGTGGGCCGGCACGCCAATCCGTTCCCAACTTCAACACCGGCCCGCCGCCAGGTATCGGCGCGCAGCGGAGCGCGTGGAGCGATTTGAAAACGCAGACACACCAACACAGAGCACACGCCGGGAGGGCCTGGAGTTGATCCTCATGGACCTGGAACTCCACCACCGGCCAGTGCTGGTACCGGAAACGCTCGAAGCCTTGAACGTGCAGCCGGGCGGGCGCTACGTGGACGCAACCCTGGGTGAAGGCGGCCACGCAGACGCCGTACTTCGGGCGGCAACTCCAGGCGGCCAGCTGTTGGGAATCGACGCGGACCCGGAGGCGATTTCAGTTGCGCGGTCCCGATTAAGCGGCCACGCCCAATCGTTCCTGGCCGTCAACGAGAATTTCCGCGATCTGCGCGCCATCGCGCTGCAAAGGGACTTTGTTCCCGTGCACGGCGTGCTGTTCGACCTCGGTGTGTCATCGCTGCAACTTGACGCTGAGACCCGCGGCTTTTCGTTTCGAAGGCGCGACCCGCTGGACATGAGATTCAGCTTGCACCAGACCACCACGGCGGCGGACATCGTCAATCACTACAGCGAATCAGAGTTGGCGGACTTGATCTACCACCTGGGAGAGGAACGGTCCGCCCGGCGAATAACCAGGAGCATCATCGCCAGCCGCCCCATCGCAACGTCGAGCGAGTTGGCTGAGGTCATCCAGCAGACCAGCCCGCGACGGGGTCGAATCCATCCTGCGACTCGCACATTCCAGGCCCTTCGCATAGCGGTCAACGACGAACTTTCTTCGATAGAGGTCGCGTTGGAACAAGCGGTGACCATCCTGGGTCACGGCGGAAGACTCGCGGTGATTTCGTACCACTCGCTGGAGGACCGTATTGTCAAGAACTTCATGCGAATGCAGTCCGCCGACTGCATCTGTCCGCCCGGCGGGCCGGTCTGCACGTGCGACCACCTCGCCACGATTCGTCTGATCAAGCGCAGGGCGACCAAGCCCACGAACGCCGAAACGGAAATCAACCCTCGAAGCCGGAGCGCCAGGCTCCGGATAGCGGAACGGATCTAAGGAATTGGGTGTGAAAGAAGCCACAGGCCGCTGCGGTAACGGCAAGTCCCCGGCGACGGCAGAGAAGGGCCAATGATCCAGGACGACATCAGAGCCGTAATTGACGTGGGCACCACAAAGGTGACCGCGATGCTGGCGCAACGACGGCCCGACCGCGAGGTTGAGTTGATCGGCGTGGGCGTCCAGCCTTGCTCAGCCATGAGCAGGGGCACCATCACCGATCCCCGCGAGGTTGCCGAGTCCACGAGGGCCGCCGTGAAGGAGGCATCTGAACAGGCCGGCAAAGACATCACCCGCGCTTACCTGGGCCTCTCCGCCAGCAACCTCGAGGCGCACAATCAGTCCCACAACGTGCCCCGCGGCGGGGCAGCGAGAGCGATAACCGAAGAAGACCTGCGATTCGCAGTGCGCACCGCCGGCAACATCGAACTTCCCCCGGGCATGAAATTGGTCCACATCATCCCGCGTGGATACTCGCTCGACGGGCTTCACGGCGTTCGCAATCCTCTGGGCATGCACGCCGCAGAAATGAATATTCAGAGCCACTGCCTTATCGGTGACACGCGTCACCTGGAAATGTTGGCAAGCGCCGTACAGTCGGCGGGCGTAACCCCGTCTGAATTCATCGTGACGACTGTCGCGACCGGGGACACCGTTCTCACCCACGAAGAACGTGACGAGGGCGTCGTTCTCGTGGACGTCGGCGGCGGGATCTCGGACATCGTTATCTATGCCGAAGGTTCGATCGTCCAGACCACCTCCATTCCTGTGGGCGGCCTTCAGGTCACCAATGACCTGACAATCGCATTCGACATCGAATCCGAAGAAGCCGAAAAGGTGAAGTTGGAAAAGGGTTCCGCCACGCCGGAATTGGTCGGGGTGGCAGAAGAGATAACGATTCACCCCAGGACGGTGGGCGAGCCGATAAACGTGACCCAGCGCGAGGTCGGCCAGGTTGTCAAGGAACGGGTGGCGGAAATATGCACCCTGGTGAAGATCAAACTGGAACAGGTCGACCTGGGCGAAACACCGCCTGCCAGCTTCGTGCTTACAGGCGGGGGGGCCAGCATTGACGGGTTCGCGCAACTGGCGAGAGTCGAGTTCCAGCGGCCGACGAGAATAGCGAACCCGCGGGGTGTTGCCGGTCTGGCTGAGCAGTTCATGGACCCGGCATACGCCTCGACTGCAGGGGCTGTCGTGTGGGGATTTCAGAACCTGCCGCGGGAGTCCCACGTGGGCCGTCCACCGAGGCCGGATATAAGTCCGCCGCCCGAAGTGAAGCCCTCATCCAACATTTTCAGCAAATTGGCTAGGTCCGTACGAAGTTGGTTTGGCAAGGCTTGAGTACGGAAGTTGATTTGGCAAGGTAAAGCTCTAGGCAAGGCAAAGTTCTTATCGGAAGGCAGGAAACATCGATATGCAGCAACTAGAAAAAGCGCCTGGCATGGTTATTGCGCCTAACGGCAACGGGGTGGAACATGCCCCTTCCGTGGAAGCGAAGGACAAGCCGGTTCAGCCGACGCCGAAACGGAAAATCGGCACGGCGTCCATCAAGGTCGTCGGTGTAGGCGGAGGCGGCTCCAACGCAGTCTCACGCATGTACCGTGACCGTGTTCCGGAAGTCGAGTACATCACGATCAACACCGACGCTCAGGCTCTTGTGATGAGCGATGTACCGGTGAAGATCAGGGTTGGTGACGAGACTGCGCGAGGTCTCGGCGTGGGCGGCGACCCCGCAAAGGGGCGAGCTTGCCACGAAGAGGACCGCGATGACATCAAAGACGCGCTGGAAGGCGCCGACATGGTCTTCATCGCAGCGGGCATGGGCGGCGGTACCGGTACCGGCGGAAGCTCGGTTGTCGCCGACGTTGCCAGGGAACTGGGCGCTCTGACCGTGGGTGTCGTGACCAAGCCGTTCGGGTTCGAAGGAAAGCGAAGGCAGCGGCAGGCCGAAGAAGGCATCGCCACGATGGCCCAGTACGTCGACACGTTGATTGTCATTCCCAATGACCGGCTGTTGATCATGTCCGACATTGAATGCTCGATGGAGATGGCGTTCAAAATGGCGGACGACGTACTCCGCCAGGGCGTGCAGTCCATTGCTGAACTGATTCTCGTACCAGGTGAGATCAACCTGGACTTTGCGGACGTCAAGGCGGTAATGGACAACGCCGGTCCTGCATGGATGGCCATAGGAACAGGGTCTGGTGAAGACCGCGCTGTCCTGGCGGCCGAGGCGGCCATCGACAGCCCTCTGCTCGAGGTCTCCATGGAAGGCGCCACTGGCGTGATTTTCAACGTTACCGGTAGTTCAGACCTGACGTTGGCCGAGGTGTTCCAGGCCTCTGAGGTCATCTCCAAGATGGTAGACCCGGATGCCAACATCATCTTTGGAATGGTCACGGACCCGAAGATGGAAGACGAAGTGAAGCTGACGCTCATCGCAACCGGTTTCCCTTCGGATGAAATCAACCTGGAACGGGAGGAAGAGGCGAAGGCTGCCCTGTCCGAGATCATCGAAGACGAGGAGAAGATGAGCATGCCTCCGTTCCTGCGCCATCACCCCTCCGCCAGGCGCAGGCCGAGGACCCCGGCCTAGTAATAGTCCTGGGATAAACCTAGAGTAGCTCCAACTGAGGGTTCCAGCCGCCTGATCCCGCGGCAGGGACAATCTTCTGGGCCCGCCGCATCCAGCCATCGGCGGGCCCATTCGCGTCCCGGACCCGGCGGCGCGGGACACCCTTACGCCCCTCGGCCCAACGCTGGAAGTTCAGTCCGCGGCCGGATGGGGGTTGAACATGTCGGCTGGCCCTACCGCCGCTCCCCACCGTGGATACCGGCCTTCGCCGGTAAGACGATAGAGGGTGCCGCCGTCTGGTTCGTCCCTTGCGGCCCGGCGCGATACTACGCAGACACTCAGCGAAAGGCCGGACCGGACCGTTATGACATTCAAACCGTTAGTCGCCATCACCATGGGTGACCCGTCGGGCATCGGCCCTGAAGTAGTCTCCAAGGCCCTTACGCGCCCGGGGATCTACGAGCGAATGAGGCCATTTGTGATCGGCACCGCCAGCGGCATGGAAAGCGCCAACAGGATGACCGGTGCGCCTGCCCGCGTCATTCCCATTGGTTCAGCGGCCGAAGTTGCCGGCGCCCCGGGCGTCATCGAGGTCCTGAACGTGGACGGATACGAGACCGTCGACTTCCCTGTAGGGGAACACTCGATAGAAGCCGGCCGGGCTTCACATGCATGGGTCGAGCGGGCCGCGCGACTTTGCATCGACGGGACGGTCGACGCCATGGCCACCGCTCCGGTAAACAAGGAGTCCTGGCAGATGGCCGGGTCTGTCGATCTGGGCCACCAGGAGGTGTTTCGGCGTTTCACGAGATCCAGCTATGTGGCGACGATGCTGGTGTCCGGCGAACTCAGATGCATGCACCTTTCCACCCACAAAGCCCTCCGGGACGCCTGCGATTACGTGACCACGGAAAACGTGTTGCGGGCCGTGCGGCTCACGAATGAACACTTCGTCAAGTGGGGGTTTCCCGCGCCTCGCATCGCCGTAGCGGGGTTGAACCCGCATGCCAGCGACAACGGCCTTATCGGAAGGGAAGAGTTGGACGAGATCGCCCCTGCGGTGGAGGCTGCCAGGTCGGAGGGCATCGAGGCGTCCGGGCCACACCCTTCGGACTCGGTGTTCAACAAGGCCATCGCGGGTGAGTTCGACGTCGTGGTGGTCATGTACCACGACCAGGGGCATATCGCGATAAAGGTCCACGGTTTCGAGGAGAGCATCAGCGTCAACCTGGGCATTCCGTTCATCCGTACTTCGGTGGACCACGGCACGGCGTTCGACATTGCCGGCAAGAACGTCGCCGACGAAACGGGAATGGTGGAGGCGCTCGACATGGCCGCGTTGTTGGCGGTCCGGTCGGCAACCGCCAGTCCCGCGGCCTCTCGCACTTAGTCACGGCGGCGTCCCGCCGTATAATTTGCCTATCGGGGAATGCCATTGGCAAAACTGCGCCGGCGACAGCGCGGAAGTCGCCCTCCTAACGCGGCAACAAACCTCGAAAAGGTCTGATCATGAAACTTGGATTCATTGGCGGCGGTGTCATGGCGGAAGCCGTCATCGCCGGCATTCGGGACTCCGGCCTCGATGCGGAGATCGCGGTAGGTGATCCGGTCGCCGCGCGCCGGAATCACCTTGAAGAACGTTACGGGGTCGCCGCCTCGGACTCCAACCACGAGGTGATTGACGGCGCTCACCTGGTGGTGCTGGCGGTGAAGCCGCAGCAGTTCAAGGCGGTGGCGGGCGATATCGCCGGGCGGCTCTCCGACGACCAGACGGTCCTGTCGATCATGGCCGGAATAAAGATGCACTCCATTGGACTGGCGCTGAACCACAGGAGCCTGGTCCGCGTCATGCCGAACACTCCGTCGCAGATCAGGCAGGGGATGTCGGTGTGGGTGGCGACGGACGAGGTACCGGATGACGTTTCCAGCTTCACGTCATCGATGCTCGACGCGTTGGGCGACCAGGTCCGGCTCGACGACGAAAAAGTCCTCGACATGGCCACCGCGCTCAGCGCGAGCGGCCCGGCTTTCGTTTTCGTGTTCCTGGAGTCGTTGATCGACGCGGGTGTCCAACTGGGCATGCCTGCCGACGTCGCGCGGCGACTGGCGATACAGACCATCAGGGGAAGCGCCGCGCTTGCCTCGGAGACCGGCAAACACCCGGGAGAGTTGCGCAATATGGTGACTTCGCCGGGTGGCACGACCGCAGCCGGGCTGCATGCCATGGAGGAGTGTGGCTTCAGGGCCGCCGCGGCCGCGGCTGTACTGGCGGCTCACCAGCGCGGCGAGGAACTGGGAACCGGCAAGAAGTGACTACGATTCTTCTCTTCATTGCGTTTCTGGCCCAGTTGATGTCCTGGCTGATCATCGGCCGGGCGCTGTTGTCCTGGTTCCCGGACACTCGCAACCATCCCCTCGTCGACCTTTTGCACCAGATTACGGACCCCGTCATCGTGCCGATTCAAAGGCTCGTGCCGCGCATGGGGATGTTCGACGTAAGTCCCATGATCGCGTTCGCGATTCTGCAAATCATTTCCATCGCCATAAGACGCTCTGTCTGACGCCGTTCGGACTCGGCGTCCGCGCAACAACACTCGCATCGCTGAGTCTTTGTCGTAACCGGTCAGTTCTACAACCTTGTTCCGGGACTTCTGACCTGAGGCGATGCGCAGCGAGCTCCCGGGAATGCCCGTTCGATCGGCCAGGAGTTTAACCAGGGCACGATTCGCCTTGCCGTCGACGGGAGACTCGCGGACCCTCACGCGAATCCTGTCCTCGGTATCGAGACCTACCACTTCCGATCTTGACGAACGGGGCTGAAGTCGGATGTCGAGGCGGCATTTTTCAGCGGGCATGCCCATTTGACGGGCGACGCGGCGTCGCGAAGATCACGGGTGCGCCATTGCGCCGCCGTCTACGTATATGGTCTGGCCGGTCACGTATCCGGACTCGTCCGAGGCCAGATATGCGAGGAGGTCCAGGACGTCGTCAGGGCTGCCCTTGCGTCGTATGGCCAAGTAACGAACAAGGCGTTCGGCGCGCTGCTCCTCGATCGGGCGATCCTCGAACTCGTACCAGCCGATGCCGATTGCGTTCACCCTCACACCGTCCGGCGCCCATTCGAGCGCCAGCGACCGCGTCATCGCTTCTATTGCGGCCTGGGCCATGGAATCGGCCGAAGCGCCTGCTACCCCGCGCCTCGCCAGTCCGGTTACGAAGTTGACGATTACGCCGCCGCCCCGGTCCGCCATGGAACTGCCTGCAACGCGGCACCATCTATAGGCGTCGGCTGCCTGCGCCTGGGTTGAAGTAACGACGTCATCCGAAGTCTCCGACGCGCCCAGATACATCGATTCGACTGGACCGTTCACCAGTATGTCTATAGGGCCGATACTTCTGTCGATAGCGGCCAAAGATTCGGCCACCGACTCTTCGCTGAGGCCGGGATTTTCGATGAGAATGTCGGCGGACAGGCTTGAGTCCGGCCCTGCTACCAAAGCCACCTTCGCGCCGCAGTCCGACAACGCCGTTGCTATTGGGTCCAGCCACCTGTCGTCCCCCGAGCGGACGACTGCGACTTTGCCTGAAAGCGCCCCGGTCATTGCTGCCCTCTCAAGCCGAATCTGCCCGATGCCCGGTCGGCGCGTAGCCGCCGGCTAGCCCGCCGCCATCGATGATGAACACCTCGCCCGTCATGTAATCGGAGGCCGGCGAAGCAAGCCAAACGACCAGCGGAGCAAGTTCTTCAGGGCGGCCCGTCCGCCCAACGGGGATGAACCTGGCTGTCGGGAGGGCCATTGGTGAGGCGTCGGTGGCCTCGGTGGGGAAGAAGCCGGGCGCCACGCAGTTTGACGTGACTCCCCAGCGCCCCAGGCTCATCGCAAGCGAGCGGGTCAGTTGGATGATCGCGCCCTTGGCGCAGGCGTACATATAGTTGTCCCGCGCTCCGCGCAGACCGAGCCCGGACGAGATATTGATGATCTTGCCACTTCCCCGGTCGCACATGCCTTTTGCGACGGCCCTGGAGCAGTAGAACGCAGGGTTCAGGATCCCATTCATTCCGGTCTGCCAATCGTCGTCCGAGAGGTCCCAAATCGCCGCGCCTCCCTGGTCACTGACCAGCCCGGCGCAGTTGACAAGGGTATCGATCGGCCCCAATTCCCGTTCGACCTCGCCAATAGCCCGTTCGACGTCTTCCGACCTGGTCAGGTCAGCCGAAGTCGCGTAACCGGTTCGACCCAACGCGGCGATTGACCCCACAGTTTCCCGCAGGGGGTCCACCCTCCTGCCGATGACGGCCACGGAGGCCCCGGCCGATGCCAGGCCGATCGCCATGGCGCGCCCCAGTCCGGAACCACCTCCCGTAACCACGGCGACCTGGCCGGCAAGCTTGTCGTTACGGACAATCGGACCGTTTCCGGTCATCGAATTTCTCCACCTGTTTCCCCGGCTGTAAGGCTGACGTCGCCGGCCATCAAAGGCCACAAACGCCCTTCGCCGTCGCGTACCAGCAGCCGGCCGAATTCTCCGATTCCCTCGGCGACTCCGGTCACCACACGGTCTGGATTCTGAGGGTCTCCGATGGCCACGCTCACTTGCTGGCCGACCGTGTCGACAAGGGTAGCCCATTCATCGAGCAGAGTGTTTCCACCGGATACTCTCGCGAACAGTTCATCTGCGTATTCAACCAGTAGATTCAGTGCGCGTTCCCTGTCGATGTTTCGGCCCGACAATTCGGAAAGGCTGGCGGCCGGCGGAAAGTCGGAGTGGACCGAACTGGAGGTATGCAGGTTAATTCCGAAACCCGCTACGACCGCCAGTCCCCGGTTGTCTTCTAGGCTCTCCACGAGTATCCCGCACACCTTTTTGCCATCAACGCGAATGTCGTTCGGCCACTTGATCGATGGCGAGCGGCTGGTTGTCGCGCGGACGACTTCGACGGCGGCGAGGGCCGCAACAAACTGGATTTCGGGAAGTAGCGCGGGCCGGAGCCTGAACAAGATCGACGCCAGCAGGTCGCGGCCGGGCGCGGACACCCATTCCCGTCCGTGCCGCCCCCTGCCGGCTGTCTGCTCATCCGCCACGACGACCAGTCCGTGCGGCGCCCCCTCTTTCGCAAGACCTGCCGCCAAGTCCATCGTGGAAGACGTACGTTTGACTCTTACGTAGCGAGATTCTGGGGAGGCGTCGTCAACATCATTCAAGGACTGTTTTCCTGCACGGCGGAAAGACCCAATTGTGGCACAGCTGAAAACCTGGTCGGACCGGCAACAGTAATCCGGCCCAAGAGGTGTTCGCGGCTACGTCCGCGGAGAATAAACTGTCTACTTGAAACAAACCTCGCCCAGCACAGTAAGCCCGAAAGGTTACGCAGATGCAGCGCGCCAACCGCGACGTTCTCTACTACGAAACAGGCCCCGACAACGCGGTCACCATGACGGTGTCCCCCGGTGAGACCTTCGAGGTCGAGACACAGATGAACCGGGGACGCGACTCCTCCGAGGTGCCCGAGGAGTTGCGGGACCTGTGGAACTCGAAGCGGAGCGACTCCAGTCCGACCGACCGCGGCAACGCGTCTTCGGGCGCAATCTGGGTGGAGGGCGCAGAACCCGGACACGTGTTGATAGTGCACGTCGAGGACATCCAGGTGCATGGAATCGGGTACACGCAGTACCGGGGTTCCACCGGCGCGGCTCCGGGCTTCATGGGGCCGAGCGGCATTGGACCGCAGTTCAAGGTGGTGCGAATACAGGACGGTCAGATCATCTGGAACGACAAGCTTTCGTTTCCCGTCGAGCCGATGCTGGGGGTCGTGGGCGTTGCGCCGGAAAGGGAACGCAGGCACAACGGCTGGGCAGGCGAATGGGGAGGCAACTTCGACATCCAGGAAATCACCGCAGGCGCGTCGGTTTCGATTCCGGTACAGGTACCCGGTGCCCTGCTCCACGTCGGCGACATGCACGCTCGGCAGGGAGACGGAGAGATCTGCGGAGGCGGAGGAATAGAAACGGGCGGCGTGACCCGCCTGCGCGTCGAACTGGCGGACAAGCCCGCAAACATGACCTGGCCGCGCATTGAAAACGCCACCCACATCATGACCACCGCGCAGGCCAAGCCTGCCGAGGACGCGTTCAGAATCGCGCTGTCGGAGATGATCCTGTGGCTGGGCGACGACTACGGGATGGAGAAGGGCGAAGCGTTCATGTTCCTCGCGCAGTGCTTGGAGGCGCGGGTTACCCAGTTCGTGAATCCTTCGTATTCGTACATAGCGAAGGTCAACAAGAAGTACCTGGTGTAGCGGGGTCTCGGCCGGCGCCGGCGCGCCTTTGCTACGTCATCGACATCGCCTTTCCGAAGTCGGCAAGTGGGTCGCCGCCTCGTTACAGCCGGCATCGGGTTAGTTGGCTGTCTGTCATTCCTTGTCTATAAAAGGCGGCTTGCCCCGTTGCGCAAGTACTGATATCAAGCCAAGTGTGGGAATCCGTCATAGGCCTTTGGAGGGCCACTTTTGGCGAACTCTGATCAACTGAGTAGTGGTGTCCCATATTCACTGTCAAAGTCAGGAAAACGCAATTCATGGACCCTGGGTGGCCCTAGACATCTGTCGAAGTCTGGTCGACGCTTCGTTTCAGTCTTCATCCCGCGTAGCCAATAGGTCTGCTCAGATTGCCAAGAATCCAGCATAGTCCAACCATCGGATGACTCGTACCGATTTTGCTCCGACGTCAGTAGCCCGCCCAAGCTAAGGTGTACACCGTCCCATTCTTCCGACGCAGCTCCCCAGTTTGGGACTATACGGTCGTCTTCTGTACCTCTTGCCGGATATCTAACGCAAAGGTCATGCCAGTCAGACGGACCATGAATCTCGAACACCCGTACGTCCTCGAGGAAGTGGATTGACCACCACGCCAACGGGAACTGACATCGATGGTCCCCGGTCCGTTCAACGTAGGCCAGAAGTTTGGATGTCAGGTTAGGGCCGTATAAAGTCGACGTAATCTGGTTGCCGCGAGGCTTCTGTGCGTAAAGCTCCCAACCTCTCGATGGGGTTTCTGGTTGACGCCACGCCAACGTATTCGGCGGCGTGCCATAGGTGAACTCGTCCGGAGTCCCATGTATGGAGAGCCAGGCCTGATTACAAAGGTCTACATCTTGGAACCACCATGAGGTATCCGGGTGTTCAATGAGCGCACGCGCCTGGTCCACCTTCCCTCTTGCGAGGGTCAGTACCCCAGGCGCGACCAATTCATAACCTGAGTTGTACCTGAACACAAAGTCGGCGCAAGCAGCAGCCATCTGTAGACTGGTATTGGGGTCACCTGCGTCGTCTGGCGTGAGGCCAGATTCTTCAAGCAAGACCACAAATGCACAGCCAACAATAGAGTTCAGAAGATGGTCGACTCGCGTATCAGTATCGGTCATCAGACTATCCGGTTACTCCTACTAGCCATCGCACTCTACGTTCCCGGCTGAACCGGTAAGCGCCGAGTAGGTGACACCATTGACGGTCAGTAGCCCTCTGGCGAGATGGACATACCGCTTTGTGGTACCGACCTCGCATGGTGCGCTAATGTAAGCTCTCATGAGCACACCCCCATTCAGCAAGGGGTAGCAGTCAGGGGCGCCGAGCCCCGATGGGCAGTAACTCGTCTTTATCGCCTCAATCGTGAAATTCGAGCCTTCCCATTTCGACAGTTCTTGCCAAATGCTGGCTGTATGAGGGGGAGGCGCGGTAGAGCACTCAATCGTGGCCTTTGCCTGAACAAATCCTGGCCCAGGGAAAACGGTCGACTCGTGCGGGTGGTGAGCTCTGATGACGCACCCCCACGGGTTCATCACGCTGCCCGTCCCTATTCCTACATTGGTGTTGGCCCCTTCTGTGACCATCAGGCCATCGGTATCGTCAACATGACCGTCGTCGACAGAGGCAGTATAACGAGCATGGTCAATGTCATCCTCTCCGGGTCCTGTTGCGTAGGCGCTGCCGGAGAAGGCCACCAAACCAACCAGTGCGACTACCAACACACTTATGTAACGAATTTGCTTGCTCATAATTTCCTCCTATCTTGACCTTTCCGTCAGATCAACGAAGATCACCATAGGCGGGCCGTGTGAATCTGCCGTGAAAAACAACCCCCTTTTCGTGAAAGAATCCGTGAATAACGCCGGATTTTTGTGAAAAAACGTTCACAGGCCATGACAGTGAGGCGATGCCGGATACCCGCTTTCCTATGCTTGGAAGCTAAATGTTGTCGCCGCTGGCGCGGCTTTATGGAATCCACAGGTCTCTCCTCAGAGGGACTGAAATGACCGGAGGAACCTAAGCGTTCATGTTCCTTGCGCAGTGCCTGGAGGCGCGGGTTACCCAGTTCGTCAATCCTTCGTATTCGTACTTGGCGAAGGTCAACAGGAAGTACTTGGTCTAGCGGGGTTTCGGCCGGTGCCAAATCGCTCAGGTTACGTCTCCAGCGTCGCCTTCCCGGAGCCTGCCGGAGGGTTACCGACAGGCGTCGGCCGGTGTTGAGTCAGTCGGTGTCTAGTTGTGACTTGTCTATAAATAGCCCCTTGCTCAAATGAGCAATTAGCTTTATAAAGACAAGTATGAGAGTCTCAGAAAGGCAGGCCACCCTCCAGGCGGCTCAGAGGCTATCGGAGGTCCTTGACGTCCCAGAACATGAGGTCAATGTCAGCCACGAACGGTCGTTTGGGAATTTGCGCGTTGACGCCGTCGTCGAAAGCGGTCCATACGAGTTCGCCGTCGACTGGAAAGCATCCGGCTCGCTGGGCAACGTCTTCCGCGCTGTTCACGAGGTTCGCGCCGCGTCCGGCGATCTTCCGGACACTGTGACCCCCCTGTTGGTAGTTCCCTTCATGGGGGAGTCAGCGAGAGACTACTGCGAAGAATCAGGAATCGCGTGGCTGGACCTTTCAGGCAACGCGAAGATAGTCGCTCCCGGACTTTACGTCCACGTGCTTGGGCACGACAACAAGTTCCGCCGACCCGGACGCCCGGAAAGTGCATTCGGCCCGAAGGGTTCACGAGTGGCGAGATGGTTGCTGATGAACCCCGACCAGGTGATTCGTCAAAGGGCTTTGGCCGCCGCTGCCGGTCTGGATGAAGGCTACGCCAGTCGAGTGGTTGGGAAGTTGATCGACATGGGCCTCGTCGAACGGCACGATGGCGGAATTCGGACACCTGATGCCGACAAACTGCTCGACGCATGGCGTGATGAGTACCGCTTCGAAAAACATACGCGCATTGAAGGACACATTGCCGTTGCCGCAGGTCAAAGCGTGGTTTCAAGTGTTGCTCATGTCCTGTCTGAGTTTTCGACGAACTATGCGGTCACGGGACTTGCGGCAGCCTGGTATTGGACCAGGTACGCGAGGTATCGGCTCTCAACCGTCTACCTCAAAGAACCTCCGCCGCCCGAACTGCTGGAAGCCCTGGAGTTCCGAGAGACTTCGCGCGGCTCCAACACCTGGCTGATCCTGCCCTGGGATGAGGGCGTATTCGAAGGCGCAAGCCAGGTTGAAGGAATCCGTTGCGTCCACCCCGTCCAGGCGTACCTCGACCTTAAGTCTCACCCGGAAAGGGCCACTGAGGCGGCGGAAGAGTTACGCGGTCGACTCCTGCAGTGGGATCATCGTGGCCGGTAAGCCGGGAACAATCGGCGGGTACGGTAGAGACTCCCTTGCCCTAGTCCATTCGACATGTCTCTATGTGGCAACGCTCGCGTGACCCTGGTGCGTCTGTATACAACTCTTTATCAAGAACCATGGTGATACCGGGCTTTAGTCCGCAGACTCGGCCCTCACCGCGTCGCCCAACTCGTTCACGACCTGCTTGAGCATCTTCCGCACTTCGGGGGCGGAGACCTTTCCCTTTGAGTCGATGACATTTGCCGCGTCGGGAACGGGGTGCGGGCCGCCGACCGGCTTTGCTCCGGCGTTGCCCAACACCGTAAGGGCTGTCTCTTGCGACCACTTGGCGCCGAACCGCGAACCGCTGGCGCCGACCGCGGCGACGGGTTTGTCATTAAACGCAGAGTGTCCGTAAGGCCGAGACGCCCAGTCGATCAGGTTCTTGAGGACGCCGGAAATGCTGCCGTTGTACTCAGGGGACGCGACCAGCACAGCGTCGGCCCGGCGTATCCTGGCCCGCAGATCGAGGACTGGCTCAGGCGTGAGGTCACCCTCCATGTCCTGGTTGTACAACGGAATCTTCTCGCCGTCCTCGTAAACCTCTACTTCTACCCTTTTGGGCGCGCGCCGTCGGGCCTCTTCCAGGAGGGCCTTGTTGTAAGAGTCCTTTCTGAGGCTGCCAGGGATGGCGAGCACCTTGACTTTCTTTGATTCCAAGTGGATGTCTCCGGTCGTTTGTTTCGGTCTTCAAATGAGCCACGGAGGACCAAAACGAGCGTCCTATCCGCCGCGCAGGGAATCGAGGCTACCACGCCGATTTAGGGGACGGGACGGACCGTGTCCGCGGACCGCTAAATCCGTAAACTGCACGATGCGGGTCTATCAGCTTCAGACCGCGCACTTTGCGGCGCCTCAAGTAACCCCGTCGGGAGAATAAGGTAACCCAATGGCAGACCGTTACGCCAAGTCACGAGAACTGTTCGATCGCGCCCAGAACCTGGTTGCGGGCGGCATCTCCAGCCAGATTCGCCGGAGTGAACAACCGGTGCCGTTGTTCTTCACCAGGGCGAAACACGGACGCATGTGGGACGTCGACGGCAACGAGTACGTCGACTTCGTGCAGGGCATGGGGCCAAACTTGTTCGGGCACTCGCCTGACTTCCTGGTCGAAGCGGTCGCAGACGCCATGAAGGAAGGCATCGTTTACACCGGCCAGTTCGAAAGGGAGCTCGAAGTGGCGGAGATGGTGCGGGAAGCCGTCCCGCTCAAGGGCACAGTGCGGTTCGCCAGTTCCGGCACTGAGATCGACCAACTTGTGATCCGACTGGCGCGAGGGTTCACGGGGCGGCCGAAGTTCTTGAAATTCGAGGGTCACTACCACGGCTGGGCAGACTCGGTTAACTACAGCGTGCATCCCCCACTCGAACAGGCCGGCCCGGTAGACGCGCCGACGCCCGTGGGTGAATCAGCCGGAATGGACCCGGCGTCCGGCGAAAACCTGGTGATTTGCAACTGGAACGACCTCGAAGCGTTGGAAGCGGCGTTCGAGCAGTCGCCCGGCCAGATCGCCGGAGTGATCATGGAACCCCTGCTCATCAATACCAACTTCATCTTCCCGCGAGACGGCTACCTGGAAGGCGTGAAGGAGATTTGCCGACGCAACGGGGCCTTGCTCATATTCGACGAAGTGATCACCGGGTTCCGGGTCGCGCTCGGCGGAGCGCAGGAACTCACCGGGATCGAACCGGACCTCGCCACCTACGCGAAGTCCATGGCCGGCGGGTTCCCTATCGCAATGCTGCTCGGCCGCCCTGATGTCATGGAAATGCTCGGCGTCGGCAGGGTCCAACACGGCGGCAGCTTCAACTCCAACATGATGTCGATCGAAGCCGCACGCGCTTCCCTAGCTCACATCATGGCCGACAGCGCCGGTTTCTACCGGGACCTTGACAAGCGCGGGACAAGGTTGATGGACGGACTGCGGCTCGCCGCACAGGAATCTGAATCCAACCTGAGGGTCCACGGTCTAGGCTCGGTGTTTTCGACGTCCTTCACAACGCGCGCAGACATCGACGACTACCGCGAACACGCCATGCACTGCGACGAGGACAGGTACCAGCGGTTCCGGGTCGCGATGCTGGATCGGGGTGTACGTCTATCCGCCAACGGCAGGTGGCACATGGCGTCGACCCACACCGACGAGGATGTCGAGTTGACGGTCGAAGCGGCGAAAGATGCCCTTAAGTCGGACACTTTGTAATTGGCCGTCGAGACGGTGGGGCGGATAGGGTAAACAGCGAACTGCCGGGCATGCCTGCTGCTACCGACGTCAGGCGAGTCGCAAGGTCCGCGGTTCATGAATGAGGCGGACAGCGCCCTAAGGAGTCTCAAGGTTTGAAATGGACGTCAGCTGTTTCAGATTCACCTTCGTTTACGGAGGCGGTTACCGACGCCTGCGAGCGGGTGTTACTAGATCTGGAGGGCCAGTCGCCTGACCTGGCGATTGTGTTCATATCGCCCCAGCACGCGCCGTCGTACTATTCCGCCCCTGAACTCATATTCGAAAACCTGTCTCCCGGCGCACTGATCGGGTGCTCGGCCGCAGGGGTGATCGGAGCAGGGCACGAAGTCGAAGGACGGACCGCCGTGGCCGTCTGTGCTGCGTCAATGCCCGGGGTAAACGTCCGCACGTTCGCGGTCGAGAACTTCGACCTGCCAGACATGGACGCCCCTCCCGAAACGTGGGAGGAACTGATCGGCGCCCCGGCATCGGAGTGCCCTGCGATCATACTTCTGCCGGACCCGTTTTCGATGCCCGCGGGGGACTTGCTCTCCGGGCTTGACTACGCATACCCCCGCGCAGTCAAGGTGGGCGGACTGGTAAGCGGCGGTGAAGGACCCGGCAGCAACGCCCTGTTTCACGGCAAACAGGTCCGCAGGTCCGGACTAGTGGGCGCGGCATTCACCGGCGACCTGGTGGTCGATTCGATAGTTGCCCAGGGTTGCAAGCCCATCGGCCAACCGATGGTCATCACGGAGTCGGACCGCAATCTCATACATGCCCTCGACGGCGAGCAGCCCCTCGACGTGCTGCGGACGCTGTTCCAACACGCTGACGACGGCGAGCGCCGGCTCATCGAGCGTTCGCTGCAAATCGGCATCGTGATGGACCCGCTCAACGACTCGTTCACAGCGGGAGACTTTCTGATCCGGAACGTGATCGGCGCGGACGAACAGGGAGGGACGCTGGCGGTCGGAGAACTGGTGCAGGAAGGGCAGGTCGTGCAGTTCCACGTCAAGGACGCAGACGCAGCGGACGAGGACCTGCGCGTGATGTTGGAGCGTTACGCAGAGGGGATGAACGGCAGCGAACCCTCCTCTGCCCTGCTCTTCACCTGCCTGGGAAGAGGCCAGAACCTCTTCGGGACGCCGGACTACGAGACCGGCAGGTTCAGGTCTATCGTCGCACCCGTACCCGTAGCAGGGTTCTTCGGCAACGGAGAGATCGGGCCGGTCGGAGGCGCCACATTCCTCCACGGCTATACGTCAAGTTTTGCCGTATTCAAGCCCTCTTCCGCGGTTTCTGTCGGCTGAAGACGGCTGCTAGTATTCCGGCGTCCGGGGCCACAGAAGGCCTGCCAGGCGCACGGTCTGCCCCGCGGGCGGCGATTGGGCTATCGCCTCCTTAGTTCGCCGTCCTGCCGGTTGCCGCCGACGCCGCGAATCACGAAAATGGTGTGTCCGGTGGGTGGTCACTGCACGCGGTTTGGGCCGGAGTGTCGAGCGTCAAGGGGGATGACCATCTCAGATTTCTCCGCTTCGGTCGAAATCACTATGGCCTTATGCAGGCCGCACGAGGTGATGAAAACGGGGCGACGATGATTGGCGGCTGGGTGTGCCTGCCGGTTTTGCGTGGACGTGGCTTGGGTGTGGCACCGCCAGTGCCCCGCGCCATGGGTACCGGATCGGGGTCCGGCACGACGGGGGTGAGGGTGACCTCCCTGGCGGGCTATTTTCAGAGGACATTAGTTTGCAACGGAGGACATGACTGTGGGCAATCTTGAAGACCGGGTGGCGATAGTCACGGGAGGCGCCACGGGCATCGGCGGCGCGACAGCGCGAGTACTGGCGAGCCGCGGGGCAAAAGTGCTGATCGCCGATATCGACGAGGAAACGGCCGCCGGCAACGTCCAGAAGATCGCAGACGCAGGCGGGACCGCCGCCGCGGTCCGCATCGACGTGTCGAAGTCCGAAGACTGTCAACGCATGGTCGGCGAAGCGCTGGACCGCTGGGGACGGCTCGACATCCTGGTGCAGAACGCATTCGGGGTCGTCACCATGCCTGAAGGGTTCCAGGGCGGCGCGGAAGACGTGGATGAAAACGCGTGGGATTACGGCATGTCCGTCCTTGCAAAGGCCCTGTACCTGGGCGCCAAACACGCCGTGCCGGTAATGCGCGAAGGTGGAGGCGGCAACATCGTAAACCTCGCCTCCGTCCACAGCCTGCTCCAGGCCCCCGGCTGGCTGATATACGAAGCGGGGAAGGCGGCGGTGGTCGGCATGACCAGGCAGATGGCGACGGAGTACGGGCCCGACGGCATTCGCGTTAATTGCGTCTGTCCCGGGCACATAGTCACCGAAGGACTGGAGAAGATGTGGGAACCCAACCCGGCCGGCCTCGCGTTCTACAGCGACATGTACCCGCTGCGCCGGACTGGCGTGCCGGACGACATCGCCAAGGCCATCGCGTTCCTGTGCTCAGACGACGCGTCGTTCGTTACCGGGCACGCACTGGTAGTCGACGGCGGCCTGACGATACAGATCCAGGAGGACTTTGGGGTCCGGATGGCCCAATACTCGCGCGCCCACCCGGAGATGGATCCCGAACACCACTTCTAGGCGGGGCGCGCCGTCCTGCCACATGGGACCTTTGCGTAAAAGTCCCCGCGCACCGTGATATTCGCTTCACGTCACCGTGAGCACCCGCCCTAATGTCACCCTAGAGCGAAGCGAAGGGGTCTGGGTAAGAGGGGTGGGGCGTTGTAGCGTGACGCGCGGGAGATTCTTCGCTGAGCTCAAGAATGACGGCGGGGCGCTCAAGAATCACTAAGGCCTTGTTAAGGTCGCACGAGGTGATGAAAATGGGGCGTTGCCTGTCGGATGCGAGTTCAACTTGCCGAGCGAACCCACCTCAGCGCCCCACCGTGGGTACCGGGTTACCCCGGCACGACGATGTGGGAGCTGACCGGTTTGTTTTTATAACAATCCTCCATGCCGGCTGCGGCCAGCGCCCCAAGGTATGAAAATGGGGTGGGGCCTGCCCGTCTGTGGTTGTACATGTCGGGCGTACCCACCTCCGCACCCCACCGTGGGTA
>DAOUKO010000044.1:0-6556 GCA_034421215.1 Dehalococcoidia bacterium
TGGTGCGCGGCAACAACCCAAACCCACGACGCGACGAACCACCCTCGCAATCCAAAACGTCATGTAGGGTGCGGCTCTTGTGGCCGCCCGCTGGGGTAGACGGGCGGCGCGGCCAACGCCAGACCGTCATACGGTCCATACTCCCGACCCCACTTCATGTTGTCCTTGAGCGCAGCGAAGGACCTCCCGCCCATCCCACAATTACCCTTTCCGTCACGACCTACCCCCCCGGTCACCTTCCCTGGCTCCCCGATCGGAGTCGGGTGGGACGAGGTGTGGGATGCCGGGTAAGACGATAGTTATTGACGACCCCCTCCTTCGTCTTGCCGGACTCCGATCCGGCACCCAGGCGTGGTGCGCGGCAACAACCCAAACCCACGACACGACGAACCACCCTCGCAATCCAAAACGTCATGTAGGGTGTGGCTCTTGTGGCCGCCCGCTGGGGTAGCCGGGCGGCGCGGCTAACGACAGACCGTCGTACGGTCCAAACTCCCGGTCGCTCAGAGTCGTCGTCCTTGAGCGCAGCGAAGGACCTCCCGCCCATCCCAAAGTCACCCAATCCGTCACGACCTTAACCACCCATCACCTCCCCTGACTACGATCCGGCGCCCAAGAGAAGCGGGGCCCGCGCGGCAGGGCATCATCCGACCGGGGTCGGCCGGAATTCGGCTGCGCTCGCCGAGTCCTCCACGAATCGCCCAAAGACCTCGTTGCCCAGCAGCCGGCCCCTTCGAGTCAACCTGATCCCGGCGTCGTCGTGGACGACCAGCCCCGCCGCTGACATCTCCTCGATGGCGTCGGCGTAGGCCTCGGCCAGCGGAACGCCGAATCGCTCTTCGAATCGGGCGTGTGACACTCCCTGCGCCAACCTCATGCCCATCATCGTCGCGTCCGCCATCGCGGAAATTCGATCCGCGGGCTCGATCGCATCGACCACCCCCAGCGCGCGCATGGTCTCCGCGGGGTGATCGCTGGCCGCTGTCGGGATGCGTGATTCTCTCAGGCGCTGTGTATAACCTCTTGGCGACTTTATGTTCGAGAACCGGCGTCCACCGACAAACGAATGCGCTCCGGCGCCCAGTCCCAGGAAAGGCGTCAGTTTCCAGTACGCCAGGTTGTGGGCGCTCTCGTAACCCGGCTTCGCCCAGTTCGAAATCTCGTAGTGGTCAAAACCCGCCGCGGCCAGCCGGTCTTCTGCGAGCGTGTACATGTCGGCCGCCAGGTCGGGGTCCGGCAGCGGCGTCCGACCAAGCCTCACGTCCGCCTCGAGAGGCGTTCCCGGTTCCAGGGCAAGTCCGTACAGCGACATGTGCCGTGGTTCAAGTTCTAAGCACCGTTCGACGGAATGCCGCCACTGGTCGAAAGCTTGGTTTGGCAGCCCGAACATCAGGTCCAGGCTGAAGTTCTCGAAGCCGTTGGACTTCGCGACCAGAGCCGCCTCGGCCGCCTCCCGGGAGTTGTGACGCCTTCCAAGGCTTAAGAGAAGGTCGTCGTCGAAGCTCTGGACGCCGATGCTCAAGCGGTTCATGCCGCTGGACCGCCAGGACTCGACGCATTCAGGCGTGATGTCGCCCGGGTTGGCCTCCATGGAGATTTCGGCATCGGGAAGCAGGTCGAACGATGCGCGGATGGCCGCCATTGTGGACTCGATCGAGGCCGGGGGAATATAAGACGGAGTGCCGCCTCCAAAGTAGACCGACGTGACGCGGGCGCGCTTCAGCAGGCCACCCCAAAGCTCGATCTCCCTGCCGAGGGCCGTGACATAGGCCCCGATTAACGGTTCGATGCCCTCGTACGTGTTGAAGTCACAGTAGGGGCATTTGCTCAGGCAAAAGGGAATGTGCAGGTAGAGGGCGATACTGTCGCCGCCCGCCGGACTGCCGGGACCCGGCTCGCCGGCAGGTTCGGCCGGGCTAGACACGCCGCTGTCGAGATGGCCGGAGGCCACACCGGGGTTTATTGCTGGCCGGGGGTCCATAGGCCTGAACTGGTGGAGCTTCCCGGGTCTTCCGGCGCAGGGGTACCCTGCTGCGCCGCACGTAGCCTGGCTTCGGCCTCCCGTTGCGCCTTCTCCGCCTGGTCCCGTACCCACCTGATTAACCGGTCCAGTTCGGGCGGCGAAACGATGAACCGTTCTACTTCAGCTGGCAAAACATCGCCCACGTCTGACGAGGCGATTATCAGCGCGGCTTCGGTTTCCTCAATGGACTCCTCGAGGCGCTGCTTGGCGTGTTCAAGGCGTTTCGCGCCGGCCGTCTCGAAGGCGTTCCGCACGGTATCGGCCACCGTCTGGCTGACAAACCCGTACTGGATCATGCGACCCCAGTCGACGACCTGCTCGAACAGGTCCTGCTCTTCGTAGGGTTCCAGGACGGCGCCGGTGTCCACCCTCGACTTGACCAGCCGGTGGGCTTGCAGGTCGGCCTGTTGCACACGCAGAAGACCCTCTTCGCCGCCGAATCCAACGCCCTCGACGAAGACCCGCGCGACCGGCCCTGCCCGCATTTCCAGGCTGGCCACGTGCTCGTCCACGGCCCGCCAGTACGCTTCGTAGTGGCTGGTGAACTCCGGATCGGCGTCCGGGGCGGTCTGCACCATGCTCACCAGGTAGGCCTTGCGCCGGGTCATCAGGTCACCGGCTTCCGGTCGTTCTATCCGTCCCAATTCCATCTGTAATGTGGTCCAGTCTCTGGTTGTTGATCGTTGCTTTTAGAGTCCGTGCGGGAGACTACGTTGCAGTCCGGCTATACGGAAAACAGGAAATTGACGACGTCGCCGTCCTTCACTACGTAGTCCCGGCCCTCGGTCCGCAACATTCCTCGTTTTCGCGCCTCGGCGGTCGATCCGCACTCGACCAGATCATCGTAACCGGTCACCTCGGCGCGAATGAACCCGCGTTCCATGTCGGTATGCACACTTCCGGCGGCCTTCGGCGCCTGCGTGCCCTTCACGATGTCCCAGGCGCGCGCTTCTTTCTCAGCAGCTGTGAAAAACGTGATTAGGCCCAGCACATCGTAGGAGAGGCGGATCATACGGGACAGGCCGGGTTCCCCCGCTCCCAGTTCGGCACGCATGTCGTCTTCATCATCCCCCTGCTCCAACTGGCCAAGCTCCATTTCGAGCTTGCCGGCGATGGTCGTGCCACCGGCAAGTGGGCCGGAAATCACGTCCCGAAGGTCCGACTCATACTCCACGCTACTCGCAAGTTCGTCCTCGTCGATGTTCACCGCAGCGAGGAAGGGCAGGGCGCTCAGGAGAAACGTATCGCGAATCGACGGGTCGCCAGTGACGGTAGGGTCCTGCGCCCTCACGGGGACCCCGTTTTCCAGTTCCTGCTGGATGCCCCGAAACGTCTCGATCATCTGCATCGCCGTCGTCCGCTCGCCCGCTCGCATGCCCTTGATCGAGTCGTTTATCCGCTCGATTCGGCGTTCGATCAGATCGATGTCCGCGAAGTTCAGATCGAACATGATCTTTTCCAGGTCGCGCCGCCAGTCGACCGACCCCGATAGATGCGGGACGGAGTCATCGCTGAACGACCTGACGACCGCCAATAGCGCGTCCACCTGCTGCAGGCGGGTGGCATTCTCGCCGCCGAACAGGTCGTCCTCCCCGGTGCGGCTGGACGGCAGGTCCACGTAGGTGACCTCCGCATGCACGGACGTGCGCGAGTCGAAGATGCCGGCAACTACTCCGAGCCGATCGTCCGGGACGCGGGCGATGCCTATGTTGCCGTCGCGGCCCGCGACCGGGCCTGTTTCGGCGTGGCCGCGGGTCAGGGCATTGAAAACTGTGGTCCGGCCGGAGGACTGCAAGCCGGTCATGCCAATCTTCATGATTTCTGGGCGTTCGGCAAGTTACCGGTTCGCGGGAGCGTCGTCATCCAGGTGGCGCGCCCGACCTTCCAGCGTGACCGGCTCTTCCGGCTTGTCTTCGCGTTTGGAGTTCCCGGTGCGGAACGCATCCCGGCGCGCCTCACCCGGCGCAAAGACGACGAATAAGACCATTAGCAGGATCGCGATCAGGACATCGTCTAGCTGACCCAGAATTGGAATGAAATCGGGCCTCAGGTCAATCGGTGAAATGATGTAGATAACGGCGAGGACCGGGATCAACTTCACCCAGACCGGCACGCGTCTATCTGCCATTAGCCTGATGAACATACGCAGGATGTGGAATATCATCGTGCTTCGGGAAGGGCGCTACCGGCGAGACGGTGGCAACGCGGGTTGATTCCCGCGCCGTAGCCCCGCAAATTCCAGTTTACAACGATGCTCCACGCGGACTGACCCTCCGGCCGCCAATACCCCAGCCAGTCAATTGATCCGAGTTTTTCACGGCCAGGACGAGTTCTCCATCGGGGAACAGGTCGCGCGCATCCGCGAGTCGGTAGGCGCGCCCGAGGTCCGCGACCCGAATACATCCACGTACGAGGGCACGGGGTTTTCGCTGATGGAAGTTATCGGCGCAGCCTCCTCGGCGCCGTTCCTCGCAGACCGTCGACTGGTAATCGTCAGGGGGCTGCTCGAACGTCTGGACGGCAACGACCGTTCGCTGGGGGACGAATGGACGAACATGGCGGAGGGGTTGTCGGAGATTCCGGCAACCACGGAACTGCTGTTCGTGGACAACGTCCGTCTCCGGAGGGGAGGACGCGGCCTGCGGGCGGTCGGTCCGCAGGCGGATGTAACCGAATTCTCCAACCTGCGCGGCTCGGGCCTCGACTCCTGGATACGTGAACGGTTCAACGAAATCGATGCCGCAGTAGAGCCCGCGGCCGTTTCGCGCCTGTCATGGGTTTCAGGCGGGAACTTGCGGTTGCTCGACCAGGAGATTCGGAAACTCGCCCTTTACGCCGACGGCCGAACGGTGACGCGGCAAGCCGTCGACGAAATGGTCTCGGAGGCGAGGGAAGCGAACATATTCGCCACGATCGACGCAGTGCTCGAACGTCGCCCCGAACGGGCGATGAGGATGATGTACACGCTGCTCGAAAACGGCTCCACTGTCAGTTCGATCATCGGGTTGATGGCGCGGCAGGTGCGCATTCTCCTGCTGGCCAAGCACCTGTCCGCCGACGGGCTCAATCGGGAAGAGATCGGCCGCCGCGTGGGCATCAATCACAGTTTCGTACTCGACAAGACGCTTCGCCAGATCGGACGGTTCAGCCCGGACTACCTGGCCGACATACACCGTCAACTGCTTTCGGCGGACCTGGCCATAAAGTCGGGACGACTGAACGACCGCCTGGCCCTCGAAATCCTGGCGGCGCGGCTTTCCGCGGGATAAACGGACCGGACTGAATCTCAGCGCATGAGTCCCGACGTATTCTCTTATGATGGCCAAGACGCATTCCTGCGCCGAACTATGATCCCGAACCGACTCGTACATATAAGACCGTGGTTGGTGGCGGCCGTCGCCGTGCTGGCGGTCGTCTCGTTGGCATGTACCGGGTCGACGCCCGAACCGTTGGAGATCACCCCGGTCCCGACGGCGACGCCACAGGCCACGCCGTCACCCACGGCAGTCCCTTCGCCAACACCGGAACCAACCGAGGCCCCGGCCCCGACTTCCACGCCCGATGTAACCGCGACCCCCGACACCGAAAGCGTGGGCCATTACGTCCGGGCATACGCCCATCTCAGCCGGGAGGAGTATCGCCAGGCGGAGCAGCGCTTCACCCTCGTCATCGAGCTGGAGCCGGATTTCGCGCGCGGCTGGGACGGCCGCGGACAGGCCAGGATGTTGCAGGGCGAACACGAGGATGCCCTGCTCGATTACGACCAGGCCATTCTCCTCAAGCCCAACCTCTGGCAGGCGTACGGCCACCGCGCCATCTCCAGGATGAACACCGGCGACACCGAAGGCGCAAGGCGCGACGCCGAAATGGCGACCAGGGGAGACCCGGACCTGGTGGAGCCGTACATCGTCATGGGCCGGACCAACAGCGCCCTCGGCGACCTGGAGGCGGCGGAAGCCAGTTTCACACACGCCATCGACCTGGCGCCGGACGAGGCCGCGACCTACTGGTGGCGGGGCCGGTTCTACCGCGACTACGCCCAGGAGCCGTTGCTGGCGTTGGCAGACATCAACCGGGCTCTCCAGATCGAGACGGCCCGCGCGGTGATCTACCTTGACCGCGCGATCCTCCTGATGAGATACGGAGGCCCCGAGGAAGAAATACGGGCCGACCTGGACGAGGCCATCTCGCTGTCACAGGACCCACCGCTGCCGAATGTCATAGACGTCGCCGAAGAGATGCTGCAAGCCCTGGACGAAAGGGAACAGTCCTCCGAACAGTAGGACCGCACGGACTCCCACATCGTCGTGCCGGACTCCGATCCGGTACCCATGGCGCGGGGGCACGGGCGGCGCGGCAACCCCCTGGCCGTCGTACCTCCACAACTCCGCGGATCGTCTGTCATCCGTCGTGCCGGACTCCGATCCGGTACCCATGGCGCGGGGCACGGGCGGCGCGGCAACCCCCTGGCTGTCGTACCCCCACAACTCCGCGGATCGTCTGTCATCCGTCGTGCCGGACTCCGATCCGGTA
>DAOUKO010000045.1:0-2463 GCA_034421215.1 Dehalococcoidia bacterium
AAACGGCCTTGTGACGGGTTTATCAGGGTTTTTCGAGGCTGTCACCGCGTCCGAACACGGGCAAGTCAGGAGTGAAATCCGCCATTTCAACGAATTAGTTGGAACGAATGCCACAAGAGGCGCCCCTACGACGCAGCTCTGCAGCAGCGGACATTCCATTGCAATCACGAAGGGCGAGGGACGATCACACGGCAATGTGCCAAGGGGAGATTAACTGAAAAGCCCGCCGGTCGGCGGGCTGGCGGTCACATATTTTTGAGCGTGGCCTTAAGACTCTTGCGGCGCTTGGCTGCGGCCTTCTTCTTGCGGACCATGCTGGGCGGCTCGAAATGTTGGCGTCGCCTTGCCTCGGCGATCACTGCTTCCTGCTGCACACGTTTAGTAAAACGTCGAAGAAACGCTTCGAAGCTTTCTCCCTCATTGATTCTTATTTCTACCAAGATGCCCCCGGAATTCAGTTCGTAACAACATGCAAAGTATACGGTTTGGCAAATTTCGGGTCAATTTGGGTGCATAGGGGGACGTGACAGTGTGGTGTTCCTGCCGGGCGTCCTGGTTCACGAGTTCGGCCTTGCCATCGGGCTGCGGCACAGCGGAACGAATAGCGTTATGAGAGCGTATATGTATATGAGAGCCACATCGCAGGATGACACGAACGCAGCAAGGGCGATCTATTTTCCCCTCGAACCGCACCAGGGCGAACAGGAGCCGAAGATGACACGCATGATGCCGCTGATTCCACTGGCCGCCGTCCTGCTGGCCTGCGGCCTGGTTTCGAGGAGCAATGACCCGCCAACCGAGGTTGTCGCGACGCCCGCCATCTCTGAGGTTGTCGAGGCGACTGTTGCTCCTACTGAAGAGCCCGCCCCAACCGAAGCGCCACCCACGCCACCGCCCCCACCAACGACGGGAGGGGACCAGCCGACGCCGGCGCCAACCGAAGCGCCTGTAGTGGTATCGACGGTAGTGGTCACTGGCGAGCCGCCGATAACGGTCTCTGGCGAGTTGGCGCTACCCCTCTACGCCGGTGACTCCCTGATCGAGGAGAAAATTCTCGAATACCCCGTGATCGTCAGGGCAACCCTGGCGTCTTTCTCTTCAGACACCTTCGACTACCCCGGCGGTTACTTCCGCCCTGTGTTGCAATTCACCCTCAACGTAATTGAGTATCTCTCGGGTAGCGGTCCGTCCAGCATAGTGGCTGTGTGGTTTGGCCCCGACTATGACACGCGGGAGGAGGCCGACAAAAGCAGGGTCGACATCCTTGCGGAGCGAGACAGTCAATGGGACGACAGGGAAGCGGTGATTTTCCTGGCTGACCTGTCCACCGTGCCCCCGCTCAGCACACAACCACAACTGTCTAGTCAGTATTCCCTGGGGGTGGAAAGGAAGTACTACGCCGACGACCGGTACAGCCTGCACAGCGAGTCGGACAAGAGATGGCTGCCAGCCGTATCGGGCACAGGCCCCGGCGACGGCCAGGAGTTCCTGCTAGAGGTGCCCCCCACTACGGAAACGATCACCCTCGGCGATCTGAAAACACGGATTAAAGAGGTTTCCGCGGAGTTGAACGGGGGCGACGGTTCGGACCGGCACAAGGATTGCGTCCTGGAGAAGTACCGGTACATGCGCAATCAACGCAACTGGCCGGAGGAGAGGGGGACCCACTACGGCTACTGGGACCTCGATCACAGCATCGTCTCCGGTCGGCCCGCTGGCACCGTGCTCGATCAACAGGAGGCCTACGGCGGCTATCCCGATGTCAAGCGGCCATATTGGATTGAGGGCGGAGACTCGGCACTGTTCGACACTGCGGACGGCGCTTCGACGGTTATCGACAAGGACGGGGACGGCGAGGATGACGAGGACGACGTGATCATGTACGACAGGATGGTCAGGCTGGCGCGTCCACTTCCCGCAGGTGAGTACAGGTTCGATTTCAAGGAAATTTGGCCCTATTACGGTGGCTGCGACTTTGCCATCGGCGACGAGTGGACCGTCACGGTCACATCCCCCACCGGCGTGCTGCACGAGTCGTTCTTCGACCCGGTGGCCGTTGGCTCTGCTGTGACGGCGGACGGCACGAACGGCGTCCTGAAACCCACCACGTTCACCGATGGCGCTGGCGCGTCGGCGACCGTTGAGAGCATCGCGTACGAGGCCGGCAAGGTGAAGGTGAAAATCGTCCCGTGGCCGGTCCTGTCGGGCAAGGTCCTGGACTTCATCGAGTTGGACGGCACGACATCGCTGTCGCTGAACGTTTCCGACTCGACGACTGAGACTGCGAGCAACACGTTGACCTGGCCGGTGTCGTCACAGCCGTGGGAGGATGGGGACGAGTTGATGGTGCGGATTCGTTCGAGGTGAGTGAGGACTTGGCGCAGGTGGAGGCGATCTACTCACTCCACATTGCACATTAGGGGGTTGCGATGATGGTAAGAACGGTGCTCCTCATTCCGCTGG
>DAOUKO010000046.1:0-31554 GCA_034421215.1 Dehalococcoidia bacterium
GCCGGCCTCCCCCTATTTCGTCTTGCCGGACCCGATCCGATACCCATGGACGCAGGGCCAGAGCGGCGCGGCTACCCCCTAATCCAACAACCCCTTTACCCGTCGTGCCGGACCCCGATCCGGTACCCATGGACGCGGGGCATGGCTACCACCCAACCCCACAACTCCACCAACCACACACGCAATCCAAAACGCCTTGTAGGGTGCGGCTCTTGTGGCCGCCCGCTGGGGTAGACGGGCGGCGCGGCTAACCCCTGAACCCCGGGCCATCACCGAACCGAGATCACGCCAAAACCCTCACCGTCCCCTCTTATTCGTCATTCCGACCCCACTTCACTGTCGTTCCGACCGAAGCGGAGGAACCTGACACGGTCATCGCCCCACCAACGCTCGACGTTCCAAAACAAACAGGCACATCAGCCGCCATCGCGGAACCAAAAACCCCGTCGTTGGGCTACGCTGTAGCGGTTGAAAACACCTGCACGCGGCACGAAAATGGCGCCGAGACCGATCAGAATCCCCGGCGCAAAAAACGCGGATGAATCCCTGATCAGGAACCAGCGTGACCAGACCCTCGCGCCGGATTCATTCGGGGCCCGTGACGAAGGAACCAACAAATGACGAACAACGACAGAGAACTCATGTTCACACCCGGCTGGCGGCTCGCCGAAATGGTCGCCGCAAAGGAAGTCTCGCCCGTCGAACTGATGGAAGCGTGCCTGCGCCGAATCGACGAACTCGAACCGAAGCTGCACGCGTTCCTGCACCTCGCGCCCGACTACGCCATGGACGAGGCCCGCGCCGCGGAGGCAGCGGTGGCGCGGGGAGACGATCTGGGCCCGCTGCACGGCGTTCCGCTGCCCATCAAGGACACCGAAGCCGTAGAGGGCATGCCGCACACTGTCGGCTCGCTGATCTACAAGGACCGCATCGCAGAAGAGGACTCCCTGCCGGCCGAACGGATCAAGAACGCCGGCGCAATCGTGGTCGGCAAGACTAACCTGCCGGAGTTCGGGCACGCCGGATTCACCGAAAACCGGCTTGGCCCGACGTGCTGCAACCCGTGGGACTTAAACCACACACCCGGCGGTTCGAGCGGAGGAGCGGCCGCAGGCGTGGCGGCAGGCATGTTTCCGGTCGGCCATGGCGGCGACGGCGGCGGCAGCATACGCATCCCGTGCTCATTCAGCGGGCTGTTCGGCATCAAAGGTACGCAGGGCCGCATGCCCCGCAGGCCCGCCGGTGACAACTCGTATCACATCATGAACCACTCCTCCGGGGGACCGATGACACGCAACGTCCGGGACTCGGCCGTGATGCTGAACGTGATGGCCGGCCCTTCCCCGGACAACGAGTACCTGACCATCCAGGAGACTCCGCCCGACTTCACCCAGGCGCTCGGCAGGGGAGTGCAGGGGCTGCGCATCGCCTGGAGCCCCGACCTCGGCGGAGCGGCCGTCGACGGTGAGGTGAAGGCCGCCGCGCAACGCGCCGCGGAGTCATTTGAAGAGTTGGGCGCAACGGTCGAGGAGCCCGGCTTCAAGCCGGACGAGTTCGCCAACATCCGGGCGACCTTTTCGACCTACTGGAAGGCTCGCACCTACGCCGGCAATCCGGACGCCATGGAACAGGCCGACCTGTTGACCGACTACGTACGCGTGGACATGGAAGCCGGTCGCGACCTGAGCGCCGCCGACTACATCTACGCGCTGAACCGCGTCGGCAAGTACCGCGACTACGTGTCGAAGTTCTTCGAGGACTACGACCTGCTGATGACGCCCACCACGCCCGTCACGGCGCTGGAGCACTACAACCGGCCGGCGGTCATCGGCGGCGTGCGGGTCGGCGACCCCATGATGGACTACTTCGCCTTCACCTACCTGTTCAACCTGACCGGCAACACCGCCGCAAACGTGCCGTGCGGCTTCAACTCGGCCGGACTGCCCATCGGCTTGCACATCGTCGGCCGCCACCGCGAAGAGGAGACCGTTCTCGCAGCCTCAGCCGCCTACGAAGAAGCCCACCCATGGGCGCACTTGAGGCCGCCGGTAAGTTGATGAGACCCGTACGCCGCTTGAACTGTCGGGTGGCCTGACGGGTAGGGCATTCGTCTGATTAGTGGCCCAACGTCGGGGGGTTCAACTGATTGGTGTCCCACCCCGTAGGGGCGGTTCGCGAACCTGTCTCAGAAGTCGCGCGGCTAAAGCACTTCCTCTCCTGGGGGAGAGGAATGAGGTGAGGGCGACACGTCGGTCAACCGGAATCGACGTATCTGTTGAGGGTTCTTACGGTTTCACCCTTTACCCTCTCCCGCAAAACCGGAGAGGGGACTAATGAGACAGGCTCCGCGAACCGCCCATGACTGGGACGCATTTCGTCCCACCAGAACCCAACGGTTACCGCTCTTAAATTGACCTTCCCCGATTTCCCCAGCCGATGTAAGATTGGGGCAGTTTTCAACTGCCCGAAGTCTCCCCAGGCAACATAGCCACGGGCCCCCGGTGACGGAGGTAACCCCATGACCACGTCTACCCGCACCGACGTTTCCCTGGTAGCGCACCTCATGCGACGCGCAGCTTTCGGGCTGCCCGCATGGCGTCTCGAACAGCTCGCAGAGCGACGCTACGAGGACCTCGTCGAAGACCTCATCCAGGTTGACCGCTACGAGCGGCCCGAACTGGAGTTGATGGACCGCTTCAACCTGGAGCACGCCAACGAGGAAGATTATTGGTGGACCAACAAGATGTGGTACTACACCATGATCAACACTCCCCGGCCTCTCGAAGAGAAGATGGCGCTCATGTGGCACAACCGCTTCGCCACGGCGGCGTCCAAGGTGACGAACCCGCTCATGATGCGCGGGCACATCGATATGCTGCGTGACAAGGGGCTCGGCAGCTACCACGTCCTGCTGAGCGAACTGTCCCACGACCCCGGCATGATCTACTGGCTCGATCAGCAGACCAACCACGATGGGGCGATCAACGAGAACTACGGCCGGGAACTCCTCGAGCTGTTCAGCATGGGGAGAGGCAACTACACGGAAGACGACGTGCAGGCCGCCGCACACGCCTTCACCGGCTGGACCATCAAGCAGACCATCCCGCGCTACCCGAACGGCTGGTACGAGTCCGGCTTCGTCTTCCGAGGCGACGACCACGACCCCGGGGAAAAGACGTTCCTGGGCGAGTCGGCCAAATTCGGCGGCGATGAAATCGTGGACATCGTGGTCCGCCAGCCTGCGACAGGCACGTACATTGCCAAGACCATGTACGAGTACTTCGTCTCGGACGAACCGGACTACGAGGCGATCGAGTCGTTGGCGGGCGTGTATTTCGACTCCGGGTACGACCTGAGCGAAATGATGCGTTCGCTCCTGAACTCCGACTACTTCAAGAACGCCAGGTTCAGCCGGGTCCGCAGCCCTGCCGAACTGGTGATCAACACGATCATCCTCAACGGACAGCACCGCGACCCGTACGAATTCGGCATCCGGTTCGTTGTAAGCGCGGCGGCCGACATGGGCCAGGAACTCATGAACCCGCCGACGGTCGAGGGCTGGCACTCCGGCCGCGAGTGGATCGACTCCTCGTTCCTGATCGAACGGGTCAACTTCGCGGTGGACAGGCTGGGCAACGCCGAATACCCGGGCGTCAGGAAGATGATCGACCACGTCGGTGAGATGCGGTCGTCGTTTACGGCCGAGCAACTCCTGGACGCCTGCCTGTACGAACTGGGGTGTTGGGAACTCGAAGACAAGAGCCGGCGCGTGATACTCAACGACGTCGGCGAGATGAACGTCGCACCCGGCGGCGAGGCATTCGACGGGGCGGTGACCCGCATGTTCGAGTACATCGCCTCGTCCCGTGAATTCCAGATGGCGTGAGGAGCAGCAAGATGACAACCGCAAGCAAGAACGGAACGAAGGACCCCGTCCTGGTCGTATTGCAGCTTTCGGGCGGCAACGACTTCATGAACACGGTGGTCCCATATAGCAACCCGCTGTACTACGACTTCCGGAAGACCGTCGGCATCCCGGAAGAGGACCTGCTGCACATCGACAACCAGTACGGGCTTCACCCGGCGCTGACGACGTTCAAGGAGATGTACGACCAGGGGAACCTGGCGATCATCGCCGGCGTCGGATACCCGAACCCAGACCGGTCCCACTTCCGGTCGATGGACATCTGGCACACCGCCGAGCCGACCGCGCCGATCCCGGAGGGCTGGCTCGGCCGGGTCATCAGGGAACTCGACCCTAACAAGCAGAACGTCTGCACCGGCGTCAGCTTCGGGCAGGGCCTACCGCGTGCGATGTACCTTTCGGGGACCCCTGCGATCTCCATCAGGGATCTGGAGAGCTACGGGCTTCTCACGAAGATGTCCGGCGCGCACCAGCGCCGCGCCATCAACGTGTTCACCCGCATGTACGCCCCCGAGGAATTCGAGGAGGCCAGCATGGTGCTCGGCCACATCGGACAGACCGGCGTTGACGCGCTCACCGGCGTGGACATGCTGAAGCCGATCCCGTCCCAGTACTCGTCGAACGTCGAGTACGGCAGCGACCAGCTTTCGCAAAGCCTGCGAGGCATTGCGCAGGTCCACACAGCAAACATCGGCACTCGCGTCTTCTATGCCGAACTCGGCGGGTTCGACACGCACGGCGCGCAGATGGGCACGCAGACCGACCTGCTCGGCCACGTGTCGACCGCCGTGTCGGATTTCTTCGACGACCTGCGGGAACACGACGCCGCGGAGGAAGTCGTGATGCTCGTCTTCACCGAGTTCGGCAGGCGGGTGAGGGACAACGGCAACGGCACCGACCACGGCTCCGGCGGCGGCGCGTTCCTGATTGGCGACCGCGTGAACGGCGGAATCTACGCCGAGTACCCGTCACTCGACCCCGCCGATCAGCTAAGCGGCGACCTCCACTACAACAACGACTTCAGGAGCATCTACTCCACGATCCTCGACGACTGGTACGGAATCCAGCCGGAGCCCATCGTCAACGGCTCGTTCGAACGATTCTCAGGCATGATCAACCCCCTGAACTGAGCACGACGCCGTCCCTTCGTCTTCCCCGACCCCGATCGGGGACCCAGGGGAGCGGGGTCACGCGCAAACCGCGACCACACGATTGCTCCAGTCTCGTCGGCATGGAGGAGTGCGATGAAAACAGCCCACCAAGGAGATCGCACCCTCACTCGTCGTGCCGTACTCCAACACCCGTCTTACCGGGCCCCCTTCTTCGTCTTCCCCGACCCCGATGAGACCCTTGCAAAACCCCCTCTCCTGGAGGGAGAGGGTTGGGGTGAGGGCGAAACGCAAGTTGAAATCAAGCCACTGGAACCCTCTGTCGCCGGCCAATCAAACGTTACGCAAAGGTCTCACCCCGATCGGGGACCCAGGGGCAGTGCGCGGCTATCACCCAAACACCCTCACATCCCACCGCCACTCGCCGACGCCCCCATTTTCATCACCTCGTGCGACCTTAAACACCGACATGTCAATCCGCCCCATT
Source organism: Dehalococcoidia bacterium (assembly GCA_034421215.1). GTDB lineage: Bacteria > Chloroflexota > Dehalococcoidia > Lucifugimonadales > Lucifugimonadaceae. The sequence continues at coordinate 5,522 of DAOUKO010000046.1, forward strand.
TCATTTATGCCAGTCCAGCCACTCTTCATTGTCAATCCGACCCCTGTTTACGTCATTCCGACCGAAGCGGAGGAATCTAAAACGCCCATCCCCCACCAACGCCCGACACACACCACATCCCCAGTGACAACTCACTCCTGAATCACACCCTTCAAACCCATCTCAGCACGAACAGGCAAAAGCCACATGGTCACCCAGATATTCCCCCCAAAAACGCCTGAAGCAGCCTACCCGGACCTGCTGCGCATGGGCCACGTATTCGTGACCTCCATGGGCCAGCGCGCCTTCGTGGACGGCCTGTACGGCGCCCTGGACTTCGCGTTCGGAGGCGATGGCTGGTACTACGTCCTCAACAAGACCGACCCGAGGGCCGGCCTGTTCGAACGGGTCCGGTTCGCCAAGTTCGACTTCGAAGGGGTGTTCGATCCCAACATTTACCTGTCCATCGACGGGCAGTACGACGAATGGGACAAGGAGACGTTTCCCGGTCCGGTCTGCTGCGATTCCGACAGGAACGGGTCTCTGTTCTTCACCGACGAACATGTCAACAAGGTGGTGACGCTGGATTACGACGGCACGGTGACCAACCACTGGGGCGAGGCCGGTGACGGACCGGGCCAGCTTAACGCCGCCGGGGGCATCGAATGGCAGCCGGACGGCACGTTGTGGGTCGTCAGCAGCCGCAGTTCACGGGTGCAGCAGTTCACCTTGGACGGGGAATACATCCGGGGCTTCGGAGAGAAGGGATCGGAGCCGGGCCAACTCGACTACCCGTGGGGCGTCTCGGTCGACAAGTTCGACGGCACCGTGCTGGTGGCCGACTGGCGTAACGACCGGGTCCAACGATTCACCCCGGACGGCGAACTAGTCCACGTCTTCGACACCCTCGGACCGGACAAGACCCCGCTGAAACGCCCGAGCGACGTGACGGTCGACGGCCACGGCGATGTTTATGTGTGCGACCGAGGCAACGACCGCGTCGTGCAATTCAACCACCGCGGCCTGTTCATAGAGACCATGATCGGCGACGCTCCGATGAACGAACTCGGCGCCCGCCGCCTCATGTCGAACCCCGACATGCTCCGCTGGCGGGACTACATCCCCGACCTCGACCGCGAGAAACGCTTCTGGCGCCCAACCACCGTCAACGTAGACGACGAATTCCGCGTCTTCGTAGTAGACGCAGCCCGCTTCCGCGTACAGGTCTACCGCAAGACCTTCAAAGAACTAACCCCCGGCCAGATCGACCCGGTGGACACGTACACGGATCCGAAGATTAATTAGGAGTCTGGTTTGCGGTTGAAGTGCCTCGACGCAGCTAGTTGTGGGGCATCGACTGAAAGGTTGTGGTGTCTGAAAGGAAGGCCACGGCTGGAAGCGCTAACACGATGAGCCCGGCTGGGGCCGGCAGATCAGCGGCGCTGTCCCTCGCTTATTCAGGCCGTCCCGCGATCTCGCCGGCTCCTGAAGTGGCAACGGCTTCAGTAGGCCGATCTCATAATGGCCGGGCAAACTGGTCGGCCGTAAAGACGCATCGCAAACCACGTGCTTGGGGATCCATGCTTGATCTTAAAGTGGACGTGGTGCCTAGTCGATTGGTATTCCTTGAAGGACATGAAACGGTTGCGCGATTTGAAACCTAGGCTTGTGAAATACATGGGGTCGAAACACGCCATGCTTGCCAATGGCCTTGGACAGCTAATCGTAAAAGAATCGCGCCGCGCCGCCAGGATTGTGGACCTGTTCTGCGGTGGCGGCTCCGTCGCTTGGTATGCGGCCGAGAACACGAAACTTCCTGTGATAGCAAGTGACCTCCAGCGATATGCCATCACCTTGGCAGGATCGGTAGTGAGTCGAACCAAGGCGTTGGATCACGACGCGGTAGCTGAGGAATGGATCAACAAGGCTATTGGGCTCCGGGCAAGTTCCGACACCTGGCTTGCGTCTCAGGATCTTGAAGCTAGGGATGATAACTTTGAGCGGATAGTCGAAGAATCGAGAAAACTGTGCAGCAGCGTTTCCGGAGCAGGTTCAGGTCCAGTCTGGAGTTCCTACGGGGGCCACTATTTCAGTCCCTCGCAAGCCGCGACCATTGACGCGCTGATCGAAGCCCTTCCCCAAAAGGAACCGATCCGCACGGTTTGCTTGGCCGCGGCCATTGCAAGTGGAAGTCATTGTGCGGCTTCACCAGGCCATACCGCCCAACCTTTCCAGCCGACTCGCAGAGCCGTTCCATTCATAGCTGAGGCTTGGGCCAAGGATCCCGTGGCTGTGGCGCGTAGAGCACTTGGGCAAGTTTGTTCACGGCGCGCCAACACTGCTGGAGAAACTGTTATTGGCGATGCCACCGCGTTAGCGTCCACCCTGTGCTCATCCGATTTGGTAATTGTCGACCCGCCTTACTCCGGAGTGCAGTACAGTCGCTTCTACCATGTCCTCGAGACTATAGCGACCGGCATGGGCTATTCTGTTGCCGGCGCGGGCAGATATCCTCCACTATCTGCTAGGCCTCAATCGTCGTTTTCAAGGCCGGGAGAGTCTAGGAAGGCCTTGATTGCTTTATTGGAGAGCCTTTCGAACGTTCAAGCCACAGTGATCTTCACGTTTCCAGCCGGCAAATCCAGCAATGGGTTATCTGGCGATATTGTGATTGACGCTTCTGTCCACCTCTTTGAAGTAGAGGAGCACCGTATGGTTGGCCGTTTTAGTACCCTCGGGGGCAACAATACGAATCGCTCGGCGCGGGCGAAGTCCGAGGAGTTGGTCCTCGTGATGAGAAGCAGCGCTAACGCGTGAGCGAAAGGACTTGGTTCTGGTGTATTGGCGGGGCGGCGCAAGGCAGGGACACGCCTGTGAGACTGAGTGCAATGTAACCGACGGTAATTTAGTCTGGGCTCCACGTCCCCCCTGTTGGAGGGCAGCGTGGCATGAGTTAGTCCAGATTTCTAGGAGCCCACATAGGATGGACAGTTGGCCACTTGCCTTGGTACCTGGTCTGCCTTCGGAAGTTACTTGGCGCGATTTCGCCGGTGGACAGGTGGAAAGTAATGCACAGGGTTCAAATGGGCGATGATATAGTATTCCAATGTTGATCTGTGTCGGAAGGTGAAAATCACATGGGGATGCTACTGGAACACTGGGGCAGTGGAGCCCGTTGGCTAGGCTGTAACGCCATTGGACTCGTCGGCTTATGGGGAAGTGGATGCCTACTCTTCTTTCTCACAGACCCACCTTGGGGAGAGCTGATTGATCGAGGCCAGTTTTTCGTTTACAGTATGGGAGTGCTAGCTCAGGTCATTTTCATTCTTACAAAAGAGTTGAAGATCACCACACTCCCCATGCGGAGTCCTTTTTTGATTTTCAGCATTATTTGGATGCTGTTGTGCGTTTTCCTATACAGCGGGACCTTCCTCTCTTACATTGTTGACAGTCCTGCTATAGTAGCGAGACTCTGGTTGCTGAGGCCGCTAGGCATGTCTCTTTTTGCAATATCAAAGTTGGTGGGACTCCTTGTCACCATTATTGCGGAGAATCGCCAAGACGTTGACTTAGAAGAAATCAACCGCAGAAACGTCTCTAGTTTAGATGACAGGGTCTCAAAGAACTTAGGGCAAACGTCATGAGCGCAACAGAACTCCTCACGTTAAAGTGCATCCCAGTGAATCAGCCGATTGGGGTGTTTTATATCGGCGCAATGAACGCCGATGAACTTGTCGCCATTTCATGGACAGACGTGCGTAGAATCGCACCAAATGAAGGTCGCTTTGTACGAGATCTTGACGAACCCGAATCTCCCCCCAACATTTTAGAATCCGAACAACTTGCCCTGACTATAGAAGATATTGACGAAGATGCAGTCTTAGTAGAGGATCAGCATTTTGAGCAATTTTTGGGCATACAGCGAGCACTGAGCCCCGGCCGAGTAGCTGAAATCACGCAATATGTTGGTAACGTCGACGCAACGTTTCCAACCGCTGTTCTACTTTCAGTTTCATCTGCACATGCTCGTTTTAATGAAATCTCCGGCGAACTACAACTCGTGCGCCATAGTAAAGTTGCCAAAGTGATCGATGGCCAGCATCGTATAGCTGGATTGGCGGAACGCGGCGGCGGCGAGTTTCAAGTGAATGTTGCAATCTTCATCGACATGGACATCCAAGATCAGGCGATGGTATTTGCGACTATCAACCTAAAACAGACGAAAGTCAACAAGTCTTTAGCTTACGACCTGTACGAATTTACTACGTCACGGAGCCCACAACGCACTTGCCACGAAATAGCCAGGTTGTTGAATTATAGAAGAAACAGCCCGTTTGAAGGACGGATAAAAATGTTGGGAGTTGGAAGATGGCCGACCGAAACGATTACTCAAGCTACATTCGTCGATAGATTGCTGCGACTGATATCGAGGAATCCAATGGAGGACCGGGACCTTATACGGCGAGGCAAGCGACTTCCGTTGGAAAAAGGTACGCGAGCTCAACGGCAAATTTTCAGGAACCTTTTCATTCGAAACCGGGATGATCTCATAGTGGTTATATTGTGGAATTTTTTCTTGGCTGTTTCGAAAAAATGGCCTGATTCTTGGCAAACAGTGGAACGAGGCAACGTCTTGAATCGTACCACCGGTTTCGGCGCACTGATGAGGTTCATGAGGATTGCCTATTTGTCGATTGAGTCTCCTAGTCAAGTCATAACATCAGATAAGTATCAGCCACTTTTCGACAGAATGGAGTTGGCCGACGGTTCATTTAAACCTGATGTTTACCTCCCCGGTTCTAGTGGGGAAAAGAGGCTATTTGATCAGCTTGTTAAACAGTCTGGTCTTGTCTAATGTGAATCTTGGAGTCCCAACTCAACGTGCCGGCGTCACGTGATCTGTTTCGTATCGCGAAATGCGCATGCGGACAGCGACTTAGCGAAGACGGTCGCGCTGCGCCCGACTATCAAACAGGCGGACTTGGTCGCCCGCGCAGGGTGTGCGCTTCCACCGGTCCGACGTGACTCCCGATCCCGGTCGGGAGAACAGGCGGGCGCGGCCATCGCGGCTCTCGCCGCCGCCCCTCTACAGCTTCTCTAGCTGCTCCGCGATCCTTCTTGCCGGGACCTGGTGCCTGTAATTCGCGCCGATGTCTTTCCAGACGACTGAGCCGGACTTATCGATTACGAAGACTGACGCCGAGGCGAGGCCGTCACCGAAAAGGTCGAAGACGCCGTAGCCGGCCGGCACGGCGCTGTCTCCGCTTGAGTACAGCAGCGGGAACTGTGGCGCGACCTGCCGGACCAGGGTCTCCGTGCCGTCGAAGTTGTCCGTGCTGATCGCCAGTACCTCGGCATCGAGGGCGGTGATCGAATCGTAGTTGTTGGCTAACTCGACGAGTTGCTGCGTGCAAAACGGTCACCAGAACGCCCTGTAGAAGACCAGGACAACGTTCTTGTCGCCACGGAAGTCGCTGAGAGTCACGTCACCGCCGTGAACATTCGGCAATGTGAAATTGAAGGCCTCTTCTGCAGGCGGTGCCGGTGTCGCGGTGGGCTCAGGCGTCGCGGTTGGAGTCGGAGTTGGACTGGGAGTGGCGGTCGGCGTGGGAGTGGGTGTTGGAGTCGCGGTGGGTATAGGCGTAGCGGTCGCCGTGGGGCTGGGCACGGCGGTTGGCGACGGAACGGGCGTCGCGGTTGGCGACGGGTTGGGAGTGGCTCCGGGTGAAGAAGGGCGCGTGGCCGTCGGCGAGGGGACCGGCGCGACGGTTGGCGTGGGGCTCGGCATCGCCGTGGCCGTAGGTGTGGGCGCCGGAGTCGGCGTCGGGGTATTTGGAACGGGAGTCGGGGTCGCCGTGGGGGCAGGCGCCGGGGTACTGGGCGGCGGTTCAGGCGTTTGTGTCGGTACGGGTGTCGGGGTGCTAGTAGCCGGCTCGGGCGTAGGTGTCGGGACAGGCGTCGACGTGGGGGGAACAGGCGTGGCTGTTGGCGCCGGGGCGGTAGTCGGGGTATCGACCGCCGGGGGTGTGGAGGTTGGTGACGGAGCGTCGCTGCAAGACAACACCAGCGCAACGGTCAACGCGCATAGGATCCCTGCCCAATAAGGCCGATCGACGTTCCCCATCAGACCGGCCAGTTTTCGAAACGCAGAAACCAACGGTGTATCACCTCCCGCACATGGTCGATTTTACTATGGTTTCAGAGGGGCCTCCCTGACAAGGCGGTATTGCCCGGCAGTTTGGAGGGCTCAGGGCGCAGCCGTTGAGTCTGCGTCTGTGGGTTCGATACCCTGGCGGCGACTGGGAAGTGTCCTACGGGCTACCAACCAGCGACTGTGCCGGGAGCCATCCGTTGTCGTCTAGTACCTGGAGTGCCAGCCGTATTTGGCGTTCCGTGAATTGTTTTTTGCGCTGACCCCACGCATAGGTGTAAGTAATGACTTCATCGTCGGAGCGAGACGGGTTTTCGGACGCGACCCAATGCACTGTGGATAGTAATTCAAGCCCAAAGGATGACTCGAACCCATCTACGAGCTGTGTCACTTTGTCCAATCGGTTCTTTGTATCGGGGTGCCGGGCAAGGAAACTCGCCGAGTCTTCAACTGCGCCTGGCACCAGATTGAGTTGCTTGCCGGGCGCATCACCGCCATCTTCATACCCGGAAATCAGGTGGCCCTCCACTGGCCGAAGGACGTGTCTCAAATTCTCCGAGTACGGCCCGTACGTACCCTTCTCGAATTTCAGCCTTAGCGGCTCCCCCGCCACTTGCATGAAGTACATCAGCTTGTGGACTTCCAGGAGCGTCACGAATGGGTCGAGCAGGCCGCGCAAGTATTGGTCCATCAGGCTGACTAACACCGCCCGCCCCTTCGTCATTCTGGGAACCTTGGTCGAGCGATTAGGTCGGCCGTCAGTCGACCCACTGCCAGGTTTGAACAGCACAACCGCCACGTCCTCCAGCCCTTCCAGCGCCGTTTCGATGCGCGGGCGCACGTCTCCCCAACTCAATCCGCCGAGGTTGGTGCCGAGTGGAGGAATGGCGATCGACCGGATCTTGCGTTCCTTGATGACACGGACCAAGTCGACGAGCCCGGCATCGAGGTCTTCGATTCGGCTCTTGCCGCGCCAGTGACGCTTTGTTGGGAAGTTGACGATGTACCTCGGGTTCGTCATCTTGCCCGACTCGTAGACGAACATGCGGCCGGGTCTGACTTCACCGCGTTTACATGCGTCGGCGTAGGCCTTGAAGTTCTCGGGAAAAACGTTCTTGAACTGGAGCGCGATCCCGCGGCCCATTACGCCGACACAATTAACGCTGTTCACCAGCGCCTCAACATCTTCCCCGAAGATATCGCCGTTCTTAAGCTCAATCATGCCGGTCTCACTCGTAAGTAGTACCAACCCGGTTTGATCTCTACTGTGGGTCGATGGTTCGACAACTGAATGGCCTGTAGCACTTGATTGCCGACTTCACCGGACTGGACGCCGATGCGCGAAATCAGGTTCCACGGAAACGAGTGCTCTACGAGAAACTCCGCCTGCTTCGGACCCTTGCGTTCTCCTGCCCACTGAGATGATCTAATTGCGTCCCAGTCGAGTTTGTCGAGTTTACTAAGGTCGGAGTAGTCCTCAAAGTAGCGTGACCCGGCATTGGAAGTCGTGAAAGCCCAGCGGCGCTCGTTGGCGCCTGCCCTGGCGACTGTCCGCCGAAGGTCTGCCTCCAGGTGAATGATCGGCCCTTGACCGCCTCGATAATCCAAGTCTGGATCGTCCCCCCTGAAGATGAGGTAGAGCATAACGGAACGCGGGCAGAAGTAGAACGGAACGCAGTCCCCTACGAAAAGGTCGGGATGGCTTTCGAGTGTCAACTCATTGAGTCGACGCTCCTTTATCTTGTTCATACCGATCGCGGTCCCGCCAGGTTCGCGTTTTCGAGCCTCAGCGTCAGACCACAGGTACCCGTCCGCGATGATCGACGGGAGCCGGTCAACGTGGACGATGTGGTAAATCTTCGGTTCCGTTGGAACAAGCACGATTGTGTTCAGGTGCGGGAAGTTGCTCCCAAGTATCTCGCATCCACCCGCGAGGCGTTAAGGCCGTGCCACCTCAAACCCCCGGCAGCGCCGCTGTATCTCCCGTTTCGTGCTGCCACATGCGTATGCGCGCGGCCATGTCGCGGATGCGGTCTCGTTGGGCCGGGTCGTCGAACAGATTGTTCTGCTCGTAAGGGTCGGATCGAAGGTCGAACAACTCGCCCTGGTCACCTGCGCAGAGGTTCAACTTCCAGCGGTCTGACACCACCGACCGGTAGGGCATCGCCAGCATCCGGTTGATCGCGTCGCTGCCCAGGAACCGGTCCCGGACGTCGGGGCTGATGCCGTTCCACTCGATGAACACGTCGTTGCCGTCCAGCGTATCGTCGCCGCGCAGAACGGGTACCATGCTCTTGCCTTCGAGGTGGTCCGGCTGCGACTCGCCGAGCAGGTCGAGGATCGTCGGCACGAGGTCGATATGCCCCACGCTGCCATCCACCCGCTGCGGGCCCGACGAAAGCCACGGCACGCGCATCAACAGCGGCACACGCGCTGCCTCCTCGTAGAACGACCGCTTCTCCAGCATCCCGTGGTCGCCGAGCATCTCACCGTGGTCCGTGGTGAAAACGACGGCGGTGTCGTCGGCAACGCCGGCGCGTTCGAGTGCCGCCGTAATCCTCCCGACCATCCGGTCTACCAGCGTCACATTCCCGTAGTACTGCGCCCGTAATTTTCGCCACGCTGCCTCGTTGGTCAGGTCGTGGCCCTGCGCCAGTGTGCGGGCCATGTATGCATCTTCGGCAATGTTGCCGCCGTGCAGGTACTGGGTGAAGTAGTCGGACCGGACCCGGTTCACCAGGGCGGCGCCCTCCGGCTTTTCCAGGAATGCCGGGCCGACAGGGAGTGAGTCCGGATCGTACTGGTCGTCGAACGGACCGTTGTATGGGGAGTGCGGCTCGAAGGTGCTGACGAAGAGGATGAAGGGCCGGTCACTGTTTTGGTCGATGAACTCCTCGGCGCACCCTGCGAGATATGACGCCATTTGGAACTCTTCAGGCAGCAGGGACCTGGCGTTCGGGCTGAACGTCATCTCCCCGGCGGACTCTACGTCCGGCTCGAACCCGTTGGCGACCAGGTGATGGTGATAGTCGGAGAGCACGCCCCGGTGTTCCCGCCGCGTGTAGGTCTCTCGATGGGATTCCTCAGTGCTGATCCACACGTCGAATCCGTGTTGCCTTATCACGTCGTCGCCCAGGTGCCACTTGCCCATGTACCCGCAGAAATAGTCTTCCGAGACCATCTCCGCCAGGACGGGAATGTCGGGCGACAGGGGGAGCTTGTTCACCGTTGGACCGGCGGTGTGCGGGTACAGGCCGGTCATGATTGACGCCCGCGCGGGCGTGCAAACTGCCTGCGTAACGTATGCGTTCTCGAATAAGTGCCCGGAATTGGCCAGCGCGTCGAGATGCGGCGTCTCCGCCCAGTCGCTTCCGTAGCACCCCATCGAGTCGCGGCGCTGTTGGTCGCTCATGATGAATACAAGATTTCGTCGGGGCGTCAATTCGGTCTCCTATGCAATGTGCTGGTTGCCTGTCACGAGTTCTTACGCAATTGTGTTCTTGCGACGTTCGGATCACCCGGCCGTTGAGCCCGCATCCAACTTGGCGGCTTGAAGCCGGAATCCCAGGGCACGCAGCACCTTGAGAACAGTCCCGAACTCAGGGTTGCCTTCGGCCGACAACGACTTGTAGAGGCTCTCCCTGCCCAATCCGGATTCCTGTGCGACCAGTGCCATTCTACGGGCGCGGGCGATGTCCCCCAGTGTGGCCATGATCAGACTGAGGTCACCCTCTTCCAGGGCCACGTTCAGGTATGCGGCCATGTCTTCCTCGGTCTCCAGGTGCTCAGCCGGATCCCACGGCCGGGTCTGTGTCTTGGTCATCGCTGCTTCCTCCTAGAGTCCTCTAGCCAAGTCAATCGCTCTTCGTATGTCACGTTGCTGGCTGTCCTTGTCGCCTCCGGCCAATAGGACGATCAGTTCGTTGGGTCGCCGGACGAAGTAGACCCTATAGCCCGGTCCGTGATCGATGCGAATCTCGGAAACCCCTCCACCCACCGGCCTCACGTCACCCGGGTTGCCAAGGGACATGCGCCTGATGCGACTGTCGATTCGCACCCTCGCCTGCCTGTCACGGAGTCGGCGGAACCAGCGGGCATAGACCTCGGTTTGGCGAATCTCGATCATCGATGCACTGTATGCTACAGGATACACTCACGATAAGGTCCTTCGTCCAATTCTTGTAGACGCCCGAAGCGAGACTTTTGCAATCTCGCGTTGACTCCTTCGTTTCGTATTTGGGGCCTTCACAGAATCTTCAAGAACGGTGCGTATCGTTGCGTGACGCTGGGACGGGATCACGTTTCCAGTGACAAGGTGGCTCCTGGACATGGACCATCTCGGAGAGACCAAAGCGGCCGTACGACCAGGTAAAGACACAGTGTTTTCCCGCCTACCCGGGTCCAGCGGGCATTGATTACAGGGCAAGTCAAAGCGACCAGAGGAACAGGAATCATCACACTCGACAAAATCATCTCTCTCGTGAAGTCCTGGAAGCTTTGGGCCGGAGTCGTCATCCTGGTCGCCGTGGGCGCGGGTGGTTACATCGGCTTCAACACGTTGACGGGCTCAGGCGCCGAGGACGACACGGCCCAGACCCAACTGGTGCCCGTGACACGCGGCAACCTCGTCAACGACGTTTCCGTAACCGGGACCCTTACGTACGCCACCAGTGAGAGCGTGTCGTTTGGACAGCAGGGGACTGTCCTGGAAGTGAGCGTGTCGGAAGGCGACGAGGTATCCGCCGGCGACCCACTGGCCAGGTTGGACGACGAGACCGCGGCGAACCTGGAGCAGGCAGTAGCTCAGGCTCGAGTGGACCTGCGCAACGCAGAGGAGGCGCTGGACGAAGCCCGCGGCCCTTACACGGCTGCGCAGATCGCCAGGGCGGAGTCGGACGCGGCCAGTGCCCGCGTGGACCTCCGGGAAGCCGAAGAGGAGTTGAAAGAGCTTGGCGTGGTTTCGCCCGATTTGCTGGCACAGGCGCGCATCGACATCCTGAATGCGACGGACGATCTCGAATCCGCCAACGAAAACAAGGTCGCGCTGGTGAGTCCGGCGTTCCAGGACATTGCGAAAGCCCAGTCGGCCGTTACGGACGCGCGCCTCGCCCTGCAGGACGCCGAAGATGAACTCGACGCGCTGCTCAACCCAACCAGCGCCGACATCGCTGCCGCAGAGGCCGACGTTACCGAGGCCCGCCTCGATGTCCAGAACGCCAGGGATGCCCTGGAAGCTCTAACGAACGTCGACCCCCTCGACCTGGCGAATACCAGGGCAGCCGTCGCCGACGCCGAATTCGATGTCGAGATCGCGCAGGCAGCGGTCGATGAGGCGACCACGCCCGCCACTGCCGAGGAAATCGCCGACTACCAGGCAGACATCGACTCAGCCGCGGACACCCTTGTGGGCGCCCATTTCGATCTCGATACCGCGGAACGCAATGCAGAAGAAAAGATCGGAGACGCCTCGGCCGATCTCGAATCCGCCCAGGCCGACTACAACGCAGTTTTCGTCAGGTGGCTCGGCATGAACATCGCACCGGATTACGGTCTGTCCCACGAAGAGATTCTGGCCGCCCACGGTACCGACCTCGAGAGTCTTCTCGGGGAGTCCCGGATTCGGGAACTGATGTCCCGGTTCGAAGGCGGTGCGGTCGTGGACGAGCCGGCGACACCGTGGAGCGAGACGGTGGTGTTCACGTGGGCCGTCTTCTATCCGGGAGACATACTGGTCGATTGCGGGAACCTGGAACCCGCGCCGTTCCGCGCATGCATCCAGGACGAATTCGAAGACGCCTATGAAGTGGTAGTTGAACTCGCTGCGGTGCTCGATACGGTCGAAGCTGAAGAGTCTGAAAAGGTCAGGAAGGCGAGCGTCGCCGTCGCCACGGCGGAAGACACTCTGGGCATGCGTCGACAGGCGCTGGACGACTACCTGGCGGACGTCGCCGATTCGGCGCCTTCCGAGTCCGAAATCAGAAGCAAGGTGGAGGCATTGGCGGTTGCAAAGGCCACACTAAAGTCGCTCGAAGAAGACCTCAAGGACCTGACTGCCGGGCCCGACGTTATCGAATATGAGGCGAAGCAGCAGGACATCGTTGTGGCCGAGAGCAGGTTGGAGGATGCGCTCGGGACCCTCGCGTCCCTGACCGGTGAGCCGGACGGGTTGTTGCTCGAATCGAAGAGCAGGGCTGCAGAAACGGCCCGGGCAGAACTGCTCGACGCCGAGTCCGCACTCTCCGAATTAATGCAAGCCAACGAGTTGGACGTCGAGTTGGGGGACCGGGAAGTTGAGTTGGCTGAGGCGAGGCTCTCGGACGCCGAAGAGGCCCTTTCGGCCTTGCTCGAGGACCCAGACTCACTGGATGTTTTGGTAAAGCAAACGGCCGTCCAATTGGCCGCGGAGACGCTCGCGGAAGCCGAGGCCACGCTGGAAGAGTACAACTCGGTAGATCAACTGGAGGTGGAACTGAGGCAGGCGGACGTGACCTCGGCGCGGGCCGCGCTGGAAACGGCGGTGGCCGACCTGGAAAACGCCACTCTTCGCGCCCCGTTCGGTGGAATCGTGGTCGCGGTCAACGTGGAGGTCGGCCAGCAGGTCAACGCCAACACCGAGGCCGTCGGAATCGCCGATCCTTCCGTTGTCGAAGTGAGCGGTTCGGTTGACGAAATCGACGTCCTGTTCCTGCAGACGGGAGCAGAAGCCATCGTCAGCCTTGAAGCGCTGGGCACGCAGACTCTGCGCGGGACCGTTTCATCGATCGCCAGTTCCGGCGCGGCGCAGCAGGGCATCGTCACCTACCCCGTGACCATCAGGATCGAGTCCACGGAGAACATGCAATTGCCGGAGGGCTTGAGCGCCACCGCACAGGTGATCATCCGCGAGCAGACCGATGCGTTGCTGGTCCCGCTCCAGGCCCTGTATGGAACGGTGCAGGCCCCGATGGTGAGGGTCGTAATCGGCAGCAACGTCACCGAACGGCCCGTGACGCTCGGCATCAACGACGACTTCTGGGTGGTGGTTGAAGAGGGCTTGAGAGAAGGAGAAACGGTCAGCATGGAGGTGGTTGGGACCGGCACGAGCCAGTTCGGCGGCCTGGGCGCAACGTTCCGCGCGGTCGGAGGAATCGGTGGCGCCGGTGGCGCGCGGCCGACCGGACCCGGCGGCGGCCGATAGTGACGGCCGGAACGGATGAACGAAGGCAGCGCGACCACATGACGGACATGCACGAAAACGTGATCGAACTGCACGACGTCACCAAGGTCTACCGGATGGGAGACATAACGGTGAACGCGCTTGCCGGAGTCAGCCTCACGATCAGGCGGGGCGAACTGACCGCTGTCATGGGGCCTTCCGGCTCGGGCAAGTCGACCATCATGAACATCATCGGATGCCTCGACGCGCCAACCTCCGGCACGTACCTGCTCGACGGCGAAGACATCGGTGAACTTAACGACGACCGGCTCGCTGCCATCAGGAACCGTAAGGTCGGCTTCGTCTTCCAGACCTACAACCTTCTCCCGCGACTTTCGGCCATTACGAACGTCGAATTGCCGCTGCTCTACGGCAACGGAAACCGCCGCAAACAACGGGCGTTGGATGCCCTTGCCCAAGTCGGACTGGCCGACAGGGTCCACCACAAGCCGGTCGAACTCTCCGGCGGCCAGCAACAACGGGTCGGCATAGCCAGGGCGCTCGTCAAAAACCCCGCGGTCCTGTTGGCAGACGAGCCGACCGGCAACCTCGATACGGCATCGAGCCGCGAGATCATGTGGGTCATCCAGGAGTTGAACCGCCGTTCGGGAATCACGGTCGTCCTCGTCACGCACGAACATGACATCGCCTCCCACGCCAGTCGAGTGGTGACCATGCTCGACGGTGAAGTTCTCGATGACCGGCGCCAGGAACCGGAATTGGTCCCCGGACCTGTCCAAATCTAATCGCAGAAACGCTCACCCCGCGTCTGACTCGCACATGTCACCCCTCGAAACAATCAAGACGGCCATCGCGTCCCTCGGGGCCAACAAGCTCCGGGCCGGACTCGCGTTGCTTGGCATCGTCATCGGCGTGACCGCCGTCATCACACTCATGTCCATCGGCCGGGGCGCCACGGAGCAGATCACGGGAATCATCCAGGGTCTGGGTACGAATCTCCTATTCGTTCAGCCGAGCGGTGAGGACGGCCAACTTACGCTTGGTGATGCCGACGCCCTGGTCGATCCCGTTTTTGCGCCTACCGTCCTCGCGGCCGCTCCGGAGATTCGTTCATTCGCGACGCTGGCGGCGGGTCGCGAGAACGTGCCCGCCCAGGTGGTCGGCGTCACCCCCGAGTACCTGGACGCAAGAAACCTGGACCTTGCAAGCGGGATGTTCATCAAGGGCCCGCACGTCACCAATCGTGACGAAGTCATCGTGCTCGGAGCCACTGTGGCGGAACAACTGTTTCAAAACCGCGATCCCGTGGGCGGCTACGTCCGGGTAAACGGGCGGCGGTTCCAGGTGATCGGACTGCTGGAGAGCCAGGGCGGAGGCGGTTTCGGGACGTTCGACACCCAGGTGCTGATACCCGTCACAACGGCCTACTACCGGCTCAGCAGTGTACGCACGACGAGCGGCGACGTGGCGGTGGACCTCATCAACGTGCAGGTGGGGGACGTCGAGGACATCGAGCAGAGCATCCAGGAAACAAGCGGGGTGCTCCGCCTGCGCCATCGCATCACCGGTGAGGACGACTTCGCCGTCATCAGCCAGCAGAGCACCATCGAGACGCTCGAAGAGACGACGAACACCCTCGTCGTATTCCTGGGTGTTATAGCCGGGATTTCCTTGCTCGTAGGTGGCATCGGCATCATGAACATCATGCTGGTGTCGGTTACCGAGCGGACCCGAGAGATCGGCATTCGTAAAGCCATGGGCGCCAAGCGGCGCGACATCCTCTTCCAGTTCGTTGCCGAAGCGACGGTCCTGAGCATAGGCGGCGGCCTGCTGGGAGGAGGACTGGGTTACTGGATGACCAACCTCGTAGACGGCCGGACCCTGGGCAACCAGACCTTCGCAACCAGTTTCAGCAGCGAATTCGCCCTCCTCGCCCTCGTCGTGTCGGCTGGCATCGGCCTCTTCTTCGGCATCTATCCCGCAGTCCGCGCCTCCCGGCTCCACCCAATCGACGCCCTCCGCTACGAATAAGACCACCCCGGACCGCCCAATGACCCAACCCCGTCCGACTACCGGCCGCGTACCGCCCCCACCCCGGCAACCCCTTGTAGTGGCGGGTGTCACACCCGCCAGGGCGGACGGGTTGCGCGGCTACCCTCTCACCGCCACTCCCACAACCCCCCTGCCTCCCCCCAACTCGTCGTGCCGGACCCCGATCCGGTACCCACGGCGCGGGGCACAGGTGATGCCGTCCCCTCACTACCACAACCCCCCATGTCACCTCCCGACCCCCTTCCAATGTCGTTTCGACCGCCTCCTAATGTCGTTTCGACCGCAGCGGAGAAATCTAAGCCATCCATCCCACAACCACCCTCGCCACCCA
The DNA here is from genome assembly GCA_034421215.1 of Dehalococcoidia bacterium. Classification (GTDB taxonomy): domain Bacteria; phylum Chloroflexota; class Dehalococcoidia; order Lucifugimonadales; family Lucifugimonadaceae. The sequence goes on from DAOUKO010000046.1 coordinate 21,191, forward strand.
GTCAACCCCTGCTTCACCCCAACCCCGTCGTGCCGGACCCCGATCCGGTACCCACGGTGCACGGGCGGTAGGGCGTGGGCACACCCAAACCTCCTACGCGCCAAATCTCACCGTACCTGACCCGAGGCGCCCTTAACAAAGGAACCCAACGCATGCCCAGATACTTAATCGCCATCGCCTTAACCGCGGTCGTCGCCCTCGCCGCAGCCTGCGGTTCTGGCGACGACGAAGGTTCCGTCGCCTCCCTACCGACTGCGGACATTTCGTCGTTCCCGACCCCATCGGGGTCCCGAGCGACTCCTACGCCCGAACCTGCGCTAATTGCGACTGCCGCCACTGCCCAATCAACGCAAGCGACGGAAGTCTTGGAGGATGCCGAGAACGTCGCCGCCGACGCTCCGCCATTGACCCCTGAGGAGTTGCAGGAACTGAGGGCGCGACTTCAAAGCGGCGAACTGAGCGAAGACGAAGCCCAGGAGGTGTTCGAACGCCTTCGGTCCCAGTTCGGAGGTGGCCAGGGTGGACCTGGGCGCGGAGGACTCGGCCCTGGAGGACTGGCGGGCAGCCAGGCTGTCGGGACCATCGAGAGCATCGATGGCAACACGCTAATCGTCACAACCGAACTCGCCGAAATGACGGCAACGCTGGGAGCAAACACCATCACGAACATAACGTCCGTTCTCGGACCATCCGCGCTAACGGACGACACACAGGTCATAGTGGTCAGCGAACGCGTTGACGGCATAAACCTTGCCCGTACGATCACCATCCTCTCGGAGGAGCAGGCCGGTTTTGGACGCGGCGCGGGTGGACTCGGAGGACTCGGTGGTGGACAGGCAGGTCCGGACGGACAGGGCGGACTTGAATTAGGAGCGGCTCGGCCGTTGGCAGGGTCAGTCACTTCCGCCACGGCCGGCGGGTTCACACTTGAGACCCAGCAGGGCCCTTTGCCGGTCTCCGTGGACGAAGAAACGCTGATCATCGAGACCCGTCAGGAGTCTGTTGCCGAACTTGAGGCGGGAATGCGAGTGATTGTGGTCGGACAGGCAGATGAGGAAGGCGTGATAAGCGCCCTGGCTGTCAACGTTGTACCCGAAGGGCTTGACTTGGAAAACACACGCGGATTTGGGGGTGGCGGCCGGAACGCGCAAGGCAGGGACGAGGCCGGCCCGTAAGGTCTCCGGGCGCCGGAATACTGGGCCGGTCTGTGATAGTGTGCCGCGATACTTGCATGACGTGCGGCACGCGGCTCAGGCAGGTCTGACCCGGCCGCGCACTACCACCCGATACGGAGGGAACACCCATGGGATCTTCAAGCGGCGAGACGCTGGTATTCGTCGGGACATACACCAAGTCCAACAGCGAAGGCATCTACACGTACAGGATGGACAACGCCACCGGAAAGCTCACCCAAATAGCGGTGAGCGGCGGCATTGAAGACCCGTCATTCGTCGTGATTCATCCGAATGGCAAGTACCTCTACGCCGCTTCTGAAATCGACTCGTTCGGCGGCGAAAATGTCGGAGGCGTCGCCGCATTCGCCATCGACGCCAATTCGGGCGAACTGACCCTGCTGAGCCAACGACCGTCCGGCGGTACCTGGCCGTGCCACGTGACAATCGACGCCGCGGGCCGGTGGGTGATTGCTGCGAACTACCTTTCGGGCAGCGCCTCGGTGTTTCCGGTCGAGGCCGACGGAAGCATCGGCGAGGCGTCCCACGTGGTCCAACACGAGGGCGGTTCAGGGGTTATCACCGAACGACAGGAAGGCCCGCACGCGCACTCCGCCAACATCGACCCCGCAAACCGGCACGTGCTGGTTGCGGACCTCGGCATGGATAAGGTCATGGTCTACGAACTGGACACCGAGGCCGGAAGGCTCAACCCCGCCGCCGCGCCGGAGATCGAGTCGGCCCCGGGCGCAGGTCCGCGCCACATCGACTTCCACCCGAACGGCCGCTACGTCTGCGTGCTCAACGAGATCGACCTGACCCTGTCGTCATACGCCTACGACTCGAACACCGGCGGCATGACCCACGTTCAGACCGAGTCCACGTACCAGGGAGAGGTCGCCGACCAGCCGTCCACCGCAGACGTGCACTTCTCGCCTGATGGGCGCTTCGTCTACAACTCGAACCGCGGCCACGACAGCCTGTCGATCTTCGCGTTCGACGAGTCAACCGGCGGTCTCAGCTTCGTCGGCCACGAATCGACTCAGGGCAGGACGCCCAGGGGCTTCAACATCCACCCGTCCGGCGACATCGTGCTGGCGGCCAACGAGAACTCCGACACCATCGTGGAGTTCCGGCGGGACTCCGAAACGGGCAAGTTGACCGCCACCGGCCAGGTCGTCGAGGTCCCCATGCCCGTCTGCATCAAGTTCCTGCCGGTCTAGCCTCCACCACAAAAGGGTCTTTTACGCTCGGATGCGCCCTTAACCGCCTCGTAGGGGCGGGTTTCAAACCCCATCCGTTCCAACTAATTGCCAATACAGCTTTGAAAAAGCGTCCTAAACAAGGGCCGAGTAGTCCCACTGTCGTGCCGATTCCGGGCGAGCAAACGCGATCGCGCCGGCAAACGGCCTTGTGACGGGTTTATCAGGGTTTGTCGAGGCTGCCACCGGGTCCGAACACGGGCAAATCAATAGTGAAATCCGCCATTTCAACGAATTAGTTGGAACGAATGGTTTCAAACCCGCGTGGGACCGGCGCGTCGCGACCGCGCCTCACGCGTCCTCAATAGGCACGACCGGCAAAACAATTTGGGACGGCCGGTCCCGGTCCGCGTACACGGTGTTCGTGGCGCGAATCGTGTGGGTGTGACGGCCGATCGGCTCCCCCGTGTTGGGATTCACGTCGAACCGCGGGAAGTTGCTGCTCGCTATGTCGACGCGAATGCGGTGACCCGCGGCGAAAACGTTTGATATGGGCGGCAACTCGATCCTGATGCGGTACGACTCCCCGGGCGTCATCAGTTTCTCATCGTCGAACCCTTCCCGGAACCTCGCCCGCAATATGGAGTCGGCCAGGGGCAGGTGGTAGCCCTCGGGATAGTCCTCGTTCGATGGACACACGTCGACCAGGCGGGCCGTGAAGTCGGTGTCGGCAGCCGACGAAGAGACCCAGAGAAACACGTCTATCGGCCCGGTCACCTCCATGTCGGCTTCGAGCGGGGGCGTCTGAAACGCCACTACATCATCCCGGTCGACCAGTAGAGGGTAGGGCGGGCGCGCGCCAACGGCATCCGGCCACTCCTTCTGGTGTCGCGGCCCGTCATACACCATCGACTGCATGCGCGCTCTCGGCGGAATGTAAGCTGAATCGAGGTTCTCCGGCACCTTCACCCATTCGTAGAAACCGGTCACGTTGCCCGAAACGGTCGGCACCGGCGATTCGGGATCGTGCACCCACGAAGCGCAGTTGTCTCCCTCACCTCCCGGCTCGTCTGACAGTCTTCCTCCATCACGCAGGTACAGGGTCTTTTGCTCAGCCCGCGCCGGCGGCCATTCCTGTTCGAAGCGCCATTCCCCGCCGTGGAAGTAACGGCCTTTCGCCGTCTTGTGGCCGTCACCGCCGCCCATCACGAACATTCGCACCGGCGGGTCGTCGTCGACGCCGTTGTCCATGTCCTTGAGCCAGCGATCGAACCACCGGAGCCGCAACTGGTTGTAGACCGGGTCACCCCATTTGATAGCGCCGCCGAAGTCCACATCGCCAACGGCCGTGGAGCCGCGACCGCGCATGCGCTGGTGGTTCCATGGGCCAAGCAACAACCGTTGCGGCGACGTGTTCTGATTCGCCATCTGGACGAACTGTTCCGACGCGTCGGCGGCGAACGGGTCGTACCAGCCGGAGCTGTACACGGCCGGGATGTCGGCCATGCGGGCGAAGTAAGGCGTCTGGTCCAGGCACTCGTGTCCCCACCAGTCGTTGTACGCGCCGTCGTAGTAGTAGTGGAAGAGCACCTCCTCCATGTTGGGAACGGCAGCGATGGGAGTCTCGCCGGGCCGTAGCGGCATGTTCCAGATGATCTCGCGCAAGTTTACGGCGCCCTGTTCGACTTTCTTGACCGCTTCCCGGTCGTGTTGGATCTCCTGGGCGTCGTAGCTGTGGAGGTACATCGCTCCGTACATGTGGAGGCCCATAGCGCCTCCCTGCCTCGCCTCCCACTTGAAGGCGTTCGTCGGCGCAACGTCGACCCACAATGCCGACAGGTGCGGCGGCCGGTACAGGGACGCCATGTTCTGGACGATGCCGCCGTGGGAGGACCCGACCATTCCGGTGCGCCCATTCGACCACGGCTGAGCGGCGCCCCACTCGATGGTGTCGTAGCCGTCCGGCCCCTCGTTCACATTGGCGGTGTGGAAATACTGGCCCGTGCCTTCCGACTGGCCGCGTCCCCGCAGGTCCTGCAGCAAGACCACGTAGCCCCGGGGGGTGAAGTAGTCCGGGACCGGGTTGATCCACAGGACGGGGTTCGACTTGTCGTACGAAGTACGCCCGATGATGACGGGAAATCGCCCCTCGGCCGGGGTGCCGTCAGGATTCGCGGGTCGATAGACATCGGTCGCTAGCCGGACGCCGTCGCGCATTTCGACCATCACGTCCCTTGAGACCACTATGCCGTATTGGAGAGTTGAAGCTACTGTCATACTTGCCTTTCCGGTTACCTGTCCGTCAAGAACGATCCGGCGTCAGCGCCACGATACCAACACGATGGTCAACGCGGCAAACCCAGCTACCTCCTAACGATGGCGCGGCTACGTAGTCGAACAAACCTCTCCCATAACCCCGCACAACTTCTCACCACCCCCTTCCATCCATCGTCTTGCCGGACTCCCTTCTTCGTCTTCCCCGACCCCGATCGGGGACCTAGGGGAGCAGGGCCACGCGCTACCACCACCCCGGCATGACTTCCCGATTCCCCCTTAACGTCATTTCGACCGCAGCGGAGAAATCCAAAACACCTATCCCCCAACCACCCTCGCCATCCCGACAATCCCCGGCATCCCAACCCCATCGTGCCGGACACCGATCCGGTACCCATGGCGCGGGGCACTGGCGGGGCCGTCCCCTCTCGTCTACAACACCCTCTATGAGATCTTGACCCCCTCTTAATGTCATCCTCGAGCGAAGCGAAGGACCTCCCGCCCATCCAACAACCACCCTTGCAAACCCTGTCAGCCGGTCAGCCACTGACCGCACAAATCCCGTTATCTACTCCGCCACCTTAATAAGAAGTTTGCCGAAGTTGGCCCCGTGCATCATCCCGATGAACGCCTGCGGAGCATTCTCGAAGCCCTCGATCACGTCTTCCCGGTACTTGATCGCGCCGTCCCTCACCCAGCCGGCCAGCCTCGCACGCGCCTCTTCGTACCGGTCGGCGAAGTTAAATACCAGGAACCCCTCCATCCGGGCCTGGTTCGTCAGCAGGTACCGCAAGTTTCGCGGCCCGTACTCCTGCTCAGCCACGTTGTACTGCGATATCTGGCCGCATATGACCACCCGCGCCTTGTACCGGATCTGGCTGAGCACGATGTCGGTCACCTCTCCTCCCACGTTGTCGAAGTAAACGTCGACCCCGCCGGGGCATGCTGAGCGCAGCGCGGCGTCCACGTCATCCGTCTTGTAGTTGATGCCGGCGTCGAAGCCCAGTTCGTCCACGACGTACGCGACCTTCTCGTCGCTGCCGGCCGTTCCTACGACCGTGCACCCCATCAGCAACGCGATCTGGCCGACCACGGCGCCTACGGCCCCCGAAGCTGCCGAGACGACAACCACGTCGCCGGGCTGGGCTTGCCCAACGTCCAGCAGCCCGAAGTAGGCGGTCAGCCCGGGCATGCCCAGAACTCCCAGCGCGGTCGAGACCGGTGCGAGCGAAGGGTCAACCTTTCGCGCCCGCTCGGCGCCAATCACGCCATATTCCTGCCAGCCGATGCCAGCTTCGACGATGTCGCCGGGGACAAATCCCTCGGCGCGACTTTCGACCACGCGTCCGACCACCGTCCCCTGCATGACATCCCCGATATCGACCGGAGCGGTGTAGGACCGCGCAGCCGCCATCCGCCCCCGCATGTAGGGGTCGAGAGACTGCCACATGGTCTGCAGCAGTACCTCGCCCGGGCCCGGGTCCTCGATCGGAGACTCAACGAGCGCGAAGTTCTCCGCGGCCGGGTAGCCGTCTGGCCGGGAAGCCAGTGTCCATTGCCTGTTGACGCCTTCGGTCATCGCAATACTCCTTCTTGTCGCATCGGAATCTGCCGTGAGTTTCCTGTCATTCTCGCGGAAGGGACCGGTTGCATGTAGCCTACAATTTCACTCTCGAAAGCGAGCACCCCATGAATTCAGCCGAGCCACTCTTTCCGACTTATGTCGTCGGCAGCCTGCCGCGGCCGCAGTGGGTGCGCGAACTGATCGAGGAGCGCAAGGCAGGACGGATCGACGAGGCGGCGGCGGACCGTCTGCTCGACGACGCGGTGCCGTCGGCCATCCGATTGCAGGAACGGGCGGGAGTCGACTACATCTCCGACGGCGAGTGGCGCCGCGAGAGCTACGTCAAGGTCTTCACCGACGCAGTACACGGCTTCACGAACGATATAGTCCCAACTCTGGGCACCAGGTCTTTCGCGTCCCCGATGTATCCCGCCGTGACGTCCAGGATGTCCTACCGTCGTCCAATCGCGGCGGACGAGGCCGGATTTCTTCGGGCGCGTACGGACTCGAAGATCATCGTCGCCGTGCCGTCGCCATACACGGTGGGCAGGCGTATGTGGAGCGCCGAGCACTCGACCGCGGCGTACCCCACACGCGAGGAATTCATCGACGCCTGCGTCCCGTTCATCAACCAGGAGGTCCTTCGCCTCGCCGCCCTCGGAGTGGACGCCATCCAGCTCGACGATCCCTGGCTGAGCCTGCTCGTAGATCCCACCTATCGCGAAGGCGAAGGCATAACCGACATCGACCACGAGATCGAACTGTCCGTGCAGTCGGTCAACCGGTCTGTGGAGGGCCTCGAGGATGTGCCGGTGAGCGTCCACTTCTGCCACGCGCACTTCAACCGGGAGCACGCAACGAAGGGGCCTTACGATCTCATAATCGAGGCGCTCGGAGATATGAACGTCGAGCGGTTCGCCATGGAGTTCGCCACGCCCGACGCGGGCGGGATCGGCGCCCTGAAGAACTTCCCGAGTGACAAGACGCTCGGCCTCGGCGTCATCGACCACACTGACCGGCACGTGGAGACGCCCGAGGAGGTAGCGGCGCGGGCGGAGGCTGCGATGGAATACGTGCCGAAGGAGCGCCTCACCCTCAATCCCGACTGCGGCTTCTCGCCTTCCAGCATCAATCCCATGGACCTGGACGAGGCATACCTGAAGCTCTGCGCGCTGAGCCGCGGAGCGTCACTGCTGCGCGAAAAGCACGGCGGCTAATGGTCATCTTGTTGACGAATCGCCGGGGCGATGGCCAGATAACGCCTGAGGTACAAGGACATGACTGAATTGGAGATTCGTGCTTATCGGGAATCTGACCAGGACGCCGTAGTAAGACTATGGAAAGAGTGTGGACTCGTGATGCCCTGGAACGATCCTAAGAAGGATATCTACAGAAAGCTAAACAATCAGCGGGACATGTTCCTGGTAGGTTCCATTGGCTCCGAGGTAATAGCTACAGTGATGGCCGGGTACGACGGTCATCGCGGTTGGATCAACTACCTGGCGGTCGATACCGACAAGCAAAAAAGAGGGTTCGGTCGCCGATTGATGGCCGAGGCAGAAGCGCGCCTGAGAGAGAAGGGTTGTCCCAAGATTAACTTGCAGGTCAGAAACACGAATGCCAACGTGGTTGAGTTTTATAGGGCTATTGGATATTCGGTGGATAACGTCGTAAGCATGGGCAAGCGGATCGAGGAAGACTAAGGTACTTCCCCGGCGGGATCGACCTGAACCTCGCTATAACCGCCGTATCGTAGGGGACGCCATCAGGGACAACACGCCTATCACGGCGAGCGCGGGCCCGACCACCAGCAGGGTCTCCTGCGCCCCGAACGCGTCCACGGCGCGGCCCACCGGCAGGGCGCCGAGCGGGGTGAGGCCGTAGATCATCATGTGCAGGCCCATCACCCTTGCCCGGTATTGGCCGTCCGTAGCCTCCAGCGTGAGCGACTGGCCAAGGGTCATGCGCAACGTACTGGCGAGCCCGACGAGGAGCATCAACGGCAACGCAAACATGTACTGTGGGAATAACGCCACCAACCCGATTCCCACACCGCCGAGGATGGTACCCATCAGGTACACCACGCCGCGCGGGTGACTCTCACGCAGGTTGGCGATGGCTATAGTGCCGACGACTCCCCCGACGCCGGTCAGCATCATCAGCCAGCCGATCTCGCTGGCGTCCGACTCGTAGAGGCGCCGCGCAAACACCGGCATCTGCATCCGGAAGGGCATGGAAATCATGGCCGTTGCGATGCCCGTAACCAGCACCAGCAACACGACCCTGTTCTGGCCCACGTACCGGATGCCGTCGAGAATCTCGCCGCCCATTTTGCGGGTGCGGGCGGAAACTTCCGGCGGAATACGCGGCAGGAAGCCGGTGATGAACACGGCCAGCGCCGTCATGCCGCCCACGCAGTAGTAGACCGCCTCCGCGCCGCCGAAGTTGTACAAAACGCCGGCGATGCCCGGCGCCACGATTCCCGTCATGCTCATGGCGCCGGAACTCAGCGCGATGGCGTTCATCACCCGTTCCTTGCCCACGATTATCGGCAGGATGGCCTGGCGGGCCGGCATCTGGAACGAGAACAGCGCTCCCTGGATCATCGACGCCACCAGCATGTGGGTCCAGTGAATCATGTCGAGCGCGATCAGCGTGCCGATGAAGAACGTCAGGAACGCAGCGGCGGCCTGGGACGCCTGGATCACCATCTTGCGTTCCACCCGGTCGCCGACCACGCCGCCCACCAGTGAGAAGATCAACAGCGTCGGCGCCCAACCCATCCCGACGACGCTGGTGATGAACGCGCTGCCCGTTATCTCATCGACGAGAATGGTCCGGGCGATGGCCTGCATCTGGAACCCCGACATCCCGAGCAGCGAGCCGAACCACAGGTAACGGAAGTTCCTGACGCTCAGCGACTCGAACGTGCGGGACATGAACCCGCTCGGAGGCACCGGCGTGCTTGTAGTGGTCGTGGCCTGGTCTTGTGCCATTGGTCGGGGGTTCGTCGGGTAGCCGGCAACGAGGGCGGCGTCAGCGAGTCAGTCCTGACCCCCCTCCAGTCGCCAAAGGGACCGCCTCCCGTGCGGATTCCCTAAGGGTACTCCCGCGATGGTACGGGATTGCGCCGATGCCGTATTTGCCGCGCTACCTGACACGCAGTTGGACTGTCCCTGCTTTGTGCTGCGGTTGGGAATGACCCCGTGTCGAGGGCGGGGCAGGCTACCCCTGGCGGGAGTGGCGTGGTTGTAGGACGGATGTGGTCGCCGGAGGGTTTGAACAGCCCGTTTCAGATGTCGCGCTGTTAAACCACTTCCTCTCCTTGGGGAGAGAATTGAGGTGAGGGCGCCATGTCCGGCTACCGGAATCGTCGCATAAATCAAATCACTTACGAATTCCCGCCATGCCCTCACCCCCGTACTTGACACGGGGTCGTGCCGGACCCCGATCCGGTACCCATGGCGCGGGACGGGCGCGGCTACCCCCTCCAACCCCATCCACACCACACCCCGCCCACACACCAACCTCCCGACCATCACCCGCCCACCCCTGCACGTCGTCGGGCCGCGGAAACCGTGTAAGACGAAGGGGACGCGCGCTTCAACTCGTCTTACCGGGGGAACCCGGTACCCACGGTGGGGCATGGGGCACGCGGCTATCCCCACCAACCTGCGACACAACCACACCCCGGCGCACCGCCCCTCACACACAACCGGCATTCTCGCGATCCGTCGTGCCGGACTCCGATCCGGTACCCATGGTGAGGCGCGGGACGGGCGCGGCTACCCCACCAACCTCCCACCCCTTACCCACATTCGCCATTCCCCCAAACCGTCTTCCCCGACCTCCGTACCCCGTCTTCCCCGACTCCGATCGGGGACCCAGGAGGGCGCGGCTACCCCCACCAACCTCCCCACCATCACCCGCCCACCCCTGCACGTCGTCGGGCCGCGGAAACCGTGTAAGACGAAGGGGACGCGCGCTTCAACCCGTCGTGCCGGGGCAACCCGGTACCCACGGTGGGGCGCGGGACGGGCGCGGCTATCCCCTCCAACCCGCTACACAACCACACCCTGGCGCACCGGCCAACCACCCCGTAGGGGCCGTTCGCGAACGGCCTTGGTGCGGTGCGCGGCTACAACCTCCCAC
>DAOUKO010000047.1:0-119336 GCA_034421215.1 Dehalococcoidia bacterium
CGGATCGCTTCTCGCAATCCTCCAATGTGTTACCCATGTGCCCGGTCTATATGTAACCTATCTTCCCGGTCTGTACCCACCCTAACCCTCTCCCGCGAAACGGGAGAGGGGACAAATGAGACAGGCTCCTTGTGGGCGCCCGAGGGGGCGGGGCGCGGCAACTAATGCGACGCCATTTCGTGACCGGTTAGGGAACTTTCGGACGCCCGCTATGGCAAGTGCGGCCGGTTCTTCCCAATTGTGGACCACTCATGGCAGGCCGCCATAAGAATTAGGTGTATTTCACAGGGAAACGTCATCTGGACACTCGTGGCAGATTTGTGAGACTCAAGATCGTCCCACGTTAAAACAGTCAAGACGCGGGCGCGTCACGCCAACATCAGCCGTTCGCCTTTAGGTTCGGGGACCGGATCGCCGAATTCACGAGCTGTTTCGACCCACAGGTCCATCGCCTGGCTTACTTGGGCTAACGCCGCTTCCTGTGTGTCGCCGTGAGCGGCGCATCCCTGGAGCTCAGGAACTTCGGCCACAAAGACTCCGTCAACGTCGCTCCAGTAGATAATGATCTCGTACTTGTGCATCTTTACTGCTCCGTGAGGCCGTACTTCAGGATCATCTGGCGGACTTGCCTCACCTGATAAGGCTTGGCTTGGCTCCCGTCGCGTTGCAGGTTGACCAGTTCTCGAACGCCGTCCTTCCTAAATGTGTGGTGGCTTCCCCGGACTCGTTCAACAAATCCCAAACGCAATAGCTGGCGGCGGAGGTCGTTGAAACGAATATTAGCATCCGACCGGCCCATCAATATCCGCTGGCGTATGTCGCGGTTACTTGTCATCAGGGAAAGTCTACCTGTTACCTGCTGTAACTTCCGGTTGTCCGCATTCCGCGATACGACGCCCACGAACCCCACGACGAACCGACCGGAACCCCTTACCCGCTAATTCAATCCAAATGTCGCCGAAACTACAGCGAACGACTCGTCAAGCTTGTCGGCCAGTTCTCGCGTTTCGTCGGACGAAATTGAGATTGGCGGGTACAGGGTGAATCCTGCCGTGCCCGCCCTGACCAGTAGCCTCCGTTTTTCCAATTCTGAAGACAACATGTCGCGGAATTCGGGCGCGATCGGCTCTTTCGTCGTGCGGTCCTTTACCAGTTCCAGGCCCAACTGCAGGCCAATTGCGTGCACGTGGCCGATGACGGGGTACTTTTCCTGCATTTCGGCGAACCTGTCGGCCATGTAACGGCCCTGCACGGCCGCGTTCCCGGGCAGGTCCTCCCGTTCGATTATCTCGATGTTTCGAAGAGCGACCGCCGTCGTGACGGGGTGGCCGCCGAACGTGAGCGCGTGGATGAACGGTCGGTGTTGCTCGCCGCCGGAGAATACCGACGCTATGTCTTCAGTGGCTATGACCGCACCCACCGGCGCGTAGGCGCTGGACAGACCCTTGGCTACGGTCATGACATCGGGGACCACGTCCCAGTGCTCCACCGCAAACATCTTTCCGGTGCGTCCCCAAGCCGTTATCACCTCGTCTGCGATCAGGACGACTCCGTATTTCGTGCATATCTCACGCAGCCGGGGCCAGTATTCCGGACCGGGTACGGCTGCATTGCCGGGTATGGGGTCGGCGACGACCGCCGCCACCGTCTCCGGGCCGTGAAACAGGATTAATTCCTCAATGGCGTTGGCGCACAACTCGGCGCATTCGGAGGGCGTTTGGCCGCCGTATTCGCACCGATAGGGGTTCGGCTGGGGCGCGTACAGCATCCCCGGATAGGCGGGGATGTAGTCCCGTTGCTCGTTGATGTCCCGCCCGCCGAGCCACGTGGTCAGGCCGAGAGCGCCGTGGTACGAGCCCTTCCGGCTGATGATCCTGTAGCGGCCCGCCTCTCCGTTCCGCTTGTGGTAGGCCCGCGCCAGCTTGACGGCCGTCTCCACGGCGTCCGACCCGCCGTTGACGAAGAACGAACGGTTCAAATTGCCCGGTGTGATCTGGGCCAGCTTTTCGGCCAGCTTGATCGACGGCGGAGTGGCGCCGGAATTGGGGAAGTAGGCCAGTTGCGACATCTGGTCGTAGGCGACCTGCGCGAGCTCTGTCCTGCCGTGCCCCGCCGTTACGCACTGGTACCCGGCGCTCACGTCCATCCATTCCCGCCCGAGCGAGTCGACGATGCGCACGCCCTTGCCGCGTACTGCGATGAACGGCAGACCCTCTTCGGCCATCTCGTTCCATGCCCCGTTGTGAGTCCACAGGTGGGCAAGCGCAGAACGTCGAAGTTCCTCGGCGGCATCAGGGCTAATGAGTTTGTCGGACATTTCACACTCCGTGTTTACGGAAGATCACAGCGGGCCACGTTCGTTGGCAGAACGCCCGGCGATCACACAACGCGATGAGGGATTCCAGCTTTGATCTGGGCCACGGTGATGCCGCGATCCCGTGCCCGTTCTTCCAACTGCTCGATGTACTCGAATGGGCTGTGCGGCTGCCCGGGGTATGGAGGGTCTCCCGGGTGGGGCAGGTGGTAGCCGCGGATCTGCTGGTCCGGCGGCTCGTGGCGTTCGTATAGTGCCGGGATGGGGTAGTCCTCCCCCTCGTACCTCCAGTGGATCGGAATGACGATCTTGGGCTTCATGAGGTCCATCGCCCGTGCGTCTTCATCTACCCCCATCTTGCCGATCGGCAGGAGCATGATGTCCAGCCTGCCTCCGGCAGCGGCCATTTCGTCGTAAGTCCAGTGGTTGTCGCCGAAGTGATAGAAAGACGCGCCCGACTGCAGCTCTTCTATGAAGAAGCCGAGTTGTGGCATCGGCCCGCTGAGCGGGAACGGGATTTCGGGGTCCTCACCAACCATCTCGAACCCTTCGACGTGCCAATCGTCCATGTGCAATTCACGCGGTTCAGGGAAGATCGACTCTTCACCTTCCGTCCAGGCGTCGGAGTGGCCCACGTATTTGGAGTCGGCGGTCCGGGTGGCGGACCTGTCATAGTGCTTCGGATATAGCACGATGTACTGCTCCGGTTCCAGGAACGCCAATTGGCGCGAGAAAAAGCGGGTGGAGGGATACAGGCAGGACCTGGGAATGATGATCTTCTTGAATCCCTCTCCTTCGACCAGGCGCTTCACGGTTTCGGGATAGGCGTGGTCGTAGTGCTCGTGCGAGCAGAATGCGTACTGAAATCTGCCGCGTTGGGGGTGGACATACGGGTCGACGACTATGGCGCGGTCGCCGTTCTCGATGACCACCGTGGCGTTGCCCCACCACGTGAGACGAACGTCGGAGCCGTTGGCCAACCCAATATCGAGAGTGGGTGTGCTTTCATTCATCGCAATGTTCCCTCATCGACCGCGTGAGCGTGTGTTTCACCAGGCAGCAGGTCGCCGTTTCTAAACTCCGTACGCGACGCCGGGCGACAGTTGCCGTACGACGAAGCCCATGTCGTCTGCGGCCTCGTTCAGCCTCCGGACGTGACTTTCGGGGTCGGTAACCGGCCCAAAATCGCCGTCGTCTGACGCCTCGACCCCGGTCTGCCATCCCACTGGCACGACGCAACGGGGCGCCATGAGCCGCAGTGCCTCATCCTCATCGTCGGCGTTCATTCGCCCGACGTGCAGGAAGAGTATGTCGACGCGCCCGCGTACCGCTTCCATCTCTGGGTAGGACTTTCGATTAGCGCCGAGGTGGCAGAACGAAACGCCGGAACTGAGGTCCTCTATAAGGAAGCCCAACTGGGGCATTGCGCCGCGAACAGGGTAGGGGACGTCAGGGTCGTCGCCGGTCATCTCCATGCCTTCGATGTGCCAGCCGTCGGTCCAAATCTCGTCGATCCCGGCGAATGGCCGGGGAGTGCCGCCTTCCGGCGACCAGGCGCCTGAAGCGATCTCCTCCGACCATGCTCCGCGGCCAGTCCCGGCCAATCGCGCCGTGTCTCCTTCGGCGCCACGGGCGACGGTGTGGTCGTAGTGCTTCGGATAGAAAATCACGTACTTCTCTATTTGCCAGAGAGGGTCGCTGAGGAACCGCAGGTAACGAGCGTGGGGCTTGTTGGACGGGTAGAGACACGAACGTGCGATGTACATTCTTTTGAAACGGTGACTACGCGTAAGGCGTTCCACCGTTTCAGGGTCGGAATGCGCGTAGTGTTCGTGCGTACAGAACACGAAGTCGAAGTCGTCCTGTTTCAGGTTCGCCGACGGATCGATGACGATCTTCCGATCAGCGCTCTGAATGGCAATCGTGGAGTCGCCCCACCACGTCACCCTGACGACGTTGCCGGGGTGCAGGCCGGCATCGAGCGGCTGTGAAAACTTGTGAGTGCTCATTGTTCGATGATTGGGGTTTCAGACGTTCTAACGCGTCCCATTAGATTCGCCGTCCTGGTCGGCTGAAATTTCGGGTGTACGGCCGGTGAGGAGCATACCGGCAGCGTCTTCTCCCATTACCGGTGGGGAATCCTCGTACAGGAAGCACGCCGAAGCCTGTCGGTCGCCGGTCTTGAAGAGCGGTGGGAGGCTCTCACGGCAGGCCGGCATGACCGCGGGGCAGCGAGGCGCGAATTTACAGCCGGACGTGCCCTGGACCTGGTCCTCCAATGTGCTGCGGCCCGCTGCAACGCCGCCCCACTTCCGCTCCGGATCGGGCAACGGAATCGACTCCACCAGCAGGCGCGTGTAGGGGTGTTCCGGCTGGCCGATGACCTTTTCGACGCTGCCGACCTCGACTGCCGATCCCTGGTACATCACCATGATGTTGTCGCAGACCTGGAACGCCGTCGTAAGATCGTGGGTGATGTAGACGATCGATATTCCCAGGTCCCGGTTCAACAGGAGCAGGCTGTCCAGTATGGTGGCGCGCAGGGAGGCGTCGACCATCGACACCGGCTCATCCGCCAGTATGACGGACGGCCTGATCAACATCGCACGTGCCACCATGACGCGTTGGCGCTGCCCTCCGCTCAGTTGATGGGGATACCTCCCCAACGTCTCGTTCGGCAGCAGCCCGGCCATCTCGAGGGCCTGCTCGATCAACTCCCGCCGTTCCGCCCTGGAAGACCCCAGGTTGAACTTCCTGGCCGGTGTGCTGAGTACGGCGTCAACCTTGTAGAAAGGGTTGAACACCTCGAACGGGTCCTGGAATATCGCCTGGACTTCGCGGCGGAACTCTTTCCGTTCGCGCGGCGAGAGCGTACTGAGGGACTTGCCCTTGTATTCAACGCTGCCCTCGGTCGGCTCCACCATGTTGAGCAACATGCGCGCAAGCGTAGTCTTGCCCGATCCGCTTTCACCGGCGATAGCCGTCACCGTGGGCGTCGCTCCCCCCACGGAGAGCGAAACGTTGTCCACGGCAACTGTGTACTGCTTGTTGAACAGCCCGCCGCCGAATCGCTTCGTGACGTTGCGGGCCTCGAGCAGGGCTGTCACGACGATCCCTCCTCATACAGGTGACAGGCCGTATACCCGCCTGGACGGACGGCGCGCAGAAGGGGTATTTCGGTGGAACACCTCTCCATGACCTTGGGGCAACGGGGATGAAACATGCAGCCGGGCGGCGGCCTGAGCAGCGATGGGGGCAGGCCGGGTATGCCACGCAGACGTTGGCGCCTGTCCAGGGACGGCAGGCTGCGCACCAGTTCGTTCGTGTAGGGGTGCAACGGGTCGCGGAACAGGTCTTTCACAGGCGAGACCTCGGCGATCCTTCCGCCGTACATGACGCTGATCCGGTCCGCGAATTGAGCCATGAGGCCCATGTCGTGCCCGACGAGAATGACCGCGGCGCCGAGTTCACCCTGTACCCGGGTCAGCGTTTCGAACACCTGGCGCTGGACGACGACGTCTAACGCGCTGGTCGGTTCGTCTGCGATGATGATCTTTGGCTTGAGCGCCGTTGCCATTGCTATGCAAACGCGCTGCTTCATGCCGCCGCTCAATTCGTGGGGAAACATATTTGCAACGGACGCGGGCAGGTCGACCGACTCCAACAGTCCAATTACCCGGTTGCTCAGTTCCGGAGTTGAAGGTCCTGTCTCATGAGCGCGAATCGTGTCGAACAATTGCTCCCTGATTCTCATAACCGGGTTGAGCGAATTCATTGCTCCTTGCGGAATCAGGGCGATGTCGGCAAATCGTATCTGCCGGATCTCTTCGGATGAGGCAAATAACAACTCGCGGTCGCGGTACATGACGGACCCGCTGACGATCTGGCCGGGTGGCTTTATCAGGCGCATCAGGGCAAACGCGGTGGTGGACTTGCCGGAACCGGACTCGCCCACCAACCCCAGCCGTTCGCCCTCGTTGAGATCGAAGCTGATGCCCTCAACCGCCTTAACTGGCCCGAGCGGGGTGTGATAGTGCACGGTCAAATCGCGCACCTGCAGGACCACGCCTTCGACTTGCGGTTTCGTGTCCGGTATGCGGGCTGCTTCTACCATGTGCCTATACGATCGCCAACGGGTTGATTGGACTGCCTACCCCGCCTGTAATCCTCAACGGCGCGGCAATGAAAAGGAACTCGCTGTGGCCGTCGCGGGCGAGGTCTTCCAGGTTGAGGAATTCGAAGATGTATCCACCCAGGTCTCTCAGCATCAGGCGGTGAATTGTCGCCCATCCCGGGGTTTCCAGCGGCCAGACTTCCACGGCCGCGTTGTCAGCGCCGATGGCGCACAGATCGTGTGACGTTATCCAGTCCGCGGCCGATGCGCTTAGTCCTGGCGAATCGGCTCCCGGTTCGGATGTCCCGTCCAGGTAGCGCGTGTACCAGCCCGTTCGGACCAGCACCACGTCCCCCGGCCGGATATCCACACCACTGGCCGCGGCCGCAATATCGAGGTCGTCCTCCGTCACCGCATAGTCGTTTTCCAGGCGGAAGGCGCCCTTTGCAGTGGGGATATCGAGCAGCACGCCGCGGGTGACGATCCAGTCTACGTTCTGTATGCCGCACTTAACGGCGCCTTGTGCCGTTATTGCCGAGGCCGGATGGCCGTTGTAAAGCTGGTTGTCGTACCACAGGTGGCCGTGTCCGTCGATGTGTGTCGATGCGTGGGTGTGAGTGACCAGTACGTCGTCGGCAGACCCGCGCCCTCCTGGTGAAGGGTCGTTGTTTATCCGGCTCATGTAGTGGTGAGTAGTATTGCGCTGCCCGATTATCGGACCGTCCCTGCCCACAGGCGCGCCAAGGCTGTAGACCCTTCCGCGAGACGGGGTCCGTATGGCCTGCCTGACGCGTTCAGGAGTGAGCAAATTTAGCGTGCCCCGTTCGTCTTCGACGCCCCAACGCCCCCAGTTAGATGTCCGTAACTCGTTCATTCGGAAGTCAGTTTCGCGTTCACCGTCGATCAATCAAACGATCGCAAGCGGGTTGATTGGACTACCCACGCCGCCGGTAATCCTCAGCGGCGCGGCCAAAAACAGGAACTCGTTGTGGCCGTCGCGAGCGAGGTCTTCCAGGTTCATCAGTTCCATCAGATACCCGCCCAGGTCTCTCAGCATCAGCCTGTGGATCGGCAGCCCAAGGTCGGGTACCTGGGGCGGCCATATCTCTACGGCAACGTTGTCTGCGCCGATGGCGCACAGGTCGTGGTCCGTGATCCATTCTGCCGCCGAAGCGCAGAGCCCCGGGTAGTCACCCCGCAGGTCGGCCGTGCCCTCCAGGTAACGCGTGTACCAACCCGTGCGTACCAGGACCACGTCGCCGGGGCGGATATCTACTCCCTGTACCTTCGCCGCCGCGTCCAGGTCGTCTCCGGTGATCGCGTACTGATTGTCGAGTCGCCTGACGCTTTTTGACGCTGCGATGTCCAGCAGAACACCGCGAGTGATGAGCCAGTCGACGTTTTGAACGCCGCAACGCATGGCTCCGGCCGGCGTCACTTCAGAGGCGGAATGGCCGTTGTATAGCAGGCTGTCGTACCAGATGTGGCAGAGGCCGTCTATGTGCGTGGAGGCGTGGCAGTGCGTAACAAGCACGTCGTCTGCCGAGCCTTTGCCGCCCGGCGATGGGTCGTTGGCGATGATGCTCATGTAATGGTGGGTGTCGTTGCGCAGCCCGATCGGGCCCTCTCGCCCGACCGGCGCGCCGAGGCTGTATACCTTCCCGGCGGTTGGAATCCGCATGACCTGACCTACGTGCTCCTGCGTGAGCATGTTTAGGGTGCCGCGTTGGTCCTCGACGCCCCAGCGCCCCCAGTTCGATGTCCGCACGTTGCTCATGTTTCCGTCACAGCCGTTGTTGATTTCCTTGCCGTTCAGACTATGGCCAACGGGTTTATCGGGCTGCCGACACCGCCGCTGATGCGGAGCGGAGCGGCGACGAACAGGAACTCGTAGACCTTGTCCTCTGCCAGTTCTTCCAGGTTCAGAAATTCGATCAGGTATCCACCCAGATCGTTGAGCATGGTCTGGTGGACCGGAAGGCCGCCGTTCGACTCCGGCTCGGGTGGGTAAATCTCGACGGCGACATTGTCCGCGCCAAGGGCGACTACGTCATGGTCGTACAGCCAGTCGCACACAGTCCTGCTGACTCCGGGGTAGTCGCCGGCGAAATCGACGTTACCCTCCGCGTACGTCTTGTACCAACCGGTCCTTACCAGGACGGCGTCACCCGGCTTTATTGCAGACTCCTGCCGGTCGGCGGCATCGTCCAGGTCTTGAGGAGAAACGGCGTACCTGCCGTCCACGCGATCGAGGCCCATAAGGCCGGGTATGTCCAGCATGACGCCTCGAGTCACCACCCACTCGATGTTCTGCACGCCGCACTTATGCGCGCCCTCCGGGGTCACTTCGCTTGCCGGGTGGCCGTTGTAAAGCTGGCTGTTCTTCCATGCGTGGCAAAGGGCGTCGATGTGCGTGGATGCGTGGCACTGTGTGACCAGGATGTCGTCTGCGCCCCCTTCGCCGCCAGGCTCCGGGTTGTTGTTGATGACGTTCATGATGTGCCAGGACTTATTGCGGGTCGCGTGTACCGGCCCGTCCGGTCCGACCGGCGCGCCCAGGCTGTAGACCTTGCCGGCGTCGACCAGGCCCAGGGCCGCCATGACGCGGTCCTGCGTCAGTTCGTTGAGCATGCCGCGCTCATCCGACTCTCCCCACCGGCCCCAGTTCGTCCGTCTTTTTGACATGTCTCCGGTCCTTTCGATTACCGGCCGGCCTGAGCGCGCTGACGGCGCGAGTTCAAGTGCAGGTGGTCCGATCTCGACATCACTCGACCTCCGTTTGCCCCTTGCTCGCCTGGAGCCGCGGGTTGGCGATTTCGTCGAGACCCACTGTGAGCAAAAAGACGCCAATGAACAGAAACGCGAGCAAGACGGTGGGAGGCAGCCACCACCACCATAGTCCTCGAATCAACGCCCCTGCCCGGAATGACTCGTCCAACATGAGTCCCAGTGAAGGGGTGTCCACGGGTCCGAGCCCGAGTATCTGTAGTCCGACGGCCGCGAGAATTCCCGTGTTGACGGTACCAGCGAACGCAGACATCACATAAGGCAAAAGGTTCGGGAATATCTGTTTGAACGCGATCTCCAGTTCTCCCTCACCGGATAATTTGGAGACGGTCACGAAGGCCTTCTCGCGCAGCGTCAGGGTCTGGGCCCGGATGACGCGGGTCGCCCACGGCCAGGCGAAGATGGCCACCACGAGGGCCATCATCTCAATGCTCGTGGTCCGCACGTACGCTGCGATCACAATCAACACAGCCAGCGATGGGATGGTCATGGCGATGTCCGACATAGTGCGGATCACCGTGTCGACAGGCCCGCGTATATAGCCGGAGATCAGGCCCAGTATCACACCGGCGCCTGTCGCAGCGCCGCCGGCGATGACGCCGATGGTCAACGTCGGCAGGAGCGCGTGGAAGCTGAAAACGAAGATGTCGCGGCCGAATGTGTCTGTGCCCAGCCAGTGTTCACCGGAAGCATTTGCGGCAAAGTCCCCGGCGCCGAGTTCGATCTTCTCGTGCCCCAGTATCACCGGCCCAAGCCAGCCGCCTACCAGGAATGCCCCGATGATGGCGACTCCAGCGGTCATCGGCCAACTGCGGAACAGTATCCGTCGCACGAGTCCTAATGCACCAAGCAGGTTCACTCCGCCTGGACGCGACGGAATCTGTGGGGTGTGTGCTTCAGTGGCCATGTGTCACTTCGAGGAGTAGCTGATGCGGGGATCGAGACGCGGGTACATCAAGTCCATGATCAGGACAGCGCCCGCCGCCGACACGACGAGCAAGAAAGTGATCCCCTGGATAACCGGATAGTCGTTGGTACGAATTGCCTCGAATAGCAGGTGCCCGACCCCGGGGTAGGAAAACAGCACCTCCACAATCACTGACCCGGCCATTACCTGTCCGATGGCGATCGCAAGCCCGGTAACCTGGGGCAGCATTGCGTTGCGCATCCCGTACCAGATGAAGATGCGCGGACCCCTCAACCCTTTTGCCTCAGCCAGGGTCAAAAAGTCTTCGCCCAGGGTACTCACCATGATGCCGCGCATGGTCACGGCCCAGAGTCCAATGCTCGATATGACTATCGAGAGCGCAGGAAGCGTCGAGAAATAGAGAATTTCTCCGAACCGGGCGAAACCCGTCAATTCACTCCCGATCGCCTTGGCGCCAAATATAGGGAAAATCGAGAACGTGAATGCAAGCCCCCAGAGCAACAAAAGAGCCATCAGGTAGTAGGGAATAGCGGCCATCACCATGGTGAACGGGGCTACTGCCTTTAACGCCCGCGCGCTCCTGGGCCAAACCATGAGCGCCCCCAGGATGCTTCCCACCGCGAATGAAAAGAAGAGGCTGGTCAAGAGGAGGCCAACCGTCCAGGGGAGGTGACGTGCGATCAGGCCGGTTACCGTGGTCGGGAAGAAGCTGATGGAGAATCCAAGGTCGAAGTTGGGCAAACTCCTCAGGTACAGGCCGTACTGAAGCAAAAGAGGCTTGTCGAGACCGAATTTTTCCCTGTAAGCCTGGATCAGCGCCTTCGAGTTTTCGACGCGGCCCCCCTGGGACTCGAGGCGCGCAACTATGGCAGCCGTGGGATCCCCGGGCGCAAAGCGCGGAACAAAGAAATTTATCGAAGCAGCAGCCCATACGACCACCAGGAAGAGCAGTACGCGCCGGCTAACGTATCCTGGGGTCAGTCCCACTCAACAAACGCTCCAGCCAATGACATATGTGCACGCATTCGAATACAGGTCCGCATCCGGGGACATACGCGCAAAGGCGACCTCTACCGGACGCCCTCTGATAACCGTCATCTCTAAGTACACCGCAAGTACTACACCGGGTCCGGTCTATGACGACGGGACACTCGTAACCTCATCGCGAACCTGACCAGGCCTGGTGGCCTGGAATAAAGCCGGGGGCCGGCTCGCAGCCCCCGGCCTTGTCCGTTACTGAGTGGGTTCCATGGCAGTGATGATGGTTATGCCGGACTGCCAGCCGAGGAACGGGATGTTGTACGGATTATCGTCTGTCGGGAAGCCTTTCCAGTAGGTCCCGTTGTAAGGCCGAATAGAGGGCAACTGGAACAGCGGGACTGCCACCATTTCCGACAACCACAGGTCCATCGCCTCGCGTACCAGCGGGTCCAGGGCATCTATGTCGTCGGGGTGGATCTGGGCCATCTGGTCGACCACCTCTCCGTACTGCTCGGCAATCGGGCCGGTCCACCGGCTCGGCGAGAAGCTCCCGACGCGTTCCGTCGGGTCGTCCGGCACGTACTTCGGGTGGAAGCCGTCGAGTGTTGCGTACGGGTCCTTGGTGCTGCCGCATACCCAGATCAGGGCCATGTCGAAGCCTCCGGTGGCGATGTCACCGAACGCTCCCCATTGGATCTGCTTCTGGGCGGCATCGAAGCCCACGTCCTTGAGGTCGTTGACTAGCGACTCCACCGGCGCCGGGAATTCGACGTAGCCGGTGGGCACCCACGAGATGGTCACCGACAGCTTTTCGCCATTCGGTCCAACCCTGAATCCATCCGAACCTTCGGTGTAGCCGGCCTGTTCCAGCGCTTCCCTGGCCTTGTCCGGGCTGTGAAGTTCGACTTCGTGTTTGTCGATGATGTCGCGGTTCCTGTCCCTGAATCCGGGCAGGTTGCCCAGGTTCGGCCAGATGAACGGCTCAAGCCAACTGTCGGGGCCGGAGGTCGGCGTCACCCCTTCGTGAGCGAGGTTCACGAATTTGGCCTTGTCGATCGCCCAGTTGACGGCTCGCCTGACGGCAGGGTCGGAAAGCGCGCCGCTCTGGTGGTTGATGTGCATGGCGAACGGGCATGCGTCGATGTACCCGTATGGCCGGTCTTCCGTGAAGGCGCGCCAGTTGGGGTTCTGGGCCAGAATGCTCTCGAACGGTCCTGCGCTGAAGGTCTCAGGCCAGTCCACGTCGTTGGCCACGGCCAGAGCAATCTGCCGGTCCGGCGTTCCCAGCGGTATCCAGATCACCCGCTCGACCTGCGGGCGGGCCATAAAGCCGGTCTCGATTCCCCACCAGTCGTCGCGGACGTCCCAGATCGCTTCCGTGTCACCTGAGCGCACGTACTTGTAGGGGCCGGTGGCAACGGGCAGCCCGGCGTCGGGATCGTTGTTCTTGAATGTCTCTTTGTCTTCTACGTCCTTCCAAATGTGCTCCGGCACGAATCGGATGGCGTTGAAAAAGTGGGCGCCGTAGTAGTCGAGCATGTACCGGGGGTTCGCCTTCTTGAGGTCGAACCGCACGGTGGTGTCGTCCACCGCGGTGACGGCTTCAGTGAACTCGTTCAGGCTCGGCGAGTAGAGCATCGTCGGGTGCTCCATCACCATGTTCACGGAGAAGACCACGTCGTCTGCGGTGAACGCTTCGCCGTCGCTCCACTTGATGCCTTCTTTGAGGTTCACCGTTACGGATGTGAAGTCGTCATTCCAGTCGGGCTGTCCATCGGCGAGCCAGGGCTTGAGTTCCCCGTCGAAGATGTTGAGGTAGTACAGAGACTCGTACAGGAAGTGGAGACCCGCGGCCATCAGGCCTGAGTAGTAAGGGTTGAGGTTCTCAGGGTCCGGCGCCAACGACTCGCCAAGTTTTCCACCTATGAACGTCCGGTTGCGGGGCACGTCCTTCGGCTCTGAAGGTTCGGCCGGAGCCTGTGTCGGCGCGGCGGTGGTCGCCTGTGGCGCCGGGGTGGCCGTTGCTTCAGGGGCCGCAGTTGCTTCCGGTTGCGGCGCCGTTGTGGCCGTGGGCTGAGGCGCCGATGTGGCCGTTGGGTCGGCGGCTTCTTCGCCGGCGCAGGCAGCGAACAACGCTACCGCGGCGATGGCGACTAATGCCGCAAGGGCCCAAAACTTGAACACGTTTCGTTTACGCACTGAATCACCTCTCGCAATTCTTGCGGCCGGCGGCATTGCATGGCGCCGGATATGTGGAGACGACGGAGTGATCTTAATCTCGGTCATCCGTTCATGCCGCCGTAGATGGGACACGGCTGCGATACTACGCGCAAGTCGAAATCTTAGTCAACTTGGCTGGCGCCACGACCTGCAGACGGCAGAAAGCGTCGCTATTCGCAACCCACAGGCGTGAAACTCGCAATCATCACGATGACCCATGGGTGGGGTAGTGTGTGAGTGAGGAAACGTGTCGCCCCGTTGTGGGCAATGGCGAGTCACTAAGTCTGGAGGCCTGCCGCAGGCACGGTATGGCTGAATCGTCTGGATAGGACCTGTTATGCGAAGTATCACGTTTACCAATGCCATCAAGCGCCTGGCCGACGCTGCACTGCTGAACTAGTGGCACCGCACCGCCCGTAAAAGGCGGTTGAGCGATTTCGCCGCCGCCGCTCCGGGTGGAGGAGGGTTGAGGTTTCGACGGCCGACATACTGACTTGGCGCCACGAAGGTCACCGCCGGTGATCGTGCTGGTTGTCGACGCCTCGATCGTAATGGCTTGTCCGTTTGACGACGAGGACGATTCACGCGCAGATAGAGCGCTGGTGAGACTGGAAGAGGATGGCGCCTTGGTCCCGCACCTTTGGCACTTGGAGACGAGCAATGCCATGCTCACGGCGGAGCGTAGTGGGCGCCTTCGACAAGAGAGATAGGGGAGCGCTTGTACGCTCCGATGGACCTGCTCATCAGAACCGACTTGGAACCCGATCTTCAGACCGCTTTCGATTTGGCAAAAACGCACCGGCTTTATACGTACGACGCTATTTACCTGGAGTTGGCGAAAAGGGTAGGCGCAGAACTCACAACATTGGATCGGACGCTCGGACGCGCCGCTGCTGACGAAGGGGTGCCGTTCGTAGTCTGATCTCGCGGCAGCATGTTTAACTGACCCTGGTCGATGATGGAACCAGGCGTTAGTAGCCGAAATTCAGGTCTACTACGTTTTTCAGTGGCTTGCCGGCGATGTAGCGGCGGAGGTTGTCTACGAATATCTCGGCCCCGCGGGCGGGCTGAGCGGTGCCTGTGGCTGCGCAGTGGGGTGAGACGAACACACCGGGCATCGACCAGAACGGCGATTCGGGCGGGAGCGGCTCGACTTCGTGTGCGTCGAGACCGGCGCCGGCGATCCAGCCTTGCTGGAGGGCCTGCAACAACGCTTCGTCATCTGCAACGCCGCCTCGGGAGGTAACTATGAAGTACGCGCTCGGCTTCATGGCCCTGAATTCGGCCTCGCCTATCATCCCGCGCGTGTGTTCTGTGAGTGGAGTGGTGACGACCACATAATCCGAGCGGGCGAGCATCTCACAAATGTTGTCGAGCCCGTACATTTCGTCGACATATTCACATGGCTTCGGAGTACGCCTCACGCCCAGGACGGTCATGTTGAACGCCTGGCACTTCCGGGCCAGGTCGGCGCCCGAGTGCCCGAGACCGATTATCCCGACGACCTGCCCGCTGAGTTCGCCGTGCGGGACCGGTTCCCACCGCCGCTCTTCTTGCGAGGCCAGATAGTGCGTCACCTGTTTGCTCCACATGAGCATCAGCATCATTGCCCACTCGGCCATCGTCACGCCGCCGTTTCCCTTGCCGCACGTGTAGAGGGCATCGGTTTTATCCAGGCCGGGCGGCACGATGTTGTCCACGCCGGCGCTCCACGTGTGCACCCACCTGAGGTCACCTGCCTGCGCGACCGCGTCGGCTGAGAGTTCCAGCGTGGCAACGACCTCCGCCCCTTCGATTCGCGACTCGAGGTCCTTGGCGGAGTCGCACATCTCGACGGTGTAGCCGGGAGCGGCTGCGATGATGTCGTCCATGCGCTCTTCGATGCATGGCGCGCGGATGTCCCAGATGAGGATTCGTCCGGTCTTTCGTGTGCCCATGGGTGTCAAACTCCCTGCCCGTTGTTGCCACCGCCCTGTGACGCTTTAGTACGCGCATCGTCCAACTTCCGGAAACAGTACTCGGCCGCGGTCCACGAATCGAAACCGGGCCGTTCGGAAATCTGACGGCTGACCTCTACGTAGACCGGTACAGCTAGCCCTGCCTCTTCGACCAGGGTCATGTAGTCGACCAGGCTCATTTGTCCGTCGCCCGGCAGCAGGTATTGGACCTTTCCGCCCTTCGTGTACCCATCCTTTATATGCGTGTGCACGGCGTACGGAACGCACAGGTCGATGCTGCGTCCCATGTCGATTCCCTGTGCGACGAAATGGCTGATATCGAAATTGAGCTTCAGGTGATTGTGGTTCGTGTTCTCCATTAGCCAGACGGCTTTTTCGGGTGTGTTGAAATTGCTGCCTGCGTGCGGCTCTGCGGCGACGATGACGTTGTGGCGGCTCGCCAGGTCCGCCAACTCCAGGAACCCGTCGCGAACCAGGTGTTTTTTGGTGTCCCAGTCCGGGTTCGGATCGCCGACTGTGGTTGTCACGATTGACGGCCCGTCCCCGAGATTGAGGTCGTTTGCCAGCTGAAACGACGCTTCTGCGCGCCGCAGCATGGCAGCGCGCGCGTCTCCTAAAGCGCAGACGTCCAGAGCCTCCATGATCGGGGAAGTAGGATATCCGACCTCCCGCAATTTGCCCGATAGCTTTTTTCTGTCCTGTGATCCGAAGTTGCCGGCGGTCGTTTGCCAGCCGTCTCGGGCGCACAACTCGATAGCTTCGTAGCCGATTGAGCGGATTCTCGGTACAGCCTCGAGGATGTCGACATCTTTCATGCCGTAGTTGCTGTAACCGAGTTTCATGCTGGATCTCCGCTCAGGAGCCTTGACGACGACCAGGAGTGTGCTGAGGCGATTCACGGATGGTAGCAGCAGTAGGGTGAAACCCAATGCATCCAGTGAAAACGGGCAGTTCCGCGCCCGTTTATCCCATCCGCTAGAATCACCCTCGGCTTGCCAGTCTGGGCGCCGCGTTGGGGCGGACCGTCCGGGTTCTCGCAGTTGAACGCAACGGCTATACGTACGAGGCGTCGCCGGAACGTTCGCCAGGGGGACCACCAGCCAGCAAAAAGGGAGCAGGACTCATGGCAAATCAGGTAAAGGGAGTTATAGCTGGATCAACAGGCGCCGCGGTCACGCTCGAGGACATTCTCGTGCCGGACCCGGGTCCGGGCGAAGCGCTCGTGAGGGTGCAGGCGTGCGGCGTGTGCCACACCGACCTCCACTACCGGGAAGGGGCCATCAACGACGAATTCCCGTTCCTGCTGGGACACGAGGCGGCTGGGGTGGTCGAGGCCGTTGGAGACGGCGTAACCAACGTTGAGAAGGGCGACTTTGTCATCATCGCCTGGCGCGCTCCATGCAGCAACTGCCGTGCGTGCCTGCGCGGTCGACCCTGGTACTGCTTCGACAGCATGAACGCGTCGCAGCCGATGACGCTGGCCGACGGCAGTCCGCTTTCTCCTGCGCTCGGAATCGGCGCGTTCACCGAACTGAGCCTGGTCCACGCCGGGCAGGCAGTGAAGGTGGATCCCGCGGCTTCGGCCGCCGCGGCCGGACTCGTCGGGTGTGGCATCATGGCCGGCCTTGGCGCTGCCGTGAATACGGGAGGCGTGACCCGCGGCGACTCGGTGGCGGTCTTCGGCTGCGGCGGTGTGGGTGACGCTGCCATCGCCGGTTCGAAGCTGGCAGGGGCGCACACCATCATCGCCGTAGACATCGACGACCGGAAGCTGGAGTGGGCTAAGGGATTCGGGGCCACGCACACGGTCAACTCTTCGAATACCGACCCGGTTGAGGCGATACAGGAACTCACCGGCGGCAACGGCGTGGACGTTGCGATCGAAGCGGTCGGCAACCCGGCCGTCTACGAGCAGGCGTTCTTTGCGCGGGACCTTGCAGGCACCGTGGTGCTGGTCGGCGTTCCGAACCCCGAGATGAAGTTAGAGCTTCCGATGATCGAAGTCTTCGGAAGAGGAGGCTCGCTCAAGTCCTCGTGGTACGGAGACTGCCTGCCCACCAGGGACTTCCCGATGTTCATAGACCTGTACCTGCAGGGCCGCCTGGACCTGGACGGTTTCGTGTCCGAGACCATCGGACTGGGTGACGTAGAGGAAGCGTTCCACAAGATGGAACGGGGAGAGGTGTTGAGGTCGGTGGTGTTGATGTAGGGGCATTCCCGACGGGGGCAGGGGACTACGGCTTCAGTACCCCTGCCTCACGGATACGCACCCGCACGTTCACCAACCCGCCCCTCACACACAACCGGCATTCTCGCGACCCGTCGTGCCTTCCATCGTCTCCCCGCACTCCGATGCGGAGCCGGTACCCATGGCGCGGGGGCGCGGCTACCCGCTTACTGCCAATCCCACACATCGTTCAATGTCACCCTTGAGCGCTCCCATGTCATCCTTGAGCGAAGCGAAGAACCTCCCGTCCATCCCACAACCACACTCTCCACTCACCCAACCGGCGTTCTGCCACCCCCGTCGTGCCCCCATCGTCGCCCCGCACCCCGATGCGGGGCCGGTACCCACGGTGGGGCGCGGGACGGGCGCGGCTACAACCTATCGTCCCCAACTCCCCCAATCGGCGTTCTCCCAACCCGTCGTGCCCTCCATCGTCACCCCGCACTCCGTACCCCGTCTCCCCGCACTCCGATGCGGGGCCGGTACCCATGGTGGACGGGTGGGGTGGCAGGGCCACGCCCATCCGACAACCACGCCACTCCCGAAAGGGGTAGCCTGCCCCGTACTCAATACGGGGTCGTGCCGGACGGGCAGCGCGGTTACCCCGACCAATCTCCCGCCGCTCACGCCCTTCCCCCGCACCACATGACGGCGTTTGCCAGCATGTGCAGGAAGTTGGGGTCCTGGAACTCTGACTGGTGGCCCAGCGACGTGTAGAAGACCCGGCCGCCTGCGTGGGTACGGGTCCAGGTGACGGGCTCATCGTGATCGTCCGTGCTGGCGCTCATGAGTAGCGTGGTATCGGTCGAGATGCCCTTGTTGCGGTAAAGGCCACCCGCGGAACTGAACTCGGAAATGCCTTCTACGATGGGGTGGCCTTCGGAGGCGGACTCGAATCTCACCTGGGCTATTGGGCCGTGGTCCCAGTGCAAGTCGTAGTTGCCGCCCAGTACTTCACGGTCGAATTCGAGCCAGTTCTGGAACGCATGGCTTGCGGTCCTCACTCCCACGATGGGCCTTCCCGCGCGGCAGTAAGCCTTGAACCGCTCCAACTCCTCGCCGTCGACGTTCAGCCGGCGGGTGAACACCAGCAGGACGTCGGTCTCGTCGATGGCGGCTAGGGACCGGTGGTCGTCCTCGGAGCGGTAGACGATGAGCTTCGTGCTCACCGGCCGTTCCTTCTCGATGTAGTCGCGGAATATGGTCAGCGAACTCTCCGAGTCGTACTCGAATGAGCCGGACAACATGCACAATTTCAGCGGTTCTTCGTTCATGCGTTCACCTCAGTAGTTTGGTGACATCAGGGTCGATGGGTGGTCTCTGGGTCAGCGGTTCATCTGGAAGACCAGGCCCAGTATCTCGTCGGGGTTGTCGATGATGGCGGCGATCTCATCTTCGGCGCTTTCCAGCGGGACGCGGTGCGTGGTGAGGCAGTCGACATCCAACTTTCCTTCGGCGATGAGCCTCATGCACAGTTCCATGTTCGTCTGCGTGGTCCAGCGCGTGAATACCGGAGGGTAATCTTCGCCGCGCTCCCAAGACTCGTCATGGTAGCCGGGGCCGGTCCTCGACGCCCGGCGAACGTCCACGTTCCAAAGGGTCGGGGACAGGTCGATTCTCGCGCCGCCGACTACGGTGATCCTTCCCATCTGGTGGCCGTCTGGCGCGACCTTCATGCATCGGGTCAACTGGGCGACCGCGTCGGTTGCGTCACCCCCGAAGGCCACGACGGCCGAGTCGAGCCCGCCGCTTCTTGTGAAGGCCAGGGTCGCCTCCACTTTGTCCTCCCGTCCGGGCTCTACGACGGCGTCGATTCCCCATGCGGCAGCTATGCGTCCCCGCTGCGGAATCGTGTCCCAGCCGATAACGAAATTACCGGCGAGTTGGTACATCCTGGCCGTCAGTTGGCCCAGCAGCCCAAGCCCAACCACGCAGGAGAACTCGCCGAAGCCGGGATCGCCCCGTCGCAGGGCGTGTACGGCCGTCGCAGCGAACATCCCGTAGGCGCCCTGGTCGAAGTTGACGGCGTCCGGCAGGGCGACGCACAGGTTCTGCGGCACGAGGGCGTGGGTGGCGTGCCTGGCATAGCCTCCGCCGATGGCCGCGACGCGATCGCCTGGCCTGAACCGCTTCACCCCCGCCCCGGCCTCCATTACGACTCCCGCATTCGAGTAGCCGAAAGGAGTAGGGCGGCCGCCGGGCCCGCCGGTGGAGTAATTCCTCGCGAGGCCGCGCCATCCCGACACCTCCGTGCCTGGGCTTACCAGTGAGCTCTTGACCTCGAGCAGTACGCATCCGTCAGCCGTCTCTGGAATGTCCTCCTCCACCAATCCGATCGTGCCGTCCGGCATGATCGCGGCGACCGTCAACTTGCCTTGCATGTGGGTCTTCCTCGATACACGGGGGTTTGCGCCCCGGGCATCAATATTCCAGGGCGACTTTCTACTCGTCCGTTCGAATTCACGTTGTAATCGAAGAACGATTAGCCCCTGATAAAGTTGGCGTGACTCCGGGACGAACAGGGGATTCAGGTCATGCCGACATTCGGCCGCAAATTCGAATGACCGGTGTCCAAAACCTGTCGCCAATTTGATGCTGACGTCCGGACCAATCGGGAGGGCAAAAAGATGTCAACGATAGTCGAGCGGTACGCGGATAAATTCCAAACGTCTGGACTGCTGAGCGAAAGGGGTTACGAGGTAATTCCCAACGGAGCGCACCTGTCGCGCCCATTGCGCCCGCATCCCGTCTACGTCGAACACGCGGAGGGCGGCCGCAAGTGGGACGTGGACGGCAACGAGATCGTGGACTTCATGATGGGCTACGGCGCTCTCATCCTGGGTCACTCCCATCCCAGGATCAATGAGGCCCTTGGCGAACGCCTGGCGAAGGGCACCCACATGGGCGCGGCAACACCGCAGGAACTACGGTGGGCTGAACTCGTCAGCGGCCTGATCCCGTCTGCCGAAAAGGTCCGTTTCACATCTTCGGGTACGGAATCCACGCTACTGGCGATCCGCCTTTCCCGCGCCTTTACCGGGAAGAACAAGATCGTAAAGTTCCGTGAGCACTTCCACGGCTGGCACGACTACGTTTCGTCAGACTCGGGCATAAATACGCAGGCAGGAATCCCTCGAGAAGCCCTGTCAACGGTCGTTGTCGTCGAGCCGGATATCGACGATCTGGCGCGGGCGCTGGACGAAGACCCGGACATTGCCGCCGTGATCATGGAGCCCACCGGCGCACACTGGGGCCAGTTCCCAGTCGACAACCCCACATTCCTCGAAAGCGTGCGGGAAATCACCGCCAGCCGAGGCGTAGTGATGATCATGGACGAGGTAATCACGGCGTTCCGCCTGTCCAGGGGTGGGGCGCAGGGACGATTTGGAATCACCCCTGACCTGACCACTATGGCGAAGATCGTGGCGGGAGGCCTGCCGGGAGGCGCGGTCGCGGGTAAGTCCGAGATCATGGACCTTTTGGCGCCCGGCAATCATTCCAACTACATGTCTCATCCTGGGACATTCATCGCGAACCCGTTGTCCGCTACCGCCGGGATAGCCTGCCTGGAGATGGTGGCGAACGAACCTGTCAACGAACGCGCCGACGCCATGGCCGAGCGACTGAAGGCAGGCCTGCGCGACGCGCTGGGGAGGACCGAGGTGACCGGGCACGTCCACGGTATCGCTTCGATAGTCCACGTCGTCCTCGGAGCGGAAGGCGGGCGCCCGGGCGAGGGCAGCGCTTTGCCCCATTCGGTATTGGCCGAGCGGACCGCGGCACAGTCTGGGCCTCTGAAGCTGGCCATGCTCAACGAGGGGATAGACATGATGGGCGGAATAGGCTTCATTGTGTCCGCGGCCCACGAAGAACGGGATATCGACGACACTATAGACGGCTTCGAGCGGGCATTGCATGCCCTGCGCACAGAGAACGTGGTCTAACTGGTCATCTAAACGGCGCGCGTGACCGCTGCGTATCCAGTCTTCGGGCGCGCGAGTTTGCCCGCGCCACGCAGGTTTAGCGCGTAATTCAGAATGTCGTGGAAGGGTGTCGCAGCGCGTAACCACATGAACCGGCTCCGCCTGCTCATGGCGGCGGAGTCGAAACTATGTGCCGGGCGCTGCTGAGAAGCAGGCGTCAGGCGGCCTGGGAGTCCAGGTGTTCCAACAGTCCCTTCAGGGTCTTCAAGTTCACGCAGTCTTCGGGCGTGAACGTCACGTCGAATTCTTTAGAGACGACTTTCGCGAATGAGACGACATCCATGGATGAAACGCCTTGCTCAGTCAACGAGACATCCAGGTCCGACGGCAGGTTGACCGGCTGACCATCTACTTCCAGATTGTCAGCTACAAGTTGTCGGATTCGATCTGCGTTCGATGGCATGTGGGCAAGTCCTTCCGGATAGATTTGCAGTATGAGAATGAAAGCATACCAAAGGAAACAGTCGGGTCAATTCAATGTCGACGGCATTATGGGAGTTGAATTAACGATATGGGTTGCGAATTCACCGACGCGACAACGTTTATAGGCACAGCTGTCAGGGTCTCGGTGGACCGGCCCATGGGTTCGAGGCATCCTGGAGAAGGGTTCATCTACCCGGTCAACTACGGTTTCATCCCGGGCATACCGGCGCCGGATGGGGAAGACCTGGATGCCTATGTCCTCGGCGTATTCGAGCCGCTGACGTACTTCACCGGTACGTGCATAGCCGTAATCCGCCGGATGGACGATGACGATGACAAGCTCGTCGTGACGCCAACCGGGCGTGAGTATTCGGACGCGCAGATCCTGGCCCTAACCGAATTTCAAGAGAGATTCTTCAAGCCGACGGTAATCCGTGAAGCCGATTATTGGGGCACTTGAGTTATGCCGGGAGAAGGGCCCGGCCACAATGACGTTGAGTCGGGTTAACGCGAGCCTTTGACCTGCACGGTGACGATGTCCAGGCCGTAGTACTTCTGGTGTTGGACGGACGATGCGTGGTGCCGCAGCAGGCGGAGCGAAATTTCGCCCTCCTCCACACCCTCCGTCTCTTCGCTCAGGTACGCCAGCCGGTCTTCCAGGTTCTCTTCGTCGAAGACGGCCAGGAATTCCATCTCGACCTGTCCCGCATCGGGCCGCGTGACGACTATCAGAGTGGGCGCGTCATCGCCGGGGCGTTCCCCTTCCGCCAGGATCAGAGTCAGGAGCGTCTCCTCCGCCGCGGAACTGAGCCGCTCTGTGGATGCCGGGTTCCAGCCGAGCCTGGCTGCGTGATCACGTACGAATTTGTCGATATCAGGTAGCGCGTTCACGTCCAGCTTGACCTGCAGGCGACCTCCTTTGCGGGGGTTCGTCAGGTCCAGGAAGACGGTCATCAGTATGGCGGCCAGGGCGCCAACCAGCATGCCGTTGTCGAGCAGTCCGCCCCACGTACCGCCCAAAAGGTCGGCAAAAATGGTCTTATTCTCGATTCCTGCGCCAAGCGAGAACGCTATAGCGACCACCATTACCTTCTGGGCGTCGAGGCCGGACTGGACGACCGTTCGTATGCCTTCGACGAAGATCAGGCCGATCGCCATCAGTATGTACGCTCCCATGACGGGGGACGGTATGGTCAACAAGACGGCCGGCAGTTTCGGGAACAACGCCAACAAGATGAATACGCCGCCGATAACGTACCCGACGTTACGCGCTGCGACTCCGGTCAGGTTGGCCAGGGAAACGCTGGACGAAGAATAGACGGTGGTAGGCGGAGTCCCGGCTATGCCGGACGTCAGAATGCCCAGCCAATTCGTCTTGAGCGAACTCTGTACCAGGCGAAAGTCGGTGACCCTCGGTGTGCGCCTCGAGGCCTGCTGGATCGCGACGCTGTCTCCGATGTTCTTGATGCCCCCCACAAGCATGACAACCACGAACACCGGCAGGAGCGCCCAGAAACTTGCGTCGGGCGATAGGTCGAATCCGGCAAACCCGGCTCCGGACGTGCCGAACCAGGGTGCATCGATAATTCGCTGTACCTCGTACGACCCGAACAACGCCGCCACTACGCAGCCGACTCCTATCCCGATGATCGGCGACCACAACCGCCAGGCCCCGGAGACACGCATCGCAAGACCGACGATCATCGCCAGCGTAATTGCGGCGACTACCGGGCCGGCGGCGGCTGGCGCGCCTTCGGCAGTCTCCTGGACTCTGTCCAGCGCGACAGGCAGGACTGAAACAGCGATCAGCATCAACACCGTGCCGGAAACAACAGGGGTGATGATTCGGCGCAGAAGCGGGAGCCATAAGGCCAGCGCGAGATACGCCAGCGAGGAGACGACTATGAGGCTCGCCAGCAAAGCCGGGCCTCCGGCCGTCAACGCCAGGACGGAGATCGCGACGAAGTTGGGCGTGGCCCCCATGATGAGGATGTGCCCGGCTCCCAGACGCCAGATCCGGCTGGCCTGGAGCGCGGTCAGGCACCCGGCAATAATGAGCGCCGCAAACACCGCCCACGACAGGTAACTTTCGTCCTGACCCCCGGCCCGGGCGGTAATCGCCACGATGAGCACGAGTGGCGCGAGACCGAATATTGCGCCCTGGAGTCCGACTCCCAGGGCCACCATGGGCGGGCACGCCTCGTCGGCCTCGTAGCGAATCGATTCGTTCATGTCTGATGGCCCGGGGACGACCTCAGAATCCGTCCGGGGTCACGGCATTCTACGTCAGGCACATCACGGTTCACGAGTTGGTGTGGGGCAACCAAAATGGGGCTGTGTCGCCAGGGAACGTCGAATGCTAGACACTGGGTTTCGTGGAATAGGGGGTCAACTGGATTTCGTGAGTCCAGCAGGACTTGTCCTGTGTGTGGAGATAGTAGAAGGCTTCGGCGATCTTGACTGGGTTAATCAGCAACTCGGGGCGCTCCTGGAATCGCGGGAGAGCGCGGGTGCCCGGTGAATCGATGGTGCCATCTATGACTACATTTGCAACGTGTATGCCGTGCTCGGAGTACTCCTCCGTCAACACCTGGGCCAGCGTCCGCATCATCACTCTCGGGTAATAGAACGACTCACCGGTGTACCGCTTCTTGCCCCGCAGCGACCACGCGTTGTTCGAAATCAGGAAAGAGCCTTCTCCCCGCTCCCGCATTGCGGGCAACACCTCTTTGGCTACCAGGAACGGTCCGCTGCTGGAGATGTGGTGCGCCGTCTCGAACATTTCGTACGGTATGTGCTCCAGCAGTTCTTTCTCCGGCGGAAGGTCGCGACCCTCCAGATAGCCGGCGTTGTAGACCAGCACGCCCGGGTCACCGGCCTCTTCCCGTATCCTGGCGAACGCGCTGGTTATTGAGTCTCGTGACGCCAGGTCCATCTCGACGATCATGCATTCGCCGCCCTGTTTCCGTATGCCCTCGGCCAGCGCGGAGGCGTTGGAGGCCTTGCGGGTGGTCAGCACCGTGAAAAAGCCCTGTGTTGCGAACTTGAGGGCGACGGCGCCTCCCACGCCCCAACGCACCCCGACGGGTACCTCACTATCGTCGAGGGTCCGGCCGTGAATCATGTGAGTGTTACGGCCGTCTGACTGCCACTTCGACGTTGCTCCTACGACGACTGCGACAGGTCTTCGCGACGAATTCATACCGGATTCCTTTCTACGAGAGTTTGCAGGCCAGTCGTGCCAACCTGGTCAGCCCGTCGCACGAGGTCAGGAACTTCATGCCCTGGGACAAGCCCCCGTTGGACCGGCACAGATTAACCCGACCGGTCGGAGTTGGTCAGGTCGGGGGCATACTGTACTACGAATGATTCTCAACTCCGCCAGGCACCGGTCGCCCCATACGCTGGTCACCTGGGACAGGCGAAAGTTAAACTAAGGGCAAGTGGCTGCCTTAGCAGGTGTCGACGTCGCGATGATCGTAGTTTTTGGGGAGGTACGCATCTTGCGGCGTGACCAGGCATGGTTCCTTCCGGAAGACCTGAGGAAGGAAAGGTGAACAATGTCCACGGGACGCAGGACATTTGCATACGCCAAGACGTTGTCCCCATTTCCTGAGGGCTGGTTCTTCCTCGAAAGCCGAAAAGCCTTGCAGAAGGCCAGGCTCATGCGGAAGACCTGGATGGGTCAGAGCATAGTCATCTGGTGCGATGACGACGGAAAAGTCTGTGTGGCCGGGGCATATTGCCCGCACTTGGGCGCCGATATGGGCCCGGACGCGGGCGGCAAGGTATGCAAGGGTCGGCTCGTTTGTCCCTTCCACGGCTACGAGTTTGACACGGTCGGCCAATGCGTCGCCACGCCTTACTCCGAACCGCCCAGGACTGCGAGGTTGAAGGTGTTCCCGACGCGGGAAATCGGCGATCTCATCTTTGCCTGGTGGGGTATCGACGGCAGGGAACCGCAATGGCACTTGCCGGAAGACCCTCCTGACCAAGAGGGCTGGTCCGACCTCGAGATCAAAACTCTTCGCTTTCCGGGCCATCCCCAGGATACGACCGAAAACTCCGTGGATGTTGGGCATTTGCGTTATGTCCACGGCTACGACAGCGTGGGCCGGGAAGAGCAAATATCGGTGGACGGGGCCTATCTCCTCAGCAGTTTCAACTTCAGACGAACCCAGAAGATCGGCAAAATTGTGCCTCTCACCTTTGACGTTTCAGCCACAGCCCACGTTTACGGCCTTGGCTACTCGTTGGTGGAAATCAGTGAGCGGTCCATCGGGATGGACATGCGCCTGTGGGTACTGGCGACGCCGGTGGATGGCACCTTAATCGATATGAACCTGGTTTCGCAGGTCCGGGAGATACGCGGACCCAAACGATGGATCGCAGGGTTGGGGTTCCTCCCGGTCGGGCTGCGCGCGCCTGTGATGAACAAGTTCATATCGATCATGCAAAAGGCGGATGTCATGCAGGACGAGATCATATGGCGCAACAAGCGATACGAGTCCCGTCCGCGCCTGTGCCGCTCCGACGGCGAGATCATGCCCTTCCGAGCCTACTGCGCCCAGTTCTACCCCGATCCCGGTATTGGAGAAGGTCCATACAATAGCGAGTCCAACGGGACCGCGTAGTGAATCCGCGGTATGGTTGCGCGTTTGACGGTGACAACTTCAGGAAGATACTAAACTCCGTCAATCATCAACAGAATGGGTCGCTGTAAGTCAGCGGTCCTTGCGCGAAACGTGAGGCTGGGCATAAGGAGGGCAAGTCATGTTTTTGCCCACGATGATGGGTTCCCACACATGGCCTTGCTTCATCAATGCCCCGCACTGACGAACAATATACTCGCCACTGCCACTTTGAAGGGCGCTCATGCAAATTCGTGAACTGTACAACGGCCTGAAGGCCGCATACCGCGGGTCGGACGTTTCCGGTCGCGTCCAACGATACGATCGATGGACAGAGAGGGCGTCCGCGAAGGATGCCGGCGAGACGGATTATGACCACACCGAAACAGTCAAAGAGTATTACGACCTTTGCAGCGATTTCATGATTTTCGGTTGGGGCGAGTCCCTGCACTTCGCGCCGTTGTCGCCTGGGGAGACGTTGGCAGAATCCAAGATTCGGCATCAGCGACTCATGATCGCCAAGCTGGAGTTGCGGAAGGGCATGACAGTAGTGGACATCGGTTGCGGGATCGGTGGTCCGATGCGTCGCGTCGTCCGTGAGTCCGGTGTCAGGGTTGTCGGCGTAAACAACAATGAAATCCAGCTGGCAAAGGCGAAATCATTGAATGCTGAAGCTGGGCTCGGCCACATGGTCGACTACCTCGCCTGCAGCTTTACGGACATGGGAACCATCCCGGACGACACGTTCGACGGAGGTTACGCGATCGAATCGACTTGCCATGCCCCGGACAAAGCGGCCGCGTTTGCCGAGATCTACCGCGTGCTGAAACCGGGAGCCCTCTTCTGGGGTCAGGAAATGTGCATGACGGACAAGTTCAATCCCCAGGAAAACGGGCACCGGGCCGTCAAGCAGGATCTGATGCAGGGCATCGCCCTCAAGGATATCGCGACGATGGGCGAGGTAAACCGGGCGCTGGAAACAGTGGGATTTGAGGTGATTGAGGGGAAGGACCGGGCGGTAAGGGAGGATGGCCCGTCCACGCCTTGGTACCATCCCATGGAGGCCCGGCAGGGATCTCAGGGAAACGCAATACGCAGGATTCCGCTGGGGCGCAAGGCGGTCATCGGCGCGTCCAGGCTGGCCGAATTACTGGGGATGTTCCCCAAAGGCTCCGCGGACGTTGTCAGACTGCTGGATCGTACCGCTAATGCCTATGTGGCGGGCGGCAGGACCGGGCTATTCACGCCGCTGTATTGCTTCCTGGCCCGGAAGCCCCTTTAGGCGGTCTGCTTACTGCCCGGTCTCTCGGGGCCCCTTCTGCGCTTTAAACGTTTTACTTCCGCCTCCGCTCGGCGATACGGAAACTCAGCTTCTTGCTCGGTTTCATGGACGGTAGTGGATTGATCTTGAGGTTGTATTTCTCTGGGTACACGTCGAGGTTGAAGTAATGGGCGATCATGAGTACGTTGATGGCCATTTGCAGTTGCATCCACCGGGAACCGAGGCACATGTGGGTGCCGAGCCCATATGGTGCGTACCCTGGGCTGAGGTGCTCATTGCGCGGCGGTCGATATCGGTCGATATCAAATGTAAAGGGGTCTGGGAAGATGTCGTCCATGTAATGGGTGGCAGATTGGGCGATAAAGATCCGCGCCCCGACGGGTATTTCGTACCCCTCTACCACGCAGGAATTCATCACGTTCCGGACGGACATAGGCACGATCGGGTACATACGCAAGGTCTCTATGAGAAAGCGGTGCGTAACGTCCATATTGGTTGGGTTGAAGTCCTTGCCGACCGGATCGCCGCTTTCGAACAGGGCATCCGCTTCCTCCTGGATCTTGCGGTAAACCTCGGGCTGCGACGCCATCGCGTACACCGCGAAGCTAAGGGCATCGCCAAGGTAAACGCTCGCTATCAGCGCGGCCGAAAGCGCGAAACGCAAATTAGACTCAGGCACGAACTGAGGGTCGCTCGCGTGCAGGCTCAGCAGGTCGTCCGCGAGGTCCCGGCCAGTTTCGGACCGTTGGGCTGACGTATGGACGTTCTGGACGCGTTCTAGCAACGTGTCGATGGACTTCGCGCGGCGTCTCATGCCCGGGGTCTTGAGCATGAATTTAGGCAGGATCTTCAAGACGTGCGTGCTGAGCGCCCGTTCCTTGTACTTCGTCAGGTCTTCGAAGATGTCCTGAGATTCTACGCTGAGGAATAGCGGCGAAAGCTGTGCATTGACGATCTGCCGGCACATGCTGGTCGCATTTAATTTGTCGCCCACCTTCCAGTTAGAGATATGTCCTCGAAATTGAAGGTAGAGTTGGTCTAACTCCCCTTCGAGCCTCCCCCGCGAGTAAGCCGGCCCCAGAGACTTGCGAAGCCGGAAGTGATCGGCGCCGTCCAGCGAGGGCAACACTCCGTTCGCACCGTAGACCTTTTCGAAGTCGGCAAAATAGTCCTTGGTCCTCAGGTACATACGCCCTCGCCGATGCACCCATCGATTGGTCTCCAGACCGGCCAGGATGATCATGGGATTGGCAAAGGGCGGTCGGATCTCAAATACCGGGCCGTACTCTTGCGCGAGGTCAGCGAACAGCGCGGGAATGTTCCCGTCGCGGAGGTGTGGGTTCAACATCAACTTCCGGAGGGAGACAGCGGGAATCTCTTTGGATAAAGCGGAATGTCGAAGCAGCGGACCTGCGAGATTCTCGGAGACAGCGGCGGCGATCGACCGGCCGATCAGGTCCATCTTGCATATGAACTCGATGCGTGCCTCAGACTCTTCATCCAGTTGGAACATGAAGCGAAACACATCGCATGTGTTGATCAGACAGATGATGATGACGTCACGAGGGTGAGGTATCTCGTTTTCGAATATGACCCTGCTGATACGCGTCTTGACGAACTGTGAGCGAACTCCATCCTGGGAACCCCTGAAAAGTTCCGTTTGCTCAGCGCCGCGGGCCAACGTCCAGAAATCGCCGTCGTGGTGTTCCAGTATGTTCAGGTCAACCAACCGCTGCAAAGTCAAGTCGATGATCGACTCAGCGCGGGGAGCAAGTCGTTCGACCCAGAATTGGGCATTTTGTTGAGCCGGACCATCTGAGATTTCTTTCAGGATGGGGTCCAGAACAGGACTGCCTGTTTCCGCAGGGTCCAGGATGAACAGGGAATCCATGTCCGTGTCAACACGTGACAAAAGTGACAGTTCGCCTAGCACGGCTCCGACGACCGCGCAGTTCAAGTCCCAGCCGGGCACCTGGTGAAAGTAACCGCTCTCCTGGTTGAGCAGCATCAAAATGAGTTCTTCGGGCAGACTCAGCTGATGGGTTGACTCATCTAGCGCATCAGTTGTTGGAAGTGTTGAAAGTGCCATCTCTCCGCGCCCGGCCGATCAGTCTCAATGCGTGGAAGTAATCCGCGTGCAGCAACTGAGTTCATTGTAACTTATGGGTCTTTCGCCAAACCAGAAAATGAACTTCGGGAAACGCGTGGCGCCAGCCAATTTGGTTGTTGTTGCGCATCAAATGCGCGACCGCATAAGGGCGCGTGGCTGTTCCTTCTGCAACGGTGCAATGCGACGCACCTCTCGCAGTCCGCGCCCCAGGGAGGCGGCTTTCAGCCCCTGGCCTTCTTGAAGCGCCACCCAAACATAATGCCCCCGTAGTAGTTGAAGGACCGCCTGGCCTCAAGGTCATCGAACGGATAATCAGCGCCTATCTGCTTCGCCGCTGCGAGCCCGCTGATGAAGCACGTCTCCTGGCTGTTGACCAGCGTGTGAGCCCCGCAGTGCCAGGTCCGGCGTTTGCCCTGCATGAACCTGAACAAATGAATCAGCAATGCGACATGGCGAACGTCATGCACGATATGTTGGAACCACCACCTCCCGATTATTTTGTCGCGATCGATCTCACTTATGGGGTTGTAAGTTACCAGGCAAGGTTTGTCTGACCGATTTACCCATGGCTGCTGGTTGTGCATGATGTAGGTGATTTCATAATTGTCCGGTCTCACGCCATATTGTTCTATATGATTGCTACGCGTCTCCAACGGCCTCACTTCGTTATCCGGAAGTACAGATGCATCCGAATGGACGAGCGTGTGATTGTGTAGCTCACTTTCGTAACGGACCGATGAGAGTGTATAACGCTCCAGCATGGTGGGTTTGTCCAGGATCATCAATGTCTGGTTTGCGTTACACGCGAAGATCACGTCGTCATATGTTTCCTTGACGCCGTTTTCGTCTTCGATTTCAACCCCGCCAGATCGGCGATACACCTTTCGTACAGGGCGGTTCAGGTAAATCCTGTCCCGGAAGCCTGCGGACAAGCGTTCGTATATGTTGCGCGTTCCACGGTCCCACGTGTGCATCGTCGTAGCGGTCTCAATGTCGAAGAATTCGAGGTACCTGGCAAAAAGGGCCGCAGGCATGTCAAACACGTTAGTCGCCATCAGGAAATTGACGAACATGGGCTTCAGTACCTTGTAACGGAAGTCTCCGGACAGTCCTGCCAGGTTGAGGACCGTGCCCATGCTTACGTAGTTGAACGGGTTGAGGGCGTTCACGAACTTCGACCGGGAACGGCTCAGGGCGCCGAACCGGTGCAGGCGTTTCAATATCCGCTGGAACTTCTCGATCTCGGGTTGGAGTTGTTGCCTGATCTCAGAGTCGAAGTCGTGGGCGTAAACCTGGCCGCGATACTTCACGCTGTAGCTGAACCTGGTGTCGACCAGTTCGACGCCGAACCGCTGCATCAGCAGGAGGACGTGATGATATACGGACGGGATGCAGGCGGTGACGGAGATGTCAAACGGGATCGAAGAGCCGTCATCTTGCGGCATGTCCGCTGTTACTGCGTTCCCACCTATCCGCGTTTGGGCCTCATACAGGCGGAAGTCGAAACGGTCCGGGTGCCGGTTTAATGCCCATGCTGCCCCCAGTCCGGATATGCCGCCTCCAACTATGGCGATGCGTCGCAAATTCGCTTTTTTCTGACCGGCTGCCACTGCCACGAATCTCTGATCGCCACTTTCGGCTGATTGCCAGGCAATGCGGCCTGGGGGCCATTAATGCCCGGACCTCAATCCGATCAGTGGCCGTTCAACCGAATTTGATCCGTCTGAGGAACTCCAGCATAACCTCAGCGCACGCTTCTGGTCTCTCCAGTTGGAGAAAATGAGTCGCTTCGGGCAGAAAATCGTAGTTCACGCTCAGGATGTCTGTCATGTCCAGCGTGGGTAGATACGAATAGGGCAGGGTGGGATCGGCGCCAATGACCTTCACCGGGCACGTCAGTGTGTCGAAATCCACCGCCACGCTGAATACGCTGGCGTAGTCGATCATCTGCGCTTCGTACTCGGCGGGGCAACGCAGTTCGTAACCTTGCTCGCCATCACGCTCGCGGAGCGTCGTACCGGCCATGAGTTCAAAGGCGCCGGGCACGAATCGTTGGAAGGGGGGCAGAAACGCAAGAAACTCTGAAAACTGCTCCCTGCTTCGGAACTTCTCAGTCCGCCTGCGTGTGAGGCCTGATGTGTGAGTGGCCGCGGCCTCAAACTCCTTGTGGCTTCTTCCGGGCTTGCAAAGAGGCGGATCGAAGAGGACGAGCGCGGAGTAGTGGACCCCCCGTACGGGCGACAGGAGCGACACCAGGGCCGATACGGAATGGAAAACCCCAACCTGGGGTTTCAGGGCATAGTTATCGTCTATGGCTTCGAGAACGGCATCGTGATCGGCGACCAGGGTGGGTACGTTGTGGTTTTCGAGCGTGCTGAGTTCGTTCCAACCATGGTTACGCTGGTCGTACACGATCAGGTCAAAATCGTCGGTCAGCCTGGACCAAAAAGGGTAGTAGAGGTCGATCGCCAGGCCGTTTCCGTGGCTCATAACGAGCCGCGGGCCGTCCGGATTGCCGTGGCGCCTCAGGACGATGACGGTGTCGTCGTCCACCTGAACGTCATGCGTGGAAAGAGGCTTGGGCAGTTCCCAGGTGGGTTCTAAAGACATGGAGAACTCGTTGATCTTCCTTGCGAAGCGGGAAGGAAACTGCCGACTCATCTAATGCAGAAGACGATCATACAGGCTTTACTTCAACGGCAAGGGCAGCGGCGAAATCCTCATTGCCGATATTCTGTACTCGCCAAGTCAACTTTGGCAAGTGCTGAAACCGGAAGTCTCCTTCAGGCTCGCCTCGGCGCATGCCCCCTGGCGCGTCGAACTGGCTGAAGTCAATGTGGTGACCGCTGCCAAGCGCCTTGACGAGGGCCTCCTTGGCGGTCCACAAGTCATAGAAGGTGTGTAGTCGTCTCTCTTCTGGCAGGGACGATAACTCAGTCCGCTCCTGCGGTCCCATGGCGATCTCAATCAGCCCGGCCAGGTCTTCGCGTTCCCTGCGCTCTTCGACATCGACCCCCACCCTTCCGGATGGGTTGATTGCGATGAGGCCGTGTCCGCCGCTATGACTCACGTTGAAGTTGACAGGGGCCGGTACGCCCGCCAGGAGTGCACGAGGTTTCCCGCGCTCCATCAATTCGAATGCAAGGTCCCCGTTGTCGCAACGCATCCTTTTGCAGAGCATGGCCCGAAGTGCGGCCCGGCACAGCGCGAACCGACGACGCGGTCCTGGGTACTCGAACACACGCCAGCGGCGTCGCTCGTCTTCACTCAGCCACTCCCACGCGGTTGCTTCATGCCCGGGATGCGGCGCCAGGTCCACGTATTCGACTTCATTGCCGCCATTCGCCTTGAATGGCCGCCACCAGGGCTTAGTTATGAATTTGGGACCGGCTTTGTCAATGACAATTAGACCCAATGCCACAAGTCATCAGGCCATTCCCCCTTCAGAGAATTACGTGTCCTGGCCTGGTTGCGAATAATACGCAGACTTGGCGTCCAGGTAGGTGACGAGTTCACCCAACGAGTGGATGTTTGCGCATTCAACGGCGCTGATAGTTACGTTGAATTCTCTGGCGAACAGCTTTGCAATTGCCACAAAGTCCAAGGACGATACGCCAGAGTCTCGAAGGCTGGAATTAAGGTCCAGAGGTTGCCCTCTGGTTCGTCCTTCGATTTCAAGGTTATCGTCCACCAGTTTTCTGATTCGTTCTTCTGTGGAAGCCAGTTAAGTCATTCCTTTTCGGATCATGTGCGCCACGCCGCAAACCTGCCAGAAAACGAACAATGTCCGGTCAAATCGCCGGAGCTGTCGATTCGGACGTCATGGACAGTTTTTCTCATCCCGTACGCGAACTACTTTGTACCCAAAAACGCTTGCGCTGGAAGGGGTAGGCGGGAAGTGAAATGCGCCGGCGTTGTTCTCCGGCGAACAGGCCTGCGAATTCAATGCCAAAGCCACCTTCGTAGGCCCTTGCGATCGACTTGACGAACTCTTCGTTGCCGGCGTTTTCTTCACTAGTCGGCCGTTGCGCCAGGGCGCCAAGTACCATCGGTGACGCCTCGCTTCCCGGACTGG
Source organism: Dehalococcoidia bacterium (assembly GCA_034421215.1). GTDB lineage: Bacteria > Chloroflexota > Dehalococcoidia > Lucifugimonadales > Lucifugimonadaceae. The sequence continues at coordinate 34,034 of DAOUKO010000047.1, forward strand.
CGGGCCAGGTCTCGTTCGCGAGGGAACCTGAGGTGTCTGAAATCCCAAGCTCTACCGCCAGGTCCACCGACAGTCCGTTCAAGCCTTTCAGGCCATTCCCCGACTGAACTCCAACTTGCATCGTTCGCCGCCAGTGTTCCTGGCTGGCCAGTTCCGACGGCTCCAATGCCTGACCTGTCAGACTGCTGATTATCGCCACTGACGGCATAGATGCCTGTACCGCCGGAATTGCGTACTCAGGTCCGTTCAGTCCGGCCGCCAGACGCAGTCCGTCCTCCAGCGAAACCATGCCGGCCGCCTGGGCCGCGGCGACCTCGCCGATGTCATTGCCGAGCAACAGGCTTGGGCTCACCCCTACACTGCGCCACAACGCAGTTAGTGCGCACTCCAGAGCGTAGATCGCGGGCTGCGCAACGGCAGGATCAGACAGGTCGCTAGACCTTCCGAACGCGACGTCCAGCAGAGATACACCGTTTTCCTCCCTGAACTGCCGGTCACAACGGTCCATAACGGCTCGAACAACCGGTTCTGACCGGTAGAGTGCCTCTCCCATGCCGGGCCACTGGTTGCCCTGTCCGGCGTACAAGAACGCCACCTTTGCAGTAGCGAGCGGCGATTCCGGGAACTCAGCGAGGTTATCTGAGCGGGTCAGGGCTTCCAGGCCTGTCCGTAGCTGGCCGGCGTCGTTAAATACGACGGCGCTACGGTGATCGAAGTGACTACGCCCAATGCCTGCAGTCCAGGCCATATCAGCAAGAACCGAGTCGTAACCGCCGTCTTCATCGGTCCGATGCCCATGGTTCTCGTCGAGCCACCGCAGGTAACTTCCGGCCAGGTCTCGCAGTGCTTCGGGAGACTTGCCTGACAAAGGAAGGAGGCGGGTCTTCAGGCCTTCATCGATTTCCGGCAACGGGTCTGCGTCTACATACGGCTTCGACAGGGACTCGTTGACCGATGCGGCGGCGCCAACCGGCCAGGTGACGTCAAGTCCGTTGGACGCGCCTTTCGCCGGGTTTCCGTAGCCTTCCAGAATCACGTGCGCGTTGGTGCCGGAAAGTCCAAAAGCGTTTACTGCCGCCAGCGGCGGCCGGCCCGGAGCAACTGGCCACTTTGTTGCTTTTGACGTCACCTGTACCTGCATCCGGTCCCAGTCCATCTCGGGGTTGGGCTCCTTGAAATGGAGATGCGCCGGTATCACCCCGCGGTTCATTGCCAAAACGGCCTTGATGATGCTGGCCATGCCCGACGCCCACTCCAGGTGCCCGATGTTCGTCTTGACCGAACCGATCAGGAGCGGCCGTTCCGAATCCCTGTCTTTGCCGTAGACCGCCGAGACGGCTCTGAGCTCGATGGAGTCCCCCAATTCAGTTCCGGTACCGTGCGCCTCCAGGTAATCGACTTCCGATGGCGCAACACCGGCGCGGGCGAGAGCATCCGAGATTACCGATTCCTGGGCAGGTCCGTTGGGTACCGGCAGTCCGGCGCTGGCGCCGTTCTGGTTGACCGCAGATCCCTTTACCAGTCCCCAGATGCGGTCGCCGTCTGCCTGGGCTTCGCCAAGACGTTTCAGGACCAACACCCCGCAACCCTCACCGCGGACGAAACCGTCTGCGTTCGCGTCGAAGGCGTTGCATCGTCCTGAAGTGGAGAGCATTCCCAGTTCGTTGTGGAACCTGGTGATGGCCTGGGACAGGTTTGTGTTCACGCCGCTTGCCATGGCAAGGCCAACTTCGCCTCTTTGCAGGGCTGCGGCGGCATGGTGTACGGCTGCAAGTGAAGAGGCACATGCCATATCCACCGGCATGGCGGGGCCTTCAAGGCCCAGGGTGAATGCAATCCGCCCGGCAGCCACGCTGCCAGTGGTGCCAAAGTAGTTTTGTTCCAGGTCGCTGGCCGCTATCAGGTCACGGTATTCACTGCTGCCGATCCCAACGTAGACTCCAGTCCTTGAGCCCTTCAGACTTTCGGGCCCGATGCCGGCGTCCTCCAGGGCCTGCCAACTGATTTCCAGGAGCATCCGCTGCTGCGGGTCCATGGCACGCGCCTCAATGGGAGAAATGCGGAAGAACCGGGCGTCAAATCGGTCCAGTCCTTCTACAAATCCGCCCCGGCGCAGGTTTGGGTCCTCGGCAGCCGGATCGCCCGTAACCCCGGTCCAGTCGCCCGGGTCCTGGCGGCCGTCGGTCACCGTGTCCTTTCCGTCTTCCAGAACGCGCCAGAAAGACGAGAGATCGGGTGATCCGGGCATACGACAGGCCATACCTATGATGGCAACGGCATCTTCGCCGGTCTGCACAACCTGGCGAGGTTCGACGACGGGCTGCTCCACAGGCGCAACTGGTTTTTCGACCCCGATAACCTGCCCAAGTTCTTCCGCCAGGTGCCCGGCGAGGCTGTTTATGTCCGGGTAGTCGAAGACAGCGGTGTTGGACACCACGTATTCACCCGAAAAGGCCCGGTTGAGCCGGTTCCGTACTTCGACCGCCATCAGGGAGTCCATTCCGAGATCGAAGAACCCGACCGTAGGTGACGGCGCGGAGGGCAGGCGCAACACTGCTTGCACCTCACCTTGCAGGAATGGCACAAGGACCCCATCGTGATCAGGGGCGGAAGCATTGCGCAACTGGGTCAGCACATCATCCTGCGAGGCGGAATCATCCGAGCCCTCATCCTCTGTGGAGGACAACATGTCTTCCAGCAGGGGCGGGCGGTCCTGGACTGCTTCCGCAAAGACAGACCAGTCCATGGCCATCACCACGGATGTGGTGGTGTCCTGCCGCACGAGCCTGTCCAGGGCCTTGATGCCTTGCTCCGGGGTGAACCACCGCCCGCCAAGCGCGGCCCGTCTCCGCTCGATCCGTTCTCGTTGTTCGGCCGCCTCGCCGATCTCCGACCACGCTCCCCAGGCGATCGCCTGTCCGGCCAGGCCGAGGGCGCGACGGTGGCCCGCGAGCTGGTCGAGGAATGCGTTGGCCGCGGCGTGGTTCGCCTGGCCCGGGTTGCCCATCACGCCGACCCGGCTGGAGAAGAGGATGAACATGTCCAGGTCGAGGTCGATAGTGGCGCGGTGCAAATGCCAGGCGCCTAGAATCTTGGGCCACAGCACCTGCTCGAAGCTCTCCCAGGTCTGGTTGGTCAGCGCCGCGTCCGACAGGACACCCACGCTGTGAATGACGCCGCCGAGCGGCGGCAGAGTCTCGCCGATGCGGGCCAGCATGGCGTCGACCGCCTGGGCGTCTGTTACGTCCGCGAGTTCCACCTCGACCCTGACCCCGCGGTTACGCAGGGCTTCGATCGCCTCTTCGGCTTCAGGGTCCGGGTCTCGTCGGCCGTTCAGCACAATGACGCCCGCGCCGTGGCCGGCCAGCCACTCGGCCACGGCCAGTCCGATGCCGCCTAAGCCGCCTGTCACCAGGTACGCCCGGTCCTGCCGTAGCTGACCCCTTATGAGGGGCGGCGGCGTCAGGACGATCTTGCCGATATGGCGGGCTGACCGCATGAATCCCAACGCGGCTCCGGCTTCGGCCAGCGGCCACCTGCTGTGGATGATCGGTTCCAGCTCTCCCGCCGAAATCCGTTCCATTACATCTCTCAGCACTTCGCCGACCCACTCGGGGTCGGTCTTCTTGAGGACGTCCAACTCCAGGATGGCGTACTTCACGTCCGGACGCAGCGCCGCCATCTCCTCCTCGCTCAGGATGTCTCTCCTGGCCAGTTCGATGAATCGTCCGCCCTGCGCCAGGCACGCCAGGCTGGCTTCGATGAAACCCTCGCTCGTCAGGCTGTTCAGCACCACGTGGATGCCCTCGCCGTCAGTGGCCTCGAGGATTTCTTCGCCAAATTTGGTCTGACGGCTGTCGAATATGTGCTTGACGCCGAGTGACCGCAGGTAAGCTTGCTTTGGAGCGCTGGCCGTGGCGAACACTTCCGCGCCCGCGGCTTGAGCGATCTGGATTGCCGCCAGTCCAACTCCACCAGAGCCGGCGTGTATCAGCACCCGGTCGCCGGCCTCCAGCCCGGACAACTGGTACGAAAGGGCGGCCGAAACGAATGCGCTCGGGATTGTGGCAAGGGCCGACACGGATATTCCGTCCGGCGCCGGCGCCACCAACTCTTCGTGAGTCACCATTTCCGGACCGAACGCGCCGAATCCCAGCCCAACTACGCGGTCGCCTACGGATACTCTCGAAACGTCGGAACCAATTTCCAGTACGTGTCCGCACAGCTCTCTGCCCAGGTCTCCCTCTTCGATGAATCCGAGTGAACGGAATACGTCCCAGAAGTTGAGCCCGGTCGCCTCTACCGTGACGAGCACTTCCTTCGGCTCAAGGGTGCGCGTGGGCAGCAGCTTGATCTCCGGCTTTTCGAACACGCCGTTGCGGTCCGGGGCCAGCACCCACTCCGGTCCCTCAGGCAGGGCCAACCGTTCGGCCGCCGCGCCGGACCTCACCAGGCGTGCCGTGAGCCGGCGTCCCAGGCGGTGCGCAATGTGGTTTTCCTCGTCCGGGTACATGAGTTCGTTTACCAGGTCGGACGAGACGGCCGTTGCGTTAGGGTCAAGGTCGATCATGCGCGGTTGCAGATGTGCCGCTTCGAGGTTTACTACTTTGCCTATGCCCCAAAGGACCGAGCCGGCAAGTTCACCGCTCTGCTCACGTTCCAGGATTTGCGAGCCGCGTGTGATGAACCAGACGCCCTTTTCCGGTGTCATGTCTGATTCAAGGACGCCTTGCACCATCGCCAGCGCGCTCCGTCCGGCTCGCGCCACGTCTTCCGTGATTTCGGGGGTCGTCGCCTTCGCGCCGTGACCTTCCAGGGCCTGGAGGTGGACCACGCCGTTGAAAGGCACTTCACTGGGCAGGTTTGCGATCAGCGACCGCCAGGCCTCGCGGCTTGCCGAGTCAACGTCGGACTTCAGGACCACCGGTCCGACCGCATCTGCCAAGTCCTCTTCCGACGCGTCTCCGCTTGCCAGGACGACCGTCTGGTTCCTTGCCGCCAACGCCTCGGCGAGGTCGTCTGCAAAACCGTCCCGGTCACCCGCCAGTACCCATAGTCCAGCCGGCTCGGCAACGCGTGCCGGGCCCTGTGCCACGATCACGCCTTTATCCAGCATTTCGTGCGTGTAGTTGTCGCCGACGCCCAGAACTTCGGCGCCTTCGAATCCGGCGTCACCAAGGGCCTGCTTCCACACGTCCGGACCGACGAGCGCATGGTCGGGCCGGTACGAGTCTGCGAACCGCCACCAGCCGTCCAATTGGCCAAAGGTGAGGTCCATCCACCCCAGGCCGCGCTGGTTTTCAAGGGCCACCAGGTGACCTGACGGCGCGAGCAGGTCAGCGCAATGGGCGAGCGTCTCGTGCAGGTAACGAGTCGCATGCAACACGTTCGACGCAATGATCAGGTCGTAGCCGTGCAAGTCGAAACCCTGCTCAATAGGGTCCTTCTCTATGTCCAGCGGCCGGTATTCTATGCAGCCGCCGGCGTCGCCAAATCTCGCCTCCGCCTCGGCGAAGAAGCCTGCGGAGATATCCGTGTACACGTATTCGAACCGGCCTTCGGGGAGTTCCGGTAGGACGGACGCAGTGGCAGACCCTGTTCCAGCCCCGACTTCGACCACCCTGAGTCGACGGTCCTTTGGCAGTTTCGCCAGCAGTGCCTGGACCGCATCCGCCAATAACCGGTTAGCAGCACGCGCCACCGGCGCTTTTAAGTACAGGTCGGCCGCCGTCGGTTCTCCGCTGCTGAAGAGGAGCGTCAGGGCGTCTTCCTGGCCTCGCAGGACATTGGCCAATGCGTGACCTGACCGCCTGAACAGCCCAATTTCGATTAACCCATCGGGATACTGTTCCGTCATCCGCGAGGCGAATTCCTCGAGATCGCCCGGCAGGACGTTGGGCAGTGGATCACCCGGGCCAAGGAGCACCTCGAAGCCGTCATTCTTTACCTGTAATACACCGGCCCTGGCGAGCATTTCGAGCATCCGGCGGAATACGCGCTGGTGTTCCGGCAGGACATCCAGTTGTTGCCGCAGGCCCTCGGCGTCCACGGTCTCGCCCTTCACACGTCGCCATCCCAACTCCTCCAACGTCGCGAGCGCACGGGCCCAGGACCATCGCTCAAGATCGGCGAGAAGGGCATTCCTGCCCTCGGGGTCGACCCCTGCATCCGTCAGATAACCGGTGAATAGCTGTGTGCCTGCCGCTACTTCGGCCGGCGTGGGGAAGAAATCGGCGGGCTCGACTCCCGGCGGAAGGGCGCGTTCACGCCACGTGACCTCGTATAGGAGGTCGTCAACGCCTTCGACTGCCGATAGCAGCGCGGCCCGGGTGGCGCGTTTAACCGCGTAACCCTTCAACTCACCGATGAGGACTCCGTTCGGATCGTAGATTCGCAGTTCGCCGCTCAGGACCTCCGGCGCTGCGGCCGACTCCGACTCCCGGGAGTCCTCACTCATGCGCACGTGGCAGAACAGCCGGTCCGGTAGCCGCCGCGACAGCCAGAACCTCTCCCATCCGAATGGCAGATAGGTAGGCTCTCCCTCTTCGCCGGTTATGTTGCGCGCTACACCCACCACCTGGAAGCAGCCGTCCAGGAGGAGCGGGTGCACGTCCAACTGGTTCCGGCCCAGCGCTTCCGGCAAACGCACCTCGGCCAGGGCTTCGCCGGGGCCTGACCATGCCGAACCCAGCGTTCGAAAGGAAGGGCCGAGGTCTATGCCCGTGCTGTTCTTCGCGCGGTAATAGCCCGGCACGTCGGCAGGGCCAAGGCGCGACTGCAGGTCTGCCAGGTCAATTCGTTCACCGGTTGCCTGCGGCTGGGCGGACGACGACACGCGGCATTCCACGTGAATCGTCCATTCTTTTTCGGCGCCCCGGCTGAAGATCTGGACTGCGCGAGACGATCCTTGATCTGAATCGTCGACCACGACTTGTACTTTCCGGCCCTCTTCCCCGGCCTCGCCTTCGGGGGACTTGTCTGAAAACACAAGCGCGCTGTGCAACTGCATGTCGTCGACCACGATTGGGCCGCTTTCCTCTGCGAGCGACACCGAGGCCGCCATCGCCCCATAGAGCGCGCCGGGGGCGATGAGACGGCCGAAGACTTTGTGGTCCGCCAGCCAGGACGGGTCTGAAGGAAAGACTTCGGTCTCGAACGAGACTTCGCCGCGAGCCGACTCGTGCCGCATGCCCAGCAGGGGGTGGCCGTCGGCAGGGCGTCTCTGCCTGGAAGTCTCGACCCAGTAGTGTTCCCGCTGGAACGGGTAGCTCGGCAACCCAACCTTCCGGCGGGTCTCTCCGGTAAAAAGTCCTTCGAATGAGATATCCAGACCGGCTTCGAACGCCTCCGCGACGGCATCCACGAAGGTGCTCTCAGCTTCCGGAGACGAACCGTCCCTGGGAGGCCGCCTTATGCTGGCCAGCGCTACGGGCGCGGGTGCGGTCTCAGGCCAGGCGAATGTTGCCATGGGCCCCAATACGGCGTGCGGGCCAATCTCAACAACCAGGTCCACGCCGAGTTCCGCCGCTGACCTTATGCCGCTGGCAAATGCGACCGGTTGCCGGGCGTGACGCCGCCAATAGGCCGCGTCCAGCTTCGTTCCGGGCTCGACTGGCCGGCCGGTGAGGTTGCTGACGACGGTGATCGATGGGGTCCCGATTTCCAGGTCCTGTACGTAAGATTCCAACTCATCAAGGACCGGGTCCAACAGTGCGCTGTGAAACCCGCGGGTGGTGTTCAGTCGCCTGGCTCGGACTTCCTCCGCCTCAAAGCGTCTGACTATTTCTTCAATGTCTTCGACCTGGCCGCTGACAACTATGTGCGCGCCGTTGTCCGCCGCGATGCTCAGCCCAACGCCGTCTGAAGACGCGTTTATGGATTCGACTTCCGAAGCCACCCGCTCTACCGGCGCAAATATGGCGGCCATGGTGCCCTGCGCGGTGCCGGACAGCAGCGTCCCGCGGGTCGCGGCAAACCGCATTCCATCTTCCAGGCCAAAAACTCCTGCCGTGTGTGCGGCCGCCAGTTCTCCGACGCTGTGGCCCAATACCACGCTGGGCCGAACACCCACGCTTGCCCACAACGCCGTCAGGGCGCACTCCAGCGCGTAGAGCGCCGGCTGTTCCCACGCCGTGTCGCCAAGGTCACCCACAGCTCCCGGGCGGCCGAACATCAAGTCCAGCAGGGAAGTACCTCGAACGTCTCGGAACACTGCCTCGCAGCGGTCGAATACGGACCTCGCCACCGGCTCACTTTCATAAAGCGCGCGCCCCATCCCAGTCCACTGGCTGCCCTGGCCCGTGTACACGAACGCGACCTTGGTCGCCGCCTGCGGCTCAGACGAAACCCCGGATTCGGCAAGTTCACTGAGCCGCGTTTTCAACGAATCTGCGCCGTCGAACACCACTCCCGCCCGGTATTCGAAGTGGCTTCTGCCGGTACCTGAAGTCCACGCCATGTCCGCCAGCGCAGATTTCCAGTCGGGGCCCTCGGAGGCGAACTCGTCGGTTCGGTCATCGAGCCACGACAGATACCGCCTGGCGAGGTCCTCGAGCGCGCCTTGCGACTTGCCCGCCAGCGGCAGGACGCGGGTCGTGCGCTCACTGCAATCCATGGTTGCCGGTTGCTGGTCGGCGGCCGGTGCAGGCAGAGTCACAATAATGCCCGGACCGGACCCATTCGAGGACTCCCGGGGTCCCGCGGGTCCATCCGGTGAGAGATATTCTTCTACCACGATGTGGGCGTTCGTCCCGGTGATCCCGAAGGAGTTCACTCCTGCCAGTCGCGGCTGCCCGTTGCGGCGCGGCCAGTCCATCATGTCGGAGGTCACCTGGACCGGGTGGCTGTCCCAGTCGAACCCGGGGTTGGGGTCGTTGAAATGCAGGTGCTTCGGTATTACACCGCTTTTTAAGACCATCGCCGCTTTGATAAGGCCTGCAATCCCTGCGGCCGACTCCAGGTGGCCGATGTTGGTCTTGACCGAACCGGTAAGTATTGGCCTGCCCTCATCGCGGCCCCGCCCGTAGACATCTGAAACGGCGTCCAGTTCGATGGGGTCGCCCACCGCCGTGCCGGTCCCGTGCGCCTCGAGATAGTCGACGTCTGAGGGCTGCACACCGGCGTCACCGAGGGCGGTTTCCATCACCTGTATGAGCGCGGGTGTGTGCGGCACGGTCAGGCCGATGCTGGTACCGCCGTTGTTCACCGCCGAACCGCGGATGACGGCCCAGATGCGGTCCCCGTCCGCCTGCGCCTGGCTCAACCTCTTGAGTACTACAACCCCGCAACCCTCTCCCCGAACATACCCGTCCGCTGAAGCGTCGAACGTCTTGCACTGACCCTCCGGTGACAACATCATCGCTTCGGCGCGCAGTTCGTAGATGCGGCCATTGAGGATGGCCTGGACACCGCCCGCGATGGCGAGGTCCGCCTTACCCTGCTGGAGGTCCGCCACCGCGTCGTGGACTGCCACCATCGCCGACGCGCACGCGGCGTCTACGGCCTTTGACGGTCCCATCAGGCCGAGGACGAAGGAGACCCGCCCGCTGGTACCGTTCAGGTTTGTGCCGCTGAGGGCGTATAGGCTTTCGGCGGCCTCGGATGGCCTGCTCGAGTTCACGACGAGCATTCGATACTCGTCGTTGCTTATGCCGGTGTAGACGCCGGTCTGGCTTCCCTTGAGTTGGAGCGGATCGATTCCCGCGTCTTCGAGAGCCAGCCAACTGGTTTCCAGCATCATCCGTTGTTGCGGGTCCAGCAGGTTTGCCTCGACCGGTGAAATACGGAAGAACGAGGCGTCGAACTGTTCAATGTCGTCTACGAATGCCCCATACCGGCACGCGTCGATCTGTCCTGCGGAGTCTGGAAGTATTTCGCCCAACCGTCCCACGCCCGAACCCGGGACGCCTTCCGTCACCGCGTTCTTGCCGTCCAGCAACAACTGCCAGAAAGAGTCCAGGTCCGCCGCGCCCGGGAACCGGCATGCCATGCCCACGATTGCGATGGGCTCTCCGGATTGCGAACCTTCCCGACCGCCGGCCTCGGGTCCGTCACGCAGTGCTACATAGGGATCCAGACGTTCATCCAACTTCATAGCGCCCTTCTCTCGGATGCGACATCATCTCTGCAACATCTGCTCAATTGTATTCCGTTGTGGTGATGTTCTCACCCAGGTTTTTGTTGGTCCGCCCTAAGCGGGTGATTCATCATCGTCCCCGGCGTCTCAGACCCAGGGACTCACCGTTCCCGGTCCCGAATCCTGGCTCTTCCAAGGGACCAATTGTTGGGCCGGACCAACGGAGTAGCCAGTTGGATGTCGTTGACATGCGCCGGGTTGTATTACTAGGATTTCGAGCGCGGTTCATACCGGCCCGACGACGCAAATACCTGCTTAAGGACGTTGCTGAATGACACGGCTCACTGACGAACAACTGGACCATTTTCAACGAGAGGGTTACGTCGTGGTCGAAGACGTTATCGACCCTGAGGAGGTGCTCGATCCGCTGGAGGCCGAGTACGGGAAGGTGCTGGATAACCTCGCCTCTGAACTCCTCGAAGACGGTGCGATCGCATCGACGTACCCGGGGGTGGAATTCGGCGAGCGCCTGACCAGGATCTACCAGGAAAGCGGCAAGGTGCACGCCCAATACTTCGACTTTTCCCTGCCTCAACGAAACGTCATGTACAACACCCCTATGTGGCATGGGCCGGCGGTGTTCGACTTACTGACCGCTTCGCCCTTGTTGGACGCGGTGGAGTCGATCATCGGCCCGGAAATCTACTCGAACCCGACGCAACACGTACGCCTCAAGCCGCCCGAGGCGCTCACCCCGGTAAATCCTGAGACAGGCGGGGTCCAACTGGGCGCGACGCCTTGGCACCAGGACGGCGGAGTCGTGACGGAGGAGGCGGACGATACCGACATACTGACGGTCTGGATTCCCGTCTGGGATGCTGACGAAGAAGCCGGTTGCCTGCACCTGGTGCCGCGGAGCCACGTCGAAGGGCTGTTCCAGCACTGCCCGGGAGGGACGGCAACCTCCCCGTCAGGGTTGCAAATACCGGATGAACTCTTCCGAGTCCGAGACGCCATTCCGGTGCCGATGCGAAGAGGGAGCGCGCTGTTCATGCACCGGCTGACCTGTCACGGATCCCTGCCGAATAATAGCGACCGGATCAGGTGGAGCCTGGACCTGCGTTACAACCCCATTGGCCAACACACGGGCAGGGCGGCGTTTCCCGGGTTCGTTGCGCGCAGCAGGGAGCACCCTGAGTCGGAGCTTCGCGACGCCGAAGCGTGGGCGGAGGACTGGAGGCAGGCCCGTGAGCGATTAGCCCGCGAAAACGATCCCGCTTACAACCGCTGGTCAGCCGACGACCCTGCTTGCGCGTAGGTTTTTCAGTTCGAGACTCAGAATTTCGCCTGGATGCCGGACCAATGGTGTTCCACTGGGAGGGGGTGGTGGTGGGATCGCCAAGACTGAATTGCGAACTTTTTGGTGGGAAGTGACACTATACGCTGGAGCACTTGATCTCGATCATCACCCCTGCTCACCCGATGAAACGAAAATCTTGGCAGGAGACCATCGCGCCCACAACATAGGCGACTCGGCCGTTGGTCGGGATGTCTGCGCTGGCGAAGTCCTCGGCCAGACGCAGCGGGTGCCACACGGGGCAGGACGTAGAATGCGCAGCTGGACCTGAGCCTGCTCGTGGACCGGGCGTGGCGCATGCGCGGTCACTCCGTTCTGCCAAATCCACCCATGCATTATCGAACACTAAGGAGTATTAGGACCGCCAGGATTAGAAGCCCTGCTAGGCTTAACAGCGCTAAGGCTCCCATCCACTTTAATGCCCTGGCGTTTTTCTCGTGGCGTTCCGCGTGCCGTGCCTCCTGCTCCGTCATCTGCAGCCGGGCAGTCTCTTGGCTCGTGGTTATCGATTGCTCGATAGTCTCAGCCCGCTGGGACACTGACTCGGCGAGTTTGGTCGAGCTATCTTCGATCGCCGCTTTAATCGACGTGTCTGCGTCCTGAATGGCAGATGTGATGACCGCGGGTTCCAAGCGCATCATGACGTCAGTAGCTCGCTCCAACGCATTGACCGTCAAGCCGAGTGACTCTTGCGCCGCCCGGGCCGATGCCGTCAATTCGGACACGCGGGAACTGGTTTGAAAAAGTTGACCATTTGCATCGCGAAGGGATTCCTCGAGGCCTACGATTTCGTCGAGCCTCAATTGTAGGTTGGCTAATTCTCCTGTGGCCGCATCAAGTTTGCCCCGCAAATCGTCGGCTAAGCTCACTCTCTATATCCTCCCAACGGTTCCGTAATTTGCGGGTGGCTGTATCGCTGGACGATCTTTTCGGCGACATCGGTCAAGAGTCTAATGCCCGTGTCCATCTTGTAGACATCGAGAATAAACTTCACCTCATCTTGGATTTCGGGTCGCAGCTCAGGCAACCGTTGTTCGGTAACTTCGGCGCAGAAAGCAAACTCGGGGCCTGCGTCTCCCGCATCACACAGAGCTTTTGCAAGAGGGACTCCCAAGTCGACCGCACGCACAGGGATCTGGGCGAGGTCGTACAATTTGTCGAGCATTTCCCTAGTATCATGCTCGGGTATACCCTTCCTCGCACACTCCTTAACCGCAGTTTCAATACCATTTGCAGTTACGCTGTCATCATGATCGCGGCACATGGCTTCGGCCGCTGCCCGAACAAATAGGAGCCCGGGGTGGTCAGCAGCGGACTCCAATGCGCGAATGCACAGCCCTCGCAACTCACCTGCATCCACCGGAGTTTGTACGGCCTCGATTAGCTCCCACCACTCTGCAAGCCGGACATCTTGCTGCTCCAAAAGCCGCCCTATTCGCTCGGCCCCCAAGCCTTCCTGGAGGTAGTCCATCAGACGCGCCCTGATTTCGGCATCGCTTTGGGCCGATCGAGCCAGCAACACCGATTCTTGGGTTGCACGTCTGCGTGACCGTTCGATCACATCGTAAGTAAACTCTATCAATAGTCTGGCCAGCGCGAGGGCGTCATTGTGCGGCCCGCTTGTGACTATCGCATCGAGTTTCTGCCTAAACTCGTTGCTTCTGTGTGGTTGGGCTGTCTGGACATAATCAAGTAGCTTCTGGCGACACCGCTCAAAGTTGAAGGGCTCAGTTTGGATCGTCAGCCGCGCAGACCCGAATTCCACCTCATAGTCGCGCAGCACACCTACCCTCAATAGCCGAACAACGGCGTGCTCCTTCCGGCGCTTGTCGTCGTCGCCGTCATACGCCAACTGGTACCGTTGAGGTGACGCCAGGTCATCAAACTCCCTGAGAACTTTCTCCACAAATTGGATCTCAGTCTCTGGCCCGCTGAATGTCTTGAGGTGGAACCACACGGCACTGGTCACGTCGTCACCGATCGATCGATCGCGGTTCGCTGCCCTGAAACGTCTCTTTAGCTCATCGAGGTTCGCATTCGGATCAAGCAAACTATCCGAACGGTCTGGGTCATACTCCGTGAAGACGACTACACAGTGGGCGGGTTGTTGATCGCGTCCCGCTCGTCCCGCCTCTTGATAGAAGCTCTCTAGCGAGTCCGGCATTCCGTAGTGAACGATGTAGCGGATGTTCGGTTTGTCTATGCCCATTCCGAAGGCCTTTGTCGCTACCAATATGGGCACTTCATTACCTTTGAATGCGGCCGCATTCTCCCGCTTTTGGTGCTCCCAATTGGTGCCGTCATAGCCTCGAGGTGCCCGTCCGGAATAGATGGCGGGGTGACTTGCGGTTGTCTTCCGGACTTCCAGGCTGGTGGGAATCAGTCCCATAAAGCGGGCGTTAACCGTGCGGGTAAAGATAACTCCTGAGGCAGTTTCTTGACCGTTTGGCCTGTAGAACTGTCCGCTACGCATGCCGAATCGGCTGGCCATTCCGTTCAAGACGCCCCGCAAAGAGGCCTGGGCATCCTCCGCTACTATCGCCCGTCTGATATCGAAGCTAAGTTCCTTACGATCGAACGATTCAGGGCGAATCAACGCTCTGTCATCCGATTGGTCGATTCCAAGATCCGTAAGCATATCCCTCAACACCGCACGGGAAGCGGTGCCCGTTAAGGCGAGTAACGGTGGGGGGTTATCTGTCGCATCGGCGGCAAACCGCCGCACATTGTTAGCGAGGTTGAGATACGCAGGTCTGAAGTCATGACCCCACTCGGAAACGCAGTGAGCCTCGTCAATTACTGCCAGATTCACTGAGGAGATTTCTCGAAGTGCTTGGAGCGTGCCTCTGAACTCTGGAGTTTGTAGCCTTTCCGGCGAGAGCAAGACGAATTGGTACTCTCCACGCTCGATCTGCCTCAGCAACCGGTCCCGCTCCTCTCGGCCGGCCATAGAGGACACGATTCCGGCAGCACGTTCGATTCCATGCGACTGCAAGCCTTGGACTTGGTCTTCGATGAGGGCGACAAGGGGATCTACTACGACCGTTATGCCGGGCATCAACAGGCCGGCAAGTTGGTACACGATGCTCTTTCCCGCACCAGTTGGAAGGAGCACAACAGTATCGTTGTGTCGGAGGGTGTTATACACTGCCTCGCCCTGCTGTTGCCGAAACTTAAACTTTCGGAAGATCGTACGTAGCAGTGTTGTGAGAGTTGGCGCGGCCTGCTCAAAGCTATCCGTTGAAATGGGCTGGCGAAAGCGTTCGAAATGTTGCTGGACGCTCAGGTTCACGGGAAGGTACGCAGGGCGAATGATTATGTCCCACGCATCGGACTCAATTTCGCTAAAGGGACTTGAGCCCCACTGGACGAGAATGCTGATGCGGTCTCCCTTAGCCTCGGGCCCATCGTCAGTTTTCCATTCGCCATCGACGAAAGCCCATGTCACTGGCACCCCTTCGTCATCCCTGACTGTGCAACGCCCTGGGACGGTGCGCCCACCGTAGAGCACGTCGAAACAACTAAGGAGTCGAAGAGCGTCAAGCACTCCTGCCCTCTGGACCTCGCCAGTGCCCGAGAGATCGATCACCCATTCGTTGTCCCCTAGCCAACCGGCATGGATCGCTCGGGCGATGGCAAGTTGAATCTTGGAGGCGAGGGAACAGTCGGCAGCTAGTTTTGCGATGGGATTCTTGGAACCGTCGACATCGGGTAAGACGTCGGCTGCGTCGAATCTCTCCTTTATCTTGTTGAGCTGAGGGCCATCCCCCACTTCTACTTCCGCATTGCTCACGCGGATCACATCGATTCCCATGTAGCGCAGTTTCTTGTCACGTTCATCGTCTATCGATTGAGATGCAATGTGTTCAGGGCCATCGATTTCTACCGCGAACGGCTCTATTCCCGGATAGCAAACGAGGAAGTCGATTCGACGGTCAGCCCCGTGCTCCAAGTTGGCGGATTCGAGCAATCTATCTAGCGGAGCCTGAGGCGTGAACCAATGTGCGGCACGCAGACCTAAGTTAGAAGGGACCCAACGTGTTAGAAACTCAACCTCAGCGTCGCTTTGCAACGGGGAGGTTTCAGACTTGATATCGAAAACCCACCGGTCTCTCCGTATCAGCTCTTTCCTGAGCTCACCGGCGACGTCTATCTTGGCCCTTTCTGGCGGAACCCGCCATCCGACCTCGACTTTGTTCTTGGCCAGGTCTGTTGCCTCACCAATCAGACCATGACAATTCAGAGCGGCGCGTTCAATTTCCAGTGTTGCCAGTGGTGCATATCCCCGCTGGAGAAGCTTCGCAAGCAATCCCGAGGAAAGCCGGGCAGACTCGGTAGCTACCACACGTCGGCGACCCTTAGATGTAAGGAGCAACGTATGACTAAGCAGACGTTTGACATCATCTGGTATGTCTGCCTGAGCGATCAAAGCGCCCGGGACAGAGCCTATGGGCGCGTAGTCGTAGTTGAACGATCGGCGAGGGACGCCTTCTGTCCACTCAACCGGCACCGACGTGACTGCCCGCCCCACGCGGCTGACTTCTCCCTGATAGAAAGTGCCGTTCCCGGTCTCTCCAAGCCCAGAGCCCTTTTCGCTCTCGCGCGAACCTGCGCCCACATCGCGGGTACCGGTGCAAGATGGGTAGGCTGAACAGCCCCAAAACTGACGACCACGATTACTTCCGCGCCTCGCAGTTCTGAGTGTCATGGGCCGTCGGCATCTTGGACACGATGGGTATGCCATATGTTGCCCTCTGACAACGATTCAAGCTGCTGAATGGCCGATCTTACGATACTCTAACGGATTAAGGATGACGTCTTAGAATTGGGATGCCGCTTGGTGAGCGAAGGGGCGACGGCCATGTCCGGTGGACCACGGCTTAATGCCGCGCCATCTGTTAGAGGCGACTCCAGTGATCGTCTACAGGAGGCGCCTATACGTCAGACGGTTCGGAGCCAGCTCAGGGCAACTCTAGTCTTGATGTTGGGCTTGTGGTTAGTGTACTTCCAGATTTCACTCACTAGGTCACGGCCCTCGACTTTGAAGGGTGGTGGTGGGCCCGGCAGGATTCGAACCTGCGACCAATCGGTTATGAGCCGACCGCTCTTACCCCTGAGCTACGGGCCCGTGTGCGGTGCTTACAGTATGCCTTGAAGTCGGGCCGAATTCACGTTTCCGGCACCGCACAATCCGTCAGTTCGTCCGACCGCGGTGCAGGGTCAGGGACGGGTAGCCATCCCATGGCGTGCCCCGTGAAAGGAGAGGCCACTGTCTTTGCGCCCAGCACGCGGCGTTCGTCGACGCGGCACTTGGGCCTCTCCACCGATTTCATTACCGCCTGTACGCCGGTGGTATTCTCTCATCTTAACCACCGCGGGCGCGATGAGCCTGCCCGCGACGCAAGGATGGAGCAAGCGTCTTGAAGATCACCAATGTCTGGTCCGAGGTTTTCCGCTGGCCGAGAGCCGTGCCGATCACCAACGGCCTGTACACATACACCCACAGTGGGCTGAACGTTATTCACATTGAGACCGATGAAGGCGTGTCCGGCCTGGGCATTGGCGCCTCCATCCAGGACGCGCCGGACGTAGGCGTGGCCATGCTCGACCACCTGAAACAGGTGCTCATCGGCCGCGACCCTCTGGACAACGAACGCCATTGGTACGAAATGTGGCGTCCAAAGCTGGTGGGCAGGCGCGGGATCTCGACCCGGGTCATATCGGGCATCGACATCGCTCTGTGGGACCTCAAAGGCAAGATCTCCGGGCTGCCCGTGTACAAACTCCTCGGCGGTTTTTCGAACAAGATCGACACCTACATCGCCGGCGGTTACTACGAAGAAGGGAAGGGGCTGAAGGAACTCGCCGAGGAGATGGAAGTGAACATGGAACTCGGCGCTCGCGCGGTGAAGATGAAGATCGGCGCGGTGCCGATCAACGAAGACGTTGAGCGGGTGCGCGTCGTGCGGGAGACCGTCGGGCCTGACGTCAAGGTGATGGTCGACGCCAACAACGCCTACCGCCACTACCAGGCGATAGAGTTTGCCCGCAAGGCGGAAAAGTACGACCTGTTCTGGTTCGAGGAACCGGTGGAGCCGGACGACTACATCGGCCAACGAGAGATAACGCAGTCGACATCCGTGCCCGTAGCGGCCGGAGAAAACGAGTACACACGGTACGGCTTCCGGGACATGATCAACCACCGCGCCGTGGACATCCTGCAGCCCGACGCTCTGATCATGGGCGGTGTAACGGAGTTCATGAAGGTTGCAGCCCTGGCTCAGGCCAACGATCTCGACATCGCGCCGCACGGCGCCCAGGAGGTACACATCCACCTGGTGACGGCGATCTCGAACGGGTTGATCCTCGAGTACTACCGCGACTCTGTCGACCCGATGCACGGGAACATGTACACGGAAACGCTAACCATTGAGGACGGGTACGTGTACGCGCCTGACCGGCCGGGCCTGGGCATCGAGCTGAACTACGAGGCGTTGGAGCCGCACCGCTTGATTTAGGCCTCCCGGACACGCCGGTCCCCACATCGGCCTGACGGTTTGCTATGTGCTGCCTCAACTGAGGTTTAGCTTCGCTGTGCTATTCTCAGTTCAGTACGGAATGGGCCGGGATTGACGCCGCGTCAGCGTTGCCCGATGCCGTGACGCTCCGGCCTTTCGGCCCACGAATTGACCAGGAAGGGGCAGCCGCTCCATGGAACCAGTATTCAGGGCAGCAGTCGAAGAACTCAAGCAGGAGAACACCGTTGCAGTCGCAACGGTCGTCCGCACTTCGGGGTCCACGCCGCAGAAGCCCGGCGCCAAGCTGCTGGTGAGGTCGGACGGTTCCGGCGTCGGGACGCTTGGGGGCGGTTGTGTCGAGGGCGATATCTGGTTTGCCGCGCAAGAACTCATGAAGCGGGGCGGCGCCGCCGAGATGCGCGATTACGAACTAAACGAGGACCTGGCGGCACAGGACGGTCTTGTCTGCGGCGGGACCATGTACTTCCTGATTGATCCGATTCGGCGATCTGCGGACTATCTCGATTTTGCCGAAGAGGTCGTCGCTGCATACGAAGGCGGGAAGCCGGTTGCCATCGTCAACATGATGGCGGCGCCTGAAGGCTCGTCGTTCCGCGTGGGCGACAAGATGCTGGTACGGGAGGATGGTGAAACCGTCGGAACGTTGGGCGATGATCAGTTCGACCGGCAGGCTGCCCGGCGCGCCAGGGAACTGATGGCCATGGGCAAGAACGATTACGTCGTGACGGACGATGGTGTCGAGTACTTCATTGAGGCTTTCACCACGCCCCCGACCCTTGTCCTGGTGGGTGGCGGCCACGTCAGCAATGCCATTGCACCGGTTGCAAAGAGCGTGGGTTTTCGCCTATTTGTCGTAGATGACCGGGAAGAGTTCGCCAACGCAGAACGATTTCCGGAGGCGGAGATCGTGAGGTCGGGCGAATACGCTGAGACCATTCGCGGCCTGCCGATCAACGCCAACACATTCGTCGTGGTTGCGACTCGCGGGCACCGTTACGACGACGCGGCGCTGGCCGCGGCGATGGAAACTCCGGCGAGCTACGTCGGTTTGCTGGGCAGCCGTCGCAAGACCATCCTGATTTATGAAGAGTTACTACATCGCGGCTGGCCCATCGAAAGGGTCAAGGCGGTCCACGCTCCAATCGGCCTCGACATCGGCGGCCGCACGCCGGAAGAGATTGCGATCAGCATCATGGCCGAAATACTGGCATTTCGTCTTGGCGGCGACGGCGGTTCGATGAAGCTCGAGGACAGGTACATGGAGCGGATTCAGCAAAACCTCGATCGCCGCGCCGGCAAAGAGCAACGGGTCCCTGCAGCAGTAGCCGACTAGGAGCGGGCGGTTGCCCTCGCCGGGTCCTGTCCCCGAAACCCGTCTGTCCATCGCATCTGGCGATTCGAATACGCGGCCCCACGTCGCGGCCGTTCTTTTGGCAGCCGGTGAGTCGACCCGCATGGGACGTCCCAAGCCTCTATTGCCCTGGGAGGGAACGACCCTCGTCCAGTACCAGGTGACGTCGTTGCTTGGTGGCGGCGTCGACGAGGTTTGCGTGGTAACCGGTGCCGCGAGTGACGCCGTGACGCGCCTTTTCCCTGACTCGCGCAATGTTCGCGTCGTCCCAAACCCGGACTTCAGACTGGGCAAGACGACATCGGTCCGCGCAGGGGTCAGGGCAGTCTGCGTGACGGCAGAAGCGATCGTCATACTGGCCGTTGATCAGCCGCGCCCGGCTTGGGTGATAAAGCGCGTGGTTGACAGGCACTTCGATGCGGGAGCGCCGGTGACGTCGCCGCGGTATCGCGGCAGGGGAGGGCACCCGCTGGTCTTTGACGCCGGGCTAAGGCAGGAATTGCTGAACATTACGGAAACCAACCAGGGCATTCGGGAGGTCGTGAGACGCCACGCAGATCGTATGAACCACGTCGAATTCGACACCCGGGTCGTGCGCCTCGACATCAATACCCCGGACTCCTACGAAGCCGCACTCCGCGAATACCACGGGCTGTCAGCAGAGCGGCCCTGATAGCCGGGCATCGCCACCCGGAGCCCCCAGGGGGTGGTGGCTACTGAGATTCATAGAGGAGGTGTGCGCCGCCCGCGTTTTGGATGGCCCGTATAAACTTCGGCAGTCGTCAGACCGCGAAGAACATATCCAGTCATGCGTCCGGTGAATCGACCTCCAACACCGGGCGAAGGGACATTGCCAAATGGCCGTTGAAACCTTTACCGGTAATCCGTCGCAGATCATCGTCGAGCAACTTGCGCGCTCAGGAATCAAGCACCTTTTCTACAACTCCGGTTCCCGCGAGGCGCTGTTTTTCGACGCCCTTTACGCGAGCGACAAGGTCCACGGCATCCTGGCCTTGCACGAGGGTTCCGTCACGGCCATGGCGGGCGGATATTCCCAGGCTTGGGGTGAGCCGTCAGTCATATCGGTCCACCTCGGTTCAGGCTTGGCCCAGTGCCTGGGGCAGCTGATCAACGTGTGGAACGGCGGCCTGCCCATGGTGGTGCTGACGTTCCACGGAGACACCGGCAGCTTTGCGGACCGCGTGGCGCTGGACATTAGCCACAACGCCGGACCCACGTTGATATCGGCGCCGTTCACGAAGGCCAACTGGACGGTCATCGAGCCGGAGGGTCTGCCGTCGGCGATAGAACGCGCCATTCTGGTCGCCACCACGCCGCCGATGGGGCCGGTACACCTGGCCGTCTACGATCGGATGCTTGGCGACGAACAGGTGACAACCCGGCTTGTCGACGGCGCAGACAGGGACGTCAGGGCAGGGTACCCGTCGGACGACGACCTTGAAGCGCTGGCGCGCGGGCTTCATGAAGCAGAGCGGCCGCTCATTTACGTCAGCGACGGTGTATGGAAGAGCGGCGGCGAGAAGGCGGTGACTGCTCTGGCCGAGCACTTTGGAGCGTCCGTCGCAACCATGTGGGGCGACCTGAGAGGCGTCTCGCCCGCACATCCGCTCCACTGCGGATATTTCCGCGGACCCGTGGCTGACCTCAACCCTGATCACATTGTTTGCATAGGCGTGAGACACGGCGGCAGCGGCAGCGCAGGGGACTTCGATGTTTTCGACAGCGCTAGGAGCGTTGTTGCAATAGGGTCGGACGTAGAAGTCTTCAAGAACATCCCTCAATTGGACCTGGCGGTTTACGCAGATGAGAAGCGAACGGTTGAACGGCTCAACGAACTGGTACGTAGCGAGTTCGAACCGGACCGCTACGACGATCGGCGCGCCTGGGCGCGCGAGCAGGCGGCGACGCTCAAGGAGGCCTACCGGAGTCGGTTGCAGCCCAGGGCCCTTGATTCCGGTGAGGTCGGCCCGATAGCACTACTTGACGCCATCGATTCCGCGCTTGAACAAGCCGGTGGCGGGCTGATAACTACCGAGCAGTTCGCCGTCCCGTTAGAGTGCGTAAATGCCAAAGAGGACGGCGGTTCAGTCACCTATATACGGCCCGCAGGGGGTTCCGAGGGCTACGGTATGGGTGCGCCACTCGGCGCAAAGCTGGCGGCTCCGGACTTGCCCGTGATAGGGCTCGTAGGGGACGGTTCCGTCTACTACGCCGACTCGGCGTTTTGGTCGGCTGCACATCACCGGATTCCGGTCTTGTACGTAGTCCCCAATAATGGGTCTTACGGCATTGTGGCAGGCGCGTTCGACGGGGCTGGAGGGGAGATGAACAAGCGCGGCCGGTACGAAGGCGTGGTGCTGGACGGGATCGACGTTGTTGGGCTGGCGGAGTCTTTCGGTGTGGAGGGAATTCGAGTAGATGACGAAGCGAAGATTGACGCCGCAGTAGCGGACGGCATTGAAACCGTCGAAAAAGAGGGCAGGCCGTTGTTGCTGGACGTCAAGATGCCTCTGGGACTGCCCGCCGGCGGTAAGGCGGCCAATCAATACCAGTTGGCTGCAGAGTGACGCGGCCCGCGTAACGTTTTCACCTTCAAGGGCGGACACCTATGGAATCCAGGCTGATCACGTATGTCTCACTGTCGGGCGACGACAAGATAGCCACGCTCGCGCTAGATTGCGGCAGCGGCGTTTTCGGAATAGTTCGCGAAACCCAGGCACCCGGCGGCCCCGGCCCCCTCGCTCTCTCTCCGGACGGTCGTCGGCTGTATGCGGCCAGGCGGTCCGTAAACGAGATGTCGACATTCGCGATCGACCCCGCGAACGGTGGGATCGATCACCTGGGGGCGATCAGTTTGAACTCGGACCCATGCTTCATTTCGACAGACAGGGCAGGGCGGTTCCTTCTGGCCGCCTACTACACGGCAGGCGCCGTGTCCGTGCACGCGATTGACGATATAGGGAAGGTACTGCCCGAACCCGTAGCGTGGATAAACACTCTTCCCAAGGCCCACTGCATTCACCTGGACGCTACGAACAGGTACACGTTTCTGCCTCACGTGGGGGAGTCGAACACCATATTCCAGTATCTGTTTGATCTCGAATCCGGACTCCTGTCCGACAACGAACCGCCCAGGGTTGATCAGCCGGATGGCTTCGGCCCCAGGCACTACTGTTTCCACCCGAACGGAAGATTCGTTTACTTCGACAATGAGCAGGGTTCGAGTGTCACGGCATACCGGTTTGATAGCGAGTTGGGTACGTTGACGGCGTTCCAGACCGTTTCAACGCTCCCCGGCGGGTTTGACGGCCACAATTCGTGCGCCCAGATCTGGATGACACCTTCGGGTCGCAACTTGTACGCGTCCAACCGCGGACATGACAGCATCGCGATGTACGCGGTCGATGGCGATGGAGGTTCGTTGACCTACCTGGGCGCGGAGCCCACACTTCAGACTCCGCGGGCGTTTGGCATAGATCCTTCAGGCTCGTGCATGCTCGTTGGCGGGCAGGTATCCGGCGAACTCGCTTCGTACCGAATCGACCCGTCGTCCGGGCGCCTCACGCACTTGACGACGGCACACGTCGGCCAACAGCCGATGTGGGTGCTGTTCCCCGGCATTTCCGTCTAGTTGCCCCGGGCGGCCCCGCACCGGAGGGACGAAGCGGTAGCTGGGGAGTTGCGCCTTCGCCTGTCAGAGGGGGTTGCGCCAACGCAGGCCGGGGAACCGGCCGAAGTCGCGGTCGTTGGAGTGGACTTCTGCCTGGTACTCCATGGCGAGCGCCGCGATGTGGGCGTCGGTCGTCAGGTTTCCGCCCACGCCGGCGGCGACCAGAATTTGCCGGACGCGGGACAGGTGGTCGACGCCAGGGTTGATGGGCGTGACGTGAGGGAACTGGAACCACTCCTGAACATAATCGATCGCTTGCGAAGGCGTTGCCGGACGGTGTAGCACCCTCGGATGGGTGAACAACCGTATGAATCCTGTCGTCACGACCCACGGCAGGCCGATGCTGATCGGGCCATTGACCTGGTCTTCCCACCATCGCCTGGCAGATTCGTGTTCTTTGGCGCCGGCGTTGTGCGCATAAAGCAACAGGTTGATGTCGGGGACTATCACCTGCCGTCGGTCCGGAGAAAGTCCTCGACCTCCAACTCGTCGTTAAGCTGGTTCAGCTTTTCCGGATCGACGCCCGGAGCGAATCCGCCTTGAAGTGGTTTAACACGGTAAGGCGCGCGCGTTTCTCCAACACCGGGCGAAATTCCGCGGCGCAACGTGTCATTCACCACCTGCTTGAACGGCTTGTTGAGAAGCCTCGCCTGTTCCTTGAGGGAGCGCGCTATGTCGTCGTCGAGCGTTAGTGTAGTTCTCATGTAGACATCATGATGCCTTTCAATCCTGATGTCAAGATGTTTGCCATGGATTGCCAGTTACCCAATGGCACGTCGCGTCATACACGCGTTTTGGATCGGGCTGCCTCAGGCTCATCGGGCAGATCGAATTCGAAATAGGTCCGGTCAGGTGCGGGCCAGGTGTCCGCCGTCCACGATGAGCGTGGCGCCTGTAATCCACTCGGCGTCGTCTGACGCGAAGAACACGGCCGCGCGGGCTATGTCTTTAGGCACACCAAGACGTGGGAGCGGGACCGAAGCCCGATACGCGGCGATGTCTTCCGGGGTGAGATAGTCCTGTATTGCCGTCTCGATATATCCGGGCCAAATCGTGTTGGCGGTGATGCCGTGCGCACCGAGTTCCACGGCCGCATCGCGGACCATGTTGGTCACGCCAGCCTTAGTGGCCGGGTACGCAGGACCTAGACCGCCGCCGTATCCATGGATCGAGCCGATCTGGATTATCCGGCCGTGGTCGGACCGTTTCAGGTGAGGAATGGCGGACCTGATTCCAATGTACGCCGCACGCAGGTTGACCGCGATGATCCTGTCCCACTCTTCGATCGGAAGTTCCTCGAAGCCTGCGGGTACGTGAATTCCGGCGTTGTTGACGATGATGTCTAACGAGCCAAACGTGTCCGCGGTGGCCTCGATGGCGCGGCCAAGTTGCCCGGCGTCTGCCACATCTGCTTTGTGGAATTGCGCTTTGACGCCAAGTTGTTCGACCTCGTGCGCGGTCGTAGTCGTGACGTCTTGTTCGTGGTAAATGCCGCGCTTGGGCGCTTCCCGAACATCTACGACCGCAACGTTAGCGCCCTCCCGGGCAAACTCGATCGCAATGGCCCGGCCGATTCCCGAACTGGCGCCGGTGATCAGCGCTGTCCGTCCTGAGAGTTGCATATTCACCTCCGGATTACCCTGGTCTCGAAATCCTGTTCCCGCGCTGATGCGAGAGGGAACAGCATTTCAATTGGATAGAGTCTATGGTGTGGAGCCCACGCGCACGTCAGGTCATCGACGGCGCGGAAGGTATGAAACGGTGTCTGGCCGCGGATCGTCTGCGTTGACCTGGGTTTCGCCCGCAACTATGCTGGAACTCAGGCCCGGTTCATCCGGGCTCAATTCTTGCCCAGGCGGCGCATGTGCAAGATATCGTTCTACGGTGCGGTGGTAGCTCAGCTGGCAGAGCGCCTGCCTTCCAAGCAGGGGGTCGCGGGTTCGAATCCCGTCCGCCGCTCCAGACCAATATCCCCCGGTATGTATGCGTCCTTGTCCGAAGTGGGCTAGCCGGCTTTTGCTCCGGCTAACGCCTGTCCGACGATGTCAACGCCAACCGACTCGCCCCATGCCGCCAGCAGCTGACTCGTAATCGGGCCCGGGCGGCCGTCGCCAACCTGCCTGTGGTCCACCTTCGTAACCGGCATCACGCAGGGCGAGGTGCCGGTGAAGAACGCTTCGTCCGCGTTGTACAGATCGTATGGTTGGAGGTCCTCCTCGACGGCTTCGAGTTCAAGTTGGTCCGCAAGATCGAGGACCATGCCTCGGGACACTCCCTGGAGGATGGCCTTGTCCTGCGGAGTTTTGACCACGCCGTTCGAGACGAGGAACATGTTGTACCCCGTGCCCTCTGTCAGGTACCCGTCCATGTCCATGAGAATCGGCCAGCCGTCGGGGTCCACGTCAGCCGCTTCCATTTCCGCCAGGTTGAAATTCAGTCGGCTGTAGTGCTTCATCTTGGGGTCGATAGTCTCGGCGGGGTGGCTCCTGGTACGGGCTATGACCCCGTGCGCTCCGGTCTCGTACAGATGTGCGAACCCGCCGAACTGGACGTGCTGGATGATCACGCCGACGGTTGGCGTCGATGTCTGGTGGCGCCGCCGGCCTGCGCCCAACCCGCGCGTAACAAACTGCCTTACCGTCAGGTCTTCAGCCTCGCCCCGTAGGTGTTCGTTGCGCTGGAGGGCTTCTTCGCTAAGGTCGATCATGTCATCCAACGACATGCCGGGATCTATGCGGACGAACTTGAGCGAACGGTATAGCCGTTCGACGTGTTCCCTCAGGCGGAAGCTCTTGCCATTGAAGGTCCGACCCAGGTCGAAGACGACGTCGCCAACCGTGAACCCTGAGTCCAGCGGATGGATCTTGACCTCGCTCAGCGGCATCCATTCGCCGTTGAAGTAAGCCGTGTATTCGGTGTCTGCCCTGTTCATCTATTGCCTCCATAGGCTTGGCCGGATTCCTCCGGAGAGACCAAAACTGTTGGTTCGACGTTGGTTCGACACGTCTTGTAGGCGAGCCGTTTCTCCGATTTAGTGCGCCAGCCACCGGACGGGATTGGTTACCCGGATCTTGTGAATCTGTTCATCCGTGACTCCCAGGTGTCGAAGCCTGGGTTCGATGTGATTCGAAATGTGGGCGAAACCCCATCCACCGTACTCGACCAGCAGCATCTTCCAGCAGATGTCCTGCGAGACGAGAATGTGATCGACGTAACCCCGCTCTATGGTGTCGATGACCAGTTGAATCCGCTCGAGATCGCGCGGCATCTGGCTGAAGCCCCCGTCGCTGTATTGTTCCATGCCGAACGTGTCGAATTCCACGAACGCGCCGCGGTCAGCCACCGAAGCGACATAGTCGGCGTCGGGCCGCGTGTCCAGGTGGCAAATTGTCACGCGTTCGAGATTGGCGCCCTCAGACTCCAGTATGTCCAGGGCGTGATGGACCAGCCGGTTGGGACGGTAGTTGTAGATGTGGACGGAAATAGGCGCGCCTGTCTCATTGCTGGCGCGCGCAGATGCGCGCAGCACCTTCTCTTCATTGGGGACCATGTCTTCGTGTTCGCGGAGGTCCCACACATCCATCGGGACGTGGTACAAGGGCGCGCCGGTTGCGATTTCGCCAATCACTCCCGCGCGTACCCCCGTGTCGTCGATACCCACCTCCAACTCCCGCACAAATTCCGCTGCGACATCATCGACGGATCGCTCGGCCATGTCGGGCGGGTGGCCCGCGACTTTGTAATAACCGCAGCAAGTCACGATGTTCACACCGGTCATCTCGGCGACTTTTTTGAGCCCGGCGGCGTCGTGCCCTAGTCCCCGCGACGATACGTCTACAACCGTGCCTCCACCGGAAGCTTTGAACCGTTCGACTTCCCGCGCTGCCAGGTATGGGTCATAGTTGCGGCCGTTGTCGGCAATCATTGACGCCCTTCTATGGAGCGCACCCAACTGGTCGATGCGGACAATTTCGCCGGCGTCCTTTCCCGCTTCGATATCCTCCGGCCCGCGCACGTACCTTATGTGGTCGTACAGGAGATGTTCGTGCGTGAGGGTCACCCCGAGGGCATCGCCATCCACCGGCCCCAACACGGTGGTGACCTGTTTTGTACTCACTGACTGTCCTTTATCAATCCTGGCTGCGCCCGACCGTGGCATTATGCGTGAAAATGCCATTGCACAGTAAGTTCAATGGTGACCGCGGAGTGGAATCTTGAACCATTCAGAGACGATCGACCTGCTCATTACCGGCGGTCGAGTATTCGATGCCGGCCGGAACCTGGACACCGTGGCCGACATTGCCATTAACGATGGCGTAATCGCTGAAGTCGGCCGCGGCATCGATCGCCGGCGCGCGGCACGCGTGCTTGATGCGTCCGGGGCGTTGGTTGTGCCGGGTTTGATAGATCTTCACACGCACGTCGCCGGGCCGCTTCGCAAGATCGGCGAGGACGATCTCTACCTGGACCCGGACATTGCGGGAGTGCTGGGAGGCGTGACCACCGTTGTGGATGCGGGTTCGGTCGGCGCTTACAACCTGGGAGGGTTTGCCCGTTTTGTCGTTCCGGCGTGCGAGACCCGGGTCATTTCATTCCTCCATGCGGCCACGATGGGCATCTTTCACGCTCCTGAAATCGTCAGCCGGGAAGACATCGATGTCGAAGCCGGGACCGAGGCGATTCTCGGCAGCAATGGACTCGTACGCGGCGTCAAGGTGCGTATGGTTGGGCCGGCCGTGTCGACCCTTGGCGAGGAATTGCCTCGACTGGCCAAGAAGATTGCAGATGGCGGCGGCGTGCCGCTAATGGTCCACGTCGGCGACTACATTACGCACAACGAGTCGGCCCGAGAGTTGGCGTCATTCCTGATCGACCACGTGCTTGAGTCCGGCGACATCGTTACACACGCCACCAGCCACCAGATCGGCGCCTTACTGGACGAAGACGGTATTGTCCTGGAGTCAGCCAGGCGAGCCCGGGATCGCGGTGTAATTTTCGATGCCGGCGTGGGTATTCGCAACTTCACGTTCGACAGCGCAAGGAATATCCTGGACCAGGACTTTGCGCCGGACACCATCAGTTCTGACCTCACCGTACCGGGCCGCAAGTGGCCGATTCACAGCCTCACGGAATGCATGAATAAATTCATGGCGCTGGGTATGTCACTGGAAGAGGTAGTCTTGCGCACTACTGCCAGGCCGGCCGAAGTTCTGGGTATGTCCGACAGGATAGGATCGATATCACAGGGCCGGCAAGCAGACTTATCGGTACTGGATTACGTCGAGGGTGACTGGGTTTACCGAGACAATTTCGAGGGGTACTTGCGGTTCCGCCACTCGGCCCTTGCACCGCGTATGACGGTGCTGGGAGGACGGGTATTCTCACCGGACGCCGGACCGCGGCCGTGGGGCTGGCTGCCTGAGCGGGCGGCGTAGACGGTATCCCGGCGCCTTCCAATCACCCAGGGATCATCTGGAGCGCACAACATGATCGTTTTGCCAAATCCAAGGGACATCAAGCCACACCCGGTCGTGGCCAACATGACCTTTCCGGAAGGACCCGGCTTCGACGATCTGGGGAATCTATATTTCGTCAACTATCTCGTGGACGGCTCGATAGGACGCCTTACCCCTGACGGCGCCGTGAGCCTGTGGGTCCACACGGGCGGCAGCGCCGGCGGTATCAAGTACGACGGGCGCGGGCACATCGTGGTCACGGACAATGGCGGACGCCGCATCCTCCGATTCGACACAAGGACCCGCGCGAAGGAGGTACTGGCGGACAACTATCTGGGCCGCCCATTCAAGGGTCCCAACGATCTGTGCCTTGACCGTGACGGCAACGTCTATTTCACCGACCCGGGCCCGATGGCGATGGGAATTCGCGGCGAGGTCTACAGGGTAGAGATAGGTTCGAACGGTGTCACCGGCCCGGTCACCTTGTTGGACGAGGGCCTGGACTTTCCGAACGGGATAGCCGTCCATCCGGATGGCGACCGGCTGTACGTGGCCGTTTCCCGCGACAACGCCATACTCGCCTACGACCTCCAGGACGGCGCCGTGTCGAACCGGCGAGTCATGTTCGATTTCGACAGTCCAACAGTCGATGGCATTGCGTTCGACGAACACGCCCGGCTCTGGGTCGCACGGTTCTCTAACGGCACCGTGGACGTGTTGGACGTCGACCGCGGCGAACTGCTTGCCAGCTACGCCATGGGAGGCACGGACGTCACCAACCTGTGCTGGTGGGACACCAGCCTGTACGTGACTGTGCGCTCCCGCCACAGCATCGAGCGCCTCGACCTCGGCATCAAGGGCGCCCGGATCATTCCCGATTAGGCCGGCCGGCAGGCCAGGAATTCGTCAGCCCGCCCCTACATCACACGCGGCGCCGATGCCAATTGACAGCCTTGCCGAATCGCCTACGGAAGTGTGCTTGTTGCTTCGGAAGACGGCCTGAGAAGTCTATTCAAGCCGCCTTCTTCGAGAGTCGGATGCTCCGCGTACAGAAAGCACGCCGCCGCTCTGCGTTGTCCCAGGAGGAGCTTTGGTGGTGACAGGTCCCGGCAAACGTCCATGGCGTGGGGACACCGGTCCACGAACAGGCATTGCTCACGGCCCCCGGAAGAATTTCCGGTTGGCGCGGAAACTTCTTCCTCGCCCCAGGTCTTCCCTGGATCCGGGTGCGGTATCGAACTCACGAGGAGCTGAGTGTAGGGGTGTTTCGGGTCCTTGATGACGAGTTCCACGTCGCCGGCCTCAACCATGGCGCCCTGGTAGAGGACGATGATGTTTTGCCCCACCTGGTAGGCGGTGGTCAGGTCATGAGTGATGTATATGATCGAGATGCCGAATTCAGTATTGAGGGTTAGCAGGTTTTCGAGGATGGTTGCGCGCAGCGACGCGTCCACCATCGACACCGCTTCATCGGCCACTATGATCCGCGGCCTCAAAAGCAGCGCCCGCGCCACCATTACCCGCTGGCGTTGGCCTCCGCTCAGTTGGTGCGGGTATCTCCCTAAGGTCTCGTCGGGCCGTAGCCCAACCATTGCCAACGCCTCTTCGACCAGTTTGCGTCGACCCACACTTGTCCTGGCCAGATTGAACTTTGCAGCCGGCGCCGTCATCACGTGGTCGACCTTGTAGAAGGGGTTATAAGACTCGAACGGGTCCTGGAAGACCGCCTGGATTTCCCGCCGGAAGTTCTTTCGGTCCGCGCGTCGCAACTTTCCGATGTCCTGCCCGTTGTAGAGCACTTCGCCAGAGGTGGGTCGAATGATGCCCAGCAGCAGACGTGCAAGCGTGGTCTTGCCGCTTCCGCTTTCGCCAGCCACAACGGTGACCGACGGCTCGTCGCCGGACAGTTCCAGCGAAATATTGTCGACCGCCACAATCTGGTTGCGTTGAAACATCCCGCCCCCGAAGACTTTCGTTACGTTTCGTGCTTCCAGTAACGCGGTCATTCGTCGTTTCCGTAAAGGTGACAGGAGACCCAGTGTTCCGGTTCATCCTGTTGCAGTTCGGGGATCAAGTTGGGACAGTGGTCCAAAATCCTGGGACAACGGGGATGGAATGCACACCCGCCGGGAGGCAGAAGCAGCGATGGCGGCATGCCGGGGATTCCCTTGAGGCCCTCCTTGGAGTCCAGGTTGGGGAGGCTTCCTATGAGCAATTGCGTGTAGGGGTGCTTTGGACGAGTGAATAACTCCTCTACCGGGCCGATTTCCACGAGTTTCCCTGCGTACATCACGCCGATGCGGTCCACGAATTGGGCCATCAGTCCCATGTCATGGCCCACGAAGATGATCGATGCGCCCAGGTCTTCCTGAACGCGTCTGAGCGTCTGCAAAACCTGGCGTTGGACCACTACGTCCAGGGCGCTGGTCGGTTCGTCAGCGAGAATTACGCTAGGGCGAAGTGAGATGGCCATCGCGATGCAGGCCCTCTGCTTCATTCCCCCGCTGAGCTCGTGCGGGTACATTCGGGCGACTTCAACCGATAGTCCGACCGACTCCAGAAGCCCACCGATGCGTCCTACGAGCCCCCGTTCACTCGAGCCGGATTCATGCGCCTTGATCGTGTCCGCCAACTGCTGCCCGATGCGCATTACCGGGTTGAGCGAGTTCATTGCTCCCTGCGGAATGAGGGCGATCTGTGCGAAGCGCGCTTGCCTCATCTCCTCGTCGGAGAGTTCGAGTAAATTGACGCCGCTTAGGATGGCCTTTCCACCGGTGATTTCGCCTGGGGGCTCGATCAGCCGCATGAGCGCGAATGCCGTCGTGGTCTTGCCCGATCCCGATTCCCCTACGAGTCCGAATCGCTCCCCTGGCCTTAGGGCAAAGGTGACACCGTCGACGGCCTTGACCGGGCCGCGGGGAGTGGCGTATTGGACTCGCAAGTCTTCCACTTGGAGGACGCCGCCGTCACTAACCGCACCCGCACTGTCGTCTTCCTGCGAAGAGGTGGAACTGACGTTCGGTGAACTGTTGTCCTGCGTTTGGGTGGTCATGGAATCAGTTGCGCCTCAGCCTTGGATTGGCGAATCGGTCCAAGCCTATAGACAACATGTAGAGGGTTATGAAGATCGCTGCGATCGAGGCTATGGGAGGTCCCCACCACCACCACATGTTGCGCAGGACTGCCGAGGACGCCCTGGCCCAATAGACGGTCATACCAAGCGTGACGTCGTTCTTGGGGCCGAGCCCCAACGCCTCAAGTCCAACCGTGGCGAGGACCGCGACGGAGAATGCCCAAACGAACTGCGTCGCGAGGAACGGAAGCAAATTCGGCATGATCTCCCGAAAGACCAATTCAAGCCCTTCCATTCCGTTCAACCTGGCGACGTGAATGTAGGCCCGCTCCTTTAGCGTGAGCACCTGCGAGCGTATGGTCCTGGTCGGCTGTGTCCAGGTGAGAAACGCCACTATGAGGGCCATCAACTCGACGGTCATCTCACGGACCGCAGCGCCCACAAGCACAAGGATGGCGATAGCCGGGATGGTGATCGCCACGTCGCTGATTGTCCGGATGAATGAGTCCAACAGCCCGCTGAAATAACCGGCCGCGAGGCCAAGAATCAGCCCCGCGCTTGTACCGAGGAATCCTGCGATGAACGCCACTTTGAGGGTCTGACCCATTCCCAGGACCCACCACGTCCACAGGTCTCTGCCCTGCACGTCCGTCCCGAAGAAGTGTGCAGCGCTGGGTGACTGGCGCGGTGTTGCAGCGCCAAGTCGGGCATTGTCGTGGTCGACCAGGAATGGGCCAGCGTACCCGATGAACAGGAGTATCGCCGTCATGAGGAGCCCGGCGGCGAGCACGCGGTTCGAATTGACCCAGCCGCCGGTAGCCCGAATCGACATCCCTGGTTGTATTCGGGCCGAAAGATATGTGACCTGTTGGAGCATTGCGAGGGTTACCCTTGGCCGGCCCGGATTCTGGGATCGATCAATGGGTAGAGCAGGTCCATCAAAAGCAATGAGACTGCTGTAGCAAGAATGAGGATGACCGCGATGCCCTGGATCATGAAGAAGTCGTTAGTCCGGATGGACTCGAACAGCAGGTTTCCTACGCCGGGGTAGGCGAACACGGTTTCGACAAGGATCGAGCCGGTCACCACGTGCCCTATCGACAGGGCCAAGGCCGTTGCCTGGGGCAGCAGGGCGGTGCGGAGCGCGTACCAGAGGAATATCCTGGCGCCCTTCAGACCCTTCGCCTTTGCCAACGTTATGTAGTCCTCGCCCATCACGGTGACCATCATCCCCCGCATGGTCAGCGCATAAAGACCCGCCGTAGCGAGGACCATCGACAGGGCCGGCAAAAACGCGTGGTCGATCATGCTGGCAATCGATGTCCAGTTGAATCCCACCTCCACTCCGACCGCGATGCCCCTGCCCGGTGGGAAGAAATTCCAGATGATCACGAAGAAGAATACGAGGACTATTCCTATGAGGAATGATGGGATGGCCGCGGCGACCATCATCAACGGCACCGTGCTCGTCAGGCTCCCGCGAAACGCCCTCGGCAGGGCTGGCCACGCCAGCAACGCCCCCAGCAGGGTGCCGATTGCGAAGGAAATGGCTGTGGCGGTGACCAACAATCCAATTGACCAGGGCAGGGTGATCCTGAGCATGGTTGTCACTTCAGCCGGGAAGTGCGATGCTGACTTGCCGAGGTCCCCGCGCAGCACGTCGCCCCAGTACCGCAGGTACTGCTTCCAAAGCGGCTGGTCGAACCCGAACTTCTTTTCGTAGATGGCGATCAGCTCGTCGACGTCCGCCTTGTACTGGCCGCCATACCCCTGCAGAGTGGTGAACCGCTCCCTGATGGGGTCCCCGGGCAACATGTGGGGGATCATGAAGTTGAGGCTGAATGCGGCAACGGCAATGATGCAGAACAGCCCAAGGCGTCTTCCTATGTAGCCTAAAGTCATCGCTGTTTTTGCGTTATTCGCAATGGGGCCCCGTGAAGGCGCCGGTTACCGTGCTCATTGTATTGCCCCCGCGCCGGGGTGACGCGCGCCCGCCGGATTCAAGTACGCCCCGTTCGATCGGGCGTGCGGCCAGGTACTTGCCCCGCCAACGAATCCAACCGGCGTTGACTAACTCAGCGCGGAGGGCGACCGGGTCGTTCGGAAATGTGTGGGCAAGGCAAGGCGGCGCGAGGGTGAACCCCGCGCCGCCCACTTATTCCAGGGCTGATCACCTGCGCGTAATGTGACGTTCCGCTATGGCTGGGCCGCCTCCAACTCCAGGATGATCAGGTATGGAGATGACCAACAGCAGAAGAATGGGCCTGCGATCGGGTTCTCCTCGGTCGCCCAACCGGTCCAGTACGTCTCGTTGAATGTCACAGCGTGTCGCTCTTCACCCCAGACGATTTCCGGCACGTCCCTCAAAAAGATCTCCACCGCGTCTCGCACAAGTGCGATGTACGCAGGGTCGTCCGGAGACGGCGCCATCGCTTCCATCTCGTCGATGATGGCATCGTACTCAGGGTTCGAATATCGGCTTGTGGCGTGCCTGTAAGGCTGCGGTTCGCCAGCCGGCCGTGACCACTTGGAGTGGAAGTCGTTCAGGGTCTCGAACGGGTCTGTAAGGCTGCCGCAGTGGACCTCGTTATAGATGTCCCACTCGCCTGACAGCAGCGACTCCATGGCGCTGTCCCCGTCCCAGGACTTCGACGTCACGTCAAACCCGGCGTCTCGCCACTGCTGGACCGCTGGAGGCAGGTGGTGGTCACGCCAGGCGGCCGAGTTGACGATGAACGACAGGCGCTCTCCGTCTTTGGCCCAGAATCCGTCAGAGTCCTTTGCGTAGCCCTTCGACTCCATGATTTCCGCAGTCTTCGCAGGGTTGTACTCACCCGGGTTGTACTGGTCGACAAGGTCCTGCACGTGCGCGATGTATTGCTGAACGCCACCGTATTCGGCAAATGGCAGGACGGCGGTGTTAACAGAGCCCTCCATGGCCAATTCCACTATCTGGTCGCGGTTGGTCGCGTACTGCAATGCCCGTCGAATGTCCGGGTCGTCCCAGGGCGCCTTCTGGTTGTTCGGCGTGTAGCGGAAGACGCATCCGTCCGGCGGACCCCAGATCGGGCCTTCCTGGAACCATGACCTGAGATTCGGGTTTCGGGCCTTTGCCGCCAGGAAGTCACCCACGTTGAGGATGCTCGTTTCAGCCTCGTTGTTGATGATCATCTGCGCGGTCGCCTGGCCATCGCCGCTGGGAACGAAGATCATCCGTTCCACCTCGCGTGCTGCGGTCCAGAAACCCGATTTCTCGCCCCACCAGTCATCGTTCCGGTCGAAGATTATCTGCTGGGGACTCGTGCTGAACAGCTCGAATGCGCCTGTGTTGACCGGCCAGCCCTGGTCAGGGTCGTAGAATGTGAACTCTTCCAGGTTCTTTCCTTCCCAGATGTGCTTCGGCATCATCGGCACGTGGTTTTCGTGCGCTATGCCGAAGTTCTTCCAGAACCACCTTGGGTTGGGTTTCACCTGGACCAGTTCTACCGTCGACGCATCAATCGCCGTGATCGACTCGACTGCCCCCGTCTCGAACGGCACGTTTACGAGGTTCCCCTGGCTGGAGCCGCCGCCGTTGATCTCAGTGATCGTGAATACGACGTCATCCGCCGAAAACGGCGTCCCGTCGCTCCACTCCACGCCGTCGCGAATCTTGATCGTTACGGTCTTGCTGTCCGACGCCAGCGACCACGATTCAGCCTGCCACGGGATCTGGTCTCCCGTATTGAGGTTCCCGTAGAACATCATCTCGTTGAAGCCCTTTGACAACACAAACCGTTGTAACTGGTTGCCGAGGGCGTACGGATTGAAGTTTTCGTTGTTGGCGATCACCGAACCGCCCATGGGCAGGACCAGCGTGCGGTTCCTCGCGACCGGTTCGTCCGCTTTGTCGGGCATCGCCGTCGGCGCGGCGGTGGTAGCGGTGGGGGCCGGCTTCTCCGTGGGAGCAGGAGCCGTTGTCGGCGCGGGCGCAGTAGTAGGTGCAGGAGCAGAGGTTGGCTCTGCGGGTTCGTCCCCTCCATCGCACGCCGCGATCACCAACGCCAACGCACCGATCAGAGTGAGGATAATTAGCTGCCATTTGCGGATCATTAGGACCCCCTTTCAGGATCACCGGCCGAAGGCCAGGGCCGTTGGGGTAGGGCAATTACAGAATTCGTCTCGTGAACAAATTCACAGATATGAATCCCGTAATATTGTGCTGGAAAAACTACGACCCCAACAATTTAATCGCGCGCCAGCGTATCAGGTCGTCGTTTGGCGACGCAACTTGCTGATGTCTTGCTGCGCTTTACGTATGCGATGATGGGGCGGCTATGACCGAAGTTGACTTCCATTACTTTTGCGGGCACGAGCAATTCCAGCCTGAAGTCCTTGTAGAACACGCCCGGCTCGCCGAGGAGGCAGGGTTCGACGGAGTGTTCGTCTCCGAACACTTCCATCCCTGGGTGGACGACGTCGGGGCGGCCGGCTACGCGTTTTCAACCATGGCGGCGATGGCACAGGCCACGAAACGCGTCCGGCTAATCACCGGCGTGATTGCGCCTTTGTTCAGGCACCATCCGGCAGTGGTGGCACAGGCCGCGGCGACGATTGACCGCCTGTCCGGTGGACGATTCGAGCTTGGTATCGGCACCGGAGAGAACATTAACGAAGGGCCGTTGGGGTACTCATTTGGAAACTTTTCTGAGCGGATCGGGCGCATACGGGAGGCGATTCACATCATCAAGGCGTTGTTCGAGGGGGAGAAGGTCACATTCGAGGGCCGTTACTACAGGACCGACTCCGCTCGCCTCTACAGCCCACCCCTTCATCCGATCCCGATCTGGATGGCCGCCGGCCGCCCCCGGTCTTCCCGTAACGCCGCCCGCCACGCCGACGGCATCATCACGAGCGTGAGGAACCCCGAGGACACTCTTCGCCTGGTCGTCGCGCCCGCAAGTGAGGCCGCGAGCGAGGCCGGTCGGCCCAAGCCCGTCCTGATAGCCACGCGCTGGTGCGTCTATGCCGGTGATGAAAACGAAGCGTGGGAAGCCCTGCTCCCATGGCGGGGTCTGCGCGTGGAAGGGCGCTTGGCTGAAGTCGATCCGTCCGTGCTCAGGAGCCGGGCAGACTCAATGCCACGCCGGGACATCATCAAGATGTTCCAGGTGGCCGCGAATCCCGACGAACTGGTGGACCGGTACGCGCCATTGATAACGGACCTGGATGCCAGGGCCGTTGTAATACAGACCACTTCGACCAATCAGCCCGAAACCATCCGGATCATTGGCGAGGAAGTGCTGCCGCGACTTCGGGAAATCGCGGCCAAAAAGCGCGATTAGCTGGGCGAGCCGGCTGTCGGCCGGTCGTTAGAACCAGTTTTCCTTGTCGACGACGTTGCGGAGCGGTTCCCCGTTGACCATGTGCCGGACGTTTTCGGCGATGATCTCGTATCGCCGCTCTTCGAGGTGCGGACCAAAGGCGGCGGTGTGCGGCGTCAGAATCGTGTTCGGCGCATCCCACAACGGGTGGTCGGCAGGCAACGGTTCTATTTCGTAGACGTCCAGTCCGGCCCCGCCGATCTCACCATTGCGAAGTGCGACGTTCAGGTCGTCCAGCTTCGTCGTCATTCCTCTGCCGATGTTGATGAAGTACGCGCTGTTTTTCATCAGGGCGAACTTTGCGGCATCGAACAGGCCTTCGGTCTGGGGCGTGTGGGGAATCGTCAGTATCACGAAGTCCGCTTCCGGCAGGAGCCTGTCGAGTTGGTCCGGCCGGTGAAGTTCGGCCACCCCCTCTGGCACATCCTCGCGCCTGGCATCGACCCCGATCACCCTCATGCCGAAAGCCGCGCAAAGCCTTGCCGTCTCACCTCCGATTCCGCCCACTCCGACGATCAGGGCCGTGGCCTCCGGCAGGAACAGGGCGTGGTCGCGATCTTCGTCCAACGTATGCCAGTTGCTGTCCAACTGTTGCCGGTAGTAATCAGGCAGCCGCTTCGTGAATGCCAGGAGAACGGCCATTATGTGGATCGAGATGTGATCGTTGTAGATTTCCCGGAAATTGGTGACGGTCACTGGGTGGCTGATCAGTTCCGGGTAGTAGTAACCGGCAGGCGGGGCGGCCGCAGGCGCCTGGAGCCAGGCCAGTTTTTGGGCCTTCGCCAGCACGTCGGCGGGGATGGTGCCGAAGGCAGCGTCGGCATCGACGATTTCCCGTTCAGCCTCTTCCATGGAATCCGGAGCGACGAATGACACGTCCGGTATCGAGTCCATGAGTCGCGGCAACCACGACCGTACGACATCCGCGTGCGGGGGGACAAAGACCATCTTCAATGTCATTGCGTTTTCACCAGTTGACTGTTCATGGCGCATTGCCGCGGCGTTTGATGGCCGGGCGTCGGAATGTTACACGCAGGCTGTAAGCGCCGCATGACAAGCAATTATTCGGGGTAGGCGACCATGCGGTTACAATTCTGACCAGACTTGGAGTAACTGACCTGTTAATCGGCGATTTCGAAATAGACCGCCTCGATCCACCGCTGCGCAATCCGCACTGCATCGCCATGTTGCGCCCGTGGGTGAACGTGGGCAACGTCGGCGCCATCGTGCTCGGCCGCCTCGCCCGGCTCACGCTGGCGCGCGAGATCGGCCGCCTGGCCCGGCCCAGCCGGTTCTACGACTACACGCGCTACCGGCCTGAGATTAAATTCGTCAAGAACGAACGAGTTGTCAGGGTGCCCAACACCACGATCATGGCGGGGCGCAGGCCGGAAGAACCGGACCTGCTGCTACTCCAGATGATGGAGCCCCACATGAACGCGGAGGACTTCAACGACAGCGTCCTGGCGATTCTCAAGGAATTGGGCGTATCGAGATACGTTTTGGTGGGCGGAATGTACGACTCGGTCCCCCACACTCGGCCGCTCAAGGTGACCGGCTCCGCGAGGGGTTGGGACCCGCCGCCCGACTTCAGCGGGGTGCGCGTCGGAGGAAGCAGCTACCAGGGCCCCACCAGTCTCACGAGCCAGTTAACCGACCGAGCGCGCCGTGAAATAGGCGTCGAAACGCTCAGCCTGATCGTCCATCTGCCGTTGTATTTGAAGCTCGACGATGATTATGCGGGTGCGGCACAACTGTTGAAGGTGCTGAGCTCGCAGTATGGATTCGGCAGGGGATTGCCGGAGATTGCCATGGGGGACCGGCAGTACGGCCAGGTCGGCGGCGCGATGTCGAGCAATTCTCAACTCCAGGAACTGGTCAAGCGGTTCGAAGGCGAATACGACCAGGAATCGAACGCGCCGGAGCGTCAAGGCGAGGACGACAAGGTGGAGTTGCCGCCCGAAATCGAAAAGTTCCTGGAGGACGTGTCGCGAAATCCGGACACCGGTGACTCCCCGGGACCACAACAGGGCGGGGTCTGAGGAAATCTCCGGACCGGGCCGCAGCCTGAACATCTTCCATCGGCTCGCGATAAAACACCAATTCCGTCTCATTTGCCGCGCGGCCGGAATCTACATGGCTATATGATGCAGCCGCCGTTCTTAAGTCCAGGCCGCTTCCCATGGGTACGAAAATAAGCTGGCCGGCTCCCAATATCGTCGTGCCGGGGTAACAACGTCACCCCGTACCCGATACGGGACCGGTACCCACGGTAGGGCGCGGAGGCGGGTACGCCCGACATGTACAACTACCAACCGGCAGGCGCCACCTCATCTTCATTCCTTGGGGCGCCGGCCGCGGCCGGCATGGGTGACTGCCATGTTTCGCTGATTGACTCGACACGTCCCCGTCAGGAGACCTACGTTGCCGAC
The DNA here is from genome assembly GCA_034421215.1 of Dehalococcoidia bacterium. Lineage (GTDB taxonomy): Bacteria > Chloroflexota > Dehalococcoidia > Lucifugimonadales > Lucifugimonadaceae. The sequence goes on from DAOUKO010000047.1 coordinate 73,371, forward strand.
TGCCTCGCCGCCTGAATACTCCCCATTTCGAAGACCGACCTGTTCGACGCGGCAACAGGTGATCGACCTGCATGTCCGGACGACCACCTATTTGTGCAGCGTCGGCGGACCCGGCCGACCAATTCCAGATGTCCGCCGATAGCGATAGCGTCCGGTCCGTGAGCAGCGGCGTGCGGACCGCGAGCTCCGCGGGCCCAGAGTCCCGGCATGTCGGGCGATGGCGGGTCTTTTGGGTCCTCGCCGGAGCCAATTTCATCGCCGCCATGGACACGACGTTCTCGAATATCGCTTTGCCAACGATCGCTGACGAGTTTGGGTTGTCCCTGGCAGCGGCCGCATGGATCCCCCTTGCCGGAGCCCTCACCATCAGCGGAATGCTGCTGCCCATGGGGCGGCTGGCCGATCTGACGGGCCGGAAGCGAATGCAACTCGCGGGAATTGCGATGATCGGCGGCGGTTCGGTCCTGGCGTGTGTTGCCCCTAATGTCCCTATCCTTATTGCGGCGAGAATGATCTCCTCGATGGGCGTGGCCATCGTGTTTACCCAGATGTTGTCGATCTGCGCGGCGGTGTTCCCTGAAAACGAGCGGAGCAAGTCACTGGGCGGAGCGATGGCGGCGTCAACGGTCGGCATGATCGTCGGCCCGCTCGTGGGGGGAGTTGTAATTGACGCAGCAGGGTGGCGCGCCGCCTACATTGTCATGGCGATTCTCTCGGTGCCCTGTTACATCAGTTCGCACATCGTCCTGTTCGAAGGGCAGATCGGCCTAGCGGAACGACCCAGGGGGATCAGGTTCGATTGGGTTGGGTCTCTGCTGGCCGCGGGCGGGATATGCCTGGGAATTTTTGCGCTGAACGAAGGCAGTCGCGCCGGGTGGGATTCACCTGCCATCCTTGGGACAGGCGTTATGAGCGTGTCCAGCCTGGCGGCCTTTGTGTGGTGGGAGATGCGGTGCGACGATCCCCTCTTCGATCTGAGCCACTTCAGGAGCCGGGTGTTTGCGCTTGCGATCGTTGCCCGCGGCCTTGGATTTGTCGGAATGTCATCGATATTCTTCCTCGTGCCGTTCCTCGTGCAGGATGTTCAGGGACGTTCCACCGGCGAGATCGGCCTGGTCTTTTTCTCCGGCGCCGTCGCGGCGGCGCTCGCCGCGACACTGCTTGGCGGCTTGTTCGACCGCAGCCGCGTCCGCTTTGCAGTATTGGGTCTTGGGCTGGGAGCCGTCTCCAGCGTCATGTTCGCGTTTTTCTCCAGCGACACCCCGCTGGCGCTGATCGCCCTGGCAAGCATGGTGTCGGGGCTTGGAATGGGGATTTGGGTGACTCCCATATCTGCCATCACGTTGTCAGCGGTGGACCGCGCCTCCTACAGTTCGGCTGCCGCATTCCTGAACGTGATCAGGAATTCGGTCCAGGTGGCGGCCATCGCTGCGACAACGGCTATCGTGACGGGTGTGATGCTCGCCCGAGGCGTAACCGGGGACCTCGCCGGTATTTCGGATGACGCCAGCGGTGAAACCGCCGCAGCGTTCGTATCCGGAGCGCGGTTCGTTTTCATCCTGGGCGCCGCGATGTCCGGTGTTTCCGCGGTCGCAGTAGCGTCCCTTTGGAGACGGGAAGCGTCCGAAAAGCCGTCGGAGGTTGAGTAAAGCCGGCGCAATTGCAGACGCGAAAGGCCCGGCGATCTAATCGCCGGGCCTTCGACTTGGACTACTACGGTTGATGCGCTATGGCCGTTTCACCTCTACGGCCGCCGCCGCCTCGACGTACTTCAGGATGCCGGCGTGGTCATCGCCCCCGTTGCCGTTTATCACCAACGAACCGAGCACTTGCTGGAGGTTGGCGGTCACGGGCAGAGGAATGTTCAGTTCCCGTGCGGTCTGCATGGCGTTGTTGATGTCCTTGTAGTGGAGCTCGATGCGGAAGCCGGGCTGGAAGTTCCGCTCGATCATCATCGGGGCCTTGGCGTTCATCACATTGCTGCCCGCCAGTCCGCCCTGGATCGCCTCGAACACTGTCTGCGGATCGACGCCTGCCTTGGTGGCGAGAGCCAACGCCTCCGCGAGGCCGTGGATGTTCGCGCCGACGCAGATCTGGTTAGCCAGCTTGGTCACGTTGCCGGCGCCGAATCCGCCGCAAAGCACGGACGATTTCCCCATCACGTCGAAGAGCGGCTTGGCCGTCTCGAAGTCCTCCGCTCTACCGCCGACCATGATGGCGAGGTCGCCCGAAATGGCAAACGGCTCTCCCCCCGAGACGGGAGCGTCGAGGAAGTTGACGCCGGCTTCGTTCAACGCAGGCCCGATCTTTTGCGACACGCCCGGCGCTATCGAACTCATGTCGACGACAAGGTGACCGGGAGACGCGCCCTGCACGATCCCGTTATCGCCCAGGCAGGCGACCTCCGACTGTGGTCCATCCTGGACCATGACCACCGTTACTTCCGTGCCGCTTGCCGCGTCAGCAGGTGAGGATGCCGCGGTCGCTCCTTCGCCGACCAGTTCTTCAACCGGTCCAGGGAACAGGTCATAGACGTGTAACTCGTACCCGGCCTTCATCAGGTTGCGAGCCATCGGCTTGCCCATGATGCCGAGTCCAACGAATCCGATTTTTCCAGCCATCGATGTATCTCCCTTTGGTGCGCCGAATTTGCGCCCGGTCCACTTTTTTGGTGCTGATTCTAAAGGTGTTACCTGGTTGATCGTCCGTACTGAAACGGACCGCGTCGAATGTTACCGGCTTTCGCGGTCGCTGACATCACACCCTTCAGTAGACAGCCGGGTGGTCAAACGTCAATGGAAGGCAGCAGTGTCGCCGAGCGCCGCCGCGCCGAAAGCATGCGTCGGGCAAGAACTGCCCGGGTGGACGTCTACTCGTCCTCTTTCCAGAAACGCTCTTCCTCCATGTGGAAGCCCGCTTCCTGGGCTCGGACCTTGACGTCTTCAATCATCTGGGGATGTCCGCACGCATACACGCAGGTGTCGGACGGATTGAGGCCGAACTGCTCGACGTACTTTTCGAACAGCGTGTTTATGCGGCCGCGCTCTCCTTGCCACCCGTCGTTGCGCGCCTCGTCAGGCCGGGAGCAAGACGCCACGAACTCTACGTTTTGGTACTTGGCAGCGAAGCCGGACAACTCTTCGTCGTAGCCGAACTCGTCCTGGTAGCTCGCGCCCTCGAGCACGTAGTAGTTGTAGTCGCCTATGATCTCCTCTTCTTCGTGGTTCCGGAGCATGCTGACGTAGGGGACGGTCCCGGTGACGGTGCCGATCATGAGGTGGTTCTTGAACTCGGGCTTGAAAACGAAAATGCCCTTGGCCCGCGGGCGCAACGTGAGCGTGGCGCCCACGCCCAGCTTGTACAGGACCGGCGTTAGATTGCCGTCAGGCGGCGGGACCAGCTCGATGAACAACTCGATCTCGTCCTCGTTGGGAGACGAAACGATCGAATAGGGCCGTTCAATCTCCTCGGCGCCAATGGTGCAGTACTGGCCCGGCTTGAACTTGAATGGCTGGGACGGCTCGAGCCAGATTTTCCACAGGTCCTCGGTCAGGTCTTCCCGTCGGGTTATCTCGCAGGTGATGATCCTGCCCCTTATTTTTCGTGGACTTGTCTGGCTGGCCTGCTGGACCATGTGGCTCCTCCTGGAATTCATTGCCTGGTTTTTTTGCACCTAACGAGTCTACCTGTTCTTCAGGCTCCCAATATTTCGAATCAGTAACCTGTTCTTTTCCGACGGATGAAAAATGCCAGGACCCGGGGGACGGTACCTGCCGGATTGGGAACCCGCGAATTCTGTTGTAGATCGCGGGTGCCGTAGTCACGTTAGAACGCCGGCTGGTGAAGCAAATCATTGCCGGTGGTAATATCGCGCTGCTGCCAACCGCGCGATTAGATGTTCACGGTGCCGATCCACCAGTGCGAAGGGGGTTTTGATGGCCGGTCCAGGTCCAGGTGTTGCCTATAGCCTCACAGTTCGGTGCGAGTATCCGAACAACCCGGGCATGCTTGGAAAAATCACTTCCGCCATTGGAGAGGCCGGCGGAGACGTTTCCGCTGTTGATGTCGTCTCGACCTCGGGCGGCAACATGGTCCGCGACTTCACCATCAACACCACGGGTCTGGACCACGGGCAAACTGTCATCGATCGAATCCAGGACGTCCCTAATGTGACTATCGGGGCCGTATCCGACCCCACGTTCCTCCTTCACATAGGCGGCAAGATCGAGATGCGGTCCAAGGCCGCGGTGGGGACCCGAGACGATATGTCGAAGGCCTACACCCCCGGCGTCGGCAGGGTGTGCATGCGCATTCACGAAGACCCGGAGGCGGTCTGGTCTCTCACGGCCAAAGCGCACACGGTAGCCGTTGTGACGGACGGTAGCGCGGTGCTCGGGTTAGGGAAGATCGGTCCGGAAGCGGCGCTTCCGGTGATGGAGGGAAAGGCCCTTCTCTTCAAGGAGTTTGGTGGAGTCGATGCCTGGCCGCTGGCCCTGGACACCAATGACCCCGACCAGATCGTCGAAATAGTCAAGGCGATCGCGCCGGGATTTGGGGGCATAAACCTCGAAGACATCTCCGCCCCCAGGTGTTTCGAGATCGAAGAACGCCTGATAAACGAACTGGACATTCCGGTGTTCCACGATGACCAGCATGGGACCGCCGTGGTGGTCCTCGCCGGGCTGATCAACGCGTTGAAGATCGTGGAAAAGAAACCGGAGGACCTCAAGGTCGCGCTGTTCGGCGTTGGCGCCAGCGGGACCGCCTGCGCCAAGATCATGATGAACTACGGGGTAGAAAACATCATCGGCTTCGACAGGCAGGGCTCTCTGTCGCGGAACAGGGATTACGGTTCGAACGCGATGAAGCAGTGGTTCGCCGACAACACGAATCCGGAGAACCTGGACTGCGAAATGGCGGACGCGCTGGAAGGCGCAGACTTCATGCTGGGTCTTGCCGGCCCGAACCTCGTTTCGGCCGAACAGGTGTCGAGGATGACGGGCGACGCGATAGTGTTCGCTCTTTCCAACCCGGACCCTGAAATCTGGCCCGAAGAGATCCCGGGCAACGTGCGGATCATGGCGACCGGCAGGACGGACTACCCGAACCAGATTAACAACTCTCTGTGCTTCCCCGGCCTCTTCAGAGGCGTGCTGGACGTCAGGGCGCGTGATATCAACGATGAAATGAAGGTCGCAGCGGCCAGGGCCATTGCGGCGGTCATCCCCGAGCAGCATCTCTCCGAGGACTTCATCATCCCGAGTGTCTTTGACCGGTCGGTAGCACGAAACGTCGCCCGTGACGTCGCGAAGGCAGCGCAAGAGTCCGGTGCGGCGCGACGCAGACTGCGACGGGGAGACCAGGTTTACGCGGCGTTCCGGACCAGGTGAGACTTGACCGCGAGCTTCGACGTAATCGTAGTTGGCGGCGGCGTGCTGGGATGTTCCGCCGCGTACTACCTGGCACGCGAAGGCGCATCGGTCGCCCTTTTTGAGCGCGACTCCGTAGCCGGCCACGCATCAGGTTTTGCGTTCGGCGGTGTGATTAAAGCCCTGGGAACACGCGCCGATGACCCGTTCGATCGACTTTTCGAGTACTCGGAGAGCCTGCACATAAAGCTGGGAGCGTCCCTCAACGACGAGTCGGGGATGGACACCGGGTATCGCCGCACCCCTCACGTCGCGCTGGCCCGAACGGAACACGAGGCCGACTTCTACAAGGACGTTTATCGTCGCTATGCCGATGACCACTCGAAGGACGTAAGGTGGCTCGCCTACGGAGAGCTGGCCCACATCGAAGCACGCGTTTCGACCGACCTGCTAGGCGGCCTCTATGTGGGGGAATCGTATGACGTGGAGCCGTATCGCTTCACGAACGCCTTATGGCAGGCGGCCGAACGACGCGGCGGGAAACTCCTCAACCGCGACGTAGCATCGCTTGTCCGGACCAATGGCCGGGTAACGGGAGTGCGCGCTGGTGGAGAAGAATTCGCGGCAGGGTCGACGATCATCGCCGCCGGGCCGTGGTCGGGCGCTGATTCCGGCGGCGCGCTCACTTCGATGCCGATCGCGCCCCTTAAGGGCCAGATCCTCAGGCTGAAGGCGCCGGGGCCGCCCATACTGGTGTCGCTGTCGTGGGGCGGAGACTACGCCACGACCAAGCAGGACGGACTGGTCTGGACCGGTTCGACCGAGGAACGCGTTGGGTTCAACGACAGCCCGACGCCGGAAGGTCGGGACGTCGTCCTTGGGTCCGCGCTAACAGTATTGCCGTACCTGGAAGACGCGGAACTCGTCCAGCACACGGCCTGCCTTCGCCCCATCGCCCCGGACGGACTGCCCATCCTGGGCGCATTGCCCGGCGCGGATGGCGCAATTGTCGCGACGGGCGCGGGCCGCAATGGGATCCAGCTTGGACCTGCGATGGGCAAGTCCGCCGCGGACCTGGCGCTCGGGAAAGACCCTGCCGTGGACCTGGGCTTTGCCGACCCCCGGCGTTTCGACAGCGCTTCGGCATGACGATCGGATGACGTGAACCCGCGGGCTCGTCAGGGCGTGCTGTTCGGTCCGGACGATCCACCTGAACCGGACCTGGAATCCCTTTGGCACGCGGTTGAGCAGGTCCTGGCAGCATACGCGCCGGGATTGACCCTAACCCGGATACGCATTTCGAAGCGTATGAAGCGGACCCTGGGAAGCTACTACCCGACCAAACGAGAAATCGCGCTCAGCAATCTGCTTATGCGTGGCGGGGACAAAGAATCTATCTGGCGGGTGTTGTTGCATGAAGTGGCTCACGCAGTCACACACCAGCGTCATGGTTATGTCCGCCCTCACGGCAAGCAATTCCGCAAAGTCTGCGAGGAGCTTGGCGCCAATCCGAGTCCTTTGTTGGACGTCGTGCTAGATTCCCGGCCAGAACCCGTCCGGTATAGGGTCCAGTGCCCGTCGTGCGGAGCGCTGAACAAGCGGAAACGCCTGACGCGTATCGTGCGTTGCATGTGCGGGGCGCGTCTACGCATCCGTCTTTAGGAACTGGTCAATTGACCCGCGGCCCGTTCTCTTTGGGAGAGAAGTGCATAAGTCTCCGGACGGCCCAAAACACGCCTGATCGCGAACGGTGGTTTCGTTAGGACGGGGGGCTAATGAGAATGAGCGTGCGAAGCATGGTGACTACCTTTCATTGGCCAACCGGGGGGCGCAGGTCAGAAAGCCGGTCGGGAACGCTCCACTGTCAAATGCATTCCATACCTGTGTGGCGTCCAGGTCGAGCCAGTTAAAATCCCCCACCCAGGACTCCAAGCACTCCTGTTCCTCGCCGGTGAGTTCGTCCAAGTCGTACCCGTAGCCCTCCGCAATCACCCCCACCATTAGTCCGGGCGAGCAATTGGCCACGCCCTGAAGGAGGACGACGGCCGCGGCGGTTCCGTCTTCGAACGCTATTGATGATGACAGGATGGACCAGTCCTGGTTGGACGACCACCCGGTGAGGCAGTCGCGCTCTTCGACCGTCAGAGCATCGACGTCGACGAACAAAAATTCCAACAACAACACCTCTGGCATACAGGCCCCCAGCATGGCCAGCATCTCCTCCATAACCGGTTCGTAGTTGTCGAATATTCCCCTGACCATTAGGGGTATGTCCCCTCCATCGATCCTCTGCCAAAAGCAGGTCTCCTGCTCGTCTGTCGCGGAAAATCCATCGCTGGTCACTAACGCCGCGATGATCAAGACAAGCAGGTACTCCGCCGTCTCCTGTGCAAGGCACTCGAAGAGATATGGGGACACCGACCCGATTTCCTTGCCTTCAAGAACGGGTTCCCGGAGGGCCGATTCGAGGTCGCCGCCTAGCTCCGTCCGAAAACAGGTTTGCTCTGCGGGCGTGAGGCCGTTAAACACGTCTCGCCACGTGGTGGCTTCGGTGACCGTCAGGTCAAAGACGGGCGTCGGGGTTGGTGGAACAGGAGTGACTGTCGGCGGCACGGGTGTCGCGGTCGGAGTTGGAGTTTCGGTGCAGGCAAGGACGATGGCGAGGATCGCCACTGCGAAAATCGCAAGTTGCCTCGTACCAAAAATCTGCGTGCTCAATAGCGTACTTTTCCGGTGTTAGGGGTCGTCAACGTAGCAGACGGGACGGGCCTTGCCCACCCTTCCCTGGAACCCTACCGCAGCCCGATTCCAAACGTGCAAAGCATCAGGGAACCATGTAAATTGACCGCCAAATGAAAAACGCCCATCCCGGCTTTGTGGGTGGGATGAGCGTTTCAAGCGACCGGCGGCGTAGGCCGGATCGCGTGTCAGATTATCAATCTGGGCTGATGTCGTCAAAGCGCCGCTGGAGAAGGGCGGCGCATCATGAGAAAGCGGAAGACAGCCATCGTGAGATGCAGGTGCGGAGCACGTTATCGAACGACCTGAAACGGCTGAAGGTCTCGACCGAAACCAGTCCCGCCTGGAGTGGGCGCCAATAAGGGACTCCTCCGGTCTCGATAACCGGGTGAGGCTTTGCCCCAAACGTGGGGTAGTGCTACGCTTGATTTGAAGGAATCTACAAGATCCCGTCGAACCTTTAATCCAGTCCCGTGAGGCTGGCAAGGACGCTTACAAACTGCTGCAAGCATCGCCGCGCGGCCCGGCCGGGCGCACCACACTTCCCGATGTCAACGACCTTGCCATAGTCGGCGAGGTCTTTTTTTATCCCCGGATTTCGGTTCACCGTACCGGCCCTGCCGCGCTAGCTCAGTTCTTCCTGTCGGTACCTGAGAAATCCTTCCTACAAGGGATGTCGTCGTGACTGAACGGGTGGTCATGACATCGGAAGAGATGCGCCGGGCGCTTGCGCGCATTTCTCACGAGGTACTGGAGCGGAACAAGGGCGCCGAAGACCTGGTGCTCGTCGGCATCGAGACGCGGGGAGCGTGCATGGCCCAGCGCCTGGCGGCAAACATCGAACGCTTCGAAAACCTGCCGGTCGCGGTTGGCAGCATCGACCCCACCGGCTACCGGGACGATGTCCGGAACAACGGAGAAAGACCGGCTTGCACGGCCGATATTCCGGTGGAAATAGAGCACCGGCCCGTGGTCCTGGTGGATGACGTCCTCTACACCGGCAGGACGGTCAGAGCGGCGATGGACGCGCTCATGGACATCGGCAGGGCGGCGCGGATTCAACTCGCGGCGCTGGTCGATCGCGGCCACCGCGAGTTGCCCATAAGGCCGGATTACGTGGGAAAGAACATCCCGACCGCTTCCGAAGAGAGGGTCAGGGTCAGATTCAAGGAGGTCGACGGGGAAGACTCGACGATCATCGTGCGCTCGGACAATTCCGAACGGTTTCATGCGCGGCAGGGACAGAGCGAGAGGCGGGCGAGATGACGCGAGCCAACCCGAAAGCCGCAAGCTGCATTGACGTTCCCGATCGCGCCCCGGTGGGTAAAGCCGATGCGTGAGTCGAGTTTCACATCGATACATGACCTGGCCGACAGCCAGATCATGGACGTGCTGCATCTCGCAGAGGAGTTCGAGAAGGACCGTTCCGGTTTTTCGGACCTGGGCGGAGGCCTGATCATGGGCTCTCTGTTCATGGAACCGAGCACCCGCACCAGGGGGTCCTTCGAGTCGGCAATGCTGCGGCTGGGCGGTGACGTAATCACGGTGGCGGATGCGGCTACTTCCTCCATCAAAAAGGGCGAGACCCTTGCAGACACGGCGCGAATCTGGAGCAGCTACTGCGACCTGATCGTTCTTCGACACCCATGGGAGGGCTCGGCCAGGGCGGTGGCGGACTATGCCGGTGTGCCCGTCATAAACGCAGGCGACGGCGGGAATGAGCACCCGACACAGACTCTAGTAGACCTGTACACGTTGATGAAGGAGTACGGTCGGATAGACGGCCTGAGCATGGCCATCTGCGGCGATCTTCGCAAGAACCGGAGCGTTCACTCGCTCATCTACGCGCTCCTGCGATTCGGCGTTAACTCGTATCTCATTTCGCCAAGAGGTTTCGGACTACCGGACCACGTCCGCAGCAAGATTCGCCGTAACCACGGGGTCGATATTCAGAGCGAGTCCATCGGTCCATTCGCCAGTCTGTTCGAGTCGGACGCATTGGCCGACGCGGGGGGCACAACGGCAGACCCTGAAGAAATCGGACTCGACGCACTGTACGTGACCAACACGGAGCCGCACCAACTCACGATGGTCGGCAGGAAAGGTGGCCGCAGGCGCGGCGCCTTGCCGCGCAGCGGCCGTCTGTCCCTGTACCTGACAAGGAGACAAAGGGAGCGCGAACGGGCTGACGAAACCGGTTCCGCTCCGTATCCGCGGGTGACGCGCAGTGTGCTGAACAGGGCCGCGTTCCAACAGGCGATCGTGATGCATCCGCTGCCGAGGGTGGACGAAATCGCCAGTGACGTCGACGAGGACCATAGAAGCCGCTACTTCCAACAGGCCTCGTACGGGTTACCGGTCCGCCAGGCTCTGATCGCGCTAGTGACCGGCAGGAAATCCTGGTCGAAGCCGCGTGAAAAAGCTCACGCCAGGCGAGTCGCCACCGGGTCGGCCGGTATGAAGTGCACGAACGACATCTGTGTTTCCGTCATGGAACCAGCCAGCGCGCCGCCGAAGTTTGCGCTTGACGTCGTGGCGCGTGAGCCGGCTGGCGCTTGCTACTACTGCGGAACGGGGTCCAGGCCATGCTGCTTCAGGCGCGGGGAACGCGGCGTCGTGTATCACGATTTCTCGCGACTTAACGATTCTGATATCTCCGGCGAGCGGGAGTTGTTCGTCTACCCGACGGCTCAGGCCGCAGCCGAAGACGGATTGGCCCCCAGCGCGTTGTTCGGATCGAACAGCGAAAAACCGGGAATTTCAAACTAGGTGTGGTGGGGTTGAGTGTGAATCCGAAGCCGATAGTTATCACCGGGGGCCGGGTGATAGATCCCTCGCAAGAGATCGACCGGCCGGCTGATGTGCTGATATCCGACGGCCGCATAGTGGGCGTGACCGAACGCCCAACTTCAGAGCCCCCGGACGGATACGACGTGATCGACGCACGAGGTCTGGTTGTGGCACCGGGGTTTGTAGACCTCCACACGCACCTCCGCGAACCCGGCCCGGTGCACAAGGAAACTATCGAGACCGGCACGCGTGCGGCGGCCAGTGGTGGGTTCACAACGGTTTGCGCAATGCCCAACACCGAACCCGCGCTGGACAACCCCGGCATCGTCGCAGCAATGATGGAACAGGCCGAACGCATTGCCGCAGTCAGGGTGTTGCCCATCGGCGCAATAACGATCGGAAGGGCAGGGGAGACCCTTGCGCCGTTCGAGGGACTCGCCGAGGCCGGGTGCATCGGCTTCAGCGATGACGGTGACCCGGTGTCAAACGATTCCCTGATGCGCGCGGCACAGGAACGGGCCGGAGTCCTTGGACTGCCAATCATCAACCACGCAGAGGTCCACTCATTGGTGGGCGACGGCGTCATGAACGAGGGGGAGGTTGCGAAACGGCTTGGACTCCAGGGTGTCCCATCTGAAGCGGAGTCAGTGATGATCGCCCGGGACGTTGAGATGGCGGAAACTTCCGGGGGCATGGTCCACGTTCCTCACTTGTCGGTAAATCAATCGATCGAACACGTTTTCCGGGCCAAGGACGCGGGGCTGAGGGTAACCGCCGAGGTGACACCGCACCACCTGACGCTGACTGACAATTGGGTTTACGGCCTGCACGGCGAATCACCCGAACCCGGTGCGGAAGGCGGATACGACACGAACACGCGCGTCAATCCGCCGCTCCGAAGCGAAGCGGACCGGCAGGCCGTCGTAGAGGCCCTGCGTGACGGCGTGATCGACGTGATAGCGACGGACCATGCGCCGCACGCGCCGTCCGAAAAAGGACCCTGCTACGAAGACGCCGCAAATGGCATCAATGTTCTTGAAACGGCGTTCGGCTCCTTGTATTCACTCGTTGATGAAGGCGCGTTGGCCCTTCCGTTGTTGATCGAAAGGCTGACGGCCGGACCGGCCAGAATACTCGGACGCAAGCTTGGTTCCCTGCGTCGGGACTGGCCCGCAGATGTGGTGCTGATCGATCCCGAGGCTGAGTGGACAGTCGATCCGGGCGAATTCGCGTCGTTGTCGCAGAACACGCCCCTCGCCGGCGTGACGCTGAAGGGCCGCGTGGTCACCACCATATTCTCCGGCCGGATAGTGCATGACCTGAAGGACGGTAAATTGTGAATATCTCCTGTACGGAAAGGACCCCGGGATGACCGAAAATCGCGGTCCCATGCGCCTGGTGCTGGAAGACGGTTCGTCGTATTCGGGCGTCCGACTCGGCGCGGAGGTCGAAGCGGTCGGAGAGGCCGTGTTCAACACCTCGATGACCGGATACCAGGAGATGCTCACGGACCCGTCATACGGTGGTCAGATCCTCGTGCCGACCTACCCGATTATCGGCAACTACGGAGTAAACGCCGGCGACGTCGAATCGAGTCGCATCCAGGTCGAAGGATTCGTGGTGCGGCAGGACTGCGACGAGCCGAGTCACTCGCTGTCCACCGGGACCATCCACGACTACCTTTTGAACAACGGTGTGCCCGGAGTGGCAGGCGTTGATACCAGGGCGATAACCCGCAAACTGAGGTCCCACGGCGTCATGATGGGTATTGTCACCCCACGGGAAGATGTCTCAGCCGCGCTCGACGTGTTGCGTTCGGCGCCGCGTTACGGAGAGGTGGACGTGGTCGGCAAGGTTAGTACCGACGTTGTATACGAATGGAACGGTGGCTCGAATTCGAGCGGAGAGTCGCCAGTGCAGCCTCACGATTCCGGCCGTCGGTTCCGCATCGTGGTCTCGGACTACGGCGTGAAATTGAACATCCTGAGATGCCTGGCCAGGCGCGGTTGCGACATAGTCGTTACACCGGATACGGCCACGGCAGAGCAGATCCTTTCGTTCGAGCCGGACGGCGTCGTCCTTTCCCCCGGACCCGGCGACCCCGAGTTGCTGGACGCCGCAACCGAGACCGCAGCGGGCCTGCTGAGATCGGCGACTCCTGTGATGGGCATTTGCCTGGGGCACCAGGTGATTGCGAAGGCCCTGGGCGCGTCCACGTTCAAGCTGAAGTTCGGGCATAGGGGCGGTAACCAGCCGGTCAAAGACGTCGAGACGGGCAACATCTACGTGACCGCCCAGAACCACGGCTATGCTGTAGACCCGTCCGGCCTGCCCGAAGATGTGCTGGTGTCCCACGTAAACCTGAACGACGGGACAGTCGAGGGACTGTCTCACACAAGCCTGCCGGTCCTGACAATCCAGTACCACTCGGAGGCATCACCAGGCCCACACGACTCCGAGTACCTGTTCGACCGCTTCCTGCAGAAAGTCAGGGAACGCGCCGGCCTCCAACAAGTGATCCAGGCGAGCGCCTCGTGAACGGTCTCGCAACATCAAAAGTACTTGTCATCGGGTCCGGCCCGATCGTCATTGGTCAGGCTGCCGAATTCGACTATGCAGGGACGCAAGCTTGCAAGGCGTTGCGGGAAGAGGGCGTCGAGGTCGTCCTGGTCAACTCGAACCCGGCAACGATTATGACCGACGAGGACGTAGCAGACCACATTTACATTGAGCCGCTGCACGTGTCGGTACTCGAACGGATCATCGAACGGGAGCGGCCGGACGGCATCCTGGCGACGCTGGGCGGTCAAACTGGACTGAACCTTGCAGTGGAACTGGCGGATACGGGCGTATTGGAGCGTTACGGCGTGCGCGTTCTTGGGACCGCAATAGACTCCATCCGCAAGGCCGAGGACAGGGACCAGTTCCGGGCATTCTTGACGAGTATCTCCGAGCCGGTCCCCCAGAGCGAAGCGGTCGAGTCGGTGGAGGCGGCCGTCGCGACCGCCAACGAGATCGGCTACCCCGTGGTGATTCGACCCGCATACACGTTAGGTGGCACCGGCGGCGGAGTCGCCCACAACGAGGCAGAACTGCGGACCATCGCAGCCAGCGGCCTGGCGGCATCACTCGCCAATCAGGTGCTGATCGAAAAGTCTCTGCTCGGTTGGAAGGAAATCGAGTACGAGGTAATGCGAGACGGCGCGGGTAACGTCATCACCATTTGCAACATGGAGAACCTCGACCCGATGGGTGTCCACACGGGCGATTCCATCGTCGTGGCGCCCAGCCAGACCCTTTCCGACAAGGACTATCAGCGGCTGCGTTCATCGGCGCTCAACATCATCAGCGGGCTGGGGATCGAGGGCGGTTGCAACGTTCAGTTCGCCTACAGACCGGGCCCGGTCGTCGAACAGGTATTGCCCGAGATCGATGCCGATCAGCCGATGTACTACGTGATCGAGGTGAACCCGCGGGTGAGCCGCAGTTCGGCGCTCGCCAGCAAAGCGACCGGATATCCGATAGCCAGGGTTGCCGCAAAAATCGCCCTGGGCCGGACTCTCGATCAGATACCGAACGCGGTAACGAGAAAGACCACAGCCGCATTCGAACCCGCTCTCGACTATTGCGTGGCTAAAATCCCGCGGTGGCCGTTCGACAAGTTCGCCACGGGCGACCGGGTCCTCGGCACCCAGATGAAGGCCACCGGCGAAGTCATGGCGATAGACCGCACCTTCGAGGCGGCTCTCCAGAAAGCGGTGCGCTCGCTGGAAAACAACCGCGGGTCCCTGCTTTGGGAAGAGCCGTCGTGGGCAGGCAGGGACGACATAGAACTTACGGCGGACGACGATCGCCTCTGGCGGCTTGCCGCAGCGTTCAGACGGCAGTCTTCGGCCGAAGAGCTGTCGAGGCGGACGGGGATCGATCCCTGGTTTACGCGTGCGATTGGTCGAATCGTCGAGATGGAACGAAAGCTGCTGTCACAGACGCTGTCGGCGGCGCTTCTCCGGCAGGCAAAACGCATGGGATTTGCCGATGCACAGATTGCGACTCTCTCGGACCTGCTTCCGGAGCAGGTGCGGAGTATGCGCGACGAGTTGGGCATCAAGCCCGTGTACAAGATGGTGGACACCTGCGCGGGTGAGTTCGAAGCCGTAACTCCCTATTACTACAGCACTTACGAAGAGGAGAACGAGGCCCCGCCTGCCGATGGCGAAACCGCGGTTGTCCTGGGCTCGGGCCCTATCCGCATTGGACAGGGAATCGAGTTCGACTACTGCTCCGTCCATGCTGCGTGGGCCCTTCAGTCCGCAGGTGTTCGAAGCGTAATGGTCAACTCGAACCCTGAGACTGTCTCGACCGACTACGACACGTCGGACCGCCTTTACTTCGAACCGCTGGACGAAGAGAGCGTGCGGGACGTCATCGAAAACGAAGGCGGTGGAAGTGGTCGAAACGGCACCACCCCTGAAACCGCGTTGCCTCCGGCAATGGTGCAGTTCGGCGGGCAGACGGCTATCAATTTATCCCAATCGCTCGATATAGCCGGGCTTCCGATTCTGGGTTCGTCCGCGTCATCCATCGACATGGCAACCGACCGCGGCCGCTTCGAAGAGTTGGCGGCTCGCCACGGAATTCCGCTGCCGCCGGGCGGAACGGCTCGAACCGCTGAACAGGCCCTCCAGGTCGCGGGGAACATCGGATATCCGGTACTGGTCAGGCCAAGCTACGTCCTGGGTGGTCGGGCCATGGAGATCATCCAGACACCGGCGGAACTGGTCCGTTATTTCGAAGGTCCAGTGACAGCGTTTCGGCAGCAGGCCATACTGGTGGACCGCTATCTCCAGGGCGTGGAGGTCGAAGTCGACGCCGTCTGCGACGGCGAGGACGTGATAATCCCCGGAATCATGCAGCACGTCGAGAGGGCCGGAGTGCACAGCGGTGACTCCCTGGCCGTCTATCCGGCCCTTTCCCTCAATGAAAGAGAAGTCGAAACGCTGGTGGATTACACGGGCCGCATCGGCCGGGCGCTG
Organism: Dehalococcoidia bacterium; assembly: GCA_034421215.1. GTDB lineage: Bacteria > Chloroflexota > Dehalococcoidia > Lucifugimonadales > Lucifugimonadaceae. The sequence continues at coordinate 89,302 of DAOUKO010000047.1, forward strand.
GGTCTGCGCGGGCTGATGAATATCCAGTTCGTCATCACGGGCGGCGACGGTGCATACAGGAAAGTGGTTTCAGGCGCTGGCGCCGATACGCCCGCGCAGAACGGCCAACCGTCGCAGGTGTATGTACTGGAGGTGAACCCCCGGTCCAGCCGTACGATCCCCTTCATTTCCAAGGTCACGCGCGTGCCGATGGTGAAACTGGCCGTCGAGGTGATGCGCGGCCGCTCAATCAGAGAGCAGGGATACGAGCCGGGACTTGCGCCGAAGCGGGACCTGGTGGCGGTGAAGGCGCCGGTGTTTTCCATGTCCAAGCTGGTCGGCGTCGACACGTTCCTCGGACCTGAAATGAAATCGACCGGCGAGGTCATGGGCATAGACCGGAACTATGAGGGCGCGGTCGTGAAAGCGCTGATGGCATCAGGAATGTCGATGAATCCCGGGGGGAGCATCCTGCTGAGCGTGGCGGACGGCGACAAGGCCGATGCCATCCCGCTGGTGCACGAGATTGCCCGGGGTGGGTCGAGGATGTACGCAACGGCCGGCACCGCCGCCATGGTCCGGTCCCTGGGCTACGAAGTTACCGAGGTCGACCGCAGGCTTTCCGGCAGACACCCCACGGTAGTGGACCTGATACAGGACGGTTCAGTCTCTGCAGTGGTCAACACGATAACCGGCGACCGCCAGACGTTGCAGGACGGATTCCACATAAGACGAGCCGCGGCGGAGCGTCGCATCCCCTGCTTCACTTCGCTGGACACCGCCCGTTGCGCGGCCGAATCGGCGCGTAGCAACGGCGACGGGTTCAACGTGTTGAGCATGGCCGAGTACCTTGACGGCGCCGTGCGCAATTAGTCCGCGCTTTCGAGTCCCCCGATGACCCATCCACTGTTCGACCTCGATGGCCGCGTAGCGTTGGTATCCGGCGCCGCCAGCGGCATGGGCAAGCAGATGGCCATCGGGTTCGCGGAATCGGGCGCAGACCTGGTATTGGCCGACCTCAACTTGCCGGGCGCGGAAGAGACTGCTGCCGAAATCCATTCTTTGGGCCGAAGGGCCTTGCCGTTGCGGTGCGACGTGTCGAAGCCCGAGCAGATCGTGGGCATGTTCGAGACGCTGGACGCCGAGTTCGGCCGGATCGATATCCTGGGCAACGTCGCCGGCGAAGGAATAATGGGGCCGCCGGAAGACCTGGACGTCTCCGTCGTTATGCAGGTTGCTCAGAACCTGGTGTTCGGCCGGTTCGTCGCGTGCAGGGAAGCAGGCACGAGGATGCTTGCCCAGGGCAGGGGCAGCATCATCAACGTCGGGTCGATAGGTGGCTGGAATTCACTTGGGCGCGGTCACACCGCGTACGGCATGGCGATGGCTTCCGTGATCCAGATGACGCGGGAGTTGAACACCGAGTGGGCCGGCCGGGGAGTGCGGGTGAACGCCATACTTCCCGCCCAGGTGCTCAACGCTGACCTTGCTGAGCGAATGGCGGAAATCCCGGAACTGCGCGACGTGTTCACCGGCGGGATTCCCATGGGACGACTGGGCCGCCCCGAAGAGATCAAGGGCGTGGCCATTTTCCTGGCATCGGACGCTGCTTCGTTCGTTTCGGGCGCGATTTTGCCCATGGATGGCGGCAACCTCGCCATGAACGCCGGAGGCTCATACCCGGGCGGACCGCGCGTCCAGGGCTGATTAGCCAACGCGGAATGTGGCGTGCGCTCGTTCGTCTAATCCAAACGAGTCTGAACCAGGACGATAAGGCGAAACATGGACCGGCGTACCATTTCTTCCGAATCACGGGTCAAAGAGTTCGGTGACAGGCTGATCGACATCATGAACAGCGCGTCGCTCGCGCTCATGACTTCGATAGGCCACCGGACGGGCCTGTTCGACACCATGTCGGACTTGCCGTCTGCGACGAGCCAGAAAATTGCCGAAACGGGTAACTTCGACGAACGATACGTCCGGGAGTGGCTTGGAGCCATGGTGGCGGGCGGATTCATCGAATACGATCCGGCCGATCGTAAGTACTTCTTGCCCCCTGAACACGCGGCATTGTTGTCACGCAATTCCAAACGCGAAAACGCAGCCGTGGGTACGCAATACGTCAGTATCTTTGGCAGCGTCGAGGACCAAATCGTCGAGTGCTTCAAAAGCGGCGGCGGTGTGCCGTACGAAGACTATCCGAGGATCCACGAGGTTATCGCCGAGGACAGCGCCCAGTCAGTTCTGCCCGCCCTGTTGGACAAGATCCTCCCGATAAGGCCCGGAATAGTGCCGCGCCTCGAAAGTGGCGTCGACGTTCTGGAAGTGGGGTGCGGCAGCGGCCGCGCGCTCAATCTGATGGCGAAAAGATTCCCCAACAGCCGGTTTACCGGCTACGACATTTCGAAAGAGGCCATCGATACGGGCCGTCGGCAGGCTGGGGCAGAAGGCAATTCGAACGCGCGGTTCGAGGTGCAGGACGCTGCTCGCATCGCGGATGAGGACGCGTACGATCTGGCCCTGACATTCGACGCTATCCACGATCAGGCAGATCCACATGCGGTCCTGACGCGCATAGCCGCGTCACTGCGCAGCGACGGGCTTTACCTGATGCAGGACATTGCGGGCTCCAGGGAGTTGCACCGAAACCTGGACAGGCCGCTCGCGCCTACGCTGTACACGTACTCAACGCTGCACTGCATGACGGTTTCATTGGCACAAGGAGGCGCAGGGCTGGGAACGATGTGGGGGGAGGAGACGGCGCTCGATATGTTGAAGAACGCAGGGTTCTCAAACGTCGAGGTGCGACAATTGGACCACAACGACCAGAAACTCTTCTACCTGGCCACGAAGTAGGACCGGCGGGCCGGCATCCGTGTTCGCCTGCGCAGTCCCCGGCTAATTCCGTTCAGACTTCTCTGAACTTGCCCTCTACGGTTTCGTCGCCATCGTCGTCTGAAGGAGGCTCGTCTCCGGTGTCCGGTCCGGGGCCGCCCTGCGCAGAGTCTTGCTGATCGGCGGCGTAAACAGCCTGGCCGACGTTCTGCAACGCCGTCTGCAGCGCGGTGACCGCGGCGGCGATGGCGCTGGTTTCGGAGTTTTCGTCGCTCAGAAGGTTGCGGACCTCTGCGATCCTGGACTCGATGTCGGTCTTGAGTTCAGCCGGGATCTTGTCCTCATTGTCCTTTACCAGTTTCTCGGCCTGGTACGCGGCGCTTTCGGCGCCATTCCGCGTTTCGATGTTTTCTCGCCGCGCCCGGTCCTCCTGGGAGTGCTCTTCGGCCTCCCGAACGAGCCGGTCAACTTCAGACTGGTCCATGCCTGAACGACCTGTGATGGTTATGTGCTGTTCCTTGCTGGTCGCCTTGTCAAGGGCCGAAACGGTGAGGATGCCGTCGGCGTCGATGTCGAACGTCACCTCGATCTGCGGGACGCCGCGGGGCGCGGGAAGTATGCCGTCGAGCATGAACCGGCCGATGGACACGTTGTCGGAGGCCATTTCTCTCTCGCCCTGGGCGACGTGGATCTCGACGCTGTTCTGGTTGTCGGCCGCCGTCGTGAAGGTCTCGGTCTTGGAGGTCGGGATCGTCGTATTGCGAGGGATGAGCACTGTGCGGACCCCACCGAGGGTTTCGATGCCCAGGGTGAGTGGGGTTACGTCCAGGAGCAATACGTCTTTGACTTCACCCTGCAGAACGCCGGCCTGGATTGCCGCTCCTACCGCGACGACTTCATCCGGGTTGATCGTCGTGTTCGGTTCCTTGCCGAAGATGGCCGTCACTTTTTCGACAACGGACGGCATGCGGGTCATACCGCCCACGAGGACGATTTCATCGATCTCGTTCGGCTGCAGACCGGAGTCCCTGATGGCCTGCTGGCAAGGCCCCACCGTCTTGCTGACGAGATCTGCCGTCAGTTCTTCCAGTTTCGCCCTGGTCAGGGTCATCTGGAGGTGCTTGGGACCGCTCGCGTCAGCCGTGATGAACGGCAGGTTGATCTCCGTCTGGGCCACGGACGAGAGCTCGATCTTTGCGCGCTCCGCCTCGACGCGCAGTCGCTGGTGCGCGGAAGCGTCCGTGCGAAGGTCAATCAGGTTTTCGCTTTTGAACACGTCGGCCAGGTAATCTACGATCCGCAGGTCGAAGTCATCTCCGCCAAGGTGGGTGTCCCCGTTGGTGGACTTGACCTCGAACACACCGTCTCCCAGTTGCAGGATGGTGATGTCGAAGGTGCCGCCGCCCAGGTCGTATACGGCAATCGCGCTGTCGCCCTTTTTGTCGAGGCCGTATGCGAGGGCCGCCGCCGTCGGCTCGTTGATGATCCTGAGAACGTCCAACCCGGCTATCTGGCCGGCAACCTTCGTCGCCTCGCGCTGGCCGTCGTTGAAGTAGGCCGGGACGGTTATCACAGCCTGGGAGACGGTTTCGCCGAGTTTGGCCTCGGCGTCGTCCTTGAGCTTACGGAGCACCATCGAAGAAATCTCGGCGGGCTTGTGCTTCTTTCCGGACAGTTCGATTCCGACACCCCCGTCGCCCTGAGCGGCAATCTTGAACGAGACCCGTTGCACGTCTTGCTGGACCGACGCTTCGTCAAACCTTCTGCCGATGAACCGCTTGCTCGAATACACGGTGTTGTCAGGGTTGGTAATTGCCTGGCGACGGGCCAGTTCCCCTACAAACCGTTCGTTCGTCTTGGAGTTGACCGCGACCACGCTTGGCGTGGTGCGGCGCCCCTCCTGGTTTTCGATGATGCGAGGCTCACCGGCCTCCATGACGGCCATGGCCGAATTCGTAGTGCCAAGATCGATCCCGATTACTTTCGCCATCTCTGTTCAGATTCTCCACGCCGGCTGTTCGCGCCGGCCGACTATCAAATGCCTGTCGATTATTCGCCTTCCGCGGGGTCTGGAAGGGCCGCGGCTATTTCCACCTGCGCCGGTCTGACGGTCTCGCCGTTTTGGGTGTACCCGATCCGTAACACCTTGATTATCCGGCCGCTCTCCACGTCGGCCGTGGGCGTGCTGAACAGCGCTTCGTGCCGCCGTGGATCAAACTGCTCACCGTGACTTTCGAACGGTTCAAAGCCTTGCGAAGCAAGCGCAGAGACCAGGTTGCGGCGGATCCCATCGACCCCTTCGAGCCATTTCGATTCGACACCCGCGGTGGCGTTCTCGGAAAGTGAGGCTTCGAACTGGTCCGTTACATCCATGATCCGGAAGGCAAGTTGCCTCACGGCGCGTTGTTCCGCCTCGCTCCGCTCGACCGCGGCGCGTTGCCTGTAGTTGATCAAGTCGGCCTGGGCGCGCTGGGCCAATCTCTTGAACTGCTCCTTTTCGCGCAGGGCCTCATCGAGCACTTCTTGACTGGTTTCGTCTTCCGTTTCACCTGGCGTCTCGGCGGGTTTTACGGATTCCGCCCGGACGCCTGGTTCGTCGTGACCCTGGGATTCATCGAATCGTTCGTCTTCTGTGATCACTCTGGGTTAACTATTCCTTTCGAGCTGACTGGTCGCCGTCAGTGCCAAGGTAGTTGAAAATTGTTCGCAACTCGGCGGCAGCAAGTCTGGCCGCCCGCGAGTCGGACAGGTCCGGGCTCTGTTCGAGGACTTCCATCACGTCCTGAAGACGCCGCACTATCTCCAGGACAACGCCAACTCCCGCCACGTTCAGGCCCAGTTCCCCTACGAGCCGCCGGATTATACGCAGCCGCCTGACGTCGTTGTCGGAGTACAGGCGCAGCGCTCCACCGGTCCTCGAGGGGCTAATGAGACCGGCCCTTTCGTACTTCCGCAACGTCTGTGGGTGCATGTTCGCCAGCCGCGCGGCAACGCTGATTATGTAAACGCCGGCGATGCGCGTGGTGCGAGGGGCTGCGGGCGGGCGACCGGTGGGCGCGTATTGCGTCGAACGAACAGACAATTCGTTACGATTATCTGCATCGCTGCCGCTTTGGAAGAGCACGTCTCGTAACAATTGATCGAACGCGTCGGATCTCGTCCAGCGTTTTTCGTCGACGGGCCGCCTGGAGGAAATGCGGGATTGGAAGGTCTGTTCGTCCTGATTCAAATCCAAGTTGACTCCGCGTGCGTACCAAATTCAAAGGTGAGACAAATGCTTATACGAAGAGTATACTCACATTGATACAGGGCGTGTCAACTCGGTTTACGGATTCGTACCATTGGGCAATGCGCACCAGGAGTCACGAACCCAGTTTTTACGAATTCGTGGTAAAACCCGTGACAAGCGTCTGAAATCGTTGTAGTATGGCCTCACCAACAGACAGCCGGGCACCCAGCGCACGGATTCAGCAATCACCAAGACTTGGGTGCGTGGCAATCGGAAAGGAAGAAACAGCCCGAAAGGGCAATCGGGAGGAGGCAATGAAGATGATATACCTGAAGGCCTGCATCAAGTGCAGGGGAGACGTGGCCCTGGTCAATGGGATCGGCGGCGTCTATCTACAGTGCCTGCAGTGCGCCAACACGATCGAGACACCCGAGGAAGCAAAGCGGGTGTTGGCTCTGAAAGAACAGCTCTCTACAGCGGCCTGACGGCCAGTCAACGTGGAACTGCCACCCCGGAGCCAGCAGCTCCGGGGTTTTTTGTTTCCCGTAACTAATGTCGGAGTAGGCGCCTGGCAAACTTGCTGGCCTGTTCGAGCCACCGGACATAACGGATCCAAGCGTCCGGAAGTTCTGTGGATCGGGCAGGTCAGTGAGGACGCCGACAAAGTCAGTAGTCGAAGAGGTCATCCTCACGACTCGTGATCTCGGCTTCGAGCAATGCGGACTCGGCAAACTCGACGGCCCGGTCCATCAACTCAACCGCAGTCGTCGCGCTGCCGCTTACGACGGACATCCCAATCTCGGCGGCCTGCCACTTATCCTGGCCCCCGACGTCAGCCACCGTGACGCCAAATTTCCGTCGCAGTTTGTCGCAAAGCGAGTGGACAATGCGCCGCCTTTCCTTGAGGGAATGCGAGTGGTGGATACGCAGGGTGAGCCTGCAAACGGCTACGTGCATGACGGATCACGTCTCGGTTTCGAACCACATACCGTCGTAGGCAAGCTCTATTACCAGATCGTCAGAGTCTCGCAGGGAGCGAAGTTGCCGGTTCACCGGGTGGTGATCGACGTCGTGGGCCATGTCGGTAAACACGGCCCGGCGCGGCCTTAGTCGCCTGACCTCTTCGATGGCCTGCTCGATGGTCAAGTGCGATCCGTGCGTCGATTCCGGCCGGAGCGCATCGATTATCAGCAGGTCGCAGTCCTCCATGAGTTGGGCCGTCTCGTCGGGAATGCATGACGTGTCCGGCACATAGCAGACGTCTCCGAACCGGAACCCTGAAGTCGTGAACCCCTTGCCATGCTCGACGGTCAGCGGGGTGAGCGCCATGCCATGGACCTCGAACGGCGACTCCTCGAACGCCTTGAACTCCAGCCTGGCCACCGACCCGGCGCTGTCGGTGCTTTGCCCGGGCACCAGGTAGTAGTGAGTCCTCGACAAGACGCTCATGTCTACTTCCCTGGCGTAAACCTGGACGGCGTGCCTGCGGTAGTTGGTCCAGTCCCTGAGATCGTCCAGCCCGCCCGCGGCGTCGGCGTGCGCGTGGGTCAGCACCACCGCGTCGAGATCTCGCGCTTCGAATTTAGGAAACCAGTGGATGGCTGACTCGTAGAAAAACTTTCCAACGTCGATGACGATGTTCCGGGTGATCCCGTCAGAGTCGGGTCGCTGAATGAGCAGCGACGTGTTGCGACGCCGGTTCTTCGATCCGGGTCTGACCGAATCCATGCACACGACACACGCCTCGTTTGGGTCCGTCAGACACGTGACGCGGGGAACACCTTCAGACGTTCCTGAGCCGAGGAATACCACCCTGGTTGCAACCATATCCGGAAAGAATAGCTGAACCAGCCCGCTGCCCGCCTCTCGACCCGCCGATGATCCAATCCACTAAACTGGCCGTCGCGACGTCAGGAAGGTAGTTGACGCCGCACCGGACATCACGCTGAACGCGCACGCGCAAGTGAGGGACATATGCCTGACAGAGGCAGATTGAAGTCGAGGCTCAGGGCGGGCGAGACGGTTGTCGGGCCGTTCGTCATCGTTCCTTCTATGACCCTCGTCGACACACTCGGATATGCCGGCATGGACTTCTGCATCATCGACACCGAGCACGGTCCAGTCGACATGCAAACGTCCATCGACCTGGTCATCGCGGCCGACGGGGCCGGGGTATCACCCATCATCCGTGTCGGCGACAACGACGAAAGGCTGATCCTGAGGGCGTTGGACATCGGATCGGCCGGAGTGCAAGTGCCGCAGATCAACAATGTTGACGATGCCCGGAGCGTCATCCACTCGGCAAAGTACGCCCCGATCGGGGAGCGCGGTCTTTCCATATTCACGCGGGCGGGGGATTACTTCAAGCACGAAGGTGAGCGGCACACCGACCGCCAGAACGAAGAGACCACGGTGGTGGTGCACATCGAGGGCCGGCGGGGTCTGGACAATCTCGACGAGATCATGACCGTGGACGGTATCGACGTGCTGTTTCTCGGGCCTTACGACATCTCCCAGTCCCTGGGAGTGCCTGGGGACGTACGAAACCCGATCGTCGAAACAGCCCTGAAGGATGCGGCGGCTAAAGCCCGCGCCCAGGGCAGGGCGGTTGGCTCATATGCCAAGGACGTCGAGATGGGCAAGTGGCTGATAGACATGGGCGTCCAGTACCTGGCGATCAACGTGGACGCCACCATCTACATGCAGGCGTGTGAACGCATTGTCAGGGACTTGGGCGTAGGCGAATAAGGCCTGTCGCTCGCCCACGTACCAATGGACCGCGACGACCGGTAGATTCCCGGACCTCACGAAAGGGACCTGGACCCCTATGAAACACAGCACTGGATCGGCCGTATTTGACCGGCTTGGAATCGGACGGGTCATAAACGGCCGCGGGTTCATTACCGTTGTGGGTGGCAGCATCATGCCGACTGAAGTTGCCGACGCAATGGCTGAGGCCGTCAATTCGTACGTTGACCTGGACGAGTTGAACCTGGCTGCGGGGCGGGAAATCGCCCGCTACACGGGGGCTGAGGCCGGGCTCGTCGTAGCCGGAGCCGCGGCGGGGTTGTTGCTCCAGGCTGCGGCGTGCATCGCGGGAGACGATCCCGTGCTGATAGACCGGCTGCCGGATTCGACGGGCCTCCCCAACGAAGTCCTGCTCTACAAGAAACACCGGACCAACTACGACAGGTGTTACCGCGCCGCCGGCGCCAAACTTGTCATCTGGGGTGAAGACGATCGGCCGGCAGAAGAACAGTTGATTGACGCCATCGGCGAACACACCGCGGCGCTGGCCTACGTTTTTCACCCGTGGAATTCGTGCCCCGTGCCGCTCGAAAGGGCCGTGGAGATAGCCCACGACAAGGACATTCCGGTGGTGGTCGATGCAGCCGTGACGCTCCCGCCGGCCGCCAACCTGACCGCATTCATCGACCAGGGCGCCGACATGGTTACCTATTCTGGGGGCAAAGGCCTCAGAGGCCCCCAGTCAACGGGCATACTCTGCGGTAGGGCCGATCTCATCGAGGCGGCCAGGCTGAACAACTCGCCATTCAAGGGAGTCGGCAGGCCCACCAAGGTGTGCAAGGAGGAAATCGCCGGGTTGCTCGCTGCGCTCGATCTGTTCGTGCGCACAGACCACGAAGCCGTTTGGGCCGAATGGCGCGAGAGGTCTGCCGTTGTCACGTCTGCGATCGATGACATTACCGGCCTGGAAGTGAGAATCGAAGACGGCGATCCCAACCGGCAGGGCCCGCAGGCGGTCGTCTACTTTCGGGACGGATGGGCGGGCCCCGACTCGGACACCATCGTCGCCCGGCTCGCGGCCCGGGAGCCGTCGATACGAATCGGCAACGGCGGCTACGAAGACGAATTGTACGTCAATCCGTCCACCCTTCAAGATGGCGAAGAGGAGATCGTCGCGCGGGCGCTCCGCGAGGAACTACTCTCGCCGCCATAGGCCCGGGTACCCCAACGCGTGTCACGAGAAGCTGGGTATCACCTCGTCCACGAACAACTTCATCTCGGTCAGGTCCTGAAAACTGTCGAAGTAGGTCATGACCATGTCGAAGCCCAGTTCCCGAAGTTCGGCGTACTGCTCGCGCACAGAAACCGGATCGCCGGCGATGACAGTCGAATCCGACCAACGACTCGAGGCCAGCCGGTCCAGCGCCCGTTGATGCTTGCGGTCGATGAACGTCCCTATCGACACCGACTTCCGGATGGAGTGGAAATCTCGCCCCTTCTCTTCGCAGTGACGTTTTAGGACGTTCAGCTTGTGCTGTAGTTCCGGCGCCGGCCGGGCGACGTCGTTCCACCAATCGGCGTACTTTGCCACGACTCGCAGCGTCTTCTTTTCACCAGCGCCGCCAATCATTATGGGCGGAACGGGGTCGGGCCTCGGTTCGGCGTAGGCGTTGTTCAACGAGTAGTAACGGCCTGAAAAGTTGGCTGGGGCGTCTGACCACAACGCCTTGATCACCTGGATCGCCTCTTCCATCCGGTCGATCCGTTCCCCGGGCCGGTACAGTTCAAGTCCAAAGGCGTCGTGCTCTCCCTCGTGCCACCCGGCGCCGTACCCGAGCGCAAACCTTCCCCCGCTAAGCTCCTGCAGAGCCGCGCCCATCTTGGCCAAGACTGACGGGTGCCTGAACGTGTTGCTCATCACCAGCGTGCTCAGGCCGACGTCCGGGTAGCGTGCTGCGATCCACGTGAGCAATGTCCAACACTCAAGCCGCCATTCCGTTGAGTAGTTGAGATGGTCGGCAACCCAGATCGTCTTGAAGCCCTGCGTAGCCACGTCCAGGGCCGACTTGAGGTCTGACCGGTACTCGCGCGGCCGAATGATCTCCTTGCCGCGGTCTCCCGAGGGAGGGTTGTATCCGAATTCGATTTGATGGGTCGTTGACATACTTTCGACTCCCGCGGCTGATTTGGCGGGCATGTTAACCCTTGGATTCAACTACCATGCAGGCGTTTTGCCGGACGATCTTGCTGAAAACCACTTGCGCGAGTGTTTCCCGGTACCGAAGATGTTTACGCTTTGATCGGCTGGGATTGGCCAAAGGAGATATCGGCTTGATTTTCGATGCACACGCTTACTGCTTCCCGCCGCTGGACGGAGACGGGGGATTCGGAGACCCAGAAGAACTGAGGCAACATCTTCAGTTCGCGACCGCCCATCACCCGCAACCCTCCTGGCGGACAACTGACAGAAAGCCCGGTGACTCGGACGCGCTGTTCCATTCTGAAAACTGGCCGTCCCTGGATTCACTCAAGGACGCCGGTTTCCACGCCGCCGGCAACGGACGGTTCGAATGGAAAGTCGGCGAAGACACCTACTTCAAGCAGTGGCTGCCGCCGTCGGTGAACGACATGTCGTACCCGGCCGACCGGCTGATCGCCGAGATGGACTACGCGAACGTAGACATGGCGTTGTTGCATCGCACTCCGTACCTCGGTATGGGCAACGAATTCCTGGCGGATTGCGTCAGGCAATACCCCGACCGGCTCCGGGCATTGGCCCACACGCCAGAGTGGTTGGTGCCGGCCGATCCGCAATCTGCCGCCTCCTCGATAATCTCCGCGGTCAACGAAGGCGGCATGTCAGGCATACAGTTCCTGCCGCCGCAGATGGACCTGTACAACGACAACGGCGCGTGGGACAGGGACGAATTCCTACCGTTTTGGGACGCGTTGGTGGACGCCGGTATACCGATTTTCTTCTCGTTGAAATCGAGGCGGTCGCCTCTGGTCGAAAACTTCTTCGCTGAACACGACACGTTGCGGCGATGGTTGAAGCGCTACTCTTCCTCCGCCACCGTCGTGTTGACGCACGGACTTTTCTGGGGGGCATTCGCACAAGGGGACTCGATTCAGGTCCCGGATGACTTGTGGAAAACGTTCGACGGCAACGACATGGGATTCCAGATCATGTTTCCCATCGGCCTCGGCGGGACCTACGACTACCCGATTCCCCAATCACACCCGGTTCTCAAGACCAGCGTCGAAAGAGTCGGCATCGAGCGCCTCATGTGGGGCACCGACATGCCGATGGTCATGCGGCACATGTCCTACAAGCAGAACATCTCGCACATAAGGGACTACTGCGACTTTCTGAGCCCCAGCGACATGGACATGCTGTTCGGCGGCACGGTCCAACGGTACCTGGAGCGCAAATGAGACTGGTGGACTGAAGGTGTCAATGCAGCTTCAGCCGTCTGAATCTCGTTAGTACCATGCAACCAGGAATCAAGCTCCCCCAGTTCGGAGCAAACGCCAATCCGGACGAGATGAGCCGGTGGGCGCGCTTTGCCGAAACGGTCGGCTATCACTTTGTCCTGACCGGCGACCACATCGCCCTCACGCCGGAGGTCCAGCAGGACTACCCGGCGCCTTACTACGAACCCTTTACCACCATGGCATGGCTGGCAGGTCAGACGACTACCATTCGCCTCGGCTTCACTGTCATCGTCGTGCCGTATCGCCATCCCGCCCAACTCGCCCACATGGGAGCGACGATCGACGACCTCAGCGGAGGCCGGTTGATCTTTGGCATCGGCTCGGGTTGGGCGGGTTCGGAATTCGATGCGCTCGGCATCCCATTCGAGGCGCGGGGTCGGATGACCGACGAGTACGTCGCGGCCATGATCGAACTCTGGACCAACGAGAAGGCGTCATTTCACGGCGAATTCGTCTCGTTTGAGGATGTGACCACATCGCCCGGTCCTGTGCAGCGGCCATATCCTCCCATCTGGGTGGGCGGCAGCAGCAGGGCCGCCATGAGGAGGGCCGTCAAATTCGGGGATGCGTGGCACCCCATCGGGGCCCGCGTCGACTGGTTGCGCGACACGGGTCTGCCGCGGTTGAAGCGCATATCGGACGAAGCCGAGGCGGAAGTCCCGTCACTTGCCCCACGCATCTTCTGCCGGTTGACGGACAGTCCGATTCCCGAAGAACAGCGAGTTGCCGGCGAAGGGTCGTTCGAGCAGGTGCGCCGAGACATCTACGAACTGCAAGAACTCGGCGCCACCCACGTCCACCTCGACACCAAGCGCAACAGCCTGACTGCCGACTCCGTGCGCCACCGTGATGAAGCATTCACGGCGCTGTCTATCCTGGCTGAAAAGGTGTTCGACCTGGAAGCGGAAGAACTCAGGTGAACCAGGTGTCTCCGGACTCTGCTGCCCCGACGACCATCGACACCGCTTAGGCGGTTTTCGCTCCGTGTAGACTGCCAACCGTTTCAGACAGGCAAACTTGGAGGGACAGATGCGATTCGCATTCATCGATGACTTTAGTCCGGCCGTGGTGTCCGACCGCGGTGTTGTAGACGTGTCGCACGTACTCGATTCGATCCCTAGATTGGACGCGCAGGACCTGCTCGAAGGACTGGTGCAACGCTTCGACGAATTCCGACCACTTCTCCAGGAAGCGGCCGACACCGGTGACGCAAGGCTCGTCGACCAGGTGCGATTCAGGCCGCCCGTTCCGCGCCCCGGCAAGATGGTGTGCATGGCCGGCAACTACCTGGAAGGCGGCACCATCCCGCGCCCGTACGACGTTGACGCATTCCTCAAGGCGCCCAGTTCGGTAATTGGGGATGGCGACACGGTGGTCCTGCCGGACGCGCCGGCTGCGGTCTTTCACCATGAGGCCGAACTGGGTGTGGTGATTGGGAAGGAAATGAAGGCCGTCTCTGCGGCCCAGGCCTTGGACCATGTTTTCGGGTATCTGAACTTCATGGATGTTTCAGCCAGGGGCATCACGCCCAACGGGAACAACAGCTTCTGGTGGCAAAAGTCATGGGATACGTTCGGCCCAATCGGACCCTGGATCGTCACCGCGGACGAGGTCGAGGACACCCAAAAACTGCAGATTCGCCTTTGGAACAACGGGGACCTCCGTCACGACTTCAATACCGATGACATGGCCAGATCGGTCGCAGAGGTCCTCGAATGGGTCTCGACCGAGTCGACGCTGTATCCCGGCGACATTGTCGCCACGGGCACAAATCACCTGGGTCTGGGACCGATGCAAGACGGTGAACGGGTGGTTTTGGAAGTGGAAGGACTCGGCCGCCTCAGCGTCAACGTCCGGGACGATTACGGCAGGACGTGGGTGCGCGAGACAGTAGCCGAACAAGAGGCCCGCGAGGGCGGACACTGACTGGGGCGCCCTGACATGCCAATGAAACTTTCGCTGTCGACGCGCGTCGCGGAGTCTCCCGGTCAAAAGGAGGTCGCGCTGGTAGGTCTGCAGGACCTTGCTCGCATGGCCCTCGACTCCGGGTACCACGCCCTGTGCATGCGGGCGTCGCAGGTGGGAATCCAGCACAGTCGAGCCGACCAGGAGGCCGCGAGGCAGGTGACGGCGGGACTGGCGGTGTCCATGGTCACGGGCGATTTCGACATTCCCGTAAACAACGAACGAGCCCAGATAGCCCTTCGCAACATCACTCCGCACCTGGACCTGGCCGAAAACCTGGGGTCCGACCTGATCCGCATCGGCATGAAGGCGGCGACGGACATCCGATGGGCACGGGCCGCGTCCGATGAAGCGGCTGAAAGAGGAATCAGGCTGGCGCACCAGAGCCACACTTGCACCCTTTTCGAAACGGTAGAGATGTCTGTGGAGGTGCTGCGGGAGGTCGACCGGCCAAACTTCGGCGTGATCTACGAGCCCGCCAATCTCCTCGTTTGCGGCCAGGACTTCGGCGAGGCGACCCTTGAAGCGCTAAAGCCGTGGCTCATGAACGTGTACTTGCAGAACATGCACGTTCACGAGGAAGGGCGGCAGGTGATCGAGACGTGGATCAACGGGCCTGTGAATTTTGACCTGTTGCCGTTCGGCCATCCAATGGGCATCGACTACAGGCCCATCCTCGAGTCGCTTTCGTCACTCGGTTACGAGGGATACGTGACCGTCCATCACAACGTCGCAGACGGCATCGACATCGAAGAGGGCGCCCGCGCGTTTGCGACATACTTGCGGGGAAACGGAGACTTCGAGGCGGGAACTGCAGACTGAACGGCCTCCGGTTCGGTCGAACAATTCCCTTTGCTCATTTCCGGGGAAATCTTGGGGAGAGTTGGGCGCGATGAAACTTGTAAAAGTGCCGCGCTGGTGATTAGATTTCATTCACGCGCGACGCGTGCGCCGTGCCTGGGGCAATGATCCTGGAGGTTCGGGGCTCTTGGGGAGGATGGGCGCGGCATTAATCGACTGTCCAAGGAAGGAAAGTCTCAATGAATAAAAGGAAATCCGGGCTGTATATGGCCCTGGTGGGTCTTGTCGTATTTGCGCTGGGAGCACTGGTCTTTTCGGCCTGCGGAGAGGCGGAGGAACCCCCTGCGCCGAGACAACCCGCGGAGCCTGAACAACCTGCTCCCGCCGCCACGGCCATGCCGGCCCCCACTGCCGTGCCGGCTGCGACAGCGGCCCCTGCATTGATTCCGACGCAGGTCCCGACGCCGACGGTGTCCTCTGCCCCGACCGCGGTCCCCCCAACGGCGGTGATGAGACCTGCCGAAGGGCCTTCGGGGACATTGACCGTTGCGTTGCCTTCGGTTGGCGCGCCCATTTTCGTCAACTCCCTGGCGCCTTACCCGCGAGGCATCTTCCGCGCGGACTGGGGCATGTGCGAAAGCCTTGCCACGGTTGCTATTGACGACGCCCAACAAGTGGTTTCCCAGCTTGCGGAGTCCTGGGACATTGCCTCAGACGGCAGTTCGATGACGTTCCACCTGCGGAAAGGCGTCGAGTTTCACAAGGGCTGGGGCGAGATGACCGCCGACGACGTTGTCTACAGCTACAACAACGCCGGCGCTGACAACCCGGAGAGCACGGCCGGTGGCGGAGCGAGTCTGTTAACTACCTGGGATCCCTGGGTAGTTGCCGGGCCTTACGAGGTGTATGCGCCGTTCGACACCCCGGAACCCCTGCCGACGCGCTGGGGTTGGATACACGGCGGTGAAAGTTCCGGCCAGTGCATCCTCAGCAAGGACGTGTATGACTTCAACGGCGAAGAAGCGGCTGTGACGACGCTGGTCGCGACCGGCCCCTGGGACCCGCAGGTGTGGACGGCGGGCGTCGAGCTTCGGGCCGACGCGGTGATCGACCACTGGCGGATCACCCCCGGGTTCGCTGAACTGCACATGCTGGAAGTTCCGGAAGAACAGACCCGCGTCGCCATGATGGAGACGGGGCAGGCCGACATCGTCGAGGCATCGCTCAAGAACGTGAAGGTGCTTCAGGAAGCCGGTTTCGAGGTCAACGACACGCTACAGAACTTCTTCCACGCGGCCGTATTCATGGGCGGCAACTTCTGGTACGACCCGGAAGTACACACGTTCCAGGACGAGCCCGTGAACTTGCGCCCAGGATTCAAGCCGGATGACGATCATCCGTGGATCGGCAATCCGAGAGACCCGGAGCGTCACGAACGGGCCAGGAAGGTCCGCGTGGCGATGTCTATGGCCATTGATCGGGACGCCATCGCTGAGACCATTCTCGGCGGACTGGCGCCGGTCTCGTACATCCCGGGCATTCCGATTACCGCGCCGGAATGGGATAACCGGTGGGTGGTGCCGTTCGATCCCGAAGGCGCAAAGGACCTGCTGGCGGAAGCGGGTTACGCAGACGGGTTCGAATTCGACTTCTGGATTCCGAACGACTTCCCGAACGTGGACGTCGAGGTGGCCCTGGCCATTGTCGCCATGTGGGGGAACATCGGAATCCGCGCCAATCCCAACACGATTGCGTACACCGCCGGTCGCCCGAACCTGATGACCAAGGAACAGGACGCGCCCTGGATGTGGTTCATGGTGGGAGACGGCATCAACTACGCCAGCGCTCACATCCGCACCGCAACCTACCTTGCGCACGGTGTGGGCTGGAATGGTGCGGTAGAGATACCGGAACTCGCCAACTTCCAGAACCGGTGGGCATCGGCAACCGGTGATCGCGCCGCGCAGATCGCGGTGTGGTCCGAACGGGCAGACTGGTTGAAGGAATGGATGCCGTTCATAACGGTTGCAGACATTCCCAAGTTGTGGGTTACGAACCCCGAAACCGTTACCGGTTGGCGCATGTTCGCTCACATCGAGCCGGGCACCGTAAACAACCTGGAGTTCGCGCAGCCGGTCAAGTAACTCACCATCCGACAGGCATTTTTGCCCGTCAAGAATCGAGCAAGGGCCGAAGGAGTATCCATAACTCCTTCGGCCCTTGCTCGCGCTCATGCTGTAGCCTAACGAACCAATCTCGGACCGGGGACGATGGACGTCGTCGTCGGTCGCGAGCAAATTCCACAGTTCCTGCTGATGGCCAGATTCCTCGTAGTCAGAACGCTGGCGGCGCTATTCGCCCTATTCGCGGCGACGATCCTCGTCTTTGGAATGTCGCGGCTGACAGGGGATCCGCGCGAGCAGTTTCTGACGGTAGAGACGACCCAGGAGAACTGGGATGCCTGGGGTGAGAAGTTCGGGCTCAACCGGCCGCTGATCGCCCAGTACTTCATCTGGCTCGGCAATTCCTTCACCCTGGACATGGGCACGTCTTTGAACCAGGCGCGGCCGGTCTGGGACATGGTCAAAGAACGGTTGTGGGCCACCGGCGAACTTGCGTTGACGGGATGGGGTCTGTCCGTTGCGATTGGGGTGCCCCTGGGCGCGTTGTCTGCCGTCAAGCGCGGCTCCGTATTCGACTACGTCTCGCGTGCATTTGCCTTATTTGGCCAGGCGTTGCCGCCCTTCTGGTTAGGAGTGGTGCTGATCCTGGTCTTTGCCGTTTACCTCGAGTGGCTGCCGGCAGGAACTCGCGATACACCGCTGAACCTGATCATGCCGGCCCTAACGTTGGCCCTGATCAACGCGTCCAGCAACCTGAGGATCACGCGGTCCGCCATGCTGGAGGTGCTGGACTCCGAATACGTGAAGATGGCCCGTGCCAAGGGCGCATCCGGGAACACGGTGGTCTGGAAACACGCGTTCAGAAACGCCCTGATCGCGCCGCTGACCAATGCCGGCTTGCTGCTGGCCGGTTTCCTTGCCGGCACGGTCGTCACGGAGACCGTCTTCGCCTGGCCCGGCCTGGGAAGACTGGCTGTCGACGCGGTCCGTACCAACGACTTTCCGGTAATCTCCGGCCTCACGCTGGTCTTCACGGTGTTTTACGTAGGGGCCAATCTGACCATAGACATGATTTACGGTTTTGTTGATCCGCGAATTAGGATTTCCTGAGCACAGTTCATGACCGAATCGACGGACGCCGCCGCGCGTGAATTTGACCGCAAGACGCAATCGCGGTCGAGGGTCCTGTACGCGCTCCGGCACTGGCCCATATTCCCGGTGACGGTGCTTGTCTTGCTGGTCGTTACAGGAGTCTTTGCGCCGTGGATCGCGCCGCACGACCCGAACTTCACCGCGTTGCGGGACCGCAACGCGCCGCCGTTCTGGCTGGAAGGCGGCAGTCTCAATCACATCCTGGGCGCTGATCCGCTGGGCAGAGACCTGCTAAGCCGGGTGATATACGGCGCGCGGATTTCCCTGCTCGTTGCGGCAGTTTCCATCGGCGCCGGGTTGCTGGTCGGCGTATCGTCCGGGCTCGTGTCCGGTTACTACGGCGGTCTGTTGGACGAGTTCATCATGCGAATGGCCGACGTGTCCCGCGCCGTGCCGTACATATTGATCGCGCTCGTAGTGGCTATTGTCTTTGGCAGGCGAATCGAGGTGATCCTTGGGATCCTGGCATTTGCCACGTGGCCCGTCTTCGCCAGGCAGGTCCGAGCTGAGGTGCTCGTCCTGAAAGAGATGGACTACGTTGCCATGGCCAAGGTGGCCGGAGGTTCGGCGCGGCGTATCGTAATCCGGCACATCTTTCCCGGCGTCATCAATACCGTCACCGTAGTGGCCACGCTGCAGGTTGGCGCCTTGATACTCACCGAGGCCATTCTCAGTTTCCTGGGCGCCGGTATTGCGCCTCCCACTCCGGCCTGGGGCGTGATGATCGCCGACGGCCAGGACTATCTCAGGGAAGCGTGGTGGGTGTCATTCTTCCCCGGGATGGCCATTGTGCTTACGGTTTTGGGCCTCAACTTCATGGGAGACTGGCTGCGGGACTACCTGGACCCGAGGCTCCGGCAACTCGACTGACCGGTCCTTCTGCCTGTTACATCGCCCAGGAGTCTCCACGAGTCGCGCGGGAATGACCAAATGATCAACAAACGCCGGTTGGGCCGGACGGGCCTCGAGGTTTCTGAAATTGGCTTCGGCGCCGGAATGGTCGCAGGCCTGTTCGTGCGGGGCGACAGCGCATCCCAGCGCCGGGTATTCGATCGGGCCGTCGATCTGGGCATTAACCACTTCGACACCGCGCCGCTCTACGGCGACGGCAAGTCCGAACTCAATCTTGGCAAGGTCCTGGATGACGCGCCCGCCGACTGCGTCATTGGCACAAAGGTCGAGTATTTCGACGAACACTTCGCGGACTTCAGGTCCTGGACGTTGAGATCAACTGAAGAGTCGCTCGAACGACTGGGCCGCGACTCCGTAGAAATCCTGTATCTCCACAACAACGTCCGCTATCACGGGGAAGGTCCCCACGACGGCTATGCGGCCGTTTCGCCGGAAGACGTGCTGCGATCGGGTGGGATCGCGGACGCGTTGGACGAGGTGCGAGCCAGGGGACTGGCCAAGCACATCGGATTCACCGGCACTGGAGACGCCGAAGCCGTAATCGAACTGATCGATAGCGGGCGGTTCGAGGTGATGCAGGCGTTTTACAGCCTCCTCAATCCCAGCGGTTCGATTCCCCTGCCCGGATCATCTACGCTGCACGACTTCAAGCTGGCAATCAACAGGGCCAATCAACGAGGTATGGGAGTCGTTGCGATCCGAGTGATGGGTGGAGGCGTGCTGGCCGGCGCCGCTGCCGGGCAGGGTTTTGCCGGAACGACCAGCTCGGAGTCCGTGCTCGGTTTCAGTAGGGATGAGGAGTTGCGGCAGGCGAAGGCGTTGTCGTTTTTGGGGACCGCGTCGGACGCCGAAGGCGGCGTCAGGACTGCCGCAGTTCGATTCGCGCTGGCGAACGATGAAATTTCCAGTTCGCTGTTGGGGATTTCCGCCCTCGAACAGCTGGAGGCTGCGGCCGATGCTGCGCGACAGGGTCCTCTTGACGCAGGATCAATGAGCCGCCTGGAGAAACTTTGGGCCGGCGGATTCCGGGAGAGTTGAAATCGCCCGCGTCTACGTGTTTTGTCGGCCGTTGCCCAACGCCTTTCGTGGCCGGGTCAGGAACGAATCAGCTTCTTCCGACAATGACTACCCGCGATACTCCGTTCAGTAGGGTGACACCAACCCGAGGCCGCCGTCGACGATGAGGACCTGGGCGGTCACCATCGCAGACGCCCCGGATGCCAGGTAGACTGCGGCCCCTGCCAGGTCGTCGTATTCGAGCCTGCGGTCGTACAGGAACCTCCCTGTTTGCGGTTGTACCCGCGGTGCGTCCGAAACTGGGTCCTCCTCCCGCGGGATGGCTCCCGGGCCCAGCGCGTTGACGCGTATCCCGTGCGGCTTCAGTTCCAGGGCCATTATCCGGGTCATGTGGACGATTGCCGCTTTGGCAATCCCGTAGCCGAGGTTGTTGGGCTGGACCTGTACGCCGACCCTCGAAGCGATGTTGATTATCGAACCGCGCGTCCCCGAGTCCACCATGTGGCGGGCCACGGCCTGGGACATGAGAAACGTGCCCCGGACCATGACCTCGTAATGGTCGTCGAGGACGTCTGCCCCGTAGTCGAGGGCGGGCGTGGGAACATCGTCGGTCTTGCCGGCGTTGTTTACCAGCGTTGCGACCGGCCCCATATTGGCCGCGATCTGTGCGACGCACGCGGGGATATCACCGGGCAGCGTCAGGTCCAGGGGAAAGAATGACGCCTGCCTGCCGCGATCTTCTATTTCGCGGACCACGTCGGCCGCCGCGTCGGCCTGCTGCGGCAGGTCGACAATGGCAACGTCCGCGCCGGCGTCGCCTAGAGCCAGCGAAAACGTACGGCCCATATTCCTGGACCCGCCCGTGACTATTGCGGTCGTGCCGTCGAGCCTGAAGCGATCGGGCATCACGCGGCGGGCGCCGGGATATCGACGGGCTTGCCGCTCGCAGCCGACTCGTAGCCGGCCATGATTACCTCGATGTGGTGTACAGCGTCGCGGACCGTCACTTCGGGCCTTGCGCCGCATTCGAGGCAGTCTACAAATGCGGAGATGTCGTTGCCCTGACCTCCGCCGTCGAGTGGCAGGACGCGGTCCTTGTCGCGCGGCTGGGTCTCGCGCTGTGTGGACGACCACATCGCCATCGGATCGTAGGGGTGAACAAGGGGCATCTCAAACGGCGGCTGGTCGTTGAATATCTCGACGTGTGGCTCCGCCTCGCCGAAGGTTGCGATTCCCGCGTCGCCGATCATCGTTATCCGTTGCTGTCCGCCGCGCGGATGACTGGTCACGCCGATCCTGCCGCTTGCGATGCTGGCGACGCGCCCGTCCGCCAGGGTTAGCGCCAGGGCGCCGTAATCTTCGATGTCCAGCGCTGCGTGTTCCTTGAAGAAGTAGTTGCCGGTGATGCCGTACACGGTCTTCACTCGCTGCCCGCTGAGCCACTGGACCAGGGCCACGGGATAAACGCCCATATCCGTGAGCTCCCTTTTGGCTTCAACGTGGGTGAAGATTCCGGTGCTGGGCCGTTCGCGCCGTATTGTGCCCGGTGGGACGGTCCCCGGCTTTCCCTTCGCCATCAGCATGTCGCAATGAACTGCCAGCAAATTACCGAGCCGACCGGAGTCGATTGCCGCCTTTGCCGCCCCGGCCCAACTGGTGTTCACCTGGGTGAACATCTGAGAACACACTCCGGCCCGGTCCACGGCGTCCGCCATCATGTTGGCGTCTTCGACCGATGCGGCGAGGGGCTTGTCCATGTACAGGTGCTTGCCGGCCTCCACCGCCTTGACGCCGACTCTCGCCCTCCGCTCCACGTCGGCGCAGTTATCGACGATGTGGACGTCGTCCCGCGCCAGGGCGTCGTCGAGCGCCAGGTACGGTACTCCCAATTCGCTTGCGAGCAACCGGTTCAGGCCCTCGCGGTATTCCGGTAGACCGGGCTCGTCCGCCACCGCGATCAACTCGCAACGCGGGTCCGCCGCGAATTCACGCGCGTAGCCTTCCTGGTGAGTCCTGTTGCCGCCGATGGCGACGACGCCGTACTTGCCCACTTACGCTTCCTCCCCGCCGTCGAGTTTGATGTCGTGATACAGGGTTCCGTTGGAGCCCATGAGCATGAGATTGCCGCCTGTGCGGCCCGCGCCGGCGCTAACGGCAATCAATGCCGACTGCCCACCGTCCCACTTCAGCGCGCATAAAGCGGGCGACCCGTCACCGCCAATTTCGTACTCAGACTCGCTCTCGCCGCCGAACCATGACTCTGCGAGGCGGCGCAGTTCGGCAGCGAGTTTGGCATGTTCGGCCTGTCCGCCCGCGGCGTGCGCAGTCACTCGCAGGGCGGCGGGTCGGCCGATCTGGCCGCGGTCAATCGCTCCCTGGACGGTACATCTGAGGGGTTCCCAATCGTGAGAGGCCAAGTGATTTCTCCGGGAGGCTGGAATACCTGTTGACTGAAGGCGAGACAGTGGCGAGTTGATACCAGGAATTTACTAGATGCGCCCGTCACCGTCCAAGACCAGGCGGCATTTCTCCCCCGCAGGGAGATCCTTGCAAAACTCCCTCTCCTGGAGCGAGAAGGTTGGGGTGAGGGCGAAACGCAAATTGAAATAAGGCCAATGAACCCCTCTGTCGCCGGTCAATCGTAGGTTACGCAAGGGTCTACGCAAGAGAATGTACCCGGCAGAGTTGAACGGAGATTGGCGGGTGTTCAGAAGGAAACATTGTTACTGTATGAGTGTCGATAGTCGGCAGGGAAGAGAACCGGTGTTCCCGCCGAGAAGGAGGTAAGCAGCCATGCTGGAACTCAACGGCAAAGCTGCTCTGCTGGCCGGTACGAAGCGCATTGGCGAACGCGTCGCCCAGCGGCTTTCGATGGAGGGCGTGAATTTGGCGATCGCCTACCGGTCTTCGCGGGCCGAGGCGGAACGTCTCGAATCGTTGGTTTCCGGCCGGGTTGGTAAGACCTGCGTCGTCCAGGGCGATCTCACGAACGAACAGGATGTCGACCGGTTGGTCAGCGAGACGTCAAACTCGCTCGGGGGACTCCACTTCGTCATCAACCTGGCGTCGGACTATCCCAGCGCGACTCTGGATGAAATGGACGGGGAAGCCTGGGACCGGGCGATGGGACTCGCCAAGGGCAGTTACCTGCTTTGCGCCAGCGCGGCCAGGATCATGCGGCACAACGGGCTATCCACCAACGGGCATCTCATCATGTTCGGTGACTGGGCTGCAGGCGCGACCCCATACACCGGTTACCTGCCTTATCTCACCGCCAAGGCGGCCGTGGGGTTCATGACCAGGGCGTTTGCGGCAGAGTTGGCCCAGCACCGCATACTCGTCAACTCCATTGCGCCCGGTCCCACGATGAGGCCGCCCGAAATCAGCCAGGAGAGTTGGGATAAAGACGTCCTCGCGCAGGCTCCGTTAAAACGGGAGTCGTCTGCGGACGAGATAGCAGAAATCGTGGTCACGCTCCTGAAGAGCGAAACGATAACCGGAGAGACGATACGGGTAGATTCCGGCCGACATGTCGCCGGTCCGGGGGTTGTCGACGATGGCGAATAGCCGTCCGGTCCAACGCCAAAGGCATTCTGTGACCAAGGTCATAGATTTTGCGTACGGCCACCGGCTGATCAACTACGACGGCAAATGCCGGTTCCTCCACGGCCACAACGGCATCCTGGAAGTCGATATAGCCGCCGACAAGCTCGATGACTGCGGAATGGTGGTCGATTTCGGGGACGTGAAGGAGTTGGTCAAGGGCTGGGTGGACGAAAACCTCGACCACCGGATGATCCTGTGCAGGGATGACCCGATGGCCGAAGCGCTGATCGACCTGAACGAACCTGTTTACCTGATGAACGCCAACCCTACCGCCGAAAACATCGCGCAACACATTTTTGCCGTTGCGAAGCAGATGGGCCTAAATATCGTGGAAGCGCGTTTGTGGGAGACGCCGTCGAGCTACGCCACGTACAGGGAAGGCGGCTGACGTGACAGCAACCGCGGTGCTCACAAGCGGCGGGTTGGACAGCGCGGCCCTTCTCGCCGAAACGGCGTCGAGCGGAGTGGCCTATCCGATTTACGTCGAGGCCGGGATGGTCTGGGAATCCGCGGAAAAGGCTTCCCTGGAACGGTTCATCGAGGCCGTTGGAAGTCCGAATATTCGACCGACCACGTACCTGTCCGTCAAGGTGGCACCGTTGTTGGGCGGGCACTGGAGTGTCACAGGCCAGGGAATTCCAGACTACGACGCCCCGGATGAGCAGATGTACATCCCCGGCCGGAACATCCTGCTCATCGGGCTGGCGGCCGTGTGGTGCAGCACCCACGACGTACACCGGGTGGTCATAGGATCGCTCGGGTCCAATCCCTTTCCCGATGCGACCCCGGGCTTCTTCAGTTCCTTTGCGGAGGCCCTCAGCGCCGGGCTGAACCACAAGATCGTCGTTGAGGCGCCTTTCAGCGGCATGCACAAGGAAGACCTGGTCCGCAAGTACCGGCGCCTGCCGATCGACGCGACGCTCACTTGCGCGGACCCGGACGGTGATGTTCACTGCGGGGCATGCAACAAGTGCTTCGAACGCCAATCGGCATTTGCGGAAGCCGGTGTGGCCGACAGGTCCAGGTACGCTGCTGCGGCGACTGGTTAGGCACGGAAAGTCCGGACTGTGAATAGCGCAGAACGTCCCTGGTACGAGGAATTCTTCGGCGACGACTACCGCATCGCGTACCGCTCGACCCTGACGGACGAGCGCAGCGACGAGGAGACGGCCTTTGCCGCGTGGGCAATTGGTCTCTCCGCCGGACAGGAGGTGCTCGACCTTTGCTGCGGGCACGGCCGGCACGCGGTCAGGCTGGCGCAGGTGGGGATGCAGGTCACTGGGTTAGACCTGAGCGAGCAGTACCTCGCGGAGGCCCGCGACGCGGCTGACAAGGAGGGCGTGTCGCTGGAACTGGTCCGCGGCGATATGCGCCACATTCCCTATGTCCTGCGATTCGATGCGGTCATCAACATGTTCTCGGCTTTCGGGTACCTGGAGTCGGAGGCCGACGATCAACTCGTGCTCCATGCCATCCACAACGCGCTGAAGCCGGGCGGAACGGCATTGATCGACCTGCTGAATCGGGAATGGGTGATAGCAAACAACGTCGAGAACGAGTGGCGGGTGGAAGAGGACGGCACGACCATCCTGGAGCACAGGGAATTGGACCTCCTGGCCAGCAGGAACCACGTCAGCTTTTCCATCATCGGCCCGGGCGGCGTACGGCGGGAGTCCGTGGGCCACAAGATCCGGCTCTACACGCTCACCGAGATGGCGGGCATGTTGGGCCGCGCCGGACTGGTCCTGGACAGGGTGTTCGGAGGCTACGACGCTGCTCCGTACTCAGGCCAATCACGCCGGATGATCGTCGTCGCCAAGAAGCCCGATTAAGGCGTCGGGATCGTGCCGCACGCCCGAGCCGGGGCCTAATGAGACGCTTGCCAAACCCCCTCTCCTGGAGGGAGAGGGTTGGGGTGAGGGTGATACGCACCTAGCCGCAAGCGACCTCGTACCGGCCATACCCCTCTGAAACCCGCTATCGCCGGCGAATCGGAGATAACGCAAAAGCCTCCTACTGAAGAGGCAACGGGGGTTGAAGCCACTTCGGCGTGTCGTTGACCGTCACCGAGTCGATCCACTTCACCCATTCGAAACCCCTGCGGCCGGAAGCGACCAGGCGCAGCGGCGCGCCATGTCCATGCGTCAGCCTTTCGTCGCCAACGTGCGTCGCAAGGATGTAGTTTTCGGCCTCCTCGAGCGAGGCGCGCCGGTAGTACCCGGTCACTGACCCAAAGGTGACGCTGCGGGAGCCGTCCTCCAGGCCCGCCATGTCGAGAAGGTCGGACACGCGTACTCCCCGCCAGGTGCGGTTGGCGTACCAACCTCCCGTGCAGTCGAGAGTGGCGTTTACCGACGAGGCCGGGAGCTTCTCCAGGTCGTTGAAGTCCAGTTCGAACGGGGTGGCCACGTTGCCGCCGACCCGCAACCTCCACGATTCGACGTCCACACGACCGGGGCGGTCGTTCAGCCAGGATGTGTTTGGGAAGGCGTTGGCGCCGGGCCCGCTGTATTCGTGGGACCCGGTGAACCTGCGGGACGCGCCTGCCAGGTCGAACTGCCTCAGAAAGCCCTCGTATACCAGCCACAATCCCGTCCCTGCCGCCAATGCTCCGCCGAGCTTGATGGCCGCCCGCCGGTCTGCGTTGAAGCCTACTCGTAGTCTCCTGGTGTACTTCAGGGCGTGCCAGAAGGCGATCGGCAGGGCGGCGATGCCGGCGAACATGTGCCAGTTGAGTCCGGTGATCCCGGCAAAGCGGAAGAAGCCGTTGAGCGACCACGCCAGGCCGAGTCCGAAGGCGAGCAGGACCAGGGTTGCCAACACCAGGGAGCCGATCCGCGCCGCCCCGCCGCTGCGCCGCCGGAGCGAACCCGCCACAATCAGCACCTTCCACCCGGCGATGGCGATGATGGCGAACGCGCCGATGTTGTGCAAGATGAGGATGAACTCCCGGTCCGAAGCGCCTGCGACCAGGCCGAACAGACCGGTGGCCAACTCGAATGCGAGCAGGACCGCCAACAACACATTGGTCCAGTTGTTCATAACCGCGTGCTCCGGGTCCGTTTCACATGGTTACGACGATTCTCCCCGGGCTGGCTTGCCTCCTCTCCTGGGGGAGAGGATTGAGGTGAGGGCGACACGCCGGCCAACCGGAATCGTCGTATCAAACGAGGGACTTACGATTTCACCCCATGATGCCCTCACCCGCGAAACGGGAGAGGGGACTATTGAGACAGGCTCTCCGATGCGGGGCCGGTACCCATGGTGGGCCCACACCCCTTCGTCTTACCGGGGAAACCCGGTACCCACGGTGGGGCGCGGCGGTGGGTACGCCCGACATGTACAACCACAAACCGGCAGGCGCCACCCAACTTTCATCACATCGTGAGGCCTTAACAAGGCCATGGTGATTCTGGATGCCTCCGCAACGCGTGCCGAGCGCCCGGGCCTCTACATGTACTTGGCGGCCCAGCCGAGCCCGGCCTCGGTCCTGCCTGCCGGCTTGTACTCGCAGCCGACCCAGCCTTCGTAGCCCAGGCCGTCGATATGTGGCAGCAGGTAGTCGTAGTTGATTTCGCCGGTGCCGGGCTCGTTGCGTCCCGGGTTGTCGGCCAATTGGAAGTGGTGGATCACGTCCATGTTGGCGTCGATCGTGGGCGCCAGGTCCCCCTCCATGATCTGCATGTGGTAGATGTCATACTGCAACCTGACGACTGGAGAATCGGCCGCTTCTACGAGGGACCGGCCGTGTCCTGACGTGTAGACGTACGTGCCGGCGACGTCCCTGGTATTGAGGGGTTCCACGAGTACCGTTATGCCGGTGCCCGCCGCAGCGTTGGCGGCGAACTTGAGGTTGTCGACCATCGTCTCCTCGACCTTGGCTGGGTCCACGCCGTCGGGGGTGAGTCCTGCGAGGCAGGTGAGCCGCGTGCACTTGAGGGTCTTGGCGTACTCGAGGGCCTGCCAGACTGAATCCTGGAATTCACCGACGCGGTCGGGAATGCACGCCAGACCGCGGTCGCCGCCGTCCCAATCGCCTGCCGGGAAGTCGAACAGGACCTGTTCGAGCCCGTGTTTTTCCAGTTGTTCGGCTATGTCATCGGCCGGGTAGTCGTACGGGAAGAGGTATTCAACGCCTTTGAATCCGGCGGCGGCGGCGGCGCCAAACCGGTCCATGAAATCGACTTCGTTGAACATAAGGGTCAAATTTGCGGCAAGTCTTACCATTTGTAGTACCTTCTTTTCCCGTGGGACATGAGATCGCCGGGCTGTTGAGCGCGGTCAATGTATCGTACGGGTGTAAGTTATGCGGCTCAAGTCGGGATCGGGACATTAGCGACTGCCGGCCGCAGAGTCTGACAGGAGTCGGAAGACATGAGACTGATGTTGGTAACGAACCCGCCGGGGACAGGGGGGTCCCACAAGTGGGAGCAGACAACGCCTTCGCTGGCCGGAATCCTGCGGGAAGCCGGTCACACTGTGGACATCACGGATTCGGGCAACGAGTTGGCCGATCCGGACCTGACGGATTACGACGCAATCGTCCTCAACATGTGGCGCAACCCCAGGTTCGGAGTCGATCTCGAGGCCGCTGAACGGAACGGCCTTTATATGTTCGTCGCCAACGGTGGCGGCCTGGTGTCGGTCCACGTCTCGCCGGACTCGTGCCCTTACTGGCCCGTAATGCAGGCGATGACGGCCGGTGGATGGGTCACCGGCAAGAGCACGCACCCGCCGCTCATGACGTTCACCGTGAAAGTCACCGACCCGGATAACCCGGGCGCGGCGGGAGTCGAGGACTTCGAGACGTGGGACGAACTGTACATCCAGTTAAACGTTTCGGAACGGGCAAACGTATTCCTGCAAGCCGAGTACGAGGGCACGAATTGGCCCCTGGGCTGGACGGCAACATACGGCAAGGGCCGGGTCTTCAACACAGCGTTGGGCCACGCGGTCGAGAGTCACAACGCGGGATTCAGGCGGCTGTTGCTGAACGGGGTGGAGTGGGTGACGAACTCATCCTGAGAGAACCGCAGAACCTCCCGCCCGTCACCCTCCCCCACTACGTCGTGCCGGGGTAACAACGTCACCCCGCACTCGATACGGCGTCGTTCCGGCGAAGGCCGGGACCCAGGGGCACCGGTGCTCGGCTATCCCCCAAACCCATACTCACCCCACCATCCCGGGGTAGCCTGCCCCGTACCCGATACGGGGTCGTGCCGGGGAAACCCGGTACCCACGGTGGACGGGCACCGGTGCGCGGCTACACCCCAACCACATTCTCACCCCACCACCAACACACATCCCACCACCCGTCGTTCCGGCGAAGGCCGGGACCCAGGGGCACCGGTGCGCGGCTACCCCCCAACCCCATACTCACCCCACCACCAACACCCATCCCACGAACCGTCATTCCGGCGAAGGCCGGGACCCAGGGGCAACGGTGCGCGGCTACCCCCCAACCCCCGTTCTCACCCCACCACCAACACCCATCCCACCTGCCGTCGTTCCGGCGAAGGCCGGGACCCAGGGGCACCGGTGCGCGGCTACACCCCAACCCCCGTTCTCACCCCACCACCAACACCCATCCCACCACCCGTCATTCCGGCGAAGGAACGTCACCCCCGACCCCGATCGGGGGCCGGGACCCAGGGGCACCGAGGCGCGGCTACACCCCAACCCCATTCTCACGGCACCACCAACACCCATCCCACCTGCCGTCGTGCCGGGGACACCCGGTACCCACGGTGGACGGGCAGCGGTGCGCGGCTACACCCCACCCGTTCTCACCCAACCACCAACACCCATCCCACCTACCGTCATTCCGGCGAAGGAACGTCACCCCCGACCCCGATCGGGGGCCGGGACCCAGGGGCAGCGGGGCGCGGCTACACCCAAACCTCCATCTCGCCTCCGCCACCCGCCCGTTGACCACATCCACCTACCAGCGTTACTGTAGAACATATGTACGAATGCCAGGGCCAAACAACAACCGAAGAACAGCGCCCATCCCTCGCCGAAGTCGCCCGCGAGGTGACCGACAACGGCCGGATAATCTTCGAATTCCTGTCCGACATGGTGCAGGGCAAGATGGAAGGCGCGACGCTCTGGCACCGACTCGAAGCCACGCGGCAACTCCGCGCATTTGGCGTCGAAATCCCGCAGGCCGTCAT